>JAMXLF010000050.1 GCA_024281055.1 Geobacteraceae bacterium
TGACCATGACCGTCAAGTACCTCATCATGTTCCTGGTCCTCGCCATCACCCTGGAACTCCTCGACCTCATCTTCCGGGGCTACACGGCGGTCAAGTCGTGGGACATCCTGCGCCGGGTCATCTACGAGAGAGACTTCTTCAAGATCTTCATTCTCCAGTACGGCCTCGGGAACCTGGCACCGTTCATCATCCTGCTCCTCCCCCGCCTCACCATCCGGCGGGCGGTCGCCGGCACGCTCCTCGTGCTCCTCGGGGTCTTCATGATGCGCTGGAACGTGGTCATCGGCGGCCAGGCGTTCTCCTCCTCCTTCGCCGGTTTCATGGAGTACCGCCTCCCCATCTGGCCCGACAGCATGGAAACATACAAAGAGGGGCTGTTCGGCGCCCTCACGGTCGCGGTTGTGCCGTTCGTCCTGTTCTGGATACTGAGCCACATATTCCCTCTCTTCACCACGTCGGAGACGGAAGAGTAACCGGAGCACCTCAGTTTCACCTCCGTAATCCGATATGCAAAAAGGCGGCTCAAGGGCCGCCTTTTTGCAATTGCTGTGGCATGGATATGTGGAAACGTTACGCCCTGCTTTCAACCTCATGCTCGGCGATTTCCGCGATCTCCCGGTAGATGGCGATCATCACCCCGATATCCCGCCACTTCTGGGTCGCCATGCTGATCAGCGCCCAGGCATGCACCAGGGTCCCGGAAAAAACGAATATCCCGGTGAGGCGTGTTTCTTCCGAGTTCATCAGGTAGCAGCTGAAGCTGCCAATGACGAGCATCGACGCAAGCCATGCCAGCTCGGGCCCCCGAAACGGGTTCTCCATCACGTTGAGGAAATCCATGTAGTAGCGGGAAAGTCCCCCGACTTTTTTCATGAATTCGGCCAGTTCCTCGCCCGCGAACTTCAGGTGGGCATAGGAGAGGAAACGCTCACTCGCCTTCGTTTTCCCCTGCTGCATCCGCTCGTGCACGTACTTGTCGATGGCTTCATCGATTGACTGGGTATTCATGACTGCGCCTCCACTGCTTCTCGTCATTTCCGTCCCGACACGACCGACTGGTTCATAGTTGTAAGCAATACATAAAACGTGCCGATCCCACCTCGACATCACCACTGGAAACCGTATTCCTATTATACCGCACGAATGGCGTCTTTCAGGGGATGTGACGTATTTTTTTCATTTCATGAAACGGCTGAAACTGAATAATTTTTACATACAGGTGTCAGATTTTGCCGCAAAATTATACACTCGGGTACCACCTGTCTTTATCGGGAGGGACTGCGGGGGGATTCCGATTGAGGCGGGCAACATCAAAAGAGGCGGCCGTTGGCCGCCTCGTAAGGCCGGGGAATCACCCCGGCAACTGCTAACATTTCATGAACCCGTCGTTCTAATTGAAGAAAAACCGGGCGCCGAAGGTCATGGAGAAGGACATCGGGTCAAAATTTCCCACCTTGCCAAAACCTGGTTCTTTGATGTCAGCGTTGGGGGCGAGAACCCCCTTCATCTCCGCAGTGAGGGCGAGCTGCTTCATGACGAAGTAGTCGACCCCGCCGGAGATGTGGACTCCCACGACGGTGTCCACGTCGGCGGTACCGCCACCTTCGTAATCAAGACCGTTGATCAGGATATCGAGTCCCGCACCCACATAGGGGGTGAGGTGCGGCATCACGTCGTTGAAGCGGTACTGGGCACCCAGGGAGATGTTGGTGGTATTGAAATCCCCGAGTTTCACTCCACCGACATCGCTGCCGAACTCGGTATGGGTGATGTCCAACTCGGCCGCAATGTTGTCGGTGATCCCGTAAATGAAGCCGCCGCCGCCGTTGAAGCCGACATCGGTACTCACGTTATACGCCGCATAATCACTGTCGGCCGGGACAAGGAACCCGATGCGGCCGGTGACGCCGACCCGGCCCTTGATGCTTTCCGCCATGGCAGTGCCGGCTGCCAGCGCCAATACCGTGGTCATGCAGATAAAGACGACAAATTTCTTCATACGTTTTACCTCCTTTGATCGATGATGGACGCGTATCATGCGGGGCCGGAGGGAGTGGGCGCCATGTTTCAACTCTTAAGTATATACCGTTCCCGCCATTTGCAAGCCGTGCCGAAAAAAAAACAAAAAAAGGGGGGGAAACTCGTCCCCCCCTGCGTCGCATCGGACCGGCTGCTTCAGATCAGGTCGAGCACCGCCCGGACCGCCTTGTCGATCCCCTCTGCGGCATCGGAGATCCGCTCGGCAAGCATGTAGGCCGGGGTGGTCACGATCTTGTGGTCCCGGTCCACCACGAATTCGGTGACCGGGCACTCCACATGCTCGCTGCCGGTTTCCCGGATGGCCGCGGCGGTCCCCGCATCGGTGCCGATCGTCACTTTCGGCCGGTACTCCTTCCCCAGGGCTGCCGCTATCAGGGCCGGGGCGATACAGATGGCACCGATCGGCTTTTTGGCGGCGGCCATATCCGTAAGCAGCCGCGCCACCTCGGTATGGATGGTAGCCCCGGCCCCCTTCTCGGCAAAATTGCAGAGATTCTTGGCCGCCCCGAACCCTCCGGGGAAGATCACCGCGTCCAGTTCCGCTGCCTGCACCTCCTTGATGTTGCGGATCTTGCCCCGGGCGATCCGGGCCGCCTCGACGAGAGCGTTGCGCTTCGCCCCGCTTGCCTCGCCGCTCAGGTGGTTGACCTCGGGGAATTCCATGTCCGGGGCCATGCAGACCGCCTCGGCACCGCCCCGGTCGATGGCGAGAAGGGTGAACACCGCCTCCTGGATCTCGCTCCCGTCATACACGCCGCAGCCAGAAAGAACAACTCCGATCTTCTTGCCCATATGCTCCTCCTTCCGTAATCGATAGCAGTCGGCGACTACTGTAACACTAACGCCCGCTGATTTTAAGCGGATTTTTTCTTCCGCCGGGCACGGCACACCGCCTCGTCTTCCCAAATTGTACACGCTCTCCGGAAAAAACAAGGGTTGGGGCGCGACCAGACGACTTTTTCTCACGAAATGGAGACAATCCCTCGTCTTTGTGCTATCGTCCTGCCGGGAGCGGTCATGGACGGCAGGCAAACGGCACGGCACGACATCGCATTCCAGCAGGTACTGCTGGCGGATGGGTCGATCTTCTCGATCCAGTGGACGATCATTCCCGAGAGTCATGCCGTCCCTCTCTCCCCCCCCTTCCTCGTGGACCGGTACCTGGCCTACATCAGACGCTTCACCCTTTCGCTCATCAGGCCGGCCGTCACCCCCCTGGGCATCGAATTTCGGCTCCTCGACACAAGGCTCTCCCTCCTGAACTTCGCCGGTCCTTTTTTTTCGGCGCAGGGCGCAGCAAGAACGGCAACGCTCAATATCTGCGGCGGGTGCCTGGTCCAGCCCGCGCATTGTGACCGCGGCCAGCTTTGCTTCTCCACCGAAGCCGTCACCACGGGGATGAAAGTGACCCTCGAGCTTTCCGACTACTGTCCCCTCCTCCTGGGCAGTCCTCGACCCTCGCGACTGCGGAAGCTCCTGTACCGTTTTACCCAGGCATACCTTCACAGGACCGTCGCCGTCAGGTTTCTCTCCCTCCTCTGGCGCGAACTGGCCGGCGGTGACGGCAGTGCTCGGATCATCCGGGTCAGGGTCCGCGACGGAGAGACGACCTGACCTTGCAATGCGGGCGCACCGTGCTAAGCTTTGTTCTGACACCACCCGTGCAAGGAGCACCGCCATGAAAGAATCCCAGTACGTCGATGTCTGCGAACGGACCGAACGCAAGGATGAGCGGATCAGGCTGCGGAATACGAGGACCGGTGCCGTTGGCCTCACCTTCGGCTGCACCCTGGATGGCGAAACCGTCCAGGTAGAGCTGGAAAGCGGCGAACTGGACAGCTGGTCGCCGAACGAGTGCGAAGAGGTGAAGTAGATTCCTTCCGATCGAGGCAGGGCAGGAGGCGTGGTGGGGTGAAAGAGCGAACATGCAGGCGGATGGCGGTAACGACGGGATGCTGGCTGATGCAATCCGACGGGGCTTCCTGTTTCGACACCTTTGACCTGTCGGAATCCGGCGTGTCGGTCGTGACCACCGCACCGCTGCAGGTGGGACGGATCGTCAAGCTCCAGTTCTTCACCCCCCTTGCCGCCAGCCCGCTCACCATCGAGGCGGAAGTCGTCTGGAGCCGTCTCGATCCGGAAGGGGGAATGGGACTCAGGTTCCTGGACATGGACGAAAAGACCGCCGGCATCATCCGGGAATTCGCCCGGGAACTCAAGAAACGCCCTCCACAGTGAACCGGCCGCCCGGCATTCTCGCCGGCTCCGGACGGAACCTCCATGCACGCCCTCGCCGGCAAGACCCGGCGCCAAATCCGGGTTGACATCCTTCCGGTTTTTGGCTACCCTTTCACGAACATCAGCTTTTCATCAATGATTCAAGAGGTTTGCCATGAAACGGTTATGCCTGCCGCTCTGTTTTCTCATCATCGCCATAGCTCTTACCGGCTGCAAGAAGAAGGAAGGAGCGCTCTTTTACGAATCCAGCCGCAAGGGAACCGCAGAGGCCCCGGTCAAGGAAGTGCCGAAGGATATCCTGGCCACCCAGCAGGCCTTCACCAATGTGGTCAAGACGGTCACCCCCTCGGTCGTCAACATCTCCACCGTCAGCAAGAAAAAGCTCGTGCAGCCGTTCTTTGAATTCTCTCCGTTCTTCGACGATTTCTTCGGCGGCAGGCAGCGCCCCCGCTACCGGCGGGAAACGAGCCTCGGCTCCGGCTTCATCATCAACAAGGAGGGCTTCATCCTCACCAACGACCACGTGGTGAAGGACGCCGAGAGTATCCAGGTGAAGCTCTCCAACGACAAGGTCTACAGCGGCAAGGTGGTCGGAGAAGACCCGAAGACCGACCTGGCGATCATCAAGATCAACGCCCGGGAGGAGTTGCCGGTGGCGGTCCTGGGCGATTCCGACAAGCTTCAGGTGGGGCAGTGGGCGATCGCCATCGGCAACCCCTTCGGCCTTGACCGGACCGTCACCGTCGGAGTCGTTTCGGCGACCGGCCGCGCAAACATGGGGATCGAGACTTACGAGGACTTCATCCAGACCGATGCCTCCATCAACCCTGGCAACTCGGGAGGACCGCTCCTCAACATCTACGGCGAGGTGATCGGCATCAATACCGCAATCGTGGCGGCCGGCCAGGGAATCGGCTTCGCCATCCCCATCAACATGGCAAAACAGGTGGTGGGACCGCTCATCAAGAAGGGGAGCGTGACCCGCGGCTGGCTGGGGGTCTCCATCCAGCCGGTGACCGATGCGGTTGCCCAGTCTTTCGGGTTGAACAAGACCCGGGGCGCTCTCATCAGTGACGTCATGGCCGGCAGCCCGGCGGAGAAGGCCGGCATCCGCCAGGGAGACATTATCACCGCCTTCGCCGGCAAGGAGATCAAGGACGCCCGCCAGTTGCAGCTGGTCGTTGCCGACACCCCGGTCGGCCAGAAGATCGAGGTGGAAATATTCCGGGACGGCAAGCCTCAGAAGCTCAGCGTCACCCTGGCAAGCTCCGAGAGCGCCCCCACGGCCCGGCAGAAATCCGTCGAGCCCCAGGCCGGCTGGTTCGGCCTCACCGTCGAGGAGCTGCCGCACAACATGCGCCAGCGGGGGCTTGTCGGCGTCCTCGTCACCAGCGTCGACCCGAACGGCACGGCTGCCGATGTGGGCATCCAGCAGGGGGACATCATCACCTCCGTCAATCAGAAGAAAATCTCCGGGCTCGCCGAATACGGTCAGGCCATGAAGGATGCCGAAAAGAAAGGGTCCGTGGCGCTCCTGATAAGACGGGGCGACTCCAGCATCTACTTCGCCTTCAGAATAAAATAGGAATTTACGCCGATTTCCTGTATACTGCGGCGCCGATAGCAATCAAAAGGGAATCTCCATGAGCCTTATCGACAATCCTGACCAGGCCAGACGGCTTGCCCGCGCCATCATCTCGGACGTTGCCATATACAACCGGGAGAAGGTGGAGGAAGGGATAAAGAACGACAACATCTTCGAGCTTCTGACCGACGAGCTCGAAGAGGGGCGCCAGCACTTCATCTCCCGCGTCACCCCCGAGCTGGCCGGTGCCAATATCTTCGACCTCGCCGTTGTCGATGTCCTCATCAAGCGGGCGGGCAAGATAGAATCCTCCATCTGGTAAGGGCATCGACCGGACCATAGTCACGGGAGGGCGCGGTTATCCAATCGCGCCTTCGCTGTTTTTCAGGGTGCTATCACCACGTGGAAACCAGAGAACTCACATACCCTTCCGGGGAGGGGCCGGAACGGCTCGACAGCTTCCTGGCACGCACCGTTGACGATATGACCCGATCCGCGGCCCAGCGCCTCATCGACGAAGGGATGGTGACCGTAGACGGGACCGTGCCGAAGCCCTCCCTGAAACTCAAGGGGGGAGAGCGGGTGGCCGTCTCCATCCCGCCCCCCGTGCCGGCAGAGCCGACCGCGGAAGACATCCCCCTGGATATCCTCTACGAGGACAGCGACCTCATCGTGGTGAACAAGCCGGCCGGCATGGTGGTCCACCCGGGGGCCGGCACCGGCAGCGGCACCCTGGTCAACGCTCTCCTCGGCCACTGCCGCGACCTGTCGGGAATCGGGGGGCAGGTGCGCCCCGGCATCGTCCACCGGATCGACAAGGACACCTCGGGGGTCCTCGTGGTGGCCAAGAACGACCGCACCCACCTCGCCCTCGCCCACCAGTTCAAGGAACACAGCGTGAAACGGGTCTACCTGGCGCTGGTCTTCGGCTCCCCCAAGGCAGACAGGGGACGGATCGAGTCGGTCATCGGGCGCCATCCGTCGGAGCGGACAAAAATGTCCGGCCGGGCCCGGCATGGTAAGCACGCGGTCACCCACTGGCAGGCGCTGCACCGCTACCCGGGGCTGACCCTGCTCCGCCTCAGGCTTGAGACCGGAAGAACCCACCAGATCAGGGTTCATCTCTCAGAGGCTGGGCATCCGCTGGTGGGGGACGAGGTCTACGGGGGAGGCGGGCGGCTTGCCGCCATCCGCGATCCGCACCTGCGAACGCTTATCCGCGAGCTTGACCGCCAGGCGCTCCATGCCAAGGTCCTCGGCTTCATCCATCCGGCCACCGGCGAGTACCTGGAGTTCGACACGGAACTGCCGGAGGATATGGCGCGGATCATCGAATACCTTGAAAAAGCAGGGACTGCAAGTCCATCATAATGCTTGACTTTTCACATCAAACCCCTCCAAACCTCCCCTTGTCAGGGGAGGCTTCAAGGCTTCCCCCCTGACAAGGGGGGATTGAGGGGGGTTGGAGGAGATTTCACCATGGAAATGACCAAGGCCGGCAAGGTCCACTACCTGGAACCGCGCCTCTTTGCCGCGACAGGCGTGGCAGCGCAGGGGTTCACCACCCGTCACGAAGGGGTATCGCGCCCCCCCTACAACTCCCTCAACCTGGGCACCAACACCTTCGACGACCCCCACAAGGTGCAGGGAAACCGAAGCCTCCTCGCCCGGTCCTTCGGTTCGCGACTGGAACAGCTGGTGACGGTCAGCCAGGTGCACGGCACCGACCTCCTCGTCATCGATTCCCCCAACCCCGATTTCGCCCACTTCCTCAAGCTCGAAAGCGACGGCATCATCACCAACCAGCCGGGGGTGATGATCGGGGTCTGCGTGGCGGACTGTGCGCCCCTTCTCCTCCTTGACCCGGAGAACCGGGTTGCTGCGGCGCTCCATGCCGGCTGGAAGGGGACCGCCGGCGCCATCGCCCGGAAGGGGGTGGAGGCCCTCGTCTCCCTGTTCGGCTCCCGGCCGCACGATATCCTCGCCGCTGTGGGTCCCGCCATCGGTAAGTGCTGCTACGAGGTGGACGCGCCGGTGATCGACGCCTTCAAGAAGCAGGGGACCGGCTATGAGAGCTTCGCCGAGGCGAAGGGGGACGGGAGATGGCAGCTCGACCTCACCGGAGCCAATGTCCGTCAACTCCTCGAAGCGGGCATCCCGGAGAAGAACATCGAGGTGAGCGACCTCTGCGTCTCCTGCGAGCACGACACCTTCTTCTCCTACCGGCGCGACGGCGGAGACACGGGGCGGCAGATGGGGTTCATCATGCTGAAGTAGGACAGTGTCTTGACCGTTGCCAACAGGCCCGGGCGTGCGCGCACCGGGCCTTTTTTTCATAATATTTTTCGTGGCAAACGGCGTTCGATTCTGATAGATATAAACAGGACATCTCTATTAATGAAACGCACCTTCGAGCTGGGAATCTGGTAATCACATGACCAAACGCTGGCAAATCTTCGCCGTCCTGGCCCTCATGTATGTCCTCGCCTACTTCTTCCGGGTCTCTATGGCTGTGGTGGCCAAGGACCTTGCCCAGGAGCTCAGGTTGGACGCGGCCAGGCTCGGCACCCTGTCGAGCGTCTTCTTCTATGTCTACGCCTTTGCCCAGATCCCCCTGGGCCCCCTGATCGACCGCCTCGGCGGTCGGCAGATCATCATCCTCTCCGGCCTCCTCACCGTCTGCGGCACGTTTCTCTTTGCCCTGGCACCCGCCTATCCGGCCACCCTTACCGGCAGGGTGCTGATCGGCATCGGCACCGCTTCCGTTCTGATGGCATCCCTCAAGATCTACGGCAACTGGTTCTCCCCCCACGAGTTCGCCACCATCTCCGGCTTCATGGTGGCCCTCGGCAACCTGGGGAACCTCTCGGCCACGGCCCCCCTCGCCCTGGCGGTCTCCCGCTTCGGCTGGCGCCATCCCTTCCTCGCCGTCGGCATCGTCCAGGCCGTCGCCGTTCTCCTCGTCCGCCTGATCGTGACCGACTCCCCTCCACCGGGCGCGGAGCCGGTTGATGAGCCCCTCTACACCACCCACCCGCCGCACCACGGAGTCATCGAAGGGTGGAAGATCGTCGTTACCTACCCATCCTTCTGGCTCCTAGCGTGCCTATCGTTTTTCTGGTACGGCAACTACATGGTGCTCCAGGGTCTGTGGGGCGGCCCCTACCTGATGGACACCCTCGGACTTTCCCGGGCCGCCGCGGGCAACGTGCTCCTCTTCACCTCCCTCGGCTTCATCGCCGGCTGCCTGGTCATCGGCAGGATTTCCGACCGGGTCCTCAAATCCCGCAAGTGGACGCTGCTCTGGGGGCAATTGGCCCTTATGCTCCTCATGACCCTGATGCTCGGCCCCGCCGAGGCCCTCTCCCGGCCGCTGCTGAACGCCGCCTTTTTCGCCATTGGTCTAACCGTCTCCTCCGGAGTGACCATCTACCCGATGATCCGGGAGATGTTCCCCGCCGGGATCTCCGCCACGGCCATGACCGCCCTCAACTTTTTCGTCGTTATCGGCGCGGCAGCCGTGCAGCAGGTGATGGGGGTCATCATCGGCCATTTCCCGCGCACGGCCGGCATCTATCCCCCCGCTGCCTACCACCGGGCGTTCCTCATCCCGATCATCGGCCTCGCCTGCGCCGTTCTCCTCTTCTTCTTCGTCCGGGACACGAAACCGCACGGCCAGTGAAGGCATTCCATATCCAGTGTCCGTCCCATGCCGGATACAGATGAAAAGTCTGGCCAAACCCCGCCGATTCTGCTATAAGAGCGGAAAACGTCCTTGTTCCAACCGTGACATTTTTACTGCAACAGGAGGCATCAGGATGTTCAGAAGTTTGCGGTGTATCACCCTCATGGCGCTGCTGCTCGCGACCCTCGGCTGTGCCCAGAACTACTACAACGTCCCCCGTGAATCCTTCGAGAAGAAAGTGCGGATCATCGGCGTCGCCCCGATCCTTGTGGACGCCGACTCCGATATCCGGCTTCCCGACAAGGATGCGCTCGTGAGCCTTGTCAAGAATACCAACGGAAAGAACGGACGGGCACTGGCCTCGCTCCTCAAGGAGAAGGGGGGCTTTTTTTCGGTCCGTCCGCTGGCTGACGACCCAGACAAGCTCTTCTCCGACCTCTTCTTCCGCCGCGAGCGGCGTGACGACGCCGGCATCGTCTACAACAAGTATTTCTTCAAGGGTGACTCGCTCCGGGACCTGATCACGAAGAACAACCTGGACGCAGTCATGATCGTGGTTGTGAGCGGCCTTACCACGCGGGACAAGATATTCTCCACCAATATCTTTTCGTACCTGGAGAGCGATTACAACCGCCTCATCATGACCGCCCAGATTCTCGACGCTGACGGGATGGTCCTCTGGGAATACCCGAACTTCCGCCAGCGCCACCTCTCCTTCTCCCCGCTCCTCGTCCTCCAGTACCCGGACTTTGACGAGGCCAGGGCCAACGAGACCGACAAGGTCGAGGTAAAGTTCAAGACCGTTCCCGGCATCACCCGGGCCTTCGACAATTCGACCGACGTCAACGGAGTGAAGGTCTCCCGGCCCTACAACTCGATCTTCGGCGACATGATGTCGGTGCTGGGGCCCGAGCCTGACCTCTTCGGCACGAAAAAGAAGGACCAGCCCCAACAGGCGAATGCCAAGCCCGCGGAGAAGTGATCTTCAATAAAAAAGCCCCGACCATAGGCCGGGGCTTTTCTGTTTCTGCCATCCCTGTCGCTCAGCGTCTCTTATAGACCCCGATGAGCTGCGCCTGGGCGAGCACGTGCCCACTCATGGCCTTCTCCAGGTCGATCTTGGTTGTGCCGGCACCCAGGTTGAGCGTGGTGTCGAGGGCGTACAGCTTGAAAAAATAGCGGTGGGCGCCCGACGGTGGGCAGGGGCCGCCGTAACTGTTGCGCCGCCAGTCGTTCTTCCCTTGGACGGCGCCGTCCGGGACACTGTTCTCTCCGATTTCACGGCTCTTCGGGTCGATGTTCCAGACCAGCCAGTGGACCCACATCCCCACCGGTGCATCCGGATCGTCCACGATGAGCGCCAGCGACCGGGCCGCTCCCGGTACGTTCTCGATCCGCAGGGGTGGATTTGCGTCCTGCCCGTCGCACGTGTAGCGGGCGGGGATGGCACCGCTGTCGACAAATGCCGGACTGATAAGCTTCATGTCTGCCATTTTCCTCCCCTCCTTTCGCCCGGCTTCGGCGGGCACTGCCGCAGCCATGATGCACATCGCCAGCCATATTCCGAGGCACCGCATGACCACCCTCCTGTCGTTCTCTCGGTTACTTGAGCCGCTGGCCATCCAGGAAGAGAGCGGTAATGAGTCCAGCCCCGTCCCGGCGGAGCGCGATTTCCACCACGAGATCACTGGCGCTGCGCGCTGCTTCCAGGACCTTACCCTGTCCCTCCTCGACGAAGTAACTCTCGATGCCGTATTCCACGTTGAGCTGGTTGAACCGCAGCTCCCTTACCTCGTCGATCGTCGCGGTCAACGGCCGCCAGTGCGGGTCGGCGCACCCCGAATGGTTGCCGAAGGAGATGACCTCATTGCGCTCGTTGAGGCAGAATGAGAGCCGCTCTCCCCTTCGGTGGTTGAAGAAGCGGGGCTCCAGGGTCTGCCGCCTCCCTGCGTCATCCCGCACGGTCACTTCCCAGCGGTTTCCCTCGGTCTGGGAGAGGACCCTCCCCTTGATGAATCGCCCCCCTGGCGGCGGAGTGTCGAGCGTTGCAGTGGGAGAGTATGAGCCGTCGGCGTTCTTTCGCAGGACGACATAGACGTTCTCGTTTCTCACGAATTTGTCTTCACCCTCCAGACGGTCGAGGTTGAGGGTGGATATGGCGTAGCCGAGCCGCACATAATCACCCCGGAAGATATCCCGCGGATCGACCGGAACGGTCCGCAGCAGCACCCGTTCCCCGGTCGCCAGCCAGTAATGGCGGTAGCCGATGATCCCGGCCAGGAGGAAGACCTGGAGCAGAACGAGCGCCCAGAACTTCGCCTTCATAGGTGCTCCTCCGTACGGAAGCCGGCCAGGATCCGGCGGCGTTTCCTCTCCAGCAGCACCCCCCCGCTGAGCAGGATGAGACCACCGATGATGAAAAAAAACGAGCGGGGGAGGAGTTTCCAGAAGACGTCAAAGTAGCGGGCCGTCACATCCAGCACGAAGAAGACGATGCCGATGTTGACATAGGCCGGATAGCTGCGGAAATAGCCGAGCGCGATGATGCCGACCACCCCGGCGGCAAAGAGAAGGTTGACGATGAGGACGTAGAAAGTTTTCTCCTCCCCCCCGCTGCGGTAGCCGAGAGTCAGATAGAGTGCCGCCCCCATGACGGCCAGGAGCGCGAACATTTCCGCCTCCCAGAGCTTCTCGTTCGTTCGGGCGTAAACCCTCACGGCAAGGGTAACGATGAAGAGCACCGTGATCACCGCATAAAAGGGGATGAGTGCGGGCGAGCCGAAGCGTTCCCGGTAGACATCGAAGGTAAGGATAAAACAGCCGAGGAAGGTCACGAGAGCCCCGACCATGATGTACGGCTCCGCGACCGGCTTCAGCCGGGTCGACCCCCGGTGGGCAAGCCCTGCTCCCCAGAGCAGGACACCTGCCATCAAGCAGAGAGTAATGAGCTGCATCTCCCAGGCCGTGCTGCCGTCCGTTACCCAGAAGCGCACCTCCATGCCAAGCCAGACGAGGAGGTCGACGATGGCCAGGGCGAGGAGGCTGTTCTGCTTGAGGAGATAGGCGAGCGGCAGGACCCCCACCCCCCACATGAGCGAGCCGTTCGGATAGTGGACCGTTACGTGGTACATCTGGGCGACGAGGAAAATTCCTGCACCGAAAATGATGGCACCGAGGAGGATGAGGGCGCCACCGACCCGCGGATAGCTGCCGGCGGCGAATCGGAGATGAAACCCGATTCCGTAGCTGGAGAGAAGGGAACCGACAATGATGGCGAGCCGCCACCCGCTGGGTATCTGTGACCAGTTGGAGGCGACGAAGAGAAGCACGCCGACACCGACGAGAAGCGCGCCGAGGGTGGAGATCGTCGTGACGAGCCGCCCCGGGCCGGCCTTTTCCTCGGCCTCCCTGGCCGCACGGTACCTGGACAGGATGCGTTCCCGCTGATCGGGCGCGATCACGCCCTCCCGCTCCCATGCCGCCATCTCCGTCTCGAGTCTCTGCAGGAACGGCAGATCCTCCCTCTGTCCCACGTCGAACTCCTCTGACCGCGCCATTGCGCGATTTTACGGCCTGCGCTGCGGCCCCCACAGCTCAATCTTAGCCCCTTGTGCCGCAAAAGCAAGCGAAATGTCTTTCGCCGGCGGCAAATTCGATTCCTCTCAACCTTTAACCATGGTATACATGGGGTATGTGCCTGATCCTCCTTGCATACGAATGCCACCCCGCCTACCGGCTCATTCTTGCCGCCAACCGGGATGAATTTTTCGCGCGGCCGACCGCGCCGGCTGCCTTCTGGGACACTGACCCACACGTCCTTGCCGGCCGCGACCTGCAGGAGGGGGGCACATGGCTCGGCATGACCCGTGGCGGCAGATTCGCTGCCCTCACCAACTACCGTGACCCCTCGTCATACCGGCAGGAGAGACCGTCGCGGGGAAGGCTCGTCAGCGATTTTCTCCGGGGAAACATGCCGACGGCGGCATACCTG
This sequence comes from Geobacteraceae bacterium, assembly GCA_024281055.1. GTDB lineage: Bacteria > Desulfobacterota > Desulfuromonadia > Geobacterales > Geobacteraceae > JAMXLF01. Next base: position 13,540 of record JAMXLF010000050.1, read on the forward strand.
GACATGCTTCGCAGCAAAGGGGATGACTACAACGGCTTCAACCTGATTTTTGGCACAACGGAAGGGTTCTGCTACTTCTCCAACCGCGTGAACCTTCCCTCCGGAATCACCCCGAGGATCCACGGACTCTCAAACCGTCTCCTCGACACCCCCTGGCCCAAGGTATCCCGGGGAAAGGAGGCGCTGGCCCGCCTCATAGCGTCGGGAAGTGCCATTGTCGACGACGACCTTTTCGTCATCCTTGCCGACCGCACGCTGGCACCCGACCACCAGCTCCCCGACACCGGCGTGGGGATCGAGCGGGAGCGGCTCCTCTCGCCGTTGTTCATCATCTCTCCGGCCTACGGCACCCGTTCCTCCACCATCATCCTCATCGACCGGAACAACAGGGTGACCTTTACGGAGCGGACCTTCAACGGCGGGGTGGAGACCCCCCGGACCGCGACCTTTCGCTTCAGAATCGCATCCCGAAGCCCGCATTCTTAATGATAGTTGACAGGGCACGGTCTGACAGTGTATTTGTTATCCTCAATCGGCGCTTATGGTAACTTTTCGGGAGGTATCATGACGGCAACTGAAGGGGAGCAGGAGTTCGCCAAGGGACTGGCTGCTATCCGCATGGGAAACGCCCCTGCAGCCCTGGCCCATTTTGAGAAGGCCGCCCAGTCCGCCGCTGCGCCACTTTATCTTTCCTATCTCGGTTATTGCATCGCCAGGGAGAGGGGACAGATAAAAAGAGGAATCGCTCTCTGTCAGGACGCTCTTGCGCAGGAACCCGAGCACGCCGTTCACTTCCTCAACCTCGGCCGCATTCACCTCATTGCGGGAAACAAGCTGGAAGCCATTCGTATCTTCCGGGAAGGACTCTCTCACTGCCTGAACCAGGAACTCATTGCCGAACTGGACGCTCTCGGGACGCGTAAACCCCCGGTCATAAAGGGGCTGCACCGCGACAACCCCATCAACAAATACCTGGGAATTCTCCTCCACCGGCTGGGACTGCGCTGAAGGCAGTTTCGCCGCAGAACATCAATCGCAATCGTCACGCCAGAGACACTTTTCCTGGCCACATTCGCCAGCCTTCCCGGTTTCATAGCAGGCGGCGTTCCCCTCAGCGTCCTGCATTGCCCTGACCAGTTCGGCCTTCTTCATCTTCCCCGGCTTGAGCCCCCGCTCCCTGGCAATCTCCCTGATCTCTTCAACTCTCATGCGCTCAGCCTCCTTCATTGGATTGGTAAGCAAGTTCGAATCACCTGCATTCTGAATTCGGGCGACTCTGGCAACCTCATCACGCGTACCAGTCGGCCCGACTGAGAGGCAGACCGCTCTTGCCGTTGGCCGCCTTGACCAGCAAGGCCTGGTACAGGTTGAGTCGGCCGGTCCAGAAGCCGTGGGCCGAGCCGGCCATATACAGCCGCCAGATCCGGTAGGTCGCCTCGTCGGTAAGGCGCCGTGCTTCCTCGTGCTTCTCTTCCAGACGCCGCACCCATTTCTCCAGGGTTAGGGCGTAGTGTTCACGCAGGCTCTCCAGATCCCGCACCTCGAAACCGCCCGCTTCGGCCGCATGGAGTGTCTCGCTCACAGGAAGAAGCTCTCCGTCGGGGAAGACATAGTGCTCGATGAAGGAGGGGCCAGCAAGTTCAGGCTGGCTGAGGCTGGAGGCGATGCCATGGTTCAGAAACACTCCCCCGGGCCGAAGCAACCGAAAGGCCCGGCCGAAATATTCAGCCAGCCGAGCCTTCCCCACGTGCTCGAACATGCCGACGCTGACGAGCTTGTCGTAGCTGCCATCCCCTTCAAGTTCCCGATAATCACGGACTTCCACCCGGCAGCGACCTGCCAGACCGGCCTGACTGATACGCTCAGCAGCCAGCTTCGCCTGGGGCTCGCTGAGCGTGATGCCCAAGGCTTCCACCCCGTAATACTGCGCAGCATGGCGCACCAGCCCTCCCCAGCCGCAGCCGATGTCCAAAAGACGCTCACCCTGACGCAGCCTGAGCTTGCGGCAGATGTAGTCGAGCTTGCGCTCCTGGGCATCATCCAGGGCTTCTTCCGGGGAAGTGAAATAGGCGCAGGAATAAACCATGCGTTCGTCCAGCCAGAGCCGGTAAAAATCGTTAGAAATGTTGTAGTGGAACGTGACGGCCTGCCGGTCGCGCCGGCGGGAATGGCGGAGTCCGTGCAGGTGCGCCCCCCTGCCACCGGCATCAGTGCGTGACGGAGTGTGAAATTCCATCAGCCGCTTGCCGATACGAACCTTGTCCAGCAGTCCCCAGTGCAGGTTGCAGAGGAAATCACCCAACGAGAATGCTGCGATGACATCCCCCTCGATATCGAAATCCCCGTAGATATAAGCCTCGCCAAGGCTCAGCTGGTTCGGGGTGAGGAACATCCGGCGCAGGGTGCCCGGATGATTGAGGACGAGCGTGAAGCGTGTCGGGGCACTCGGTTCAGCGTCCCAAGTGCTGCCGTCCCAGAAGCGGACAGCAAAATCCCGGGGATGGATTTCTTTCAGCAGGTCCTGCACAAAAGCGAGGCCCTCCCTCACCGACTCATCCATCAGGTTCACGACATGCTCAGCCATGTATCTACCCCCGAAGGCCGTTGCCGGTATAAATTTTAGAATATTTCAGACAAATGGCAAGCAAGGGGTGAAGGTAGAGGGGAAGGAAGAAAATCGTCTGTCATGCCTTGTGCCCGAAAGCACGGCGATACTCCTGCAGCAACCGGTCCCGGTTGCCGCCGGCAATGACATCCCAGGGGAGGCGCTCGTCGAGTGGTATTCCCCGGTGGACGAGTAAATCGGCGTCGACGGAGAACTCCCGGGCTGCCCGTTTCCAGCTCCCGAGGTCGGCGGCGCGGAGAACAAAGTTCGCAAGGCGCCGGTCGCCCCGTGCAAGGAAAGCTTGCAGATAGGCATCCCGCGGACTTTCCATCTGCAGCCTGACATTGGGAAGACGGCCGAAGGCCTTGCGAAGGTACGCCCCTTTTTTCTCCAGCGCCGCGACTTCCTCCATGCCGCACCACTGGAACGGGGTGAACGGCTTGGGGACGAAGGGGTTGACCGACAGGACGATGGCTCCAAGGCGCCGGTTTCCCTTCGCCGTCGCCACCACGCGCTCCCTGACCTTCGTCACAAGGCGCACCATCTCCTCCAGGTCGGCCATGGATTCGGTCGGCAACCCGATAATGAAATAGAGCTTCAGGTTGAGGATATCCTTCCCGATCAACCGGTCGCAGGCGGCGAGGATCTGCTCCTCGGTGAGATTCTTGTTGATCAGGTCGCGCATCCGCTGGGATCCGCCTTCCGGCGCCAGGGCGACGGTCTTGTGGCCGCTCTCCACGAGGGTGTCGATCATCCCGTCGTCAAGGGCGTCGATGCGCAAGGACGAAACCGAGACCTTTCCCCCGAGGGCGCGGATATGCCGGCAGAGCTCGCCGATCCCACGATAGTCCGAGACCGCCGCCCCCACCAGGCCGATCTTGCCCCGCACCTTAAGCCCCTTGGCCACTTCCGCCGTGAGCGTTTCCAGGGGGCGCTGCCGGTAGGGGAGGTAGATGAACCCGGCCGCGCAGAAGCGGCAGCCGCGGGGGCAGCCGCGCGACACCTCCATCAGGTACATGTCGGCGAATTCGCTCTGCGGCGAGAGGATCTCCGAAACGGCGCCGTCCCGGGCGAGGTCGGCGCTCCAGACCCGCTCAACCCGGGCAGGAGCCCCGGGAAGGGAGGTGAAGGAAGCAAGTCGTGCCCCATCGTATACCGCTTCGTAGAGGGCAGGAACATAGATACCGGGAAGCTCCGCGGCCTTCCGCAGAAACTCGCGGCGGTCTTCGTCTCCCCGCTGTCCGAGCAAATCCGCGAGTCGGGGCAGAATGGCCTCGGCCTCACCGATGCAGACCAGGTCCATGAAGTCGGCCACCGGCTCGGGATTGAGGAACATGGCCGCCCCGCCCGCCATGACCAGAGGCGCGGAACCCGGGCGCTCCGCCGAGAGTGGGGGAATACCCGCCAGATAAAAGATACGCGGTATGTTGAGGTAATCGTTCTCGAAGGAAACGGAAAAGGCGATCACGTCAAAATCGGCGAGGGGACGCTGGGATTCCAGGGAGAGGAGCTGGGTGCGGGACTTTTCATACTCCCGGAGGTCATCGGGGTCGGGGAGAAAGGCCCGTTCGCAGACCACGTCAGCGCGGTCGTTGAGAAGCCGGTACACCGCCTGGAAGCCGAGATTCCCCATGGCGATGGGGTAGCGGTTCGGATAGACGAGGCAGACCGACAGCTTCCCCCCCCACTCCCGTGGGGCAACGCCCTCCTCGCAGGCGAGGATGGCCCGGTATTTCTCGATGATTTTCCAGGACATCACTAAAAGGTAGCACGAAAGGAAGCGGGTTTGAAGGGGAAAAAAGACCCGGCCCCCCGCGGAGGGGGAAATGGGGGGGCCGGGGAATAAAAGGGGTGTGCGGGTGGCGGGGTAGTGCCACCCGTTAGCTTTTTGAAGCAAGCCCTATCAGGGAACGCGAATTTTTCGCAAGGTCAAGGCGAGCAAGGGATGACGCGGAGGCGTACTGGAGGTACGCCGCACAAGGAATCCCGCAGCTCAACGCAGAGATTGCGGAAAAGGCGCGTTCCCCTCGTTAGTCGACCGATTTCCTCAAAAACGTCGGGATATCGTACTGCTCCTCCTCATCGATCATGAAGCTCCGCTGCCGGAGGCTTTCCCGCTGATGCTTCTCCCGGATAAAGGTCGGAATCTCCCGGTTGATCTCGCTCCTGCCACCAGCCGGGGCGAGGGTTCTCATCTCCTGGCGCACCTCCTGCCGGGTTTTCTCCAGATCAAAGCGGTCGCCGAAACCGGTGGCGATGGCGGTGACCTTGAGGGTATCACCGAGGGTCTCGTCGATCACCACGCCGACGATGATGTTGGCGTCTTCGTGGACCTTTTCGTGGATGATCCGGTTGACCGCGTCAAAGTCGTCCATGGTCATGGACGAGGAACCGGAGATGTTGACGAGCACACCTTTGGCACCGGAAATGTCGATATCTTCGAGGAGCGGGCTGGAGATCGCCTTCATGGCCGCTTCCACGGCCCGGTTGTCGCCGGTTGCGACGCCGATCCCCATCATCGCCATGCCGCGCTCGCTCATGATCGCCTTGACGTCGGCGAAGTCGACGTTGATGAAGCCGGAGGTGGTGATGAGGTCGGAGATACCCTGAACCGCCTGGCGCAGCACGTCGTCGGACGGTTTGAACGCGTCGAGGATCGACATGGTTTTGCCGGCCAGCCCGAGGAGCCGGTCATTTGGAATCACCACAAGGGAGTCCACGTGCTTCTTCAGCTCCCGGACCCCCTCTTCGGCCTTCGCCAAGCGCTGTTTGCCTTCCCGGGTGAACGGCTTGGTTACGATGCCGACGGTGAGCGCCCCGGCCTCCCTGGCCGCCTCGGCGATGACCGGCGCCGCGCCGGTGCCAGTACCGCCTCCCATGCCGGCAGCTATGAAGATCATGTCGGCCCCCGCGAGCACCTCGTTCAACCGGTCCCGATCCTCCAGCGCGGCATCCCGTCCCACGTTGGGATTGGCGCCGGCCCCGAGCCCCTTTGTCAGCTGCCCCCCCAGCTGGATCTTGGTCCCCGCCCTGGACAGACGCAGCGACTGGGCATCGGTGTTGGCGACGATAAAGTCGACACTGTGGAGATTGCTGTCGATCATCGTGTTCACGGCATTGCTGCCTCCTCCCCCCACCCCGACGACCTTGATCTTCGCGCTCTGGTCCAAGCTCTCATCAAATTCAAACATGGCAACTACCCCCTTTCTTGATTTCACCCCAATTGGAATAAGCAGTTGAAGAGTTCCGAGTTATTGAGTTCTGAGTTACTAACAACTAATCTGACTACTCGATAGCCCCCCTCCTTCCTCCCCCCTCCGGGGGGAGAACACAGTTCGCCCTCCCCCAGCGGGGGAGGGTGGGGTGGGGGAAAAAAGGTTGTCGAGTAGTTAAC
>JAMXLF010000051.1 GCA_024281055.1 Geobacteraceae bacterium
GACACACGGCTCAACGCCCTCATCCTCTTCGGAAGCGACCAGGAGAAAGAGGACGTCAAGAAACTGATCGCCCTCATCGACGTCGTCCCCCCCACTTCCAGCAGCAAGGTCAATGTCTACTACCTGGAAAACGCCGACGCCACCGATGTGGCCAAGGTACTCGACGGCGTGGTGAAGGGGTCCGTGTCAACCGGCGCGCCCCAGCAGCCGGGTGCGGCACCGCAGCAGTCCCCCTTCGAGGGGGGAAAGATCACCATTACCGCCGACAAGGCGACCAACTCCCTCGTCATCATGGCTTCTCCCACCGACTACCAGAACCTCCTCCAGGTGATCCAGAAGTTGGACAAGCGCCGCCGCCAAGTCTTTGTCCAGGCAATGGTGGCAGAGGTATCCCTCGATAAAGTGAAGGACCTCGGCCTGCAGTGGGGGTTGTTCGGCGCCGCTTCAGACGGCAAGTACGTCAGCGTAGCGGGTTTATACGATCCGCAAAATACCCTCACCCAGCTCTTTGCTGTCCTGACGGGATTCAGCCAAGCAGGCATTACCCTTCCGGCAACGCTGGGAGGCACGCCGATGAATTTTGCGGCTGTTCTCAAGGCACTCTTTTCCAACGATGCAACCAACGTCCTTTCCACCCCGACTATCCTGACGTCGGACAACAAGGAGGCGGAGATCTTCGTCGGGCAGAACGTGCCGTTCATCACCTCAAGCAGCGTCGTCACCGGCGGCATTGCCCAGCAGTCCGTGCAGCGCCAGGATACCGGCATCACCCTTAAGATCACGCCGCAGATCAGCGAGGGGGAGTACGTGAAGCTCGACCTCTACCAGGAGATCTCCTCGGTGACCCCGAACAAGGGACAGGCCACGGACATCGTCACCAACAAGCGCTCGGCCAAGACCTCGGTCGTCGTGAAGGACAAGGACACCGTGGTGATCGGTGGCCTCATCCAGGACCAGGATGTCGAGACCGTCAACAAGATCCCGCTCCTCGGCGACATCCCGGTCCTCGGCTGGCTCTTCAAGACCACCCATAAGGAGCGGACGAAGACCAACCTGCTCATCGTTCTCACCCCCAGGATCATCAGGGGAGCCCAGGAACTGGCGGAGGTAACCGACGCCCAGAAGGAGAAGTTCAACAGCGAGGCGGTGCAGTTGGACCAGCCGTTCAGCCTTGAAAAGGGGTTGCAGCTCAAGCCATGACCGACAGTTCTGATCTGGAAAAAGTCGCCGAACGGCTCGGCTTACCCTTTCAGGCGGACATCGAGGACAGCCTGGTGGATACCGCCCTGCTGTCCCGGGTCCCGCTGGCGTTTGTCCGGAACAACCTGCTCCTGCCGCTGCGCGAGGAGGGTGGCCGGCTCCTGGTGGCGGTCGGCAATCCCGCCGACCTCCTGACCATCGACGAACTGCAGGGCATCTACGGCATGCCGGTGGCATGCATCGCCGTCCCCCCGCAGGCTGTGCTCGACGCCATAAACCGGCTCTACGCACGGCAGTCCGGCTCGGCCCAGGAGGTGGTGGAAGAGTTGCAGGGAGAAGACCTCTCCACCATAGCCACCGAACTGAACGCGCCGAAAGACCTCCTGGAGCTGACCGACGAGGCGCCGGTGATCCGGCTCCTGAACTCGATCATCTTCCAGGCGGTCAAGGAGCGGGCGAGCGACATCCACATCGAGCCGTTCGAGCGGGAGCTTGAGGTACGCTTCCGGATCGACGGTCTCCTCTATAAGATGCTCGCCCCGCCAAAGGTCGTCCAGGAGGCCCTCATCTCCCGGGTCAAGATCATGGCGGGGCTGAACATCGCCGAGAAGCGGCTCCCCCAGGACGGCCGGCTCCGGGTCATCGTCGCCGGCCGGGACGTGGACATCCGCGTCTCGATCCTCCCCACCTTTTTCGGCGAACGGGTGGTGCTGCGGCTCCTCGACAAGCAGCGGGGCGTCATCTCCCTGGCCGACATCGGCTTCTCCCCCACCGACGTGCAGGCCATGGAGCGGCTGCTCGCCCGGACCAGCGGCATCATCCTGGTGACGGGGCCGACCGGCAGCGGCAAGACCACCACCCTCTACGCCGCTCTCTCCCGGATCAACTCGCCGGAGAAGAACATCATCACCATCGAGGACCCGGTCGAGTACCAGCTCAAGGGGATCGGCCAGATCCAGGTCAATCCGAAGATCGACCTCACCTTCGCCAACGGCCTCCGCTCGATCCTGCGCCAGGACCCGGACATCATCATGGTTGGCGAGATCCGCGACGCGGAAACCGCGGAAATCGCCATGCAGGCCTCCCTCACCGGGCACCTCGTCCTCTCCACCCTGCATACCAACGATGCGGCCACTGCGGTCACGCGCCTCATCGATATGGGAGTCGAACCGTTCATGGTGGCCTCGACCCTCTCCGCGGTCCTCGCCCAGCGGCTGGTCAGGGTCATCTGCCCCCACTGCAAAGAGGCGTACACGCCGGAGCGGGAGTACGCCGGCATCACCCTGCCGGCAGTCCTCTACCGGGGCCGGGGATGCGACAAATGCTTCAACCTGGGGAGTATCGGGCGCACCGGCATCTACGAGCTCCTCCTGATCGACAGTGAGCTCACCTCCATGATCATCCGCCAGACACCGGCCGGAGCCATCAAGGAGTACGCCATTTCCCACGGCATGCGAACCCTGCGCGAGGATGGGCTGGCCAAGGCGGCTGCCGGCATCACCACCCTCGAGGAAGTGCTCCGGGTTACCCAGGAGGATTATGCCGACCTTCCGCTATAGCGCATACGGCAAGGGCGGGGGAGAGGTCACCGGCACCGTCGAGGCGGACAGCCCGCGCGTCGCCCTGGATCGTCTGAAAAAGGACGGCCTCTTCCCCCGGGAAATCGTCCCGGCTGACGAGGTTGCCCCCAAAGGCCACCTGACGTCCCTGCGCCGGCGGGTCTCCCTGCCGGAACTCGCTCTGATGACCAGACGGCTGGCAACCCTGCTCGGCTCCGCGGTGCCGGTGTACGAGGCGGTCGCCACCCTCGGCGCCCAAGAGCGGGCAGGAGAGCTGAAAAACGTCCTTGGCCGGGTACGGGAACGGCTGGCCGAGGGGACGGGGCTCGCCAAGGCCATGGCCGCGGAACCGCGAGTCTTCAGCGACAGCTACGTGAGCATGGTGGCGGCCGGGGAAGCGAGCGGCGCACTGGAAATCGTCCTCGAAAAGCTCGCCGAATTCCTCGAAGACCAAGACGCGGTCCGGAACAAGGTCGTCACGTCCCTCGCCTACCCGATCCTGATGGTGGTTGTCGGCAGCGGGGTGATGATGTTCCTCCTCGGTTTCGTCGTCCCTAAGATCGTGACGATCTTCGAGGAAAGCAAGGCCACCCTGCCCCTCATCACCGTGGTACTCATCAAGGTCAGCCACGTGGTGCAGAAGGGATGGTGGGCATTGCTCCTCCTTGGAGCCGCCACTGTCTTTGCCTACCGGCGGCTGGCGCAGCGCGAGGAGTTCCGCCTCCGCCAGGACCGGTTCCTGCTCAGGCTCCCCCTGGTCGGAGCCCTCTCGCAACGGCTGCTCCTTTCCCGTTTTGCCAAGGTGCTGGGATTGCTCCTGATGAGCGGCGTGCCGGTCATCAGGGCCATGGATATCACGAGCGCCGCGGTGGTCAACAGGCAATACCGCTCCTGCCTGGCACAGGTCAAGGAAGAGCTGATCGAGGGAGGGAGCCTCTCCGCCGCATTGGGGAAAAACTCCCTCTTTCCGCCGCTCCTGGTGCACATGATCGCAGTGGGGGAAAAGAGCGGCGAGCTGGAAAAGATGCTCACCCGGGCAGGGGACGCCTTCGAAGGCGAGTTCGAGGCGGCGGTGACCCGCCTGATGGCACTTCTGGAGCCTCTGCTCGTCCTGGGAATGGGGGCAACGGTCGGTTTCGTGGTGGTGGCGGTGCTTCTCCCCATCTTCCAGTTGAATCAGCTGATAAAATAATGTTCAATGTTCTATGTTCAAGGTTCAAGGTTGAAAAGCATGCCATTTAACGTTGAACATCGAACTGTTAGGGAGGTTTTTCATGACTCAGACTCTACAAAACGACCGTGGCTTCACCCTCATCGAGATCATGGTGGTCGTGGTTATTCTGGCTCTCCTCGCGGCCCTGGTCGGGCCGAAAATCATGGGGCGCAGCGATGACGCAAAGATCGCCGACGCCAAGGTCCAGATCCGCAACATCGAGTCCGCCCTCAAGCTCTACAAACTGGACAATGGCAACTATCCCACCACGGAGCAGGGACTGCATGCCCTGGTGGAAAAGCCGACCGTGGGGCAGATTCCGAAGAACTACCGGGCGGAAGGCTACCTGGAGAGCAAGAAGGTGCCCGCGGATCCATGGGGGAACGACTATGTCTATCTCTCCCCGGGTGAGCACAGCGACTACGACCTCTGCTCCTTTGGGGCCGACGGGACCAAGGGGGGGGAAGGGAAGAACGCGGATATCTGCAGCTGGGATATGCACTAATTACTGTTCAAAGTTCAATGTTCAAAGTTAACCACTTGGAGCTTTAACCGTTCTCAGCAGGCCAATTGAACATGACGTTAAAGAAACATAGAACCTTGAACCTTGAACATAGAACTGGTTTTCAAGCTGGTTTCACCCTCATCGAGATGGTGGTGGTGATCGTCATTATCTCGCTCGTGGCGCTCCTCGTCATCCCCCTCTTCCCGTCAACCAACGCCGCGGACCTGCGCCGGTCAGCGCGGTCGCTGGCGGCGGCCATCAGGTACCTGGGTGACCAGGCGGTGACGACCAGGATGCCGTATCGCCTCCACCTGGACGTGAGCGGCAATAGGATAACCATCGGGAAACCGGGCACCGGGGGGGAGAGCGCCCCCGCCGACCCCTTTCTCAACCGGCCCATACTGACGGAGGGAGTCACCATAGCCGACGTAGAGGTTCCCCGGCTGGGGAAGCTGACCGCAGGGGACGTGGCCATGGATTTCGGCGTGGCGGGACTTGGAGAATTCACGGTCATCCATCTCCGGGGGGCCGGTGACAGCTACCTTACGATAACGGCGTTCCCTAACGGGGGAAGGGTGACAGTCAGCGACGGATACCAGGAACAGGACGAGGGGGCGAAGCCGTGAAGGGCTTCACGCTGCTGGAAGTGATGATCGCCCTGGCCATCATGGCGGGCGTCATCATGACGGTCATCAACTCCTTCAACTATCACCTTTCGGTGGTCAGTCGGGACCGGGAGGAGACAATCGCCATGCTCCTCGCCCGGGCGAAGCTGGAGGACCCCGCCTTCGTAAAGAGCATTGCCGGCAAAGGGACCTTTGCCCCCGACTGGCCCGGTTTCACCTGGAAAACGGAGATTCAACCGGCGGACTTCCCGGGGGTGACCGGCCAGTTGAACCAGCTGACCATGACGGTTTCCTGGGATGATGAGCGGAGAAACCTGTCCCTTGTCCAGTATGTGGCAAAAGCACAGCAGTAGTCCGAACCGGCGCGTTTCCTCCCAGGGCTTCACGCTCCTCGAGGTGCTGGTAGCCCTGGCCCTCCTGGGCATCATTAGCGCCGCCCTCTACGGCACTTACTTCTCCCTCATGCGGGGCAGGGATGCAGCCCAGACGCGGATGACAGAGCGCCGGGAGCTCTCCACCACCCTGGATCAGCTGCGCCGGGAGCTGACCGCCGTTTTTTTCACGACGCAGTCGTTGGGAAGCAGCCTCCCCGCCGGCGATCAGCAGAACATGCAGCTCCATTTCGTCGTCGAGGACCGGGACTTCTTCGGCAAACCGGCATCCGCACTCGACTTCACCGCCTTGGTTCCCCCGCGCGGCGGCACTATTCCCGCGTCGGACCAGGTCCGGATCCGGTACCGGGTCGAGGAAAAGGACGGGAAGCTGCGCCTGATGCGACTGGAGAAAGACCGTTTTGTGATCGCCGACCCGCTCCCCTACCCTCAGCTCGAAGAGCTGGAAGGCTTCCTGGTGGAGTGTTCCACCGACGGCACGCAATGGGTGAAGACGTGGGATAGCGCCATTAACCACGGGCTGCCGAAGTATGTCAGGGTGACCATCCGGGTGAAGGAGGGGGAGAATACCGTAGCGCTTTCCGCCATCGCCACCCCCAGCGTGAAGCAATGAAGAGCGAAGGGGGGTTCGCCCTCGTCCTCACCCTGATCGTCACCGCCCTGCTGGTGGCCCTCTCCGCCGAGTTCGTGAGCGAGGTGTTCGTCGACACCTCCGCCCGCCAGAACTTCGTGGACGGCCAGCAGGCGAGCGTGTACGCCCGGTCCGGCGTCGAGGCCGCCGTCAAGGGACTGCAGCAAATGCTCATGCTGCGCCCCAGTTACACGACACTAGCGGACATCTGGGCCACCCCCTACCAGGCCGAGGTGGCAAAGGGAAAGCTCCGGGTGGTCATCGAGGACGAAACCGGCAAGCTCTGCATGAACAGGATCGCCTCGCCCACCGGAGAGTTGACGGATACAGACTTTTACTATGCCACGGCGGTCCGCCTCCTCAAGAGACTGAAGCTGCAACCCTTCCTGCTGGAGGCGGTGGCCGACTGGGTGGGAAGCAACGAAACCCCGCACCCCAATGGCGCGAAGACCCCCTATTACGCCACCCTGAAGCCCCCCTACCAGGCAAAGGGGGCACTTCTCGACACGGTCGAGGAACTGCGGCTCGTCAAGGGGTTCGATGCCGCGACCTTCGAGGCGCTCCGGCCGTTCGTGACAGTCTATGGCGTCAGAGTGGGTAATGTGGTCGTTGCGGCACCCATCAACATCAACACGGCGCCGAAAGAGGTTATCGTCTCCCTCGCCGAGAACATGAGCGACAGTCTTGCCGACGCGGTCATCGACTACCGCAAGACGACGCCGTTCACGACAACCGGCGAACTGGCCAACGTGCCCGGCATGGCCACGATAGCCCAGAGCATCCAGACGAATATCATCGTGCGCGGACTGGTCTACCGGATCCGCGCCGAGGCTACTGTGGGGGAAACGACGCGGACCATCGAGGCGGTGGTGGACCTGAGCAGCAGCGGTCTGTTCCAACAGGTCCCGTACCTCTACTGGAGAGAATACTGATGAACTATCTGATCGTACAGCTAAGCGGAGACGAGGCGCTCTTCGCCCGGTTCCAGCACAAGCGGGGAGGACTCGTCTTCGCCGGAGCATCCCGCGAGGCACTCACGGAGGAGGGCGCCCTTACCACCCTGCTGGCAGCCGCAACAGCCGAGGCCCGGGGTGAGGAGCGGATCGTCCTCGCCCTCTCCCCCACGCACCTGTTCCTGCGCGAGATGGAACTTCCCATCGATGACCGGCGAAAACTCCGGGAAGTCCTCCCCCTGGAGCTTAAGGGGGAAACCGCCCTCGACAGCGACGAACTGGTATTCGACGCTCTGCCTCTCGGAGGGGGAAAGATTCTCGCAATCTGGGGAAAGCGACGGGAGGTGGCGGGAAAAATCTCCCTTATGGCCGATGAGCGGCTGGAGCCGGAAATCGTTACGGCATCCCTGTTTCATTGGCACGCCCTCCTCCCGGAAGATGCAAACCGCGGTCACATCGCCGTCACCGACGGTGAGTCCCTGGCCGTCTATCGCGACGGTGCGCCATGCTTCTTCCGGGCGCTCGGCCCAGGGACGCTGGAAAACGGACTGGCCAGGACCCTGGCCGCCCTGGAGATCGGCAAAGGAATCACCGTCGAAAAGGTGTTCCTGCACGGGGCCGCAGCCCGGCAGGCTACCCCTCCGGTGATCGGCTCCGCGGAAGTTGCCGCTCTTCCCGTTACCGGGGAACTGGCCAGCGTGTACGGCGACGATGTCACTGCCGCCAGGGACCTGGCCGGTGCCTATGCCGCTGCCCTCGCCTGCTGCCGGGAAGAGCCGGTCAACTTCAGAAGCGGTGCGCTGGCTTACACCGCCGGCAGAAAAAAAGCCCTGAAACGGTTGCGCCTTTCCCTGATCCTGGGGGGAGCCTGCGTTGCGCTGCTGCTTGCCGAGACCGGGGTACGCTACTTTCTCGTCAAGCGGGACCTCGACTCAGTCAACACCTCCATTAACACCATCTACCGCGAAGTTTTCCCCACCAGGAAAAAAGCGGTCGACGAGGTTTCCGAGCTCCGTTCCGAGATCAAGCGCCTCGGAGGCGGTGCCGCCGGCGGAAGCGTACTGGCCGTGGTGAACAAGCTCGCCGCGGCAAAAAGCGATGATGTCACCGGACTGTACGAAATCGAGCTCGATGGCGACCAGCTGAGGGTAAAGGGGGACGCCCGCTCGATCGAGGCGGTAAACGACTTCCGCACCAAGGCCGCAGCGCTCTTTGCCGATGCCGAAGTTGGGGAGATCAAGTCCCGTCCCGATGGAGGAGTGAGCTTCGTATTCCGTGCCACGGCGAAGGAGGGGGGCAAATGAACTACCACAACCTGCTGCGCGAATGGTATCAACGCCTGTCCAGCCGGGACCGCCTGCGCCTGGGGATCGGCATTGCGGCGCTCCTCTTCCTGGCGGTTCTCCTCTCCGCCGCCAACGATCAGATCAGCCGACTCAGGAATAAGCTCGTCGCACGGGAGGGGGCTGTCTCCGAAATGCTGGTCCTGAAACAGCGCTACCTGGAAGCGAACGCCACCGCCCAGCGGCTCAGCAACCGGCTGGCGGCAACCCGCCCCGATGACTCACCGGCGAAGCTCATCGAGGAGATCGGCATCAAGGGAAAATCGAGCCAGATAAAGCCGGTCAAGGGGGAAGAGGGAAGCGGCTTCGTTGAGGATGCCGCCGAGGTGAGGCTTGAGGGGCTGTCCGCCAACGAAGCGGTCAACCTCCTCTACCGGCTGGAGAAGGGGACAAAACCGGTGGTGATCAAGAAGGCCCTCCTCAAGACCAGGTTCGACGACCCGGCCAGGCTCGACCTCACCCTGACCATCGCCCTGCTGAAGCCGGCCCCCACCAAGGGCAAGGGGTAGCCATGCCCCGCCGCCTCCTGACCATCGCGGCCGTTTCGGCGGCGGCCGTGGCGCTCTTCGTTGTCCTCACCCTCCTCTTCATCCCGGACCAGGTCCTGCGGGATACCGTGACGCGGGGACTGGAAAGCGCCGGCTTCACCTTCACGGCGACCCGCTTCGGCAAGGCCCTTCCCCTGGGGATCAGGGCAGAGGGGGTGACCATCGGCAACGACCGTGGCCCGATCCTCAAGGCGGACAGGGCAGTTGTACGGCTTTCCCTCCTTCCCCTCCTGGCCGGCCGGGTAAACATCGCCGGCACGCTGCGGATCGGCACCGGGGAGGTGAGCGGCACGTTCGCCCTGCGCGGAGGCGGAAAATCGACCATCGCCGCACACGGCATCAAACTGGAAGACCTCCCGTTCTTCGCGACCGTCACCGGTACCCAGGTCAAGGGGGTCGCGACCGTCCGGGGAAGTTACTCCGGCAGGGCGACAGCGGCGACAGGCGCACTGCAGGTGGAGATAACGAATGCCGACCTGCGCGGCGTGAAGATCGGGGAAGTTCCCCTGCCGGACGCCGGTTTCGATACGGTCCGGGGAGCCCTGAAAGTCGGCGGCGGCAGATTAACCCTTGAGAGTCTCACCCTCCAGGGAGAGGGGCTCTACGTCCGGCTCAAGGGAGACCTGCCGGTCACCGCCTCCCTCCCGGCCTCCCCCCTCAACCTCACCCTGGAGTTGATGCCGAAGCCCCAGTTTCTCGAGAAACAGAAGTTCGTCTTCCTGCTCCTCACCAAGTACCAGTCATCCCCCGGCTACTACCAGATCCCCATCCGGGGTGTCCTCGGCAAACCCGTTATCCAGTAACAGCCCGCCAATAAGCCCAAATCGTTAAGCCACAGATCAAGGCCCAAGAACCGGATGGAACCGTCGAGAAACTTCGTGTAAGTTTGATCCGCCTTTTCGGCTTTTATCTGTGGCCAAACCCTAAGACTCTAATTATCCGCAGTACGTTCGGAGGAGACGGCATTCCTGATTTCAGCGGACCATGCCATCTCCCGCAGTTTACCGACCCGCTCCACGATCGGCGGGTGGGAATAGTAGACAGTGGCATACAGCGGGTGGGGATGGAGGTTGGCGAGGTTCTCCCTGGAAAGCTTGACGAGGGCCGTGGCCAAGGCCTCCGGCGTGCCGGTCAGTGCGCAGGCGAAACGGTCGGCCTCCCATTCGTGCCTGCGCGAAAGCCAGCTCGTGAGGGGGGTAAAAGGGAACGCTGCCAGGGAGCCGAGGAAGGCGAGGATGACGAGCTGGGCGGGAAACGAGGCCCGGTCCAGGCCGAGGAGTGAGGGGAGCCCGCCCCAGGTAACCAGACGGAAAGCCAGGTAAGAGGCAAGGAGTGCCGTCAGCTCCGTAACGACGAGCCGTTTCAGGATGTGGCCTTTGCGCCAGTGTCCGATCTCGTGGGCAAGTATGGCGAGAATCTCCCCGTGCCCCATCTGCCGCAGCAGGGTGTCGAAGAGGACGATCCGCTTCACCCGGCCTATTCCGGTGAAGTAGGCATTGGAGTGGGTGCTGCGGCGCGAGGCGTCCACCTGCATGACGCGGCTTACCTTGAGCCCCGCCTTTGCCACAAGGGCCCGGATCTCCGCCTCCAGCCCCGCGGTGGTGACCGGCTCGAACTTGAAGAAGAACGGCTCGATGACGTAGGGGGAGATGTACATGAGGAAGACGGAGACCCCGGCAAAGAAAAGCCAGACCCAGAGCCACCAGCGGGCGGGGCTGACGCGGACCAGGGCAAGGCCGCCCGCGGTCACGAGGGCCAACAGGAGCGCGGCAATGGCCGTGGACTTGGCAAGGTCGGTAAGCCAGAGCCGGAAGGTCATGGCGTTGAAGCCGTAGCAGTTTTCGATGCGAAATGTCCGGTAGAGGCTGAAGGGAATATCGAGCACCCCCTCGGCGAAGGCGATGATCAGGAAGAAGACGATCCCGCCGCCGATGAAGTCGCCGATGTGCGCGGTAACGAACCGGTCATAGACGCCGAGCCAGCCGCCGAACAGGAAGAACATGAGGATGACACTACTGCAGGCCGACTCCACGAGGGCCAGCCGGCTCTGGTCAAGGGTGTAGGCGGTAGTGCTGCGGAGGGTTTCGGCGTTGATGGCCGCCTCGAACCTCGGCGGCACTTCCCCGCCATGCCTCCGGAGGTGGCGCAGGTTGAGAAAGCGGAGCCACCAAGTGACCGCAAGGACGAGGAGGTATACGCCAAGGAGGACGAACTTCACGGGAAAAAGGGAAACGGGGTTTCGGTTGTCTGCATGCTATCCCCTGTTGAATTGCTCCAGGACATGACAGTACTCCTCCGGGGTATCCATGTCAAGGATCACTCCCGGATCGGGGACCGCCACCGGCCGTATCCGTCCGAAGTGGAACGCAAGGACGTCCCGCAAGGTGGAGTGGCGGGCAATCTCCTCCAGTACCGGCCGCGGGAACAGGGTCGGATGGCCCCGCCGTTCCCCGTGGACCGGAATATGGATTCCTCCCGGCTCCCGGACGTGACAATCAAGGAGGGTCCGGTAGGTCTGTGGCCGCACGAGCGGATGGTCGGCGAGGGCAACGCACACTCCCGTAACGGCGTCGTCAATGACCGTCAGCCCTGTCCGTACGGATTGGGCCATGTCGCTGCCCGGAGTCCTGTTGCAAACGACAGTCACCAGAAAGGGGCGGACGACTTCCGCAACTGCTTCCCCTTCCGGGGCAACGACCACGACGATGTCTTCGAGCCCCGCCGCCACGATGGCTTCGAGACAGCGGACGAGGGCGGGCCGGTCACCCACCGGCAGGAGCTGCTTGGACGTTCCCATCCGCCGCGACGATCCCGCGGCGAGGAGAAGCGCCGACACCCGATGCTCCATGATTCCTCCGTGTGGCGATGAGCTGGGCAACGATACTGACCGCGATCTCGGCCGGGGTCTCGGCGCCGATAGCGAGCCCCACGGGGATGACGATCCGGTCCAGCGCCTCGGGAGCGAATTTCTCCTCGGCCAGGGTCCGCATCAGCACCTCGCGCTTGCGCCGGCTGCCGATTACGCCGATGTAGCGGGCTGAGGTGGCAAGAGCGGCCCGGGCTGCGACGAAATCGGTTTCGAAGCCGGTGGTGGTGATGACGATGGCATCTGCCCCGGCCACACCCTGTCCCGCTAGGAACTCCGCTGCCCCCCCGGTGAATGTCGCGTCGGCATCGGGGAGCCGGTCGCGGCTGGCATACTCCGGCCGCTCATCGGCAACGGCCACCTGGAAACCGGCGAGTTTCGCGGCCGAAGACAGTGCGGCCCCCACGTGGCCGGCACCGATGATCAGAAGGCGCGACCGGCTGGCGTTCGGCTCTATGTAGACGAGGAGCCTCCCGCCGCAGACATGGCCGTTTTCCTCGGTGAGGGAGATCGGGACGGTGCGGGGAATGCCGCCTGCCATCACCTCCTGGCTCGCCGCGATCACCTCCAGTTCCACCTTCCCGCCGCCAACCGTGCCGAGAATGGAGCCGTCCTCCCGCACGAGCATCTTCGCCCCGGCCTTGCGAGGGGAAGAACCTGCGCTTTCCACCACCGTCGCCAGGGCCGAGGGGATTCCCGCCCGGGAGAGCCGGACGATCTCCTCGTAGATGTTCAGGTCATCCATGGGCACCCCGCTCATAGGCAAATTCCAAATTCCAAGCACCAAATCTCAAACAATAATCTCTCAATAATTCACTTGGTTTTTTTAATTGTTTGGAATTTGTGATTTGGAATTTGAGATTTCGTAGCATTTCCGCTACGCCTTCTTCAACTCCTCAGCCCGGATGGGGAGGCTCCGGATCCGCTTGCCGGTGACGGCGAAGACAGCGTTCGTTACCGCTGCGGCGATGGGAGGGGTCCCCGGTTCGCCGATCCCGCCCGGTTTCTCCCTGCTCGGCACGATGTGGACCTCCACCCTTGGCATCTCGTTCATCCTGAGCACGGGGTAGGTGTCGAAGTTCGCCTGCTCCACCCGGCCGTTCTTAAGGGTGATCGCCCCGTGGAGAGCCGCTGACAGCCCATATACGATCCCAGATTCCATCTGCGCCTCTATGGTGAGCGGGTTTACGTACCTGCCGCAGTCGACGGCGCAGACCACCCGGTGGACCCGCACCTCCCCGCTGTCGCTCACCGACACCTCTGTCACTTGGGCGACGAAGCTGCCGAAGGAATCGTGCACTGCGATACCCATGCCGTGCCCCGCCGGAAGCGCTTTTCCCCACTCCGCCTTCTCCGCGGCCAACTCCAGCACCCCCTTGTGACGTGGGTTAGCTGCAAGGAGGGAGCGGCGGAACTCGAAGGGGTCCTTGCCGGCGTCATTGGCCACCTCGTCGATGAAACTCTCGACGACGAAACCGGTGTGGGAGTGCCCCACCGAGCGCCACCACTGGACCGGCACTCCGAAGCGCGGGGAGTGAAGCGTTACGAGGATGTTGGGGATGGTGTAGGGAATGTCTTTCGCCCCTTCCACCGAGGTATGGTCGATGCCGTTCTCGATCATCCTCTTCTCGAACGGGGTGCCGAACATGATCGACTGGCCGACGATGGTGTGCCACCAGGCGATGAGGTTGCCGCTCCCGTCGAGGCCCGCCATGAGCCGGTCATGCCACATGGGGCGGTAGTACCCCCCCCTCATGTCGTCTTCCCGGGTCCAGACCACCTTGACCGGTCTTTTCACCCGTTTCGCCACTTCCGCCGCCTCGGACACGAAGTCGGAGTGGGGATTGCCCCGTCGGCCGAACCCGCCGCCGAGGAAGGTCGTATGGAGCTTCACCTGCTCCGGGTTGAGGCCCAGGATGTCGGCGGCGGCGGCACGGTCGCCGGTCTGCATCTGGGAGCCGACCCGGATGGCACAGCTGTCGCCCCGGTAGTCGATGGTACAATTAAGGGGCTCCATGGTGGCGTGGGCCAGGTAGGGGACGTCGTAGTCGGCCGAGACCTTCCTGATCGCCGCGGCGTACGCCTTGTCCGGGTCACCATCCTTGCGGGCGATGAGGCCCGGTGTTTCTGCCATCCTCTCAAATTCCTCCACCATACCCGGCGTCGAGAGCCTGGCCCACTCCCCCTCGTCCCAGCTTATCTCCAGGGCATCGCGCCCCTTTTTCGCCGCCCAGAAGCCGGTCGCCACCAGCGCCACGCCGGTGGGCACCTGCACGACCTGCTTCACGCCGGGAACGGCCTTTGCCCTGGCGGCGTTGAAGCTCTTCACCTTGCCACCAAACACCGGTGAGCGGGCGACGACAGCCGTCAGCATGCCGGGAAACCGGGCGTCGAGTCCGAACTCCGCCGTGCCGTTCACCTTGGCGGGGCTGTCGAGGCGAAGCTGCGGCTTGCCGAGGATCGTCCACGCGTCCGGGTTCTTCAACTTGACCTCCTTCGGGACCGGCATTTTCGCGGCGAGAGCGGCAAGCTCGCCATACCCGAAGGATTTCCCCTGCCCGGCCGTGACCCGGCCATTTTCGGCCCGGCAGCTGGCCAGAGCCACCTTCCATTTTTTCGCCGCCGCGGCGATCAGCATCTCCCGGGCAATGGCGCCCGCCTTCGACAGTCGGTCCCACTCGCTCCAGACGCTGCTGCTTCCCCCCGTGACCATCACGGGGCCGTACACGGTGTGGTTGTAAATGGGGGCCACCGGCGACGCCTCCACACGCACCTTGTGCCAGTCGCACTCAAGTTCCTCGGCGATGAGCATCGGCAGGGAGGTGTAGACCCCCTGCCCCATCTCCGCCTTGTTGATGATGAAGGTCACCGTACCGTCGCGCCCGATGCGGAGGAAGGCGTTCGGCGCGAAGGCCGCAGCAGCCTCGGCAATCGTCTCGCCGAACGGGAGGTAGAAGCCGAGGATGAGTCCGCCCCCGGCCAGGGCACTCGTCTTGAGAAATTCGCGGCGGCTCAGGTTCAGGATATCGTTCATTTTACGCCTCCTTTCCCCGTTCCTGCCGCGGCCGCATGGATGGCACGGCGGATGCGCTGGTAGGTGCCGCAGCGACAGATGTTGCCGGTCATGGCGGCATCGATGTCGGCGTCGGTCGGCGGCGGCTTATCGTGGAGGAGCGCCGTTGCTGACATGATCTGTCCCGGCTGGCACCAGCCGCACTGTGAGACATCCTCTGCCAGCCACGCCTGCTTCACCGGGTGCGTGGCAGGGATTCCCTCGATGGTGACGATCTTTTTCCCCTGGGCGTCCTTCACCGGCATCTGGCAGGAGCGCTCGGCCCGGCCGTCCACATGAACGGTGCAGGCGCCGCACAGCCCCTCACCGCAGCCGTACTTGGTGCCGGTCAGCTGCAGCTTCTCCCGGATGACCCACAACAGCGGGGTATCCGGCTCCACATCCACCGCATACTTCTTCCCGTTCACGTCGAGTGAGATCATGGCCGCCTCCTTGTGCTCCTTCAAGGGCCTGGCATGATGAGAGTTTTCTTGGACGATGACCGCTCAAGCGTCAAGTATAGTACGGAAAATTGCAATCACAAGGAAGGAAGACACGTCATTCGCTCATGAAAAAATACATCGTTGTATTATTTTAATTATATAGTTGCTATAATGCCGTCGGTAGAAATCTAAGTCTCACTTTCACAAGCATATTGCGGCAACACTACGTGATTGCGCGTGGAAAATCCGAATCAGGAGGCAGCATGAAAAAACTTCTAGTAACCTTCACTATTACCGCATTACCTTTCATGCCACATACTTCGATTGCTTCTGATTTTCATGGCGCGTCCGTAACCGATAGAAACGTGCCGACGGCGGCGTGGAAGGCTGGCATAACCGGCATCCACCCAACAATTGATGACATAGCGCTTGATTCTCCGGCAAAGACTGCCGGATTTGCGACAGGTGACATTATCCTGTCGATTAACGGCGAGGCTGTTCATAAAACCGCTGAGTTGAAACAACTCACTGACCATACCCAGAAGATCGAGATACTCAGGGGTAACGGAAGAAAGACGCTGATAGTTGACGGACGTGCCATTGAAGCCGAAAAGGTCGCTGTAACCGCAATCAAAAAAGAGACACCCCCTGTTACCGAAAATCGGACACCTTACATTCAAGGCACAACTTCCCAACAGGACCCCGATGGTGCTGCTCTGAAAGAGAAGTCCGGGACAACGGCAGCACTCCGGGAAAAAATGCCGATCGCGGCCCACTCCGGCGATATCACGGACGAGTTGATCGAGGTTGCCGGCCACAGGAGAGAATTCAACGACGCCTTTGGGCGAATCGGCCGCAGCGAAATCGACCAGCTTTTTTCGGACACATTCACTCCTGAGCTCGCGGAAAAGACGTTCAAGGGATGCCTGAAACGCAGGCTCGACCACCGGGAGATCGCCGATGTGCTGGCGTGGTACAAAACGCCGATAGGGATGAAGATTGCCGAGGCCGACTCGGTTTGGGATATTAATCGAAAAGAAAAGACGCTGACCTATGTCACTACTGAGTCAGAGTCGGGTTACAAGGAACGGAGAAATCTGACGGCTCAGATCGAGAAGATGACGGGCGCCTCTGAAACGGAAGTAAGACTGACCCAGAGTATCCTTCGTAAAATCATAAAGACCATTCCCCATGATTTTCCCGACGCGAAAGCGATCAAGGAACGGCTTCAGAAAGAGATGCCCACCCTTGAGACAAAGCGAAAAGAATATATCGAAAGGATCGCATACACGTATCGCGATCTGTCACTGGCCGAACTCCGTGATTACCTGAAATTCCTGTGTTCCGCCACGGGGAGGAAGTACACAGCTGCGGTGCGCGAGGCCGCGGAAGAAATCACCAGGAAGATCGCGATAAATATCGAGAAAGAGCTTCACAAGGATTTGATGAAGTTGATGTAGACAGGCTTTCGATGACCGAAAGACGCAGGTTCGCAAAGATCCCGCGAAGGAGACCCCCACATGCAATGTCCGAAATGTCTGAAGGAGCAACCATCTGAGACGGAGTGCGTCTACTGCGGCGTTATCTTTGAAAAATATCAAAAGCAGCATGCTCGCATGGGCTGCGACGAACAGCACCCTCCCGAAGGGGAAAAGTCCCGTCACTTGCTCTGGTACGGTGTTGCCGGCGTCATCGGTGTCGTGGCGATCGCCTGCTACGCTGCTCTCGGCAAAGGATCAACGACTCCTCGCGCTGCAGGCGAACACGCAACGAGTACCTCGACGGCTCCTGCCACCACGGTGAATGCGGATGCTGGCGCCACTGTCATCATGACCGGCATCAAGAGCAGGCTGCAGACAAATTCCCCCCCGAAAAACAGCATTGAGCAAGCCCGCAATGCCACCGTGTACCTCGCAACCAGCTGGGGCTCCTCAGGATCGGGCTTTTTTGTCGATGATCGGTGTCATATTGTGACGAATTCCCATGTCGTCAAGGTTGATGACGAAGCCCTTAGAAGGGCAACCGCGATCCGCGACGAGTATAAGAAGTCGATTGAAATGGAGCAGGATTATCTTTCCCAGGTAAAACAGCGATCAAACTTTTCAACAGACATGGCTGCCAGAGAATCTGTTACAGATAGAGAAGCAAGACTTGCGGTTCAGATTGCCAAGTATGAGAAAATTGCGTCGCTGATTGACAATGCTCAGTCGGATTCGCCCGCCAATATCAAGATCGTGCTCATTGACGGCTCCGAATTGTCGGTGTATTCGGTCAAACACAGCACGAATTACGACCTGGCGCTGTTGAGCGCACGCTGCGAAGATTCCCCTTTCATCCCGCAATCGGCAACGGACAGTCTTGCCATGAGTCAAAAGCTGTTTACCGTCGGTAATCCCCAAGGAATGAAATTCACTGTTACCAGCGGGATTTTCTCCGGTTGGCAGAATATCAATAATGTTAAAGTGCTGCAGACCGACGCTCCCATTAACCCGGGTAACAGCGGCGGCCCGCTGCTCAATGAAAGTGGCAAAGCCATCGGAGTCAATACAGCGGTACTGAGCAACAGCCAAGGCATCGGTTTTGCTCTGCCCATTGATTACGTATTCAGTGAGTTCAAGAGCGATATAAATCGATGATACCGCTTCCTCACGCCGTTAGAAATGCTCCCCTCTCCCGATCTCTTCCCCTTCCACCGCCGTCCTGCCCGCCTTGCGCCGCTCCCAGACGCTCACCTGCCAGTTGTCCGCTCTCCCCGGCGCGGCGATCCATGGGGGAACACGGACATGGAAGTAGGTGGCCAATGCGTTGACGTATGGTTCGTACAGCCAGCGCAGCTCCGCCAGCCTCTCGTCGGCATCGTTCCCCTCGCGCAGTTTCACACCGTGAGCTGCCAGCCCGGAGCGCAGCTCGGCCAGCTGCCCGGGCGGCAGCCGGTTCTGCCTCAGCTCCAGCGGCTTGGTCTGGAAGACGAGGGAGAGATCGACGACCGCGTGCCGGGCCATGGCGAAGGTGAGCTCCGC
Organism: Geobacteraceae bacterium; assembly: GCA_024281055.1. Taxonomy (GTDB): domain Bacteria; phylum Desulfobacterota; class Desulfuromonadia; order Geobacterales; family Geobacteraceae; genus JAMXLF01. Next base: position 18,352 of record JAMXLF010000051.1, read on the forward strand.
CTGGCGCTCACAGGCTCCCTCGACACCCGCCATGACCAGCGCGCAGGTGTCGAGGATCGCCGTCAGCGCCCCGAGCCATGACTGGTTGTCGTGCTGGGAACGGAAATAGGCAAGGACCGGATACGAGAGGTGCCCTTCGAGGAACTCCGCCGACCACTGCTCCCATTCGTGGAGGAGCTGGCGCAGGGCCTCCATACCCCGCTCGTAGCCATGCCGACGTAGCATCTCCGAGGCTGTCGGGGGGGATCCGGCGCGTGCGTCGAGGAGCGAGATGAGCATCTCGCGGCGGGCGAAGTACTGGTTGAGGGCGGGAAGATAGCCGATGACTAGGGCGAGGAACGCGAACCCCATCCCCGATTCGAGCACCACGAGGAAGCGCGCCAGCGTGGTGCGGGGAATGACGTCCCCCAGCCCGAGGGTGAAGAAGGTGGTGCCGCTCAGGTAGAGGTCGGTGCTAAAGCCAGCGCTCCCCTCGTGGGTCATGATTGCCGACCCGTTTGCCCAGTGGAGGAGCGCGAAGCCCGTGATCAGCACGACTGCCCAGATACTCAGAAGGAGCAGGAGCGACAGCGGGCCGAACACGCTCAGCCAGGTTTCCTGGCGCCTGGCCGGGATATGGGAGCGGACCAGTTTCGACCACGGACGCCAGGTGCGCCGGTAGAAGAAGCGGGTCATGCGGAAGCGGCGGGTCACCCTCCGCGGGAGAACTATGGTTTCGAACCCCTCCCACAGGACCCCCAGGATCAGGAGCCCTCCGACCAGCGCTGCAACGATTTCCACATATGCCTCCAGGATAGCGCCCATAAACCTGCGAGGGAACGGTCTCCGATGACCGTGGCACTGGGACTAGCTTACCGCATTACTCGTCGGTTGCAACTTCAGGGGAGTTGCTCGCTGCCGCCTACTGACCATCAGTCGCTCAGCCCCGGCATTCAAGCCTATCCGAAATGCAAAAAAGCCCGCTAGCATTCGCTTGCGGGCTTTCACACATCCATCGGCAGCCTTCGCTATTTCCCCTTCTTCAGCTCGAGGAGAATCTGCTTGGCAATGGCCTTCAGGGTTTCGAACACCCCTTCGCCGGTGGCGGCGCAGGCCTCGAAGTCAGGGACCCCAGTTGGATTGAGCTCCCGACGGAGTTCTTCGACCGACACGATGTTGGGCAGGTCCCGTTTGTTGTACTGGATCACGTAGGGGATCTTGTCGAGGTCGTATCCCTGTTCCTGGAGGTTGAAGCGAAGGTTTTCCACCGACTCGATATTGGCCTCCATCCGCTCTTCCTGGGAATCGGCGACAAAGACCACCCCGTCAACCCCCTTGAGGATCAGCTTCCGGGAGGCGTCGTAGAACACCTGCCCCGGCACGGTGTAGAGGTGGAAACGGGTCTTGAAGCCCCTGATCTCCCCCAGGGCCAGCGGCAGAAAATCGAAGAAAAGGGTCCGCTCGGTTTCCGTGGCAAGGCTGATCATCTTCCCCTTGGCCTCGGTGGCTGTCTTCTGGTAGACGAACTGAAGGTTGGTTGTTTTGCCGCAGAGACCGGGACCGTAGTATACAATTTTGCAGTTTATCTCACGGGAGGCGTAGTTGATGAAGGACATCTTGCTTACCCTCGATTGCGTTAGCTGAACAGATTGTCGATGTCGTCGTCGGTGATCTCGGCGAATGGAAAATCGCTTTCGCCGCTCTTCTCCTTCTCTTCGGCCTTCTGGAGAAGCCGCGCGAAAATGGCGGTCAGCTCGTCCGAGGCCTTTTTGACCCTGAGGCGGACAAGCCCGAGAGAGGAGCGGGTGTCGAAGAGGACGACAAGAATGACGCGGCCGCCGACGATGGAGATATGGAGGTTGTCCTTTTCCCCTTCATGGAAGAGAATCGAGAATTCCTTCTCTCCGATCAGCTTGGCTAGGCCGCCGGTGGCGGCGATATTCCCCGCCGTCAGGGACGCCAGCGAGGTGGTGTCGAACCGTTCGGTCTCACCAACGCCGGATATCAGCTGGCCGTTCTTGTCCACCAGGAAAATCACCTTGGCGTTGGCCTCCCTGAGGAGCTTCTCGATAACGGCGTTTATCTGCTTGAATTCCTCATCATACATCACCAACTGAGGATTCGACATAGGCCCTGCTCCTTGCGCCGTGCGTAATTATAACAGCGGGTAGTTTATAGCAGAATCACGGCGTTATTTCAAGGTTTTTAACTATCTGTCGGCGACAGAACCTCTCGCGCCAACGGCTGCCGGCCGACACGGCCGAGAAACAGGGAACATTCCCCCTGAGATGGCAAAGGCCCCGACAGCTTGTGCTGCGGGGCCTTTGCCATGGACCGGGGCTTTCCCGGCTACTTTGTCTTGTTGACCGGGCAGACCGAGAAGCTCATGGCTGCCATTTTCTCGTACAGGTCGAACCGCCGCGCGGTCCAGTCGGCTGCCTGCTGCATGAGGGCTGCGGCCGCCTGGGGGTTGTTCTTCTTAAGAACACGGTAGCGGTTTTCGCTGAGGGCATACTCGTCGAAGGTGATGCTCGGCTTCTTGCTGTCGAGAATGAGCGGGTTCTGGCCAGCGCAGGCCAGGTCAGGGTTGTAGCGGAAGAGGGTCCAGTAGCCGGAGTTCACGGCCTTCTTCTGCTCGTCGACGGCAGTGGTCATGTCGATGCCGTGGGCGATGCAGTGAGCGTACGCAATGACGAGGGAGGGCCCGTCATAGGCCTCGGCCTCCATGAACGCCTTGATGCACTGTGACGGGTTGCCGAGCGATACGCGGGCCACATAGACGGTCCCGTACGCCATGGCGATCATGCCGAGGTCTTTCTTCGGTACCGGCTTGCCGCCGGCGGCGAACTGGGCCACGGCGCCGAGCGGGGTCGACTTGGATGCCTGGCCGCCGGTGTTGGAGTAAACCTCCGTGTCGAGGACGAGGAGGTTGATGTTGCGGCCGGAGGCGATGACGTGGTCGAGGCCGCCGAAGCCGATGTCGTAGGCCCAGCCGTCGCCACCCACGCACCAGACAGACTTCTTCACCAGATAATCGGCAAGGGTGAGGAGCAGCTTGGCAGACGGCTCGGTGCAGGCGGGGAGACCGGCCTTGAGTTTTTCCACTCGCGCCCGCTGGAGCTCAATACCCTCCTGGGTCGACTGGTCGGCATCCTTGATCTCGGCCATGAGCCCCTTCATTCCCTCGCACGCCTTGCAGCCGCACCCCATGAGGTCGGTGAGGATCTCCAGGGCTTGCTCGCTGAACTTGTCGACGGTGAGGCGCATGCCGAAGCCGAACTCGGCGTTGTCCTCGAACAGGGAGTTGGACCAGGCCGGACCGCGACCATCCTTGCGGGTCGCCCAGGGGGTGGTCGGGAGGTTGCCGCCGTAGATGGAGGTGCAGCCGGTGGCGTTGGCGATCAGCGCCCGGTCGCCGAAGAGCTGGGAGAGGAGCTGGAGGTACGGGGTCTCGCCACAGCCGGCGCAGGCACCGGAGAACTCGAACATGGAGGGGATGAGCTGGCTCCCCTTCAGGGTGTCCCGCTTGATGAGCGCCGGATCGGTGTCGGGAATGTCGAGGAAGAACTTCCAGTTGGCCGCTTCGCTTTCGCGGAGCGGCGGCTGGAAGGCCATGTTGATCGCCTTGTGGTTCGGGTCTTCTTTGCTCTTTGCCGGACAGTTATGGACGCAGGCGCCGCAACCGGTGCAGTCTTCCGGTGCCACCTGGAGGGTGAACTTCTTCCCGGCAAACTCCTTGCCGGTCGCGTCGGTCGACTTGAAGGTGGCGGGCGCGCCGGAAAGCGCAGCCGGCTCGTAGATCTTCATCCGGATGGTGGAGTGGGGACAGACGAAGGAGCAGATACCGCACTGGATACAGACCTTCTCGTCCCACACCGGGATCTCCACGGCGATGTTCCGCTTCTCGTAGCGTGAGGTGGCGGTAATGAAGGTACCGTCGGCCGGCATCTTGGAGACCGGCACGTCGTCGCCATAGCCGGCGATGATGGTGGCGGTCACGTCCTGGACAAAGGCCGGGGCGTCGGCGGAAACAACCGGCGGCTTCTTCAGGGTGCTCGTGGCCTTTGCCGGGACCTGCACCTCGAAGATGTTCTCGAGGGCCGCGTCCACCGCCTTGTTGTTCATCTCAACGACCTTCTCGCCCGCCTTGCCGTAGGTCTTCTTGATGGCGTCCTTGATGGAGTCGATGGCGGTCGCCAGCGGGATGATGTTGGAGATCTTGAAGAAGGCGGTCTGCATGATGACGTTGATGCGGGCACCGAGCCCCAGTTCCTCGGCCACCTTGATGGCGTTGATCACGTAGAACTTGAGCTTCTTGGCGATGAGCTGCTCCTGCACCTCGACAGGCATCCGGTCCCACACCTCGTCCTTGCCGTAGGGAGAACAGAGAAGGAAGGTCGCCCCCTCCTTCGCCTTTGAGAGCATGTCGTACTTCTCCAGGAAGGAGAAGTTGTGGCAGGCGACGAAGTCAGCCTGATCGATGAGGTAGGGTGAACGGATCGCCTTCTTGCCGAAACGAAGGTGCGAGGTGGTGATGCTCCCTGCCTTCTTCGAGTCGTAGACGAAGTAGGCCTGGGCGTTGTTATCGGTCCGCTCGCCGATGATCTTGATGGAGTTCTTGTTGGCGCCGACGGTGCCGTCGGAGCCGAGGCCGTAGAACATGGCCGCGTAGACCCCCTCTTGGGGGTTGGTGTATTTCGGGTCGAGCGTGAGACTCGCACCGGTCACATCCTCCACGATGCCGACCACGAAGTGGTTCTTCGGCCGATCGTCCTTAAGGTTGTCGAAGACCGCCTTCGCCTGGTTCGGGGTGAACTCCTTGGAGCCGAGGCCGTAGCGGCCGCCGACCGTGGCCGGGTAGCTCGTGAACAAACACTTCTTCTCGGCCATCGCCTCGCCGATGGCGGTGCGGACGTCGAGGTAGAGGGGCTCGCCCAGGGAGCCCGGCTCTTTGGTCCGGTCGAGGACGGCGATCTTCTTCACCGTGGTGGGGAGCGCCGCCACGAAGGCATCTCCTGGGAAGGGGCGGTAAAGATGGACCTTGACTACGCCCACCTTCTCACCCTTCGCCGTGAGGTTGGCGACCGTTTCCTCCACCGTGTCGGCGCCGGAGCCCATGATGACGATGACGCGCTCGGCGTCGGGGGCACCCACGTAATCCACCAGCTTGTACTGGCGACCAACGAGCTTGGCGAACTTGTCCATCTCCTCCTTGACGATGTCGATACATTTCGGGTAGTAGGGGTTCACCGTCTCACGTCCCTGGAAGTAGACGTCCGGATTCTGGGCTGTACCGCGCATCACCGGCCGGTCCGGGCAGAGGCCGCGAGCTTTGTGGGCCGCCACCAGGTCGTCGTCGATCATGGCCCGCATGTCGTCGAAGGTGAGTTCCTCCACCTTAAGGGCCTCGTGGGAGGTGCGGAAACCGTCGAAGAAGTGGACGAACGGAACCCGGGCACGCAGAGCCGCGGCTTGGGAGATGAGGGCGAAGTCCATGACCTCCTGGACGTTGTTGGAGCAGAGCATCGCCCAACCGGTGGAGCGGCACGCCATCACGTCGGAGTGGTCGCCGAAGATGGAGAGCGCCTGGGCAGCAATGGCGCGGGCGGAAACGTGGAAGACGGTCGAGGTGAGCTCACCGGCAATTTTGAACATGTTCGGGATCATCAGGAGAAGACCCTGACTTGCGGTGAACGTCGTGGTCAGCGCGCCCGCCTGGAGTGCCCCATGGACCGCCCCGGACGCCCCCCCTTCGGACTGCATCTCGGCGACGGTCGGAATGGTTCCCCATATATTCTTCTCACCCGCGGCGCTCTTGGCGTCGGAAATCTCTCCCATGACCGAAGACGGCGTGATGGGGTAGATGGCGATCACCTCGTTGGTGGCATGGGCCACATGGGCGGCAGCGGTGTTGCCGTCGATTGTTACCATTTTGCGACTCATAGACTTCCTCCCGTTTTTTTATTCACTATCCAGTTTAATTGTCTGCCTCTCTGCATGTCAGAAAGGGTGCACGCAGGTTATAATTCGGAACGACCTTCCATGGCTCGCTGCACAGTCGCCGCATCGATATACTCTAGATCGCCACCGAGGGGTATGCCGTGGGCAAGGCGTGTAACCCGTATCCCCAGCGGCTTGAGCAGTTTCGTCAGATAGAGGGCCGTCGCTTCGCCCTCAACGGAAAAGTTGGTCGCCAGTACCACCTCACGAACACCCCCTGCCTCGATGCGTCGCATAAGCTCGGAAATTCGGAGCTGCGCAGGGGTAACGCCGTTCAAAGGAGACAGAGCCCCCTGCAGAACGTGGTAACGCCCGTGAAACGCTCCGCTTCGCTCGATCGCCAGCAAATCCTGGGATTCCTCAACCACGCAAATGGCCGACGAATCTCGATCTCCCGTGCAGATGGAACAGGGATCGTTCTCGGTAATGCCGAAGCAGGTTGAACAGAATCGGACCCTGGCGCGGACTTCCAACAGACTCTCCGCCAGGGCGCTAACGTTTGCGGGTGATTTCATGAGATGAAAGGCAAGCCGTAAGGCGGTTTTTTCTCCAACTCCCGGCAGCTTCTTCAGTTCACCTACCAGCTTTGTCAACGATCTCGAATTATGTACCATATTTCGCAGACATTTAAAACATTTTTTTATTATATTATGAATAAAAATTTTTACCCTTACTAAAACTTACCTCTAACAACCCAGATTTTAAACATTTTTTTGCCTGAACCAATTTTCCGGCACAACCTGACTTCGACTGCCCATCCCTCTTCCAGAACAGGCAGAATCAAGTCAAGTTTTCCCTTAAAAGAGACCCGGGATATTGAGGCCACCTGTCAGCTTGCTCATCTGCTCCGACATCTCGGCATGCACTTTGGCAAGGGCCTCGTTGACCGCTGCAACTACCAAATCCTGAAGCATTTCAACATCTTCTGGATCTACAGCCTCCTTTTTAATGGTAAGAGAGAGGAGCTGATTCTTGCCGTTTGCAACCGCGACGACAGCGCCACCTCCCGCAGTGCCCTCCGCAGTCTTCTCGGCGGCTTCCTCTTGTAATCTAGCCATCTTCTGTTGCATCATCTGGGCCTGCTTCATGATATGCGCCAAACCTTTAGACATTTGTTCCCTCCGTTGTTCGTTGGTGTTTTTACTCTTGGTGAACAATATTTGCTTAGACTAAAACAAAGTTATACTCAATCGCTACTATTGTCGAGTTCCTTGATCTCCCCTATCGCCCCGCCGAAAATCTCCAACGCCGCGGCGACCAGCGGATGTCTTTTCGCAGTCTGTTTCAGGTTCTGCTGTTTAGCTTCATTTTCAAGGCTTTTTTTTTCCACAAGGGACGGCGGCACACTCTCGGAAACCTCCGCCAAAGAGATCAGCCGGATCCCGGGTTCCCCATGAAAAAAGGCATGGGCCAATTCCTTCAGGGTCGCCCCGTAATCAGCCTCTCGCAGGGTGTTGAGATAATAAGATTGCTCAGGGGTGAAGCCGATCTCCAGAGTCGTCGGGGAAACCTTGAGCGGCCGACCATGATCAAGGAACGAGCCGATACTCGCCTTCCTTTCCTTGACGAACGCCACGAAACGCGGCCAAAGATCCGTATCGGCCGGACCGCTGAAACCGTTGTGTTCCGCGACTTCCTGCAACGCCTCCCCCCTGGAAGGTTGCGAATCCACGGGAGGTGACGCAGCCGTACTCCGGCTCGTTTGCAGCTGAGGACGGGATTGGCTTGAAGATTGAGACTTCCCCCAGGCAGGGGGTGCCGATGCCACCAGACCGCTGCCTCCCTTCCCTTCGAGCTGCTTCAAACGCTCGAGGATCTCGTTCACAGGCACCACGGGTACCAACGTGGCCATTCTGAGGAGGGCCATCTCCAGGAGCAGGCGGGGGAACGTGGCATGGGCCATATCGTTCTCAGCCCTGAGGAGTATCGCCAGGTGTCTCTGCAGGTCCGCCAGATCGACGTCGGCGGCTGCCGCGTTCAAATCCTCCACCTCTCCGGCGGCAAGGTCCATCAGGCCGTCAATATCCCCTACCGCCTTCAATACGGTCAGGTTCCGGAAATGGTCAATAAGTTCCTGGCAGAAATGCCGCATGCTGTAGCCGACTGCATCGACTTGCCGGACAACATCCAGGGCGGCCCGGCAATCCTTTGCAAAAACGGCTCGGGAAGCCTCATGGAGCAAGCGCAGATCGACCACCCCGAGGAGTGTGACCACATCCTCATCCCGGACCTGATCGCCACAGAAGGCCAAGACCTGGTCGAGGGTGGAGAGGGAATCGCGCATGCTCCCGTCCCCCTTGCGGGCGACCATGGCCAGGGCAGCGTCACTGATGGTTACCCGCTCCTGGTCGACGATGTAACGCAGCCGGGCCACGATCATCTGCAGGGGAATTCGCTTGAAATCGAACCGCTGGCAGCGGGAAAGGATGGTGATCGGCACCTTGTGCGGCTCGGTGGTGGCGAAAATAAACTTCACGTGAGGCGGGGGCTCTTCCAGAGTCTTGAGGAGGGCATTAAAGGCGCTCGTCGAGAGCATGTGCACTTCGTCGATGATGAAAATCTTATAGCGACAGCGGGAGGGAAGGTACTTGATATTTTCCCGCAGCTCCCGCACATCGTCGACGCTCGTATTGGAAGCACCATCGATTTCGAAGACATCCACCGCATTGCCAGCGGTAATTTCGGCACATGCCGGGCAGACATTGCACGGCTCGGCGGTTGGCCCCTTCTCGCAGTTCAGTGCTTTGGCAAGGATCCGGGCCGAACTGGTCTTACCAACTCCGCGAGCCCCGGTGAAAAGAAAGGCATGGGCCACCCTGCCCGACTCGATGGCGTTTTGCAGGGTCTGGCTGACATGTTCCTGGCCAATCAGGTCACCGAACGTCTGAGGCCGCCATTTTCGCGCTAGCACAAGGTAGGACACAGAGTTTAACCCCGCTTAGAAATTATTAGGCTGACAGGTTGACGGGAGGGGACAACTACGAGGGTTTTGCGGATACAACTGATAGCTGGGCTCCCCCGCGGCACACGGAGGCGGTTACTGCCGCTGCTTCCTTCCGGACCTGACGGGGTTCATAACCTTCCGTTGCGCGGGACCCAGCTATCAGTTCTACCCGCAAAGCAGAAGCAATGAATGGACACCGATCTGCACGCTGCTTGGGTTATTCCGGCTCACCCCCAAGGGCTCCGCCGGAATGTGGGGTAAAATCTGGCGGAGAGAGAGGGATTTGAACCCTCGGTACGCTATTAACGTACACACGATTTCCAGTCGTGCTCCTTCAGCCGCTCGGACATCTCTCCGCAAAGGGTAACTATAGTATACCGGCCGCGATTTGTAAAGAGGTTATGGCGGAGAGATAGGGATTCGAACCCTAGGTACCCGGGGGGTACACCTGATTTCGAGTCAGGCGCCTTCGACCACTCGGCCATCTCTCCGTGATTCGTACCTACCCTTTCCGCTTGCGCAGTTCGGCAAAAAAACCGCTTAAGATGGCGGAGCATTCCGCCTCGCGTACACCGGCCACCAGCTCTACCCGATGATTGAGCCGCCGGTCGGCTGATAGGTCGTACAGGGAACCGGCCGCCCCGCCCTTCGGGTCTCGGCAACCGTACACAACCCTGGCCACCCTGGCCAGAAGAATCGCTCCCATACACATGATGCACGGCTCCAGCGTCACGTAGAGGGTTGCCCCAACCAGCCGCCAGCCGCCGATCTTTTTGGCCGCTTTGCGAATAGCCACCAGTTCTGCATGAGCCGTGGGATCATCCTGTGTTTCGCGCAGGTTATGCCCTCGCGCCAGAACCACCCCCTCAACCACCACTACAGCACCGATGGGGACCTCACCCCGGTCTGCGGCCTTTCCGGCCTCGCGGAGCGCGACCCCCATCCAGTAGGCATCATCCCTCATGCGGTAAAATGGCGCGCCCGGAGAGATTCGAACTCCCGGCCTTCTGATCCGTAGTCAGACGCTCTATCCAGCTGAGCTACGGGCGCGCAGGTTTTTCTAACTGGCAGGTACGTAATCCACCAGGGTAAAGCCATATCGAGGATGCTGGAACGCATGGGTGGTCGGATAGAGAGAGAAGAGCCACCCCTTGAAAATCTCTTTGCCATCCTCCATGACCCTGATCTGAGCCGCCGGATTCTTGGGCTCGTTAGACTGTGAGGTCAGCGTCGTCCCTTCCATCACGAAATGGGGGAGGAAGGTATCAACCTTGACGCTGAGCCTGGATCCCGGAATGGAGACTGAATTGCCAACTGGTACGGTATAGACCGTCTCCTTGCCGCTCACCTTGTCGGTAACGGCAATCTTGACCGCCTTCCATTTCCCCTTGACGCTGTCCGGTATGACGACGGTCGCTTCTTTCCGCATCCCGCCGGGACCGTGAGACGGTACGGTTTCGCTTAGTTTCTCCTCTTTCCTGGTGCAGCCGGCACTGAGTACCAGAGCACACAGCGCGAAAACCAACAGCCTCACGCCACGCATCACAGGGCTCTCCCCTACCCCGAAAGACCCGGGGCAGTGCTGATTTATGGCGGAGAGAGAGGGATTCGAACCCTCGATACCGGTTTACCCAGTATACTCGCTTAGCAGGCGAGCGCCTTCGACCTACTCGGCCATCTCTCCTAAAATCAGTTCAAAGTTCGATGTTCAACGTTCGATGTTCACAACCTTGAACATCGAACCTTGAACTTGGTTTTTTTGGCGGAGGGAGTAGGATTCGAACCCACGGAACTTTCGTTCAACGGTTTTCAAGACCGCCGCCTTAAACCACTCGGCCATCCCTCCGAAAGCCTAGCCGATCTTTGCAACTCCCCCCATGTATGGCCGCAGTGCCTCCGGGATCAGGACCGAACCGTCGGCCTGTTGGTAATTCTCCAAGATGGCCACCAGCGTCCGCCCGACCGCCAGGCCGGAACCATTCAAGGTGTGAACATAATCCGGCTTCGCCTTGTCATCCTCTCGGTAACGGATTGCAGCACGGCGCGCCTGGAAGTCCTCGAAATTGCTGCAGGAGGATATCTCCCGGTACGTATTCTGGCCAGGGAGCCATACCTCGATATCGTATGTCTTGGCCGCCGAGAACCCGAGATCGGCAGTACAGAGTGTCACGACCCGGTAGGGGAGACCGAGGAGCTGAAGCACTTTCTCAGCATTCCCCAAAAGGGCTTCTAACTCATGGTAGGAGTCCGCAGGCCGGACAAATTTGACCAGTTCGACCTTGTTGAACTGGTGCTGGCGGATCAGCCCCCGCGTGTCCTTGCCGTACGATCCCGCTTCTTTCCTGAAACAGGGGGTATAGGCCGTATAGTACAGTGGGAGATCGGCCCCCTTCAGGATTTCGCCTCTGTGAATATTGGTGACCGGAACCTCGGCCGTGGGGATCAGGAAATAGTCGACCCCGTCCAGATGAAACAAGTCCTCTTCGAACTTCGGCAGCTGACCGGTGCCGGTCATACTCTCCCTGTTTACCATAAAGGGAGGAAGCATTTCAATATAATTGTGGACGCCCGTATGAAGGTCGAGCATGAAATTGATCAGCGCTCGCTCGAGACGAGCACCGCTCCCCCGGTACAGGGTAAAACGGGCGCCGGTAAGCTTCGCTCCGCGCTCAAAGTCGAGAATACCGAGCTCTTCGCCGATTTCCCAGTGCGGCCGGGGAGTAAATGAAAATTCGGGCAGCGTTCCCCATCGCCTGATCTCGACGTTGTCATCCTCGGAATCACCGACCGGCACACTCTCGTTGGGGATATTTGGGATGGTCAGGAGCAAGCCCTGGAGCTCTTCTTCAATCCTGCCCAGTTCCTCATCGAGGCTCTTAATGCTCTGGGAGACCTCGCGCATCTCGGCGATGCGCCCCTGAGCCTGGCTTTTGTCCTTAAGCCGGCTGATCTCCTCGGAAACCTTGTTGCGCAGCGCCTTGCGTTCCTCGTTCACCTTGAGGAGTCCCCGACGCCGCTCATCCAAGGCCTTGAAAGCGCCCAGGTTCACAGCCTCGCCCCGCGTCTTGAGGCGCGCCTCTACGGATTCCAGATTGTCACGCAGGTATTTGACGTCGAGCATGGGAAAAGCCTTTACTTTTGGCCGAACAAAGTTATATTTATTAGCATTTGAACGTGGGCAAGTCAACTGTTATTTGCCGAGGTAGGTGCGAGGTGCGGAAAAGACTGCGTATTCTCTCTGTCCTGTCCGCCTGGGGACTGGCAGCCCTCCACTCTCCGTCTCCAGCAGCTTGCAGGGACATCATCATTAACGCGGTGGGAGATATCATGCTCTCCGGTTCGGGCAGCGTCACCTTCCAACGGCGGGGATTCGACTACCCCTTTGCGGCAACTGCCGGCGAGCTGCACAAAGGGGATATAGTCGTCGGCAATCTTGAGGCGCCAATTGCCCGCGGGGGCACGGAATTCACCGACAAACGGTTTCGCTTCCGCACAGCCCCAAAAACTGCCGCTGCCCTCCGGGAGGCCGGTTTTGCCGTAGTCACCCTGGCCAACAACCACATGATGGATTTCGGCCCAGCCGCCCTACACGAAACCCTTGTCCATCTGGATAAGACTGGTGTAGCCCATACCGGCGCCGGGGATTCCCTTGCCGCCGCCCGACAGGAAGCCGTCATTACCGTTGCGGACAAGCGGGTCGCTTTCCTTGCCTACTCCATGACCTTCCCCACCGAATTTTATGCCACGCCGGACTCAGCCGGCACCGCACCCGGTTACCCCCGTTACTTCCGGGAGGATATCGCCCGGGCTCGGGCAGGCGCCGACCATGTCATCGTCTCCTTTCATTGGGGCTCCGAACAGGCGACCGCTCCCCATCCTTACCAGGTCGAAGCTGCCCGGGCTGCCATCGATTCCGGCGCCGACGCGGTCATCGGTCACCATCCCCACGTGCTCCAGGGAATCGAGTGGTACAAGCGAGGCGTTATCCTCTACAGCCTTGGAAATTTCGTCTTCGGCACCATGAGTCGCACCTCCGACCGGAGTGTCATCGCCCGGATCACCCTGGACAACGGGGTGAAGAAAGTCGAACTGGTGCCGATCAACGTCCTCAACAAGGAAGTGCACTTCCAACCACGGGTGCTCGGAGGCAAAAGAGGGGAAGCTGTCATTACCTATCTCAACAGGCTCTCCGCCGACCTCGGAACGGTTATCGTCAACGAGCATGGACGCTATTTGGTCGAGAGGTCGCAGGAAGGCCACCCGGCGCGACCGTAAGGGAGGAGACATGTACCGGTTATTTGTGGCGATTGACCTGCCGGAAGGAGTGAAAGCGGCGGTAACGGCGATCGGCGGCACGCTGGAAGGGGCACGTCGTACTCCGGCGAACCAGCTTCACATCACCCTTCGGTTCATTGGCGAAGTGGATGAGCACCTGTTCGCTGCCATCAAGACTGCTCTCGCCAGGGTAAGCGTGTCCTCCTTTCCTCTCGCCCTCAGCGGGGTTGGTCACTTCCCTCCGGGGAGACACCCGCGGGTGCTCTGGGTGGGCATGGAGGCAAGCGAGCAGCTCCTCATGCTCCAGCAGGAGGTGGAACAGGCCCTTATCGACGTCGGCATACAGCCGGATGAGCGGCGGTTCTCCCCCCACATCACCATCGCCCGTCTACAGGAGACTCCGCCGGCAGCGGTGCTCGCCCTCGAAGAGCGATATCGAAGCTTTGCAAGCAACCCGTTTCGCGTGGAAACCTTTTTTCTCTATTCCAGCGTCCTCACCCGCGAAGGAGCCGTTCACACCAAGGAAGCCACCTATCCTCTCATCCTTCAGCCCTCCCCGATTTCTTCCCTGTAACCACAAGACAAGTCCCTTCTGTCAAGATAGCTGGCAGATATCGCCATGTGATAGATCAGTCAGTGACATTTGGCAGAAGTGGACGACGTATACAATTTATATCGTCAACGTCAAGCTTGACTGCCGCAACAACGATTCTGATTCTTCGAGAAACCTACGCTACATCATTCTCTTCGCCAGTCGATAATATAAAATAAATTATTATTAATAAAATTTACAAAAAAATTCATGAAAATTCTTATTGACTTAGCTTGTAATGGCAGTAAACTATATTACAGATAAGAGTCATGCTGGCAACAGCTCGTGAGTGGTTTGACGTTTGTGTGTTTGGTCTATTTTAGACCGTGATTTTGCGATTTAATATTTATTATTAAAGCATATTAAAAGAATCAGCCAATCACTTCTGTAACATCCCGTATAAATCTGCATCATTCTTTTAACCTTCAACTATTAATATGGACCAAAGGCGGACGCAGCTAAGAGCCGATCATACGGATAATAGCAACTTCTATCTGACGAAACCGTCTGCGACAGCATCAGCCATTTCAGGTTCCGCATGTACGGAAAAAACTTATGTGCAGGGAAGAGAAACTCAAAGCGGCCTCAACAAGCGTACTTCTACATTGGGATATATGATAAAAAAAGGAGGGTTACAATGAACAGGCGCAAAATTTTGATGTACCTATGGGTGTCGTTGGCAATTGCGACACCTTCCCTGGGTAACAACCTGGCCAATGCGGCCCCGGGATTCACCAATTACTCGGGTGCCCATGCCAAGGGTAAACTGAGGGGGACGACAAATGCCCAGCGAAGGGAAGCGGCAAGACGTGCCGCTGCGCAACGCGACGCAGCCTCTGGCCAGACTGAAGGAGGGTCCAGATGAACAGACAACGTGTATTTTCATGGTTGTGTCTGGCACTGGCTGCACTGATTACCGGCTTTAGCCTGAGCGACGCGCTCGCCGCGTATGCTCCGCCGCCCCAGATACCGACGTGCACCGCCGGCGGGCCAACCCCGTGCACCGACTACTTCGGTGTTCCCAACTACGCCAACAGCCCGCTCCCGGCCGGGGCCATCACGGCCATCACAGTAACGGCAGCGGGGAGCGGCTACACCTCTCCCCCGGCAGTCACCATCACCGACCCCACCGGCACTGGTGCGACGGCCACGGCAACGGTCTCCGGTGGCTACGTTGCTGCCATCACGGTGGTGAACCAGGGCAGCGGCTACATCGCCCCCCAAGTCACCATTGCGCCTCCCCCGGTTTCCACCGGTGTTACTGCCGAAGCTACCGCAACTGTGGGCGGCGCCCTCACCGGAGGTGTCCGAAAGTTCGTCGATCTGCTTCCCGGCCTGTGCGGGGTTTCGGCGCCCAACGGACTGGGGCAGTGTATCCCGGTTGCGGTGCCGGACACCACGACCTTTCCGGCAACTGCAACCAGCCCGGCCAGTGATTATTACGTTGTCGGCCTGAGCGATTACACCCAGCAAATGCATACCGACCTCCCCGTCACCAAGCTGCGGGGCTACGTGCAGCTCAACGCACCGACCGGATCCCCTGCAGCCGCGCACCAGTACCTGGGGCCCATGATCCTGGCCCAGAAGAACCGCCCCGTGCGGGTCCTGTTCAAGAACCAGGTCGGGACCGGAAGCGCGGGCGACCTCTTCCTCCCGACCGACACCACGTACATGGGGGCGGGCATGGGACCTGACGGGACGAGCTTCTACACCCAGAACCGCGCCAACCTTCATCTCCACGGCGGACACACGCCCTGGATCAGCGACGGCACCCCCCACCAGTGGATTACCCCGCCGAATGATACCGCCACCTACACGAAAGGAGATTCGTTCCAGAACGTGCCGGACATGGTGGGACCCGGCGCGCCGATCCCCACCTCGACCGCGACCGACGGCCTGGGGTCGTACTATTGGACCAACCAGCAGAGTGGTCGACTGCTCTTCTATCACGACCACGCCTACGGCACTACCCGTCTGGACGTTTATGCCGGTGAGGCCGCCGGTTACCTGATCGTCGACCCGGCGGGGGAAGAAACCCTGCTTAAGAACGCAACAGCTCCCGGGACGATCCCCAATACCACCACCACCGGCGCGCTCGACCTGACAACCGCCGATCTGGCGCACCTGATCCCCTTCGTGATCCAGGACAAGACCTTCGTTCCGCCGGCCGCCCAATTGACCGCGCAAGACCCCACCTGGAATACGACACTATACGGCGGGGCGGGGAGCCTCTGGTTCCCCCACGTCTACATGACGAACCAGGACCCGGCCGATCCCATGAATATGAACCCCTTCGGCCGGTGGGACTACGGCCCCTGGTTCTTCCCGCCGCAGACATCGCTCACGGCCGGCCCCCTCACGATCCCCTGTGTCTCCGCCGGGCACCCGGGCGTTACGGTACAGTGTCCCATCATACCCAACCCGTCCGGCACGCCTGAGGCCTTCATGGACACCCCGGTGGTCAACGGCACCGCATATCCCGTCCTCCACGTAGCGCCGTCCGCCTACCGGCTCCAGATGCTTAATGCTGCCAACGACCGGACCTGGAACCTGTCATGGTTCATTGCCGACGCAACCGGCAAGGAAGTGCCGCTGGTCCCCGCGGTAACCCCCGTACCGGGCTCGGCAACGCCGCTCTGTACGATCGCCACCCAAGTCACCAACCCCGGGATCAACGGCCTTGCTGTCGGCGCCCTGGACTCGACCGGCATGCCACTGAACGGCACGGGCCTTCCGGCGAACTGCTGGCCCTCGACCTGGCCGACCACCACCGGTATGACTTCCGGTCTGACCGGAGTAGTCGCAAACCCGCTCTATGCAGGTCCGGCATGGATACAGATCGGCACCGAAAGCGGCCTCCTGCCGGCACCGGTGGTGATCCCCCCCACACCCGCCCTCTACGAGACCAACCCTAAAAGCGTCACGGTTGGCAGCGTCTCGACCCACGGGCTTCTCCTGGGGCCGGCCGAGCGGGCCGACGTCATCGTCGACTTCAGCAAGTTTGCCGGCAAGACGCTCATCCTTTATAATGACGGCCCGGCGCCGATTCCCGGTTACGACATCCGCTACGACTACTACACGGGTAATGCCGACCTGACCTCGACGGGGGGCGCACCGACAACCCAGCATGGTTATGGCCCCAACACACGGACGATCATGCAGGTCGTGGTGGACGGAACGGCGCCGAACGCCACGCCGTTCAGCCTGGCCACGTTGACCGCGGCGTTCGCCACAACCTCTACGACCACGGGCCTCTTCAACTCGCTTCAGAATCCCCCGGTCATACCGGAGTCAGCGTACAATTCCGCCTTTAATGCTACATATCCCAACACCTACATGAAGCTCCAGGATGACTACATCAGCTACGTCAACAGCGACGGCACCCTGCCGGGAATCACCGTGACCGCCGGAGGGAGTGGTTACACCTCTGCCCCTGCGATCACCTTCACGGGTGGAGGATGCACGACCACCCCGGTCGCAACAGCCACCGTTTCAGGCGGAGCCGTCACCGCCATCACCCTTACCAGCCCGGGTGCCGGTTGCACCTCCGCCCCCACCGTCACCATCGGCGGTCCCGGCACGGGGGCGACAGCCATTGTCGGCGCATATATACAACGGAAGGCCATCCAGGAGCTCTTCACTGCGGATTACGGCCGGATGAATGCCACCCTGGGGACCGAACTGCCGTTGACCAGTTTCCTTACCCAGACGACTATCCCCTTGGGGTACATCGATCCCCCCACCGAGATCTTCAGGGACGGCGAAATACAGTTCTGGCGCGTAACCCACAACGGTGTCGATACCCATCTCATCCACTTCCATCTCTTCGATGTGCAGGTAATCAACCGGGTCGGCTGGGACGGCACCGTCAGACCGCCTGACCCGAACGAGTTGGGATGGAAGGACACCGTGCGGATGAACCCGCTCGAGGACATCGTGGTCGCTTTGCGACCCGCAAAGATGACCCTGCCATTCCCGCTCCCCGATAGCGTCCGCCCCCTGGACCCGACCATGCCCCTTGGCACCACCACGCAGTTCACCGGCATCGACCCATTCACCAATCTGCCGATGACTGTCGTCAACCAGATGGTCAACTTCGGCTGGGAGTATGTCTGGCACTGCCACATCCTCGGCCATGAAGAGAATGACATGATGCGGCCGATGGTCTTCCAGGTACCGCCTGAGGCTCCGACCGGTCTGAGCGCGACAGTCCAAACAACTCCCTCGGCGGGTGTTCTGCTTACCTGGACGAACCACGCAGTTAGCGCCACCAGCTTCACCATCCAGCGGGCGCTGGATGCCGGATTCACGACCGGCCTGGCTACGTTCACACTCGGAACTCCCAGCATGGCGGCAACACCGCTCCCGCAGGGAACGACGACGTACCTCGATGCCACAGTGGCACCCGGGACGACATACTATTACCGGGTCGCATCCACTAAGACATTCCCGGCACGACAAAGCCCCACGTGGTCTCCCACTCCTGTAACCGAAGACGTCAGTTCCGCCTGGTCGGTTTCAGCATCCATTCTGAGCGCAGGCTTGGGGCTAACGGCGAATCCGTCCAGCCCATCACTGACAGGAACTACTGTTGCCATCACCGCAACTATGCCTGGCGTCTCGGTTCGATACCAGTTCTGGCTGCTGGCCCCGGGGGCAACAACCTGGACCCTTGGGCAGGCTTACAGCACCAATCAGACCTGGAACTGGAAAACGACCGGATTGCCGGCAGGCTCATATGTAATCAGGGTCTGGGCGAAAAATTCCGGTTCGGCGGCCACGTATGACCAAGCCACAAACCTGTATTACACCCTCAACTATCCGCCAGCAACAGCGGTCGCCGTGGCTGCGAATCCCCTTCCCCCCGCTACCGCTGGGGCAAGCGTCACATTTACCGCCACCGCCTCTGGCGGCACTGGCACTTACCAGTATGAGTTCTGGCTGCTCGCCCCGGGGGGAACGACCTGGACCTTGGGTAAGGCATACAGCTCCAGCAACACTTGGACGTGGAACACGACCGGATTGAAAGCCGGCAGCTATACGGTCAGAGCCTGGGCAAAGAATGCCGGATCGACGACAGCCACC
>JAMXLF010000052.1 GCA_024281055.1 Geobacteraceae bacterium
ACATGTACCGACTCACCATTCACACCGCCTTCGCGGCGGCGCACAATCTGATCCACTACCAGGGGGACTGCGAGAACCTGCACGGCCACAACTGGAAGGTGGAGGTTTCCATAACCACCGACGAACTGGACAAGGCGGGACTCGGGGTCGACTTCAAGATCCTCAAGCGGGAGACCAACGCCCTTTTAAAGACGCTGGACCACAAGTACCTGAACGAGCTGCCTCCCTTCGCCGAGCTCTCCCCCTCCTCGGAGAACATCGCCCGCTACCTCTACGTAGAGCTGACCAAGATCCTGGGGAGCGAAAAGGTGAAGGTCGAGATGGTCACCGTCTGGGAATCCGACTTTGCCGCGGCGAGCTACTATGAATAGCGGGGCGGCCGCTTCCCTGGTCGAGTGCTTCTCCTCCATCCAGGGGGAGGGGGTGCTGGTCGGGATGCGCCAGGCCTTCCTCAGGTTCTCCGGCTGCAACTTAAGCTGCTCCTTCTGCGACACGCCGGGGATGACGGTGACCCCCAAGGAGTGCCAGCTGGAGCTGACGCCGGGGCGGCGGGATTTCTTCGCCGTGCAGAACCCGGTCGGCTGCGACCGCATCGTCTCCCTCCTGGAAAGCTGGAGCGCGGGGTGGCCCGGCATCCACCACTCGATCAGCGTCACTGGTGGCGAGCCGCTTTTGCACGGCGCGCTGCTTCAGGAGTTGCTCCCGAAACTCAGGACCATCCTCCCCGTCTACCTGGAGACCAACGGCACGCTCCCCGAGGCCCTGGAGCCGCTTCTCCCGCAGATCGACTACATCGGTATGGACTTCAAGCTCCCCTCCGCCTCCGGCTGCCAGGGGCTCTGGGAGGCCCACCAGGAGTTCCTGCGGCTCGCCTCGCAAAAGAGCGTCTTCGTGAAGGTGGTGGTGGACAAGGGGACCGAGGAGTGGGAGATCGAGCGTTCCTGCGCGCTGATCGCCGGCGTCGACCCGGCCATCCCGCTCATCCTGCAGCCGATGACGCTCCCCGACGGGACCCTGGCGGTCTCCCCCTTGCGGATGCTTGAGTTCCAGGAGCTGACCGGCGGGCTCAAAGAGGTGCGGGTGATCCCCCAGACCCACAAGTTCATGGGGCAGCTGTAACTGGCAGATGGGTTTGTGCGACTGCGCTCGCATCGCGGGACTTTACGACCTGGAGAAACAAATCACGTCGCCCATCACGCCGGCTTGGCGGGATGGATGCACCTTCTCAGCATGCCAAGTCATCTACGTTTTACTATTCCAAGTTGATATTCCCAAAGCTCCTGATTTTGTCACAATAAAACGCCGCAAGCTCCTGTTCTACAAAGCATTGCGGCGTTTTTGCGAATTTTAAGTTATTGATAAAAGTTGAGATTCGAGTTAAGGGGCACTGTCTCGAATATCCGACCCATCAAAATGGCCTTTATTCAGCAATTATCTCGCGAATTTTCTGGACGATAGAAGCACCTACAACGCCGTGCCGCGGAAATGAAATTCCACGTCCCCGCCACCTGGATTGACTACCGAAATAAAGTAGGTCGTCGAGCCGTCGCTGTTCTGTTGGATACCCGGATTCTCAGTCTGTAGTTCATTCCCGGGTGTAGCCACCTGTACGCCGATTGCTTCAAAGCCTGGATAAGTCGGCCACCATAACCACCAGTCCTGCGTTTGGCCGGCACCGATCGTATTCGTGCCGTACGTCCAACTCACCATGTAGGGCGCGAGCATCCGTCGGATCACTTGCTGACAAACGCCGCAATACGGATTGCCCAGAGCCCGCATGCGGCAGGCATATTGCCCGCGATATAGGCCGCAGTGGTAATACCCCGCGCCCTCGAATGCACCCACAGTATCGGCAGGCACAGGGTTCGGCCCGTTGTTGCACTGTGTGCAATCGGGATTGCTCATGGTCGGCATCGCGGTCGTGCCTGCGATCAGGTTGTTCCACTTGATCGTGCTCCGATCGGTTACGGTCGTGATATTCGGTTGGCCTGGCTCTCCACCCGTATAGTTATTGTGACCGATGTCGATGCCGCAGCCTTGGTAATAGTCGTATTCATCAGCGAAACCGAATGCTGTGTGGCCCATCTCGTGTAATGCGATCTCATCGGCGCCATCGGCGAGCGAAAAGGTCGCAACGCTTCCGCCGGATCCTCCATATTCGGTGGAGTTTACGATGACAAGGATCATGTTGGCATGCGGCAGTTGGGCATTCACCACGTCGTGCACTGTGCCATCGTTGACGGTCAGAAGGCGCTGAATCGTCCCGTCACCGCAAAACGTCGCGTCGAAATAGGTGTGCGGGGCATAACCGGTCCCGCCACAACCCATTGGGTCGGCCGCGCCGGAGTCAGTTGACGAAACGTCGATGCGGTATACGTTGATGCCGCACCACAGCTCGTCGTAAGGCGCCGTCTGGTACATGCGGGTAACGAAGTTCTGGGCGTCGTTATGAAATTGATCGAGCTGGCTGGACTGGTACCCCTCGGAAAGAATCACCAGGTTCCAGCGCACCGATGGATCGCCATGGTCGACGATTTTCGTCATGCCCACGACGTTGCCGTCCTGAACTCCCATATCCCCTCCTTAACGCTTCGCTGTCGGCTGGAGCGTAAAGGACGCCAGCCGCCGCTGCGGTTCCAGATGCGCTTTTGGTTTGAGCGGGTGGCCGAAGAATTCCAGCCTCCGGGCATTGTCCAAAGCCGGAACCAGCACGACAAAGGTCCCGCGGGGACTAGGATTTGGCTCCCGGCGGATGGAGTGCTCCGGGTCGCGATCGAATACTTCCCGGTCAAACTGAAATGGATTTGACAGGACCCGTCCATAGACCAGCTCGCCGCGTTCATTCCGCAGTATCACTCGGAACCCGGCCTGCCTCTCCAATAATTCTGGCGGATCCGATGGGGGAAGGATCATGTTGACGTGCTGCTCGGATACTAGGCGCACCTGATCGCCTTCGTATGCGAACGTCAGGCGGCGCACCGGGACGGGCAGCGGCAAATAAGGAGTCGACATGGGTGATCTCCCTCTAGAGCTATCCTACTTCAAGAAAGGCTCGATAAAATGTTCCACCGGCACCAGCCGCGGCTTGTCTCCGAAAACATCTACACGCAACCCCCGGTGCAGGTCCAAAAGAGGACGCTTCTCCAGTTCCGGAGGGACATCCAGTAGATGAATGGTCTGGCCAGCCCGAGGCAACACCCCCGCCTTCACGATCCCGGAAACGCCGCGCACGTCACCGGGGATGCTCAAAGAGATAATTCGACCTCGTTCATCGCTAAGTACCTGTACTTTCATGTTGTTCCTCCTTAGCAGATTGCAAACCCGACGAATCTGTATTCGACATCAATTGAGCTTGTGTTAGTTATGGTCACAAAGTAGGTGGCGGAGCCATCGGGATTGGCTTCCATCCCAGGTGTGACATAGTCGATTTCGCCGCCTGGCGTAATGCACTGCACGCCGATGATTTCGACACCCGGATAACCCGGCCACCACAACCACCAACGCTGCGATTGCCCCGCGCCCAGCGTGTTATCTCCATAGCCCCAGTCGGTGCCCGTGCTCCCAGTGAACGCGTACTCCAACGGGGAACTGCCCAGGTTAGTCACGGTGAGGAAATACGTTGTGGAGCCGTCGGGGTTGGTCTCCACGCCGGGGGTTGTATATTGAATTTCGCTGGACGGGCCAAAGGGAGCCACGCCTATCAGTTCTAGGCCCGGGTATCCCGGCCACCACAGCCACCAGCGCTGACTCTCGCCGGGATTTAGCGTATTCGATCCATACGTCCAAGCCATTTAGCCACTCCTTTTTATTTGGTGGTTTTCTGAATAATACATCCGAGCCCGCCTCGTGCAAGCCCGGATCAGGAAGTGGTCGCCGGCCTTGTCGGCGAACCACCTCGGCATCCTTTTTCTGCTGCGTGAGTTTAGAACAAAAAATTGCTGGACAAGAACAATCATGAGGTTGAACTCACGGCATCTTCCGTGGATTTTCTGATATCCAGTCGCCCTACTTCTACAGAGTCGCATTCACTGGTACCGAGTCGTACGTACTTCTACCATTCGCCAGTAACTGCGCAAAAATCTCTTTCGTGATACCGCCGCTTGACTTCAAAAGAAAGTATATTAAAATCAATTAATCGTTAAGTGGGCTGGTAATCTTCCACGAAAAGGAGGCGCCTATGAAACATGTTTCAATCGATCTTACCGGCAAGGATTCTGTTTTTATCAGCAACATCTATCGTTACCATAACGGATTGTGCGGCCTTAGTCTGTACCGAAACCATCCCGAGCAGCTGCCCTCGGTAGATCAGCTGAAGGAAAAAATCGACCTCCTGCAGCAAGCATACGAGGCCGGCACAACCGGTAACCGCGTACAGATCGCCTTGCGAACGCAGCTTCGCAATGAGCTCACCGAGATTTTCAAAAAGATCACCGCCTACCTGCAGTCTGTGGCGACTGAAGACGACATTCCGGCTCTGCTGCAGGCCGGATTCTCAGTTAAACGAATCGGGACCCGGAAAAAAACGGTGGTAGCACCTGCGACCTGACCAGGCCAAGATTCAGGAGGCCCCCTTAAAACCGATCCCACCCCTGTTTTCACAAAAGACGGTCATTGCAAGTTGAAAAACAAAGAAGGGGAGGGGACTGGCTCCGCAGGCGCCTGTCCCCTCCCTCAGAGAGATGTTTTCAACCTGCGATACCCCTCCCTCCGCTAGAGACTCCCTTCTCAAGAGCAACCATCGTCGTCTTTCGACAAGAGATCGTAACCGCAAACCGGAAGAAGGGCGTGCGTCCACTTGCGGTACCCCCGGTTTCCGCTCAAAAGCCCCTTCCCAAGCCCAACCATCGGCATGTTTCAACCAGAGATTGCCATGACAAGTTGAAAGAAGGGGATGTTCGAACTTGAGATGCTCTTGGTTGAACTTGAGGTACCCTTGTTTGCCCTTAAGATACCCTTCTCAAGACCCACCAAGGGTATGTTTCAACTAAAGATGGTGATCGCAAGTTCAAACAAGATGTAGTATGAACCTGCTAACCTTTTGCCTCTAATTGAATATCTCCTTCTCAGAGCCGCACCTGCGCATGTTTCGCGCATAGATCCTCTTCTCGGAAAGAAAAATGTTCATACTTCGAACAAAGATGGCCATCGGGAGACGAAGCAAGGGGACGAGTTCCACTTTTGGTCCCCTTGTTTCGACCAAAGGTAGCCTTCTCAAGACGAAACATGGTCATGTTTCAACCAAAGACGGTCTTCACAAGTTGAAACAAGGGTATGTTTGAACTTGCGATATGCATGAGCACACAAAATAGGTCCTTCTCACTCCGTCCCCCCCCGGTTTTGCCGGTGGAGGGAGCCCTTTTCTCTCGGGGGGGATCTCTGCTATAATGAGCCAATTGTCCGAGGAACGAGGAGGTAGGGGTGGACGAACTGTCCAAGAGAGACGAGATGCTGGCGGTGCTCGATCAGCTCACCGGCAGACACCTGAAGGGGAAGGGGAGGGCGATCCGCCTCTGCCTGATGGCGCTTCTGACCGGCGGGCACATCCTGCTGGAGGACATCCCGGGGCTGGGCAAGACCACCATGGCGCTCGCCTTCGCCAGTTCGCTCGGGCTCTCCTTCGGGCGCGTGCAGTGCACCAGCGACCTGCTTCCCTCCGACATCACCGGCCTCTCCATCTACGACCGGGGCGAGGGGCGCTTCACCTTCATCAAGGGGCCGATCTTCAACAACATCGTGCTGATCGACGAGATCAACCGCGCCATGC
>JAMXLF010000053.1 GCA_024281055.1 Geobacteraceae bacterium
CACCGCCACCTTCACGAGGGACGATGCTCACGCCGTGAATATCGACCTCCCGGCTCCGGGCTTCTACGCCACCATCCTCGGCGCCTATCAGGCTTGCGGCAACGGAGCGACCATCAAGGTGTGGGGCGTCGATTTCACTGAGAATCTCCTCTTCGACCGGGGCTTACAGGTCACACTCGGAGGCGGCTATGACGGCGCCTACGCCAGCAACACCGGCATGACCACAGTGCAGGGAAGCTTGACGGTCAAGAGCGGCGCCCTGACTATCGAAAACGTCGTACTGAAGTAAAACCTCTTCCATTGCAACGCAGGCAAAAAAGGGGTCGTTTCTCGATGGAAACGACCCCGTCTACCAGAGCCAACGACACCCGTAGCACACCCCAAAAAAACCGGCTCACCCTGTCAAGGGAGGCCGGTATTGTGTTGTGTCTATGTTGTACCTAAATTGTATGATGTGATAAATAATGTATTATATTATTTTGGTGAGAGGGTATTCGATGATCCCTTCGGCGCCGAGCTTGATGAGTTCCGGGACGATCTGCCGCACCTCTTTCTCGTTGAGGACGCTCTCGATGGAGACCCAGTCAGAGTTGTAGAGGTTGGAGACGGTGGGGGCCTTCTGGCTCGGCAGGACCTTGGTAATCGCCTCGACCCGCTCGCCGGGGGCGTTCAACTTGAGCCCGACCATCCCCTCGGCAGCCAGGGCCGATTTGAGGAGGGTGGCGATAGTTTCGATCTTCTCCCGTTTCCACGGCTCGTTCCAGGCTGCCTTGTTGGCGATGAGGACCGGCACCGATTCCATCAGGTCACAGACGATCCTGAGACCGTTGGCACGGATGGTGGAGCCGGTCTCGGTCACCTCGACGATGGCGTCGCAGAGGCCGTCCACCACCTTGGCCTCCGTTGCGCCCCATGAGAACTCCACGTTCACCGTGATGTTCCGCTCGGCGAAGTAACGCTTGGTAAAACCGACCAACTCGGTAGAGATGGTGGCGCCGTGCAGGTCCTCCGGCTTCTGCACCTTCGAATCCTGGGTGACGACGAGGACCCAGCGGGCAGGGCGGCGCGACACCTTGGAGTAGACCATCTCGCAGACCTCGACCACGTCGGACTCATTTTCCCGCACCCAGTCACGGCCGGCGATCCCGGCGTCGATAGTGGCGCGTTCCACATACTTCCCCATCTCCTGCGGGCGGATCAGCTTGCAGTTCATCTCCTCGTCGTCCACACCCGGGAAATAGCTGCGCGAGGAGATGCTGATCTGCCATCCCGCTTTTTTGAACAGCTCGACCGTTGCATTTTCCAGGCTCCCCTTCGGGACGCCGAAATTAAGAAGATTACTCATGTCAATATCCTCAATCAAAGAATGTAGGGGCGACCCGCCGGGTCGCCCGCATTGATCTGTCATCGCCTGCAAATGGGCGACCAGCGAGTCGCCCCTACGGAATCTATTTCTTGTAAACCTGGGCCGGATCGAAGAGCGGATTGGAGTGCTCCACCCACTGGCCGTTCTCCCACTTCACGTAAAAACAGCTCCGGTTTCCTGTGTGGCAGGCGGCCGGGCCGTTCTGCTTCACCTTGATGACCACGCTGTCGGCGTCGCAGTCGGTGAGAACTTCCATCACCTCCTGGGTGTTCCCCGACTCTTCCCCCTTCATCCAGTACTTGTTCCTGGTGCGGCTGAAGAACCAGGTCTTGCCCGTCTCCAGGGTGAGGTTGAGGGTCTTCTCGTCCATGAAGGCGACCATGAGGACTTCGCCCGTCACGTGGTCCTGGATGATGGCGGGGATGAGCCCCCCCATTTTCTCGAAATCGATCTTGATCATGCGTATCTCCCCTCTGCCATGTTGCGGATATCTCCTTTTAATACACTGCCCAACGCCGGAGTGTCAACCTTAATGCAAACGCGCCCCTTGATTTTGCCACGCGGATGTCCTAGACTCATGAAAAACTGATCGCATCAAACTTTGAGGAGCGACCATTGCCATGCAACAGATTCCCCTCGGCAGTACCGGCATCACGACCAGTCGGGTCATCTTCGGCACCCTTCCTCTCGGGCCCCTGCAGGCCGGCCTCACGCCGGAAGAGGGGGGAAGGCTTATCCGCCACGCCCTGGAACGGGGGGTGAGCCTCGTCGACACGGCGACCCTCTATGAGACCTATCCCCACGTTCGAGAGGGCCTGGAAGGCTTTGGCGGCGAGGTGCACATCGCCACCAAGACCCACGCTCCCGACGGGGCGACGGCACGTGCCCACGTGGAACTGGCACTGCGGGAACTCGGCCGGGAACGTGTCGATATCGTTCTTCTCCACGGTGCCCGCATTGCCGACCCGTTCACCGAGCGGGAGGCCGTGCTGGAAGTGCTGCTGGCGATGAAGGAGGAGGGAAAGATCGGCCACGTGGGACTCTCCTCCCATTATATCAGTGCCATCCGCAAAGCTGTCGCTCATCCGGAAATCGAGGTGGTTCATCCGCTCATCAACCGGATCGGCATGGGGATCCTCGACGGTTCGGCGGAGGAGATGGCCGAGGCCATAGCTGCCTGCAGCCGCGCCGGCAAGGGGGTTTACGCCATGAAGGCCCTGGCCGGCGGGAACCTTATCGCAGAGGCCCGCGCGAGCCTGCGCTACGTGCTTGGCCTGCCGGGGGTCGACGCGGTGGCTATCGGAATGCTGTCGGAGACGGAGATCGAGGCCAACCTCGCCCTCGCCGGCGAGGGGATGGCTGATGAGGCGACCTGGCAGGAACTGGAAAAGAAGCGGCGCCGGCTCCGGATCATGGAGCGCTTCTGCAAGGGGTGCGGGATGTGTGTGGATGCCTGCGTCAACAACGCCCTCACCGTTGTCGACGGCTCCGCCCGGGTCGACGAGGCGACCTGCGTGCTCTGCGGCTATTGCGGGGCCGCCTGCCCGGAGTTCATCATCCGTGTGGTGTAGCTCTCAATCCCTGTAACGCTTGAGCAGGTCCCCGTAAGCGTCGATGCGCCGGTCGCGGAGAAACGGCCAGATGCGGCGCACCTTTTCACTCCTCGTCATGTCGATTTCCACGATCAGCAGCTCCTCGCCGTCGTTACCAGCCTGGGCCAGGAATTCACCCTGCGGGCCCGCCACGAAGCTGCTCCCCCAGAAGGTGATGCCGTTGCCGACCCCCGATGGATCGGGTTCGAAGCCCACCCGGTTTGCGCAGACCACGGGGATGCCGTTGGCGATGGCATGGGCGCGCTGGATGGTGAGCCATGCCTCTTTCTGGCGCACCTTTTCCGCGTCGGAGTCGCTCGGCTCCCAGCCGATGGCGGTGGGGTATATGAGGAGATCGGCCCCGGCCAGCGCCATGAGGCGGGCCGCTTCGGGGTACCACTGGTCCCAGCAGACGAGGACCCCCAGGGTGCCGACCGAAGTACGGATGGTGGTGAAGCCGAGATCGCCGGGGGTGAAGTAGAACTTCTCGTAATAAGCGGGGTCGTCGGGGATGTGCATCTTGCGGTATTTCCCGGCGATGGAGCCGTCCTTTTCGAACACCACGGCGGTGTTGTGGTAGAGCCCCGCCGCCCGCCGCTCGAAGAGGGAGGCGACGAGGACGACGCCGAATTCCTTGGCCACGCTGCCGAGGACCTCGGTGGTGGGGCCCGGAATCGGTTCGGCCATGTCGAAATGGGCCGGGTCTTCGCACTGGCAGAAATAGGTGCCGGCGTGCAGTTCCTGGAGAACCACCAGCTTCACCCCGAGGCTGCTCGCCTTGCGGATGCTCTCGATGCTCTTGGCGAGATTGACGTCACGGTCCTCGCCGCAGCTCTGCTGGACAAGGCCTACGATTAATGGATTCACGGCAGTACTCCTTTGGGCAGCTGCATGGTCACACAGTGCAGTGATCCGTGCTGCAGAATGAGCGGCAGACAGTCGATGCCGACGATCTCTCGGCCCGGGAACGCGCGACCCACGGTCGCGAGGGCCGCAGCGTCATTCCGGTCGCGGTAGGTGGGGACGAGCACCGCACCGTTGATGACGAGATAATTGGCGTAGGTGGCCGGGAGGCGCTGCCCATCGTCGTCGTATCGAGCGCTCGGCCAGGGAAGGGGGAGCAGACGGTACGGCCGGCCGTCCCCGGTCCGGAAGCGGCGGAGCTCTTCCCCCATCGCGGCGAACTCCGGGAAATGCTCGTCGCCTGGGTCGTCACAGGCGACATGGAGGATGGTATCGTCGGGACAGAGCCGGGCCAGGGTGTCCACGTGGGAATCGGTATCGTCCCCGGCGAGGTGGCCGTTCTCCAGCCAGAGAAAGCGGTCGGCGTTGAAGAGGCGGCCAAGGGCCTGCTCGATCTCCGTGCGCCCGAGGTGGGGGTTGCGGTTCGGATTCAGGAGGCACGCGGCGGTGGTGAGGATGGTTCCGTTCCCGTCACTTTCGATGCTTCCCCCCTCGAGGACAAGTCCCGCCGTTTCCAGCGGTGTGGTGCCGAACGCACCTGCCACATGGAGTTCCCGGGTGATGAGGTTGTCGAGGTTGGCGGCAAACTTGAGCCCCCAGCCATTGAAGCCGAAATCGAGGAGAAGCGGCTTTTCGTCCGCCAGAACGGTGAGTGGTCCGAAGTCCCTGGCCCAGGTGTCGTTAGTGTCGATACGGAACAGCCGGATATTATCCATCCGCGCGCCGACCGCTTCCAGCTTTGGTTGCACCGCTCCTTCGTCGGGAGCGACGATGATGACCCGCTCCCGAAGGCTTACCTGCTTCGCGATCTCGATGAAGGCCGGTTCCACCCTGGCCAGCCAGGGGCGCCAGTCGCTTTGCTCGTGGGGCCAGGCGAGCAGTACCCCGTCCTGTTCCTCCCACTCGGCGGGGAGTCGTCTCGTCATGTGGTCAGTCCCTATGCTAGAGATAGTCGCAAACAAATTATCCTAAAGAAATGCCTGCAAAAATGCAATTCGATTTTGACATAGGCCCAGCGGTGCTCCAGCAAGGAGGCGGATTCATCGAGAGTAAAACGGTTCAAAAGACAACTATCGTTTGATTAGCAAGTCTGTTTACAGCGAATTTACGGCGACCCAAGTTGAGTAATTGGCCTTTTCATGCTTTTTTCGGGCACTACTGTGCGATAAAAATAGCGACAATTTTCAAACGCCAGTTTATTTAATGTTAATAAATCTTGCCTTTTGAAAGATGGCAACGTATACTGGGCAAAATTCCGCGGCCCGCATGAACCGTGATGCGGCGCTGCATCAGCAGGGGGGAGTATGGCCAAAGTTCTGGTAGTCGATGACTCACTGTTCACCCGCCTGAATATCTGCAAAATGCTGGAAGAAGCCGGGCACGAAACCCTTGAGGCGGGAAATGGCCGCGAGGGGCTGGAGAAGGCCATTTCCGGCAAACCCGACGTCATTCTGTCCGACCTCCTCATGCCGGAGCTGGACGGCATCGGTTTCCTGACCGCCCTGCGGGAGCAGGGCATCGGTCTGCCGGTGATCATCCTGTCGGCGGATATCCAGGAAACCAAACGCCAGCAATGCCTCTCGCTCGGCTCTGCGGGTTTCATCGCCAAACCGCCGCCGAAAAAAGAGGTCCAGGAACTCATATGCCGCGTCCTGGCCGACGGAGCCGCTTGATATGAGGATGCCCACCGAATATCATCTCGACGCCCTGAAGGAGATAGTCAATACCGGCGTGGGCAGGGCTGCAGCTTCCCTGAACGTCATGCTCGAAGCCCACATCGAGTTGGAAGTCCCGTCGATTACCGTCGTTTGTGGCGAATATCCCGAGGAGGGGGCGGACAGCATCTGGGGTATGGAAATGGCATGCGTGCAGCTCGGTTTCCAGGGGAATTTTACCGGTTCCGCGATCCTGGTGTTCCCTCCCGAGAGCGCCGTCAAGCTTGTTTCGACACTGACCGGCGAGGAGCCGGAAACCCCGTTCCTGAACGCAGTCATGGCCGGCACCCTGAACGAGGTCGGCAATATCGTCATTAATAGCGTGATCGGGACCATCGGCAATATCCTGGTGAAGCCGTTCGAATTTTCTCTGCCGGACTATATGGAGGGAAAGCTCGTAGACCTGCTGAAACCGCAGACTCCCACCGTAGAGCTCACGATTCTGAAGGTGAGAACCAATTTCCGGGTGTACGATCGCCATGTGGAAGGGAGTATCATTCTCCTGTTCGAGCTTGGTTCGTTCGATGCTCTCCTCAACGCGATCGACGCCTATTCTTCGGCAGCCTGAAGCCATGGAGAGCGACGTAACAAGAGCGGCCACAACCTTTGCCGTCCTTGACCATTCGCCCATAGGCCATTTGGTGCTGAGGCGCGATTTTACCGTCCTTTTCTGGAACAAGTGCCTGGAGGCATGGACTGGTATCCCGCGTGAACGGATTGTCGGCGGGGCTGTTGCCGATCACTTCCCCCACCTCAGTGCGCCCAAATACGCAAGCCGTATCCAGAGCATGTTCGACGGCGGTCCTCCCACGATTTTTTCTTCCCAGCTTCACCGGCACATCATTCCTGCTCCCTTGCCCGGCGGCAAGTTCCGCTCCCAGTATACGGTCGTCACCGGGGTTCCGGCGCCGGAGAAGGAAGGGGTGCATGCCCTGTTTTCGATTCAGGACGTGACAAGCCTGAGCGAGGCTATCGAGAACCATAACACGGCCCTGAAACGGGCGATGGCGGAGATGGAGGAGCGTAAGCGGGTGGAGGCGCAACTGGTCAAGAACGCCCAGGAGTTGAAGCGGCTGAACGATATCCTCAAGGAGCGGGCCATCCGCGACGGTCATACCGGCCTCTATAATCATCGCTACTTCTATCAGATATTGCGCCGCGATTTTCTGCTGGCGCTGCGCCATCAATCCGATCTCGCCTGTCTGCTCCTCGATCTGGACCACTTCAAGAATATCAACGACCTCTACGGGCATCCCTTCGGTGATACCGTCCTTAAGGGGGTCGCCGGGATTCTCCAGGAGCAGGTCCGGCAGACGGACCTCGTGAGCCGCTACGGTGGCGAAGAATTTGCCCTCCTTCTTCCCGGAACTGACCTTGCCGGAGCGTTGCTGGTTGCCGAAAGCCTCCGTGCGCGTATTGCTGCAGAGATGTTTCAGTCAGGCCCCCGGCGTGTTCAGGTCACCGCCAGCACCGGCGTCGCTACGCTCCGCGTCCACACCCCCGCTCTTCCCCAGGAACTGATCGCCTTCGCCGACAAGGCCCTTTATCGCGCCAAGGAAACTGGCAGAAACCGGGTCGTGGTCTATTCAGGCGAAATGGATTATATCACCCCTTAAGCCGAAGTGCGGATCCAGCCAACTCCACTTATCCATTGTAATCTCGCGAACCTCGTATTATCATCCTGCATGCCTCATAATGCCGTCCAGGGGCACAAAAGCCGGCAGTTTTGCAATTCCCCTTTGTTTGCGATCTTATTTTGACGGCGTGCTTCTGAGAACGGCAAGCTTTATTTGACGGAGTATGAACCGTGAGCTATCCTGATACAATCAATCTCCCGTTCAACGGCGAGATCATAAAAGAAGGCTTCACTCCCCTGAAGCCGGGCGACAGGGTACCTGATGGGCCCGGCTGGTGGCTCATCATCCAGGGGAACGCTCTCGTGGTGGAAGAGGGGTGCGGCGGGTTCCGCCTTCCAGAAGGGGAGCGTCCCGGCTGGATCGTGGCCGGACGTGAACCCCTCTGCATCGGTCTCTGGCAAAACAGGCCCCTTCGGGCTGTGAGTATCGGCAGAAAGACCGAGCTGCCACGGCCGTTTGTGGCGGAGCCGTTCAACGCAGCTGAGGAACGGCTCGATGGCCGGCTTCTTACCCTCGGTGGCCTTGCCCTCCAGATCCTGGGCTGGGACAGGCACTGTGCGGTCTGCTCCCGTTGCGGCGGCGGACTGGAGCGTATCCAGGGTACCTGGGGAAAGCGCTGTACTGGGTGCGGACACGAACACTACCCGCACATCCATCCGTGCGTCATTGTCCTCGTTCGGCGAGGGAGCGAGTTTCTCCTCGTACGCAAGGCCGCCTGGCCCAAGGGGCGCTACAGTCTCGTAGCGGGGTTCCTCGATATAGGTGAGTCACTGGAGGAATGTGTCCACCGGGAAGTCGCGGAAGAGACCGGCGTCAGGGTGCGGAACCTGCGGTATGTGGGGAGCCAGAACTGGCCCTTCCCGAGCCAGCTCATGGCCGGTTATGTTGCCGATTATGCAAGCGGGTCGATCCGGGCGGATGAAGCGGAAATCGAGGATGCCCGCTGGTTCTGCGTGGATGATATGCCCGGGTCGTTGCCGGCGAAGAGGAGCATCGCCCGCTGGATCATCGATACATACGCCCTGCGGGCACGGTAGGACTGTTTCTCCCACGAGGGGAGGAAAAGGAGGACGTTGTGCAGCTGGTTGCCATTATCTATCGTCTTGCCGTCACCTTCTGGGTCGGTGGGGCGGCACTTTTCACTTTTGTCCTTACTCCGATCATCTTCAAGAGTTACAATCGCGACATGGCCGGGCAGATCGTCGGGTACCTCTTCCCCGGTTACTTCCGCTGGGGGCTCGCCTGCGGTGTCGTCGCCCTGGCATCCCATCTCGTCATCCGCGGACGAAACTTCATACCGGTACTCGTGCTGATTGTCGTCATGATCCCGCTGACCTCCTTCCAGACCTTTTCCATCGAGCCACGGGCCGCCGCCCTGAAAAAGGAAATCCCTTCCTTCGAAACGACCCCCAAGGACCATCCTCTGCGCAAAGAGTTTGCCAAGCTCCATGGCATCTCCGCCGTCTGTAATCTTGTGGTGATCGGTGGCGGCGTGGCGCTCATTGTTCTGTTATGAAGGAACACGTACAGAGAGAGCCTTTCCCTCTTCTTGAAACCCTGTCGAACAATATCTTGAAATAGCGAGATTAATATGATTGTGCTGATTATCTCTATTGTAAATAGGTAAATCAGTATGCAGGTATAGCGGTAAGTATAAAAATATGGCATGCGTCGGCCGATAGCGAGGCCCTTGAGTGATGGGAAAAAAATTCCCTTATGCATCTGCTCTGTTATAATGGGTCCCGAAGGAGTTGACCATGGATGTCCCACGTTACCCCGCCAGCCGTTCGCTCGACATAAGCGATAAACCGCTCCTCGATGATGTCTTCGGCCGTCTCCAGCCGCGGGTGTCCGAACTCACGTTCGCGAACCTCTACCTGTTCCGCAATGCCCATGCCTATCGTCTGACCATGGTTGGTGATGCACTCGTCGTTCTCGGGAAGGGGTACGGAGGGGAGGATTATGTTCTCCCGCCGCTCACAGGGGATATCACCGGGGCGATTGGGGTGCTCTTCGGCGGCGGCTTCACCCTTTACGGCGCCGATGAAGCGTTCGCGCAGGGTTACCTGCGGGACGAGCGCATCGAGGCCTGGGAAGACAGGGATAACTTCGACTACCTCCATCTTCGCGCGGAGCTTGCCGAGCTTCCGGGTAACCGCTACCACAAGAAGAAGAATCGGATCAATTACTTTGCCAGCCGGCATGCTTTTTCTGTAGAGCCGTACGCCGACCGGCACCTTGCAGGGAGCCTCAGGCTTCTTGATGAGTGGCAGCGGGTACATGCGTACCCGCAGAGCCACTCCCTGGCACTGGAAACGGAAGCGGCCCGGGAGGCCCTCGGAGTGACGCGGGAGCTCGGTTTGCAGGGGGTAGTGATTCTCGTGGGGGGGGCGGTCCGGGCATTCGCACTCGGGGAAAAGCTCAACGACGCGACCTCGGTCTGCCATTTCGAAAAGGCCGATCCATTCCTGGAAGGGCTTTACCAGCTCGTCGACCGGGAGTTCAACCGGCTTCTCTTCACCGACTGCACCTGGGTGAACCGGGAACAGGACCTGGGGGAGCCGAACCTGCGGGAGTCGAAGCTTTCCTATCACCCCGTGGAACTCGTAAAGAAATTCAGGGCGCGGTTCAAGAAAACATGATGATAATGTGACGCAAAGAAGCAAAGGCGCAGGAGGGAGTTGCCCATGGCGAAGAAGCGGATTTACAAAGTGGTGTTCACCAATCAGGGGAAGGTCTTCGAGATCTACGCTCGTCAGGTGACGTCGGGGGAGTTGTACGGTTTCGTGGAGATTGCCGGACTTCTCTTCGGGGAGAAGACAACGCTGGTGGTGGACCCGTCTGAGGAGCAGCTGAAGCTGGAGTTCAACGGGGTGAACCGGACCTACATCCCTTTCCATTCCGTCATCCGGATCGACGAGGTGGAAAAGGAGGGGCCTGGTAAAGTCGTGCAGCTTGCCGGTGCCGAGAAAGGGACGGGACCTTTCCCACCGCTACCCGTCACCCCGGGCAAAGGGACGGAGAGAGGATAGCGATGCCCTGGGACCCGACCCAATACCATAAGTTCACCGCGGAGCGGTTTGCCCCCTTCGATGACCTGTTTGCGTTGATCACTGTGCGCGAGGGGCTGCGGGTTATCGACCTCGGCTGTGGCACCGGTGAACTGACCCGCCGACTTGCCGACCGGCTGCCGTACGCCACAGTGCTCGGCATCGACAGCTCCCCCGCTATGCTCGAACGGGCACGGGGAGAGGAGCGCCCCGGACTCTCGTTCTCCCTCGGGGCTATTGAAGGGATTGCAGGAGAAGGGGACCTGATCTTCTCTCATGCCGCTCTCCACTGGGTGGGGGATCACCGGGCTCTCGTCCCGCGCCTCATGGGACTCGTCCGTCCGGGTGGCCAGCTTGCCGTGCAGATTCCCGCCAACCACCACCATCCCGCCCATACGGCTATAACCGACATCGCCCGGGAGAAACCCTTCGTGGACGCTCTCGGCGGCTGGGTCCGTCTGTCGCCGGTCCTGGAGATCGACGACTATGCCGGGCTTCTCTTTGCCGCCGGAGGGGAAGGCATCACCGTCCTGGAAAAGGTCTATCCCGCCCTCATGTCCGAGACGGCCGATGTTGCCGA
Organism: Geobacteraceae bacterium; assembly: GCA_024281055.1. Lineage (GTDB taxonomy): Bacteria > Desulfobacterota > Desulfuromonadia > Geobacterales > Geobacteraceae > JAMXLF01. Next base: position 10,904 of record JAMXLF010000053.1, read on the forward strand.
GTGGACACGGGGAACAACCCTCGTCCCCTATTTCGAGCGCCTGCCGGCGGAACTCCACGAGCTGTTCATGGTGCGGTACCGGGAAAGGCTGCGCGCCATCTGGCCGAAGGGACCGGTCTTCTACACCTTCCGGCGCATTCTCTTCGTCGCCACGAAAGCGGGCCGGTGAATTTCCTCGCCCACCTCCATCTTTCCGGTAATGAGCCGGAGGTCCTGGTCGGCAACCTGATGGGGGATTTCGTCAAGGGACGGCTGGCGGGAGAGTACCCGCCCGGGATTGAACGGGGGATCGTGCTGCACCGGCGGATCGATTCCTTTGCCGCGGGAAACGCCCACTTCCGCGGGAGCAAGGCCCGCCTCGACCCGGCCTTCGGCCTCTACCGCGGGGTGATGGTCGATCTCTTCTACGACCACTTCCTGGCGCTGCATTGGGGGGAGTACGCGCCGATGGCGCTGGACGTCTTCGTGGCTGCCGCCTACCATGTGGTGACGGAGTTTGAGGAGGTGCTGCCGGAACGGCTGAAGCGGGTCGTCCCGGTTATCTTCACGGAACTGATCCCGTCATACCGGGAGGTGGCGGGGATCGAGCGGGCGCTCGGGCGGATGGGGGCGCGGCTGAGGAGAGAAAATCCCCTTAGGGAAGGGGCCGGTGAGCTGGTGCGGCACTATGGTGGATTGGAAGAGGACTTCCGGAGGTTTTACCCCGAGGCGATGGCCTACGTTCGGGAGCAAATCCACCCCAAAGGCAGTTAGTCACAGATAAAAGCGGATATAGGCGGATAGATTCAAAATCTTTAGGTTTTATCGGAAGTTATCGGCCTTTATCTGTGGCAAATCCAGGATTTTAGGGGTTTTTACCATTAAACAGGAAACTGGGTGGTTAGAAACTCCTCCAATTCCCTTTCCGCTGTGGCGAAATCCTCCAGGGAGATGACGGTGTCCTCCCGCCATTCGCGGACCTTGTAGTAGACCTTATCGTAGTAGTGCTCCACCAGCCCGGCCATGAACGGCTCGAGCTCCCACCGCTCCAGGTAGCCCGCGATCTCTGCGTATTTCTCCCCGCCGAGCCTTTTCCTGATCCGCAGGAGCGCCTCCTCCATCCCGTCCCGGTACTCAGGCCTGCCGTATTCGGCCACGAGCCGGCCCACCCGTGTTTCCAGCGAAGCTTCGCACCATACCTTAGCGCTCTCCTGCATCACCTCGTACACGTTCCCCGGAAGGCTTACCTTGCCGATCCGCCGGCTCTCCCCCTCGACGAGCACAGGCTTCCCCGGGGGAAGTTGACGGAATGCGTCCCAGAGCAGGGTCTCGAATCTCTTCTGGGAAAGATCCTGGGTAAGGCCGAGTTCGCCGAAGGCCGAGCCACGGTGGCAGGCGAGCCCCTCCAGGTCGACGACCGAATAACGGTCGCTCTCAAGCCCCAGAAGGAGGGTCGTTTTGCCGATGCCGGTCATGCCGTGGATCACCACGAGCGGTCCGGGCGGCCTGAACGGCTCGAAGAAAGCACTCACGTGATGGCGAAACGCCTTGTATCCCCCCTCAAGCTGCACCGCTCTGAAACCGGTGAGCTCGAGGATTGCCGTGATGGTCTTGCTCCGCAGTCCCCCGCGCCAGCAGTAGACGAGTATTGGCCGGCCGGCGGCGGCACTGGCGATTTCGGCTACCATGGCTGGGAAGCGGCTGGCGGTCAGCTCCAGGCCGCGGACCCGCGCCGCGTGGGGGCCGGTCTGCTTGTAGAGGGTGCCGATCTCCACGCGCTCTTCGTTGGTGAGGAGGGGGATGTTGATAGCCCCGGGGATATGGTCCTCCTCGTATTCCAGCGGGGTGCGGGCGTCCACCACCAGGTGGGTGTCGAGGAGGGATGGGTCGAATGTCACTGTTTCAGGCACGTACTGTTCTCCTTCGCAATTGAACCCATTATAGGGGAGGGGGGTGTCGAATTGCAAGGGGAGAGGTGAATCTCGGCTTGACGCTTGACAGCTCCTTGACAAGTGCTTAACAAAATGTTAAATAATATCCATGTATCAGTTAACCTATCTGAAGCGGGCTGAAAAGGCTTTGCTCGCCATGCCGCGTCCTACCGCCCTCTTGATCAGGGACAAGCTTCGGCAACTGGCGATTGACCCCTACGCATCAAGCAACAATGTGACAAAACTTCAGGGGCGAGATGGTTATCGTCTGCGTGTAGGAGACTGGCGGGTCATTTACGAAATCCGCGACGAGCGTCTGATCATCCTGGTACTCGACATCGGCCCGCGGGGAGGTATATATCGATGAAACCGCAGATAATTAAAAAGAACGGTAAACCGGAATACGCCGTGATTCCTTACGATGAGTACCGGCGGCTGGTGGACGATGCCGAGATGCTGGCCGACGTCAGGGCTTTCGACACCGCCCGAAAGACCCTTGCAGCCGGCGAGGAGGAGCTGATTCCCGCCGAGGTGGTGGACCGTCTGCTGGACGGCGACAACCCGGTGCGGGTCTGGAGGGAATACCGCGGACTCTCCGCCGTGGACCTGGCGAAGGCCTGTGGCGTAACGGCTGCCGCCATATCCCAGATCGAATCGGGGAAACGGAAATCGTCGGTGGGTCTGCTGAAAAAAATCGCACGTACTCTCGATGTAGACCTGGATACCCTGACCGCCACCGAGGACGACTCGCAGACGGCGTAGGTTTTTGTTTCATCCTCTCCACATTGACATTGATCACTCCTCTCCCCTCTTTGCTCCAAACCCTGCTTCCGTGGGCTTTCCGGTCATTGCCTTATCTAAGTGCCTTTACAAGCTCCCCCCCTTAATCCCCCTTATAAGGGGGAAAGCTTGAGCCTCCCCTGACAAGCGGATGTCTGGAGGGGGTGGCAGCCTTTTCCTGACACCAGCCCCCACATCCCCCTTGATTTTGCCCACTCGGCATGTTATAAAATGACGTTTTTTATTTACGTGAAATTTTTTAAATAAAAATAAAAGGAGACGGTCATGGCTTATTCAGCAGAGTTCGAAAAGGCACTTCAAGTGGGGCGGCCCCCCAATATCGCGAAACTCTTCCCCAACTCCAAAGCGCTCATCGTGAGCGGCAAGGTAATCGACCGGGCGATGCTCGCCAAGGGGAAGGCGATCGCCATGGCCGCCAACGGCCGTAACTACTTCGTTGTCCGCGGCGTGCTCAAGGCGGCCCAGCGGGCCAACGCGGCGGTGATCATCGAGATCGCCAAGTCCGAGGGGGGACAGAAGGCCTACTGCGCCGTGAACTACTGGAACATGGCGCGGATTGTCGACCAGCTCTGTAATGAGCTGGGGATCACCGTGCCGGTCGCCATCCATGCCGACCACTACGGAATCAAGAACGACAAGGATCTGGCCGCTGCCAAAGTGGAGGTTCCGACCATGTTCGAGGCGGGTATCACCTCCATCGCCATTGATGCCTCCCATCTCCCCGACGACCAGAACCTCCTCGCCAACCTTGCCCTCAACCCCTTCATTCCCCAGTGGGCCGGCCTCGAGACCGAGGTAGGGGAGATCAAGGGAAAAGAGGGGCTTTCCACCGTCCCCGAGGCACTCTTCCTCATCAAGGGGCTGAATGCGCGCGGCATCTTTCCCGACTGGATCGCCCTCAACAACGGCACCACCCACGGGATCGAGGCATCAGACGCCGGCATCCAGGTGGATCTCACCGCCGCCATCCATGATGCCATCAAGCCTTACGTGGTGAACGGCGCCCAGCACGGAACCTCAGGGAACAGCTCCGAGCGGCTCCGCGACATCGCCAACCGGACCGCCACTACCAAGGCGAACGTCGCCACCGCCCTGCAGATGATCTCCTGGGGGCTCGAGGTGAACGACTACGGCAACGCCCAGCTCGACGCCAACGGCAACTTCATCAAGAAGCAGGGGGAAGGGGTGACCGAGGAACTGTGGGCCGAGATGGTCGCCTTTGCCGAGTCGAAGGGGTGGAAAAAAGGGGACTACAAGAACCTCAACCTCCCCTTCGAGAACAAGCTCCTTGCCCAGCCGCAGGAGGTGCGCGAGCGGATGGCGAAGGCGGTGGAAGATTTCGCCTACAAGATGATGACCGAGGTCTTCAACGCCCGGGATACCGCGTCGCTGGCCATCGAGGCGATCCTCAGGGCGAATTCCGCGGATGTCGGCGCCAAGGGGAGCCGCACCGAGGACCCGGCCGACTGGACGGACGCGAAGGTCGTCGAGAAGGCCAAGCTTATCGTAAGCGACAAGGGACCGGAGGGGAACTTCGAGGACTAGTTCTCTGTCACATGCGCGCAGAAAGGCCGGCTTCTCCACGGAGGCCGGCTTTTTTGTCGTAAATGAGTTTCGAGTCCGTTATTTCATGTCAAACTGATAGGCGTTGGAATTTATTCTTGAAACTCCGGGTTGCAGGCGTATAATGAGATGTTCTTGTTGATGCCGCCCGGCTTTGTTCTCCCTGTATGTCCGGGGCAAGGCGCGCGTGACGATACCGTTATTCCCAGGAAGAGGGTGCCATGGCTCGACCGAAGATTCTCCTCGTGGACGACAGCCGGCTTTTTCTCGAGATGGAAAAGGAATTCCTCCAGCCCTGTGCGCTCATGATCTACACCGCCCGCGACGGCCGTGAGGCCCTGGAACTGGTGCGGATGATACGGCCCGACCTGATTTACATGGATCTGCACATGCCGGAGATGGACGGAGCCGAGTGCTGTGCGATCCTCAAGGCCGACCCGGACATGAAAGGCATACCCGTGGTGATGGTCGTTACCACGGAACGGGACGACGACCTGTTGCGGTGTCACCGTGCCGGTTGCGATCAAGTCATTGCCAAGCCTGTGGACCGGGCCGCGTTTCTCCGCGCCGGTCAACGTTTTCTGCCAAACTTTGACCGGATCGAGACGCGGGTTCCCTGCCTCACCCTCGTGGTCTTCAGGCTGGGGAAGGAAACCTTTTACGGCACGTGCGCCAATCTGAGCAGCCAGGGGATGTTTGTCGCCTTCGACGGCAAAGTGCAAGTTGATGACCTGGTCAAGCTCAGCTTCCTCGTGCCGGGGTCCATCGGCGAGGTTGTCGAGGCCACCGGGAGGGTTGCCTGGGTGAACATCGGTGCTCCTCTGCCGAAGCCGGCGCTGCCGAAGGGGTTCGGCATCGAATTCAGCACGATCACCCCCGAAGGAGTTCGTGCTATCGGGGGCTTCATCTCTCGAGCTCAAGAAGCCGGGGGCACTCCCCTCGTCGAAGGCGCTTATCTGGGCGAGACGTACTTTTAGACTATTAAGTACTGGAATAGAATATGCGCCTCCATCTTGCTGAAAAATCGAGCCTGAAACTGCCATTCGTCATCGGCGGAGTCGTTGTCGGGGCAGTTGCGAGCGCTTGGTACATCTACCGCAATGTAGCGCGGCAGACCCTTGGCTACGTTCCGGACCCTATCTGGACCCGCTTCGTTAACGTGGCGCTGATCATGTTCGTGGCGATCTACGTGGCCAACCTTTTGCGGCGGGTCGTCGAGTTTGTGCTCAGGAAGGGTGAGCGTTCGTAATGGCGCCCGACGTCTTGTTTCCAGCATAATTCCCCTTCCGTCCTCCTCGTTTTTCGACCGAGATGATGAAACCAAGGCCGGTTTATCCGGATTAATCGTAGGGAAACCATGACCTCTGATGACCTGCAACGCCTGAAAGCGTGGTTTGCCGGCTACTGCCGGTCTTTTTATACCGGGAATCCGGCCGATGACCGCAACTACGCCCTCAAGGAGGAGCACACCGGACGGGTCTGCGAAAACATCTGCCGCATCGGCGGCGAAGAGGGGATGGATGCTGACGGCCTGCTCCTGGCGGAGGCGATAGCCCTGTTCCATGACGTCGGCAGATTTCCCCAATACCGGCGTTACCGTACGTTCAAGGACGCCGATTCGGCGAATCACGCCGCTCTCGGGGTAACGGTGCTGCGTGAGGAGGGGGTACTTGACAAACTGGCGCAGAATGAGCAGGATATTATCATCAGAGGGGTAGGGCTCCACAACGTCTTTGCCATGCCGGCACAACTGGACGCAAAAAGTGCCCTCTTTCTCAAGCTGATCCGCGACGCGGACAAGCTTGACATCTGGCGGGTGTTCATCGACTATTACCTCCTCCCGGAGGCGGAACGTGCCTCGGCTGTGGGACTCGGTTTCCCCGATCTTCCCGGATATTCTCCTGAGGTGGCGGTGTGTCTTGAGCGAGGGGAGATGGTCCGCCTTGCCACGGTACAGAGTCTGAACGATTTCAAGCTCCTGCAGTTGTCATGGGTGTTCGACCTCAATTTCTCTGCGTCGTTCCGGATGATCCGGGAGCGAGGCCTCATGGGGCAGCTTGTGGCGACGCTTCCCGCCGAGGCGAGGGACTCGCGGGCTGTTGCCGCCCTGTTCGAATTCGTTGCGCACCAGGGAGGGTGATTCACATTCCTGCAGCAAAGTTCCGTGTAAAGGAGAATGAATAATGAGAAAGATCGTACCGTCGTTGCTACTTATCGTGACAGTTGTGGCGCTGGCGACAGTGAGTACCTTCGAAACGAATGCCTTCGCTCGGGCGGGGAGCGGAAGATCGATCGGGAGCAGGGGAACGCGCAGTTACTCGCCGTCGCCGTCGGGCGGCTCCTACTCTCGCCCGGCCACCTCCCCGTCCCAGCCTGCTACCTCTCCGTCCCAGCCTGCTACCTCTCCGTCCCAGCCTGCTCCTTCTTCACAGCCTGCCGGCGGCGGCTTTTTCCGCAGCATGGCCGGCGGGCTTCTGGGCGGAATGCTCGGGGGGATGCTCTTCCGCAGCCTCGGTTTCGGCGGCTACGGCTTCGGTGGGAGCGGTATCGGCCTGTTCGAGATCATTCTCATCGCCGGGATCGGTTACATGATTTACCGGATGGTGACCCGGCGGCAGCGCGAGGCTGCCTCCATGGGCTCCTACGACCAGGAGAGCTACCGGCAGACATACCAGGCCCCGCCCGTTTACGGTGGCACACCGTCGTACGGTGCCACAGGGGGAGACGTGGCGACGGGGATCGCCCATATCCGGCAGATGGATGCGTCCTTCGACGAGGAGCGCTTCGGTGACCAGGTCATGGACATCTTCTTTCGGATCCAGGGGGCCTGGATGAACCGCGATCTCTCGTCTGCCGCCAGCCTTCTCACCGGCGAGATGCGGGGTATCCTCCAGGCGGACGTGGACAACCTTGTGCGGGAGAAGCGGGTGAACCGTCTGGAGAACATTGCCGTGCGGAACGTGGAGATCGTCGAGGCGTGGCAGGAGACGGGACAGGACTTCGTCACCGCCCTCATCTACGCCAACCTCCTCGATTACACGACCGACGACACGACCGGCCAGGTGGTGGCGGGGAGCCGGACCGAGCCGGTGAAGTTCGAGGAGTATTGGACCTTCACCCGGCCGGTGGGGAACAACCCGTGGCAGCTGGCGGCGATCAATCAGAAGTAAAGTTGGGGCGGGGATAGACATCGAAAGGGCATCTTTTGCCGGTGCCCCTTTCTTATGCAAGCCTTCCCGTCTGGCGCAGGGCCTCGTACAGGACGATCCCCGCGGCGGTGGAGAGATTGAGGCTGCGCACGGTGCTGAAGATCGGGATGCGCACGCTGCAGTCGAGGTTGGCGTCGATCAACTCCTCCGGCAGTCCCTTGGTCTCCTTGCCGAAGACGATGAAGTCCCCTTCCCGGAAGGCGAATGCAACGTGGCTTTGCGGCGCCTTCTTGCTCGTGTAGACGAAGCGGGCGCCGGGATGGGCGTGCTTCAGCTCGTCCAGGTCCTGCCAGTAGTGGATCTCAATCTCGTGCCAGTAGTCGAGCCCGGCCCGCTTGAGGTAGCGGTCGTCGGTGGAGAAACCAAGCTTTCCCACAAGGTGGAGGACGGTTCGCGTCGCCCCGCAGAGGCGTGCGATGTTGCCGGTATTGGGGGGAATCTCGGGTTCAACGAGAACGATGTGGAAAGGCTTGAACGGCTCCATGTGCTTCCTTCCGGAGGTTTACTTCCTTCCATCCGTATACCATAAATTCACTCCGCCGGTCTTGCAATTTTCTTCCGGCGGGTCTAATATGCTCTTTTTATGGGTCATTCGTACTATGGTCGGATCGAATTGGAATAAACCGCCTGGCACGACAGGCCAAAACTCTATTTTTAGCCACGGATACAGGCGGATGAAATCGGAATAAGTAGCTTTAGAGGTTTTAAAATCCGCCGTTTCCGTTTTTATCGGTGGCAAAAAATTGATTTCACTTACAAGGAGCCGCAATGAAGGTTATCGTTACTGACGAGGTGGCCCGCGAGGGGCTGGCACTTTTGGAGCAGGACCCGCGCATCGAGATGGACGTCCGGCTGGGCCTTAAGAAGGAAGAACTCCTGGATCTCATCGGCGATTACGAGGTGATCATCACCCGCAGCGGCACCACGGTGGACAAGGCGGTCCTGGATGCGGGGAAGAAGCTGAAGATGGTAGCCCGGGCCGGAGTCGGCATCGATAACGTCGACGTGGATTACGCAAGTTCCCGCGGGGTGATCGTGGTGAACGCCCCCTTCGGTAACACCAACAGTGCTGCTGAGCACACCATGGCCCTTCTCCTTGCCCTCTGCCGCAATGTGACCAAAGCAAATTCTTCTCTCAAGGGGGGCGACTGGAAGCGGGCCCCGTTCACCGGCGTCGAGCTCAAGGGTAAGACCGCGGGGGTGATCGGCCTCGGCAAGGTCGGGGGACGAGTCGCCACCCGGCTCAAGGCCTTCGAGTGCGAGGTTCTCGCCTGCGACCCATACATCGCCGTGAAGCGGGCTCACGACCTGGGGGTGAAGCTCGTCTCCCACGATGAAATTTACAAGAACTGTGACATCATTACCGTTCATACCCCCCTCAATGACGAGACCCGCGACATGATCGGCGAGCGGGAACTTGCCATGATGAAGCACGGGGTGATCCTGATCAACGCCGCCCGCGGCGGCATTTATAACGAGCAGGCGCTTCTGGCGAATCTCAAGTCGGGGAAGGTGGCCGGGGCTGCCGTAGACGTCTGGAGCGAGGAACCCCCCAAGAGCGACTGGCTCAAGGAGCTCATTGGCCACGAGCGGGTGGTGGTCACCCCCCACCTGGGGGCGAACACCTTCGAGGCGCAGGTGAACGTGGCGGTGGACGTCTCCCGGGAGATCATCAACTATCTGGACGAGCAGCCCCTGGAGAACGCGGTCAACATCCCGCGTTTCGACCTGGCCCTCATGGACCAGATGCGCCCCTTCCTCAACCTGATGAGCGTGCTGTCCGACTTCGTCATCCAACTGGTGGATACCAACCTCGACAAGGTGACCTTCTCCTATGCCGGCAGCATTGCCCACTATGACTGTACCCCGCTCACCGTCTGCGGCCTGGCTGCGCTCCTCAACCGGCGGGTGGAGCAGGACGTGAACATGGTCAACGCCACCCTCATCGCCGACGGCATGGGAATCGCCGTGGAGGAAATCAAGTCGACCCAGACCGAGGCGTTCTCCACCCTTATCACCCTCACCGTCGAGGGGGGAAACGAGAAGCGGATCATCGCCGGCACCCTCTTCGAGGGGACCCCGCGTATCGTCAAGCTGCGCGACTACCAAGTGGATTTTGCCCCTGCCGAGCATATGCTCATCCTCGCCTATGAGGACCGGCCAGGGATGATCGGCAAAATCGGCACCATCATGGGGCAGCACGACATCAACATCGCTGCCATGAACCTTGGACGGCGGGAAAAGCGAGGCGAGGCGATGGTAATTCTCTCCCTCGACTCGGCGGTACCGGCCAACGTCATCGAGGAAATCCGCCAGGCCACTTCTGCCAACTTCATCAAGGCGCTGCATATGGGGACGAAATGTGCTGCCGGATGTGGCGGGTGTGGCCTCTAGAATCGGTGAATGGTGAAAAGTGAAAGGTGAAGGGAAAGCCCCGCCAGGAGTGGCGGGGCTTTCCTGTATCTGGGGGAGGATACGTGGCAATCGATCAGGCGTTCAACGAAACCATCGACTATTACGACGGCTGGATACGCAAGGCGGTTCCCGGGTACGACGAGATGTTCGCCATCGCGAAGGAGCTTCTGCCGTTCCCGGTAGATGCTGCCATCGAGGTCCTCGACCTCGGAGCGGGGACGGGGCTTTTCTCCCGAATGGTGCTGGAGAAATATCCCCGCGGACGGTTCGTCCTCTGTGACGTGGCGGCGAAGATGCTCGACGTGGCGCGGGAGCGGTTCCAGGACTATCCGGGGCAGTTCCGGTATGTGGTGGAGGATTACCGAACCTTTCACGAGGCGGGGCCGTTCGACCTGGTCATATCCAGCCTGTCGATCCATCACCTCTCCGACGAGGAAAAACGGGAGCTCTGCCGTCGCGTGCACGGGGTACTGCGGGATGGAGGGCTGTTCATCAATGTCGACCAGATCAAGGGGCCGACGCAGGCCCTGCAGGAGCTCTACTGGAACACCTGGCTGGACAAGGCGCGGCGGGCCGGCGCCTCGGAGGACGAGATCAAGGGCGGCATCGAGCGGCGGCTCGCCTTCGACCGGGAGGCCACCCTTGCCGACCAGCTCCGGTGGCTGGAGGAGGCGGGGTTTGCGGATGTGGACTGCATCTACAAGAATTACCTGATGGGGCTTTTTCTCGGGGTGAAGGGAACTCACCGCGGCTAATGATTCAACGGGTCTGAGTGGCGGAAGGAGGGGGAGCGCATTCGCTCTGGTCCCCCTGGATCTTGACGACCGCATGGGGGACCGCCGGCCAGACGGCCTCAAGGTTTTCGATGGCCCCCTTCGGGCTTCCCGGCAGGTTGATGATGAGGGTTTTCCCCCTGATTCCGGCCACGGCACGGGAGATCATGGCGTGGGGGGTCTTTTCCATGCTCTTCTGGCGCATCACCTCGCCGAAGCCGGGGATCACCCGGTCGAGGACGTGCATGGTTGCCTCCGGCGTAACGTCGCGGGGGGATACCCCGGTGCCGCCGGTGGTAAGGATGATGTCGAATGCGTCGGTGTCGGCCCATTCCCGGAGGGTGGTCGTGATCTGGTCCACCTCGTCGGGGATGACCGCGGTGCGGGTTGTGGTCACGTCCCTCTCGGCCAGCCATTGTTCCAGGGCGGGCCCGCTTGCGTCGGCCCGCTCGCCACGGGAGCCCTTGTCGCTCAGTGTCAGTATTGCCGCCTTCATGGTCTGTCCTTTTGCTTTTCCCGCCGGTAAACGCCGCTCTTGCCACCTTCCTTGTAAAGGAGGCAGACCTCGCCGATGACGATCCCCTTCTCCGTCCCCTTGCACATGTCGTAGATGGTGAGGGCGGCGACGGTAGCCGCCGTCATCGCCTCCATCTCCACGCCGGTCCGCTCCATGGCCTTGACGGTGGCTTCCACGGTGATAGTTCCGTTTCCCGGGTCGGTGGCGAACTCTACCGCCGCGTGATGGATGGCCAGCGGGTGGGAGAGGGGGATCAATTCCGGCGTCTTTTTTGCCGCGGCGATGCCCGCGAGCCGTGCCACGGCGAGGACATCCCCCTTGGTCACCCTCCCTTCGAGGATGGCGGCGAGGGTGGCCGGCTGCATGGTCACCATTGCCCGGGCGACAGCGGTGCGGAGCGTCGGTTCCTTGCCGCTCACATCGACCATGACCGCCTGCCCCCGCTCATCAAAATGATTGAATGCCATGGTAATCCTTCGTAAGTTTATTGTCCTACTGATTCCAAGTTGCATTCAATATGACACTTGCCCCCCTCACCCCCGCCCCTCTCCTTTAGGCCCGCTTATTGGGTCCACAAGGGGCGAGGGGAGAAAACCCTCTCCCCACGGTGGGAGAGGGTGGCCAAAGGCCGGGTGAGGGGCAACAGTGATTGTCTCAGTATCATCTTGATTGCAACAATGAATGAGTTGTTCGTTCCTACTCGACCCCGATGATGACGCTCGATGCCTTAAACGCCGCGCAGGCGTGGTCGCCCTGTTTGAGCCCCAGGGCATGGGTGCTTTCGTTGGTGATGATGGCGCTGAGCTGCTCGCCGCCGGTAAGTTTCAGGTCGATCTCGGAGTTTACCGCACCCTCGACGATTTTGGCAACGGTGCCGCAGAGTATGTTGCGGGTGCTCATCTTCACCGTATGCAGGTCCTTGCCGATGATGACCCAGGTCGCCTTGACGATCGCGAAGGCCTCTGTTCCCTCTTTCAGTCCGAGGGAATCGACACTCTGGTTGGTGATCACCGCGGCGATCTTGTCCCCACCCGCGAGAGTCAGATCGACTTCCGCGTTTACCGCTCCCCTGGCGACCTTGGTCACGGTGCCGGCCAGCATGTTGCGTGCGCTGATCTTCATTGCTTTCCTCCGTGCTGATTAATGGACTTATCCATTAAGTGTACCGTGTGCCGGAAGAGGGTCAAACGGGAAAATCGGTGAAAAGTGAATGGTGAAGGGTGAATAGTAAAATCCACGTCTTATTCACCATTCACGGGTTCCAGCATCTCCACGTTGCCGGAGAGAATGTGTATATCCACTTCGTCTCCCGGTGAGAATACGTTGCGGTCAGCCGGGAGAAGGGCGATGGCATCGGCCAGGAGCATGGTCTTCAGGATCCCCGTGTTCTGGTCGCCGGAACTGTAGGCCTGGTAGCGTCCGTCGGCCCAGGTGAGCCGGACTCGCAGGAAGTGGAGTTTTCCCGGTTTTTTCCGGAATTCGCTCTGCAGAACCGCCTTGACGAGCGGCTTGAACACCCGCCGGTGCCCCATCATCCTGAGGAGGGCGGGACGGACGAATTCCTCGAAGGTGATCATGGTGGATACCGGGTTGCCAGGCAGCGAAAAGACCGGCTTCCCTTCGTAAACCCCGAAGGCGGTCGGACCGCCCGGCTTCATGTCGACCCGCCAGAAGAGCTGCGTTACCCCCAGTTCGCCGAGCACGTCGCGCACCAGGTCCCGGTCCCCGGCGGAGACCCCTGCCGAGGTGATCAGGGCGTCCGCCGTGAGCCCCTCACGCATCTTCTCCCGGTGGCTCTCGACGTTGTCCCGGGCGATGCCGAGGATCTGGGGGATGGCACCGATCTCCATGATCGACGCCGCCAGCGACAGGGCGTTGGAGTTGACGATCTTCCCCGGAGTGAGGGGTTCGCCCAGCTCGATCAGTTCGTCCCCCGTTGAGAGGATGGCCACCCGGGGACGGCGGTAGACCGGGACGACGGCTTTACCGAAGGAGGCGAGCACGCTGATCTCTGGCGGACGGATGAGGGTTCCGGCCTCCATGACCGTTGCCCCCCATGCAATGTCCTCGCCCGCGAAGCGGATGTGCTGCCGCGCTGCCACGGGGGCCGTGACCGTGACGGTTTCCTTCCCCCCGTCGGTCTCCTCCACGGGAACAACCGCGTCGCAGCCGGGAGGCAGGGGGGCACCGGTCATGATCCGGATGGCGCACCCCGGCGCTACTTCTCCGGTGACCTCTCCCCCCGCGGGGATATAGCCGGTCACCCGCAGGGTGGCGGGAATGGTCGCGCAGTCGGCGGCCCGCACGGCGTAGCCGTCCATGGCGGAATTGTCGCAGAGCGGCATATCCCAGGGGGCCACCACGTCGTCGGCGATCACCCGTCCCTGGGCTTCCAGGATCGATACGCGCTCGACTCCCAGGGGGGCGACGCTCGAAAGGACCATTTTCCGTGCTTCGTCAAAGGTGGGCATCGGTTGTCTCTCCTTTATCTAGTTTCTGTCCGGAAAGGGTGCTTTTTCGCCCTGGCTGTGTCAATCTGCGGGCTTGCTTGTGCGGCGTACCGATGTACGCCTCCGCACAAGCCCTTGATTTTCTTGCCTGGGCGAAAAATCCCTCCTTTCCGGATGGAAACTATTTAGCGCAATAAATAACGCAGTGCGGCATATCCCCTTGCACTCGACGAGGTAGGTCCATGCTCGTATCCACCGAACGTACCGATCTGGCCGGCTACGCCTGCACCAGCGCCCATTCCCTCGGCCGCAAACACGCCGAAGAGTTCCGCGATGACCGCCCGGCCTTCGAGCGGGACCGGGACCGTATCATCCATTGCGCCGCGTTTCGCAGGCTCGAGTACAAGACCCAGGTGTTCGTCAACCACGAGGGTGACTACTACTGCACCCGCCTGACCCACTCCCTGGAGGTGGCCCAGATCGGCCGCGCCGTCGCGCGCCGCCTGCGCCTGAACGAGGAGTTGACCGAGG
>JAMXLF010000054.1 GCA_024281055.1 Geobacteraceae bacterium
CACCGCCACCTTCACGAGGGACGATGCTCACGCCGTGAATATCGACCTCCCGGCTCCGGGCTTCTACGCCACCATCCTCGGCGCCTATCAGGCTTGCGGCAACGGAGCGACCATCAAGGTGTGGGGCATAGATTTCACTGAGAATCTCCTCTTCGACCGGGGCTTACAAGTCACACTCGGAGGCGGCTATGACGGCGCCTACGCCAGCAACAGCGGCACGACCACCGTCCAGGGAAGTTTGACGGTCAAGAACGGTACGCTCACCATCGAGAACATTTTGCTGAAGTAATTTCAAGATTGACCGAATGCAAAAAACGGGGTCGTATCCGATTGGGTACGACCCCGTTTTTTTGAGTACGCTGTCATCGCCGACCTTCCACCTCAAGCAAGAACATCGCAGGATTGCACGAAGCTCCAACCAGGTTCGTAACCGGAGATGGTCGTCAAGCCTCGCCGAGACGATGGTACCGCTGGAAGGCGGCAGCGAAGATTTCCCACGAATTAATTTGACATAAATAAAACCGTATATTAAATTTACGCAAAAAATTATTTCTCCGACAAGAGCAAACCCGGAGCGATCCGGCGACGCAGAGCCAGGGGCCTCACCGATGAGGTAGCCCAGCCGCCGAAGAGAAACCATATTCAGACCCGCTCCCTGTGGCCACCTTCGCCCCCGGAACGAGTATGTGCCCGCCTTCGGTCTATTCGGAGTGCGGGCATTTTTTTTATCGTTCAGTCGAACTTTTCATGCTGATGTATTGAATGGAGGTGTCATCATGACTCACCGGTGTATTCGTTTCCTCATCATGTCCTGCGTGCTGTTGACCTTTCTACGCAGCCATGCACATGCCGCCGATGGCTGGACAACCATCAGCCCGCTCCAGGTAGCGCGCACCAATCATGCCGTCGTGCCCCTTTCCAGCACCAGGGCTTTCATCGCCGGGGGCCGGACCCAGGGAGGGCTGGTGATCTCGGCGACTGAGATTTTCGATGCCGTTTCCAATGGGTATGTAGCCGGTCCGACCATGCTGACCCCGCGGGAGTCATTCAGCATGACCCGACTGCAGAACGGCAAAATCCTGATCACCGGCGGCTCCAATGCGACCGGGAAATTGAACAGCGCCGAACTTTACGACCCCGTTGCAAACACCATCACACCCATTCCCGGCGTAATGAATTTTGCACGTTCCGGCCACACCGCCACCTTGCTGGCCGACGGCACGGTACTGCTGGCCGGCGGCGGCAACGCGACGGCCGAGATATTCAACCCGTCTAGTTCCAGTTTCACTACAACGACTGGTGCAATGCCATCCGACCTGACCGGACATCGGGCAGTCGCGGCAAACGGCACTGCCTTCATCATCGGCGGGCGGGACGCTAGCGGCACCGCGACGGGGGCAATCCTGAAATATGACCGCACGACAGGGACTTTCGTCCTGGCCGCCGCGCTTTTCGCACCCCGTGCAGATTTCAGCGCGACACTCCTCGATCCGACCACGCTCCTGGTTGTCGGCGGCCGGAACGGCACCACGCCGCTGGCCTCGGCAGAACTGTACGATATCGCCGCCAACAGCGTCACGTCAGTGACGGGGACTTTGGCCACGGCCCGCTACAACCACCAGGCGCTGCTCACCCGCAGCGGCGACGTCATCATTTCGGGAGGAAGCGGCGCCTCGGCCGCGCTTTCCAGTTGCGAAAAATTCACCACGTCAACCGGCACCTTCAGCACGGCACCGGCTTTACCTTCAGCACGTAGCGGGCATGTGACGATCATGATGGACAACCGCCACCTGGTTACCGGCGGCGTCAACGGCACCACAATGCTGAATACGGTGAATATTTACGGGCCTTCCGCGAGCAATTCGCTCACGAACGTCGCCTTTGCCCAACGATCCAACCACACCGCCACTATGCTTTCCAGCGGCAAGATACTGATCGCAGGCGGATACAACGGCTCCTGCCTCTCCAGCGCCGAGCTGTACGACCCGACAACCGGAACATTCTCTCCCACCGGGAGCATGACCACGGCACGCGCCTATCACACCGCCACCATGCTTGCCAGCGGCAAGGTGCTGATCACCGGGGGAACCAACGGTTCTTACCAGTCAACTGCAGAGATTTATGACCCCGCAACCGCGACTTTCTCCCCCACCGGGAGCATGACCGCGGCGCGCGCCTATCATACCGCTACCCTCCTTGCCAGCGGCAAGGTGCTGATCACCGGAGGAACTAACGGTTCTTACCAGTCAAGTGCCGAGGTTTACGACCCCGCCACCGGAACGTTTACTGCCACCGGAAGTATGACCACTGCACGCGCCTATCATACCACCACCTTGCTTGCCAGCGGTAAGGTGCTGATCACCGGAGGAACCAATGGTTCTTACCAGTCAACTGCCGAGGTGTACGATCCGGCAACCGGAACGTTTGCTGCCACCGGAAGTATGACCACGGCACGCCAGTATCACGCAGCCACCCTCCTCGGCGACGGCAGGGTACTGGTCACAGGGGGATATAATGGTTCTTACCTGTCAAACGCCGAGCTGTACGACCCGGCAGCAGGAACCTTCTCACTGGCCGGAAGCATGGCCACGCCACGCATTTATCACACTGCGACCCTCCTCGCCGATGGCAGGGTGCTGGTCACGGGGGGATATAATGGTTCTTACCTGTCAAGCGCCGAACTGTACGACCCGGCAGCAGGAACCTTCTCACCGGCCGGAAGCATGGCCACGGCGCGGCAGAACCATACCGCCACCCTCCTTGCCAGCGGAAAAGTTCTGATCACCGGGGGATACAACGGTTCTTATCTCTCCAGCGCCGAGTTGTACGATCCGTCGACGGTAGCGTTCACGACAACCGGTAACGTTACAATGGCCACGACGCGCCGGTATCACACCGCTACGATGCTTACCAGCGGAAAGGTGCTCATCGCGGGGGGATACAATGGTTCCTATCTCTCGAGCGCCGAGCTGTACGATCCGGCAACCGGGACCTTCACCCCGACTGGGAACATGACCATGTCACGACAGAACCATACCGCTACGCTCCTCGCTGACGGCAGGGTCCTGATCACGGGGGGAGGCTACTCCGGTGGTTACCTGTCAACCGCGGAGTTGTACGACCCCACCACCGGGACCTTCACCACCACCGGAAGCATGGCCACCCAGCGTGCCAATCATACCGCCACCCTCCTTGCCAGCGGAAAGGTGCTGATCGCGGGGGGATACTATTACGGCTATCTTTCGAGCGCCGAAATCTACGACCCCGCAACCGGTACCTTTTCACCTGCCGCCAGCATGGCGACAGCACGAGCTTACCATATCGCCACCCCGCTTGCCGATGGCAGGGTCCTGATCGCCGGTGGCTATTACAATGGCTACCTCTCAAGCGCCGAAATCTACGACCCCGCAGCCGGAACGTTCTCATCTGCCGGGAGCATGGCAGCGGCTCGTCAAAACCATACCGCCACCTTGCTCGCCGATGGCAGGGTCCTGATCGCTGGCGGGAACAACTACTCTTACCTCTCAAGCGCGGAGCTGTACGATCCCGTAACAGCAACGTTCTCAATTACCGGGAGCATGGCAGCAGCACGCCAGAATCATACCGCCACCCTTCTTGCCGACGGAAAAGTACTGATCATAGCAGGCTACAGTGGATCCAACCTTCCAAGCGCTGAGCTGTATGACCCGGCCACCGGTACCTTCTCATCAACCGGAAGCCTGGCAACGGCGCGGGCGAACCATACCGCCACCCTCCTTGCCGACGGAAAGGTGCTGGTCACAGGCGGGTACAATTGGTCGTACCTGGACAGCTACGAGCTTTTTGACGCCTACTCCAGTTTCATCCGCCATCAATACATACCAGGCGGTTCGTTCTTCTCACTGCAGGTCCGTTCCATGACAACCGGTCAGCCGATACCCGGCGTGACCGTCTCGGTCGACAGCGGCATCGGCTCCCAGACGACAGATGCCAACGGGTATGCCACGTTCTTCATCTCTACTCCCAAGCAGTACGGTATTTCACTGACCGCCACCGGCTACCAGTCGGTGTCCATCACCAGCCAGTACATCTCGGGCTACCGGGTTGCGCTGAGCGTCTACATGACACCGCCGAATCTGCTCAACATGACAACCACATCGCTTGCGCCCGCACAGGCGACCCTTGTCTACGGGGATCGCGTCGGCTTCACCGGCGCCGACTGGCCCTACACCATCGCCCAGATCAGCGGCCAGCTTCCCCCCGGCGTCTTCCTCTACCCCGCGACGGGGCAAGTGGTAGGAACCCCCGCGACCACTGGGTCATACACCTTCATGGTCAGGGTCACCGACAAGGACGGCTGGACCGCCGAACGGGAGTTTACGATAGATGTAAGCAATCCCCTTATGATCGTGCCGACGAGCATTCCACGTGCCACGGCAACACAACCTTACCTCGGCGTACTGGGAGCACAAGGAGGCACCTCTCCCTATACATTCGGCATCTCGGGCGCAGCATGGCTGACTATTGACGCCACCACAGGAGCCCTGCAAGGCACCCCTTCGACGACCGGGACACAAAGCTTCACAGTAACCTTGCAGGACGCGCTCGGCAGGACGACCACTCAGTCGATCTCGATCATCATCGATCCGCCGCTGCAAGTCATTGCACAACGCTTGGACGACGGCATCACGTCCGTCGCCTACAGTCAGTCCGTGACCGCATCCGGGGGGCTCACCCCCTATACCTGGAGCCTCTTTTCAGGCAATCTCCCCGCCGGCCTCACTTTAAACCCGGCGACCGGCGCCATTTCCGGGACGCCAACGACCGCGACCAGGTCGATATTCGTTCTCGCGGTAAACGATGCGGCAGGAAGAACCGCATACCGGGATTATGCCATCAACATAGCAAGCCCGCTGATGTTTGTGACCACAGCGCTTCCGAACGGCTACAAGGACGCCCCCTATTCGGAACTGGTGAAAGTAAGCGGCGGAATCCCCCCCTACACCTACAGCTCCACCGGCCAGTTGGCCGCCGGATTGACGCTCAACGCAACAACCGGCATTATTTCCGGCACCCCCACCATTGCCGGGCTCACCAACCTGAACATCACCGTCCAGGATAGCTCCTCCCCGAGACAACAGTCCGTTTCCCAAGGCATGACGAACCGCATCGTCACCACCCTGGCCATCACGACTACCGGTGCATTGCCCAATGCCCACACCGGCGTCGCGATCAATCCGGTCATACTGAGTGCCGCGGGAGGCACGTCTCCCTATGCTTGGAAATTGGTCGGCGGCATCATGCCACCCGGTCTTTCCCTTGCGGGAGGGACCCTGAGCGGCACGCCGACCAAACCTGGCGACTACGTGTTCACCCTTACCGTGACCGATTCGGCGGCTACTCCGGCAACCGACACGAAGCAGTTCATCTGCCATGTCTCGGATACGCTCGACATCGTGCTGGTCGACCTGCCAGTGGCAGCGGTCGGGGTCCCCTACAGCCAGACCTTCCAGGCGTCCGGCGGCATCCCCGCCAGCTACTCTTGGCGGCTGAAAGACGGCACCCTGCCGAGTGGCATGAGCTTCAACCCAACCACGGCCACGATCCTGGGAACACCGACAACACGGCAGAGCTACTCCTTTACCCTGGAGGTAAGCGACGGAGATGTGCCCCCGCAGGTCGCGGCACGAACCTTCAACATTGATGTCGTCGATTCCCTGAACATATCCGAGGTGTCTGTACCAAATGGCAGAATATACCAGGGATACGCCGCCATCCTGCATCCGTTACGCGGCATGCCCCCCTATTCATGGCGCATTGTCAACGGATTTCTGCCGAGCGGGCTGACCTTCACCGGGTCGGCAACAACTGCCCAGATCACCGGAAAACCGTCAGTTTCCGGCATCTTCACCTTCGACGTGGAAATAACGGACAGCAGTAATCCGGCAAGCGTCTTTACGCGTCGCTATACGATGGAAATCTACGACACGGTTACCTTCCAAACCAACGACCTGAAGACAGTCATACGGGGACAGACGTATGACGAATCGCTCGTGGTCACAGGGGGGGCCAGAACAACCGTGGCGTCCCGTATTTTCGACCCGGTCGCCGGCACTTTCTCCAGAAGCGAATCGATGTGGGTGAATCGCCAGTATTATACCGCGACAACCCTTCCAAACGGTAAGGTGCTGGTCGCGGGAGGACGTTCCGGGGTTACCGCTCTTGCCAGCGCAGAACTGTATGACCCGGCCACCAAGTCGTTCACTCCAGCGGGCGATCTGACAGCGGCCCGGTACCAGCACACCGCAACGCTGCTCAAGAACGGCAAGGTATTGATTGCCGGCGGCACCGGGAGCACGCCCGGAGCGCTTGCCAGCGCGGAACTGTATGACCCGGCCACCAATATGTTCACCGCCGTCGGCAATATGAACGACAACAGGGTATATCATACCGCCACGCTGCTGACCGACGGGCGGGTCCTGATAACCGGGGGGAGCGATTCAACCGGTCCCCAGGCTTCTGCCGAAACCTTTAATCCGGCCAATAACCAGTTCACGCCGGTGGGCAACCTTATGTTCCCCCGCCAGTACCACACGGCAACAGCGCTTGCCGACGGGAGAGTCCTGGTCGCGGGCGGAGACAATGGTATTCTCCTTTCATCAGTCGAGCTGTTCGATCCGACCATGAACAGCTTCACCTCTGGAGGAAGCATGAACTCGCAACGGTCGAAGCATTCGTCGACCCTGCTTTCGGACGGGACCGTCCTGCTGGCTGGAGGCGTCACCGTCTCCGGGATGCCGACTGCGACTGCAGAGATATACGACCCTTCGTCGAATGTGTCCAACACAACCGCAGGAAATATGGTAAC
The DNA here is from genome assembly GCA_024281055.1 of Geobacteraceae bacterium. GTDB lineage: Bacteria > Desulfobacterota > Desulfuromonadia > Geobacterales > Geobacteraceae > JAMXLF01. Next base: position 6,848 of record JAMXLF010000054.1, read on the forward strand.
CGCACGCTCAAGCCAGTCTGCGACGCTGCTGAATGACGGCACGGTCCTGCTGGCCGGCGGATATAACACCAGTGGTGGCTATATCTCTTCCGTCGAGCTGTACGATCCGTCTCTCAAAACGTTTCGTCTTGTCGGCAGTCTCGGAACTGCCCCCCCTCACGAGGACGCGGTCCTTTTGAACGACGGCACGGTCTTCTTCCCCGGCGGCTACATCGAGCAATACACCTTTAGCATTGTTTCCGGTTCGCTGCCGGATGGCATCTCCCTCGACCCAAACACCGGCGCGCTGTTCGGAACCACCTCCTGGCCGGCCGGCACCAGCAGCGAGGTGACCTTCCAGGCCGTCGACACCGGCATCCCCAGCCAAACGGCACAGCAGACCCTGCTGATCAAGGTTGTTGACCCCCTGACCATAACGACCGCAAACCTGACGGCACAGCAGAATACCGCCTACTCCCTTGCTCTGGAAGCGACCGGAGGCATCTCACCGTATGCTTCATGGGATATCGTGCCGACATGGGCGACCAACAACGGGAACCTGCCACCGGGCCTTGTCATCAACAAAAGCACCGGCGTCATTTCCGGCACACCTACGTCGTGCGGCACGTTCCTGGTCCGGATAAAGATAGTAGACTCCTGGACAAAGCCGAATCAGGCAATCAATGACTTCCAGTTTAATGTCGGCTGCGCGTCGGGCAAATACATGCTCATGGTACAGAAAGACGGAGCCGGAAGCGGCACCGTAACCAGTTCCAGCCCCTCGGGAGTTTCATGCGGTACGACCTGCGGCATGGAGCTGTCGCACAATTCATCGATCACCCTCACAGCCACCCCGGCGGCAGGGTCGTATTTTACCGGCTGGAGCGGTGCCTGCAGCGGCACATCAGCTATCTGTACTATCACGATGGGAGCCAACATGACAGCAACGGCTTCATTTAGTCTCAATCTGGAGCCGTCGGGCAACATCATCGCTAACGGGGGCAGCAGTTATGCGAATGTGAACCCGGTGCCGCTGACATTGTCCGCATCAGCTCCGCTTGCCTCCGTGAGTATGATGCAGTTTTCGGTCAATCAAAGCCCATGGACTGCGCTCGTTCCCTATGCCACGAATTATTCACTGAGCCTGCCCACCGGCGATGGGCCGTACTCGATATACGTCCGTTTCCAGGATGCCAACGGCAATTATTCACCGGTATATTCCACGAACGTAACTCTCGATACGATGAAGCCATTGATTACGGAATTTGACGTTCCTGGCACCAGCAACACGGCGACCGTTCCGGTCACCTCATTTACCGCAAACGACCTGAACGGCATAACCGGGTACTACATATCCACATCTTCTACTGCTCCTGCGGCAAACAGTTCGTTATGGTCAGATGTCACGCCGCTCAGCTATACGGTCTCCGGTATCACCCCGGGCGTACAGACAACCAAAGTTCTGTATGCTTTTGTCAAGGATGCCGCCGGCAATGTCTCGCTCGCGGTAAACTCAACGGTAGTCATCACTACCCCCCCCCAGCAATTGACGGTAACCTTGCAAGGCACCGGAAGTGGGGCCGTGAACAGTAATCCGTCCGGCATCGCCTGTACTTCAGGGACCTGCAGCGCCTATTTTAATACCGGAACACAAGTAACCCTCATGCCGACTCCGGCCTGGAACTCCGATTTCAAGGGCTGGAGTGACGTAACTTCATGTACGACAACAGGACCGTGCCAGGTAACCCTAAACGGCATGACAGCACTTACTGCACAGTTCGACGGAAAGCCGTCCTACCTCGTGCGGCTAATTGAAGGAACGACAAGCAGTTCCTATTATAGTCTCAACGATGTTTTCGACGCTGCTTCAGATGGTGCAACGATCCTGGCTCAGCTTAATATTTTCCTGGAAAATGTCGTGATCGGTTCGAATTCGTCAACGTCCGTCGTCTTTAAAGGAGGATTTGATCCGGTGTTCGGCCAGCAGGCCGGCTATACTGTTGTAGATGGCTCGGTTACCATAGGCAAGAGGAGCTCGGTTGTTGTCGAACGGCTAGCAATCCGGTAGGGTGCGGGGGGAGAAGTCACTCGGAGACAACCACTCTTCGACAAAGAACCCCTTTACTTGGAGTAAAGGGGTTCTCTATTTAATGACGCTCTTTCCACTTACAATCAAAAGGTATCCTTACAAGATTCCTGAAATCGGCAACCAAGCCTGCGGATAGCGCCTCCCCAGATTTGACACTGCACAAAAACGATTTAAAATCGTTTAGTAGCTTGCTTCATTCGAAGAAAGGAAGCAATAGAATCCGAAAAAGCGGGGCTTGAAACAACTAACTTCCGGAGGTGGAAAATGCGCCTGCAAATCGTGACAATGGGTATCCTCATTACTTTCATTTCGGGGTTGGCAGGATGCGTCACAGTTCCCGAGGAGCACAAGGGTGCGGCAACCGGTGCCGGCGTGGGCGCGGCAACCGGTGCCATTGCAGGCGCCCTTCTGGCCGGGGAAGGTTCCCGGACGAAGGGAGCTATCCTCGGAGGACTGGCCGGCGCACTGGTAGGCGGTGTTATCGGCAATTACACGGTGGACCAGAAAAAGACGGCCCAGGAAACGACCAGCAAATACAACTACCAGCCGTCGGCAGGGACGGTAGTGCGGATCGAGAGTGCTTCTGCGACGCCAGCAACAGCCGGACCCGGCGACAAGATCGATCTCGAAGCCACCTATGCAGTGATGGCCCCCTCTCCTGACACACAGGTCGCCATAACCGAGTCGCGCGAAGTAAGGCTCGACGGTGAACTGGTTGGCAACCCGGAAGTGAACGTCTCCCACAAGCCCGGTACGTACCGTTCCGGCGTCCCCCTGTTCCTCCCGGCCGACGCAAAGAAAGGTACCTACAGAGTACTCACGACGATCAAGACAGAGGCCGGAAAGGATTCGCGCGAGACCACATTCATAGTCCGCTAGGTTATGCGGGCTTTACCGGACCTAACAGGATAAAGTCGAGTATTTCGACCTCGAGCTTCGGTTCTGGCAGGACATTGGGCCCATGATGGCAAGGAATTCATGGAATCGCGCGACCTTCAGGACAACAATAAAAGAGGCCGTCCCCGGGGCGGCCTCTTTTATTTTACCTTACACTCCTGCTCTCTAAAACTACTTCGTGACGACTACGCAATCGAAGGTCGCCTCGATGCGCCGGTTCTTCTGCCGCCCTTCCTTTGTCTTGTTGGTTGCAATGGGTTTGGAATAGCCGTATCCCTTCGATGAGAGCCGCTCCGGGGCGACACCATACTTCTCGATCAGGTAATTCCTGACGCTGGCGGCGCGCCGTTCGGAAAGCTTCATGTTGTAATCGTAGCCGCCGACGTTGTCGGTGTGCCCTTCGATGACCCCGTTGGCTTCCGGGTATTTCTTCATGAACTCGGCGACTTTGCCGATTTCGGGGTGGTACTTCGGTTTGATGTCCGCCTTGCCCGTATCGAACTCGATCTTCAGGACAATGCAGACCTTTTCCTGTTTCGGCGGGGGAGGAACGGTAACAGTGACGTTCCCCGAACTGCTCGTCGTGCCCCCTTTACCGGTGCAGGTAAGGGTATAGGCGGTATCGGCCGAAGGGGTGATGGGCATTGACCCCTCCGGTTTCACCGGTCCGATCCCGGGCTGGATGTCACAGTTCGTGGTGTTCGCCGATGTCCAGGTAAGAGTGGCCGATTCACCCTTCGTAATGGCGCCGGGAGTGACAGTCAGGCTGCTCGTCGGGGCAGGAACTGCCTTCGGAGCGCCGACGGAAATGTTCGCGGCGCTATTCGTTGTGCCGCCTGGGCCGCTACAGTACAGAAAATAGGCTGTGTCGGCCGCAGGTGTTATGGTCAAGCTGCCTTCCGGTTTGACAGCTCCGATTCCCGGATTGATCTCACAATTCGTAGCGTTCCGGGAAGTCCAACTGAGGCTGGCCGACTCCCCCTTCGTTATCGAACCGGGAGTAACCGACAGGCTGCTTGTCGGTGCCGGTGGCTGCTCCGGAGCAGGCGAAGAAACCGGTGCCGTTTTGCCGCCGAAAAGGAACGTGAGGCCGGCGGTGTATTCCCAGTTGTACGTAATGCTGTTGTGATCCTCGAAAAGGAAGAGCTGGCGGCCATCGACGCGCAGCGCAACGGAATCGGTCAGGAAGTACTTGAGCCCCAGGCCGGCGTTGGCGGTGGCTTCCGTGTTGCTCCCCCCCTTGAAATTGGAGCCATGACCGATCGTGATGCCGCCGCCGCCCACGGCGAGATACGGCACCAACGGTCCGTCAGGCATGAAGTTATAGAGTATGTCCAGTCCATAGGATACAGAGTTGAAGCTCGATTCCGAAATGGTTCTATCCGTCGCCAGGTAAGCACCGACCGCTTCAATCCCCCAGTTCTTCGTCAGGTCATAGCCGAGGCGCAGTCCAAAAAGAGGCGCGGTTTCCATGTGCTGCACGCCGTCAAAGGTATACCCGCCGACAAACGGCGATATGGAAACGGCGTGCGCCCTCTCTCCGGCATGGCATGGGCCGGCCGCCGCCAGAAGCAGCGCGACGGACAGGCAAACAATGAACTTCTGCATACGGTTATTCTCCTTTCGTTGGAGATGGTTGAAACGTCCAAAACTCCGCAGTTCTGGAGATGGACACAACAATAAGATTATCATAATTAAGGAGAGTATACTTCTCATGATAAAACAGTCAAGCAACATAGCGTACCGGGGGAAAATGCCTCCTAACGAGCAGGTTCTCCTGGGCAAAGCAGGGTCGTAAGACGGGTAAAGAGAGCAAGGACCACTTGCCGAGGCGGGCGACGGATCAGGGACCGCCTGAGTACCAGTCAGATGCCGGCGTGAAGCGAACGGGAGGAACCGCGACCGCTTTGCCGTCCCTGCTGATTCCATTGAGTTGAACCTCATAGGCACCGTCCGGGATACACGGCGCGTCAAAACCGAGTATCCAGGCACGGCCGGGACCAGGATATTTGTCGTCGACGGAGTAGAAGACTTTGAACTCTTTTCCATTGCTCGCCTTGAGAATCACCTGAGCCGGGTCGAACAAAGCCCCCTCGCCCTTGAGCACCAGCTCCATCTCGATGTGATCCGTGCCCCGGTCGGTCGTGAATATCCATGGTATGGGAGGTATCAGGAGGACGACTTTGTCACGCGTGCACAGGGGACCGGCGCTGTTCGCGGGAGTTGGATAGGCTACCCGGGAGGACCAGAACAATGCGATCCGCAAACCGTCAATTTCAAAGTCGACACCGGTCGGCGAACTAGACTGGTCCCTCCCTCCGTCAGTGGGGCGAAGCCAGTACAGGTATGTTGGCGCCGGGATAGCCTCCACCCTGGGGGACGGATAGGTAACACGGCCAATCCCGCATCCGGTCAGGCAGCATGCGGCAGTCGCAAGAATAGCGGCCTGTGCTTTTATTCGTTGCATGGAAACCTCTCTGACATTCTTCATGACATCGATCACCCGACGTTCATCAAGTGCATGGACGTCAGGCTCCTCAAATCTCGCACGGCAAGCATTAACCAATTAAATTATTTGACTTTTTTGGCCTGATTTCGTTATGTTGATGCTCAACTCAACATTTATATGTAGTCTGTTATAACTCACCGGGCCGTCAAGCTCAATGCATTGCATGGGCACATGGCCGAAAAACCGCCCCGATCAGGTATAATAAGAGAAACAAGTGTCTCAGGAGGGCATATGACCGAGGAAACCAAGAAGATCAACCCCTGGCAGATGGTGCTCGCCCAGATCGACAAGGCGGCGAAACAACTTGAGTGCGACCCGAACATGCTCGAAAAGCTCCGTCATCCGGAGCGCTCGCTGCTTGTTTCCATACCGGTGCGGATGGACAGCGGCAACATCCGGGTCTTCAAGGGGTTTAGGGTGCAGCACAGCACGGTGCGCGGCCCGGCCAAGGGAGGAATCCGCTACCACCCGAGCGTGGACCTGGATGAGGTGACGGCGCTCGCCGCCTGGATGACCTGGAAATGCGCCGTGATGAACATCCCCTTCGGCGGTGCCAAGGGAGGGGTGGAGTGCGACCCGGCCGAGCTCAGCACCGGGGAACTGGAGCGGCTCACCCGCCGCTACACGGCCGAGATCATGGGCTTCATCGGCCCGGACCGGGACATCCCGGCGCCGGACGTGAACACCAATGCCCAGGTGATGGCCTGGCTGATGGATACCTACTCGATGCAGGTGGGACACGCGGTCCCGGGAGTGGTCACGGGGAAGCCGATTGCCATTGGCGGCTCGGAGGGCCGGAGCGACGCGACCGGTCTCGGCGTGGTCTACATGGTAATCGAGGCAGCGAAGAAGCTGAATATCAAGCTGGACGGGGCCACGGCGGCAGTGCAGGGATTCGGCAACGTGGGGAATTCGGCCGCCCGCAGCCTCTTCCGGGAGGGCGTAAAGATCGTCGCCATCAGCGACAAAAACGGCGGCTACTACTGCGGGGCGGGGATCAACCCCTTCGAGCTGCAGCGCTATTTCGGCACGCACCGTACCCTGGAAGGGTTCCCCGGCTGCGACCGGATCACCAACGAAGAGCTTCTCGCCATGAAATGCGACGTCCTTGTCCCCGCCGCCCTGGAGAACGTGATCCACAAAGAGAACGCCGGGAAGGTCCAGGCCCGCATCCTCGCCGAGGGGGCGAACGGCCCGGTGACCCCCATCGCCGACGAGATCCTCAAGGACAAGGGGGTCTTCATCCTCCCCGACATCCTCGCCAACGCCGGCGGGGTGACCGTCTCCTACTTCGAGTGGGTGCAGGACCTGCAGAACTACTTCTGGAACGAGGCGGAGATAAACAACCGGCTGCGCCAACTGATGACCGCCTCCTTCAAAAAAGTGATGGCCATCGCCGAGGAGAAACGGATCGACAACCGCACCGCTGCCCAGGTGCTGGGGATCGGGAGGGTGGTGGAGGCGCTGCAACTGCGGGGGCTTTACCCCTAAATTATGAAGTATGAATTATGAAGGATGAAACAAAAACGGAAGGTTCCAGACTTGGTTTTTCATTTCATAATTCATACTTCATACTTCATCCTTTCGCCAACACCTCAACCATCTCGCCATGGATCAGCCCGTTTGAGGCGAGGATGCGGTGGTTGTAGACGGAGTACGACCCGCCGGCATGGTCGGTGACCTTTCCCCCGGCCTCCTCCACGAGGAGCGCTCCCACAGCCACGTCCCATGGCTTCAGCTTGACCTCCCAGTAGCCGTCAAGCCTCCCTGCAGCAATATAGGCCAGGTCGAGGGCGGCGGCACCCGCGCGGCGCACGGCCCGGGCTGCCATCTGGAATTTCTCGAAATTGACGAAGTTGTTCTCGTTGTCCCAGGTCCGGTCGTAGGGAAAGCCGGTTGCGAGCAGGCAGTTCTTGAGCGGAGCCCGGTGGGAGACGCGGATCGGCTTCCCGTTGAGGTATGCCCCCTCCCCTTTCACTACGGTAAAGAGCTCATCCATCATTGGGTGGTAGATCACGCCGAGCTGCACAACGCCGTCCACCTCCAGGGCGATGGAGACGCCGAACCATGGGAAGCCATGGGCGTAATTGGTGGTGCCGTCGAGGGGATCGATGATCCATTTGTACGGGGAGCCGGTGGTCCCGTAGTCGCTCTCCTCGGCCAGGATGTCGTGGTCGGGATACCTGCCGCGGAGGAGGCCGACAATCATATCCTCGGAGGCCCGGTCTACCTCCGTGACCAGGTCGGTCTCCCCCTTGAATGCGATGACGTGCTCCTGCCAGAGCCGTTCCCGCTGCAGCGTCCCGGCTGCGCGAGCGGCCTGCACGGCCGTATCGAGAAACTCCTGCATACCCTCTCCTGTCCTTAAAAAAAATAAAATCGGCTCGCCTGGGGGCAGACACTCCATAAACTACAATCGTTTCTCAGCTGATTCAACTGGAAAGTTCCATTTTTGCAAAAGGAATCTCCAGCTGATTACTCGTATCGTCGAATAAAAAAGGGACTTGCGAGTTCGCAAGTCCCTAATTGTCTGGGTGCAAGTGAAGGATTTGAACCTTCGACCTTCGGTTTATGAGTGAACAATAAGGTGTTAAATAGTTACATAGACCTCTCTTTTTTTTATTTATTAATCTTAAAGTCTATTATTTTGATGTATTTTCAAGTATTGAATTATTGGCTATATCTGTAACGAACTCCTTATAAGCCTTCTTAAGCATTTCAGGATAATAAAAATCGCTTGGTAAACTATAAATCCACCCAACTTTTTCATAGGGTTCCGTAGTATATCTTTTAGTAAATAGGATCTTATCGGTTTTAGAATCCAGTAAAACCAGTTCGAGAGATAATTCATTGCTTATGCTACTTGCAGGGAGACCAATCAACCAAAGAATTGGTCCATAAGCACTCAACCCATAGGAAATAATCTTCCCACTGTATTTCGTGGAAAGAATAGTTCCGTTAATTACGTAATCGCTTCCACCTTTTTTAAAATCGAAATATGCCTCCTTAAATAAGTTAGCACTTCGAAGCTCTTCAGCGAGTGCCTTCGGAAAATCCTCAACTGGCTTGTAATTAGTCCATAATCCAGAATTTATATGCTTCTGAGCACCCTCTGGGACATCATAATCCGCCGGACCAAACGGAACTAATGGAATAAGATACAAGAATATTTTGGTACTATTTTCGTTTGAACGCCCATCCTTGAAAGGAAGAACAGCCACAGATTTATCGCTTTTTGTGTTGACAGGTTTATAGTTGTTTGCACTGTAAACCCAAGAATACTGTGTAGCGCAACCGGCACTTACTAAAGCAGACACAATAATAAGAAACCATTTCATGTTTTTCATACATGCCTCCATCAATCAGATTGCATTGCAACACTGCTTTAACATTCGAGAGTGTGCATGGCTTTAGAATTCTACAGTTTCAATCATGGCATCAGGAATCAAAGCTGCATAATGCTTTCTAAATATTTCGGGAGAATTCCCCATCAGATTTGAAATCTTATAAAGACTCTCTCCCTTCATCGCTAGATGAGTCCCGAACGTATGCCGAAAATCAAGACAGTTCCACTCGGTTCCCGCTCCCTTGTTCGCTTTCCTGAGATAGCGGGAAGATTGTCAGCGTCCCAACGCTTGCTATTAGGCGTGGAGAAATACCACTTCTCTTCTACACCCGCAGGCTCATAGTTTTCAAGAAAATTTTTTAATTTACTACCAATCGGCACTACCCTCTTAACCTTGGTCTTAGGTTCCTAGCTTTCCCCCTTAACTGTCTTTGCCCTCACACGGATCTTGCCATGCACCCCGGCCTCTAAATCAAGGCGAAGCCAACAAAGCTCTTCCCTCCGCAATCCATCCGCAATCCAGCATACCTATACATAGCCACCATAACCTGCAAGTCGGGATACTTTCCCAGCGCCTGCAACTGCTAGTCAATCTGCTCAAGAGAAAGAAACCGAATATCCGGTGCCTTCTCCAGGTACCGCTCCAACCTTCGCAGTGGGGTTCTTGTCTCCCGGCAACGCGGATACCGTTTTGCTCCATTCCCAATTGAAAAGGCAGGTTAATATCTCCCGGTAACGGTTGGCGGTCTTGGTACACTTGATACAAAAAAGGGACGTGCGAGTTCGCAAGTCCCTATAATTGTGTGGTTGCAGGAGAAGGGTTTGAACATTCGATCTTCGGGTTATGAGAACCGAAGGTCGATTCGAAAACTGCGCTTCGTCAGAACTCCTTCAAGTTACTGAACTCCCCCCACGCCAGATAAATCTGCGGCGCCAGCACGAAGTCATAGAGGTTCTCCATGATGTTGTAGTGCTTCTTTTCTTCGCCGGCAATCCGGCGGATAAGACGGGCAGTCTCCGGATTGGCCTCCTTCGCCGCCATATCATCGTAGAGCCTGACGCTGTCCGCCTCGATCTTCATCGCGTAGCGGTAGCCGTCCAGGTCCTTGCGCAGACCGCCGACAACGGTCTTGTCCGCCACCAGCCCCTGAAAGACGTTCTTTGCCTCATCGAGGACGGCGGTATCGGTCATGGCAATGGTCGTTCCGGCGCGAATCGCCACGATCGTGTCGTAATGCTTCTGCTCGTCCGCTGCCAACCGCGTGAAGATTGTTTTCAGTCCCATGACGGTAGTTCCAGCGGCCAGTTCTTCGTAATGGGCCTTGCCGTCGACCTCCATTTTCAGCGCAAACTCAAAGACGTCCATGGCTGCCTCCCCGTTTCCTTTCGTCAGCGTACACGCTGTTGTCCAAAATGTATCAGAAACGGGTCAGTTTGCAACCGGAGTCCATTTGCAACCATGAAGAGGGCTGCTATACTTTGACCTGCATTTAACTGGCTCGGGGAGGAATATCATGAAAACAATGGCGTGCGAAGTCTGCGGAAAGGCGATAAACGGCGAGGAGATGATCGTGCGGCGGCTGAACGGCAGGAATCATTTCTGCTGCGGCATCAGTTGCGAGGTACGGTGGGAAAAACAGAATCTCGTGGGCGTATGCGGCTGAAGAGAGACTCGCAAGCTCAGGAAAGCGGGAAGGCAACGACGAAAGTGGTCCCCTCGCCCACCACGCTCTGGACCCCCATCTTGCCACCGAGTCGCTCTACGATGGACTTCGTGATGTAAAGGCCAAGACCGGTCCCCGCCTCCGCCGTCTTGGTGGTGTAAAACGGCTCGAAAACCCGGCCGAGCGAGTCCGCAGAAATACCGGTCCCCGTGTCGGCGATCTGGATTTCGATGGATTCGTCGTCCGGCATCGAGGTACGGAGGAGCAGCGCCCCACCATTCTCCATGGCCTGGAGGGCGTTCATGATGAGATTGATGAAAATCTGCTTGAGTCGGTTGCCATCGGCCAGAATCGAGGGGAGATGGTAATCCAACTCCTCCATGACGGTAACGGAGCGCTTCTGTGCCTCGTATTTCAGGAAGGCCATCACCTCCCTGAGGAGCTGGTTCACATCGGCTTCGGTAACGACGCCTTCTTCCTGACGGGCAAAGGAGAGCAGCCCCTTGGTAAACTGAGAAAGCCGTTGGGCCTCAAGGTCGATTCGCTCCACCATCTCCCGCGTAAACTCCGACAACCCCTCCTCGCGGAGAATCATCTGGGCCGCTGAGACAATCACCGAAAGCGGCGTATTCAGCTCATGGACCATGCCGGCAGAAAGCTTCCCCAGTTCGGCCATCTTCTCGCTGAAGGCGAGCTGTTCGAGAAGTTGCTCATCGAGCTGCCCGTCGGTACCGATATGTTTGTCAAGCGGATTATCCGCCGCTCTCCGGTTATGAAGCTGCATCACCTTGTCCTGCCCCACTTTCCGGATTTGACATTGCATTGCTTTTCCACCCTCGACCGGCAACACCGGCACCTGTGGCGGCAATGGCGGTCAGTACGAAAATGGGCAATATTTCTTCCCGGTGTAACTCTCGCATAAGCCGTGCCACAATGAAACAGATTGAATTCTCACGCTTTTTAACCACGCCTGCGCGATGTCGTCAAATTTATGCCTAAACAAGTGGCACCCATCGCTCTATGCTGCCCACATTTTAAGCAAAACAAAAAGCCGCCCATTGAAGGCGGCTCTTTGTTTCATCTCCGGAAGGCAACCGGCAATCTCAGTTATAAGCGCTTTCCGAATGCTGCGTCTGGTCGAGGCCGATGATCTCGTCTTCCTTCTCCACCCGGAGACCGATGGTCTTGTTGAGGACAAAGGCGATGATCAGGGTAACGATAAAGGCGTATGCGCCGGCAGCCACTACGGCGATCACCTGGGTAACGAACTGCTTCGCGTCGCCGGCCAGAAGCCCCTTGGCGCCGACGGTGGCAAAGATACCGGTCAGCAGGGCTCCGGTCGTACCGCCGATCCCGTGGACACCGAAAGCATCGAGGGAGTCGTCATACTTGAACTTCGCCTTCATGAGCACGCCACCGTAGCAGACGACGCCGGCCACGAGACCGAGTATGATGGCAGCGCCCGGCTGCACGAAACCGGCGGCCGGCGTGATGACGACGAGACCGGCCACAACCCCGGAACCGAAGCCGAGGGCGGACGGCTTGCCGCCGTGAATCCACTCGGCGATCATCCAGGAGAGGCCGGCCGCAGCCGGGGCGATGGTCGTGGTGGCAAAGGCGAGGCCGGCGAGCCCGCCGGCGGCATCGGAACAGTTCGGGCCGACGATGGCGGAGCCGGCATTGAAGCCGAACCAGCCGAACCAGAGGAGACCGATACCGAGCAGGGTCAGGGGCAAGTTGTGGGGAGCCATCCGCTCATGGGGAAAGCCGTGGCGTTTGCCGAGGAACATGATGGCCGCCATGGCCGAAATACCCGAGGAGAGGTGAACGACGGTACCGCCGGCAAAGTCGAGGGCGCCCTTCTTGAAGAGCCAGCCGTCGGTCATCCAGACCCAGTGGGCCAGGGGGTCATAGACCAGGGTCGTCCAGAGGAGGACGAAGATGCAGTATGCGGAGAACTTGATCCGCTCGGCCAGTGCCCCGGAGATGAGGGCCACGGTGATCATGGCGAACATCGCCTGGTACATGGCAAAAACATACTCGGGGATGGAGCCCGGCTCGGTCGGCACGTTCTGAAACAGGGCGTAGACCGGATTGCCGTCTTTAAAGGTAATCAATCCGTTCAGCATCGCCTTGCTGACGTTGCCGATGAGCCCCATGAACGCATCGGGCCCGAATGCAAGGGAGTAACCGATGATCGCCCACTGCACACCGACGATCCCCATGGCGACGAAAGAATGCATGATCGTCGAGAGGACGTTTTTCTGCCGGACCATCCCGCCGTAGAAGAAGGCCAGCCCGGGAATCATCAGAAGGACGAGGGCTGAAGAGACAAGCATCCATGCGGTATCGCCGGTATTGAGGACGGGATCGACGTTCTTGGGAGCGGCAGCAGGGGCGGCTGCAGCCGCTGCGGGTGCCGGGGCGGTCGTAACGGCAGCAGGCGCCGAAACGGCCGGAGCTGCGGACGGGGCCTTCGTCTCTTCGGCCAGTACAGCAACGGGGGCCAGAAGGGTGAGGGTTACGAGCATGAGCTTCGCAACCGTCAGCTTGAGCGTACCGGCAAAGGGAAAACCGGCGGCAGAGCGGGATGCCGCTGGTGCTGCAGCTCCCATAGCATTGTGCGGGATACATCTTTGTACCATGGTCAACCTCCGATGTTGTATTTGTAGCGTGTTTCTATAATTGATCCGGATTCCGTGAAGACTAGATCGCGTCGTTACCCTTTTCTCCGGTCCTGATGCGGAGAGCTTCATCCAGGGACATGACAAAGATCTTGCCGTCGCCGATCCTGCCGGTCTTGGCTGTGTTTTCGATGGTTTCCACGACCTTTGCCGCCAACTCGTCAGCGATGGCGATTTCGATCTTCACTTTGGGGATGAAATCGACCACATACTCGGCACCACGGTACAACTCGGTGTGCCCCTTCTGACGGCCAAAACCCTTGACCTCCGAAACGGTGATCCCTTCGACTCCGATTTCGTTCAAGGCATCTTTGACTTCATCAAGCTTGAACGGCTTGATAATGGCTTCGATAAGCTTCATTGCTATCCTCCGTTGTCGATTGTTGTTCTTTCTATGATGGTTTCCGTGCCTTAAAATTCCGAACGATACCGTGTACATTCTCCTTGCAGAAACACTCTTACCCTTTGGATCGCCGATAGTTGCAGCGACAAACTTCAGGCAAAATCAGTATAAAGCAGGAGGTTATGATTGCAACCGAGCGGCACCAGTGCCTGAAACTGCGCTTTCCCGTACCAATAAAAAAGGCGCCACTCACCATAGGTGATGAGGCGCCTTTGCCTTCGTTGCATTTACTTCACGCACGTCATTGTGCTTTAGTTGTCACAATTTCTCTAGCACAGGCCGTGCCATATTTTTCGCAGCTTCCTAATCCCAATAATTACGAGGTATTGTGCGGTCCCAGGCTTACGGTAACGTCGGCTAGTGCCTAATTTTTCAGCTAATGCTGATTTAACGAACATCAACCGTTACTTTTCAGGTTTATGGGGATAATAGCCACCCCCCAGGGGAAGATGGCGAAGGTTGAAGTCAGGATAGGCGGTAACCGACACCTCGCCCTGGTCAAGGCCTTCCAGTTCCAGGTCCTTCGGCACCCGGAGTCCGATCACCCTGTCGAGCACCTTGAAAAAGACCCACGATATGGCAAAAACATACATGATGTTGGTCGCGGTGCCGATGCACTGGGCGGCGAACTGCCCGGGATTGCCGTAGAAAAGCCCGGTTACCGTCCCTTTGACGCCGTTGAAACCGTCGCCATACCTGCCGTCGGCAAAGAGCCCAAGGGCAAGGACCCCCCAGGCGCCGTTGGTGCCGTGGACCGAGATGGCGCCAACCGGGTCGTCAACCTTGAGGACCCGCTCGACGAAGAAGATGCTGAGGCAGCAGAGGATGCCGGCGATGATGCCGATCAGGACCGCGACAGGGGCCGTGACGAAGGCGCAGGGGGCGGTGATTGCAACGAGCCCTGCCAGCAGGCCGTTTGCGCTCAGGGAGATGTCGGGCTTGCCGAAGCGGAGCCACATGTAAATCCAGGAAGAAAATGCGCCACCGGCACTCGCCAGCATGGTGTTGGTGGCAATGACGGCAATCCGCAGGTCGGTGCCTGCCATGGAGGAACCGGCATTGAAGCCGAACCAGCCGAAAGCCAGAATGAAGCAGCCGACTATCGCCATGGGGATATGGTGCCCCGGGATCGGGTTGGGGGAGCCGTCCCTGTTGAACTTGCCGATCCGCGGCCCGAGCACCATGGCACCGGCAAGGGCGATCACCCCGCCGGTCATGTGGACGACCGAGGAGCCGGCAAAATCAACATGGCCATGGCCGAGGCCGAAATTGGCCCCCAGGTTGGCGAGCCACCCTCCCCCCCAGACCCAGTTGGCGTACAGAGGGTAGATGATGCCGGAGACGAAGAAGCCGTAGACGAAGAACGACTTCATGTTCCACCGCTCGGCCATGGCGCCGGTAGGTATTGTGGCCGCGGTGTCCATAAAGACCATCTGGAAGAGGAACAGACAGAAGATGGAGGCGTCATAGACATCGCCGGACAGGAAGAACCCCTTCGTGCCGAACAGCCCGAACTCCTTGCTGAACAGGTGAACGGCAAACTCGTTGCTGAGGGCCTTGGCGCCTCCCAGGCTGGCCACTCCGCCGACGCCGCCCATTTGCAACGCAAAGCCGCAGATCCAGTAGCCCAGCAGCCCCAGGGCGTACACCATGAAGTTCATCGCCATGGTGTGGCCGGCGTTCTTGGCCCGGGTAAAGCCGGTCTCCGCCATGGCGAAGCCGGCCTGCATGAACATGACCAGGAACCCGCAGACGAGAGTCCAGACGATGTTGATGGAGATTCTGTTATGCCCCGCCACGTCCGCCACCTTGGCGGCCAGCGGTTCCGTTTTCCCGAGCTTCTCCAGTTCCTCCTGTGTCGGGGCGTTTGCGGAGGCGCCGACGACGTCACCGGCAACGCCGGTATCGGCGCCGGAGGGATCGGACTTCATGACCCGCGCTGCTTGGGCGACAGCCCCGGCTGAGGACTGGGGATGGGCCACGGCTGGTTTTTCTTCGGAAAAGGCTGGCGAAACCAGGAACAGCGCGAGGAGTGAGGCGAACAGGATTCCGGCGTATTTTTTATACATGCTTTTCACGTTATGCTCCTTTCTGAGGCACGGCGGGACACCGTTGACCCTTCCGGGGAAGACATATGTTAAACAATAACAACTATTACTGCCGGGACAATCCTTCATCCGGTTTCCGTCCCCGTTTGCCTAAAAAAAGACGCCTCTTGCACCCGTAAAGGGTGAAGAGGCGTCTTTGCCTGTTCCGCGGACTCTGCCGGCACGCCACTGTGCCTTGTCACAGCTTTTTACAATTTTTTTCCGGATAGTGCAAGATGTTCTGCGACCGGCCGTTATCCGGCGCAGGACCTTCTATCTACCCAATGCAGGTCCTGCCTGGATCACCGCGCCGCCGATTACGATAATGGCGAGTCCCAGCCAGGTCGATGCAGGAACCGTCTCCCTGAACACGAAACGCCCGGCAAGCACGCTCACCACCGCGAACACGGCAACGTAGACGCCGAGGAGCCTGGAGAAGTCCCACTTGACGGTGTTCACCACCACACCGTACCCCCCCAGCATCAGGAACCCGGCGATAATGAACCAGACGACGCTCCCGCGAAGGCCTTTTCTGATCACGGCATCGCCCGTCACCTCCAGGGTGGCCGCGGCTATGAAGATGAGCCATGCAACTGTTGTCATACCCTTTCTTCCTTCCACGTATAATCCTGACAAATGTCAAGCAAATACCGGGCCAGCGTTCAATGGGCGGGTCCGCGATGCATGATCATCAGAAGGAGCAGGATGAAGATGACGACCATGACTCCAACGGCCAGCGCATACCAGAGCGCCTTTTTTCCGCTCTGTTTCCACGGGGCTGGTGCCTGAAGCCGGTCGCATCGTCCGGCCAGCTGCACTCCGTCCGGTTTGTCCAGTTCGGCTTTCATCGAGGCGGCAGATGCATAACGTCTGCCCGGCTCGCGCTCCATTGCATGGAGGATGATCTCCTCCACCTGCGGTGAAACGTCCGGGTTGCGCTTGCGCGGGGCCACCGGGTCGCCGGTGACACGGGCATTCATGACCACGAACAGGTTCTCGTTCTCCCCCGAGAAGGGGGGCACGCCGACCACCATTTCGTACAGCATGGCGCCGAGGCTGTAAATGTCGGTCCGCTCGTCGCCACGCTTCCCCCTCACCTGCTCGGGAGCCATGTAATCGGGGGTCCCGACCGCCGGGGTAAAGCCGGTGAACGTGATGCGCCGTCCCTCCGCAGCCTTTGCAATCCCGAAATCCAGGATCCGGATGGTGCCGTCGTAGCAGACCATGATGTTCTGCGGCTTAAGGTCCCGATGAACGACGCCGTGTTCGTGCATGTAGGCAAGGGCGTCGCAGGTGCGGCTGGCAATCCGGAGCGCATCTTTTTCCGGCATGGGACAGACACTGTTCAGGAGATGGGCAAGCGTGTAGCCGCGCAGGTATTCGGTCACGATGTAGGGACGGCTCTTGTGTTCCACGGGGATGAAGCGCAGGATGTACGTGTGCTGCAGGCTGAGGCCGATCTCCTCCTCCCGTTCGAAGCGGGAGAAGAAGCCGGGATCGCTTTCGAACTCCATGAACGGCACCTTCAGGGCAACGGTTTCACGGGTCGTCCGGTCGGTCGCCTTGAAGATGGTCGCCATGCCGCTGCGGCTGATGGTCTCCTCGATGAAGAACCTGTCGTCAAGGGTCTGCCCCGGGCGAAGCTCGTAGCCGGTGGTGGGGGCAGCCTGGGCCGTCGGCTCGTGGTAGACCGGAAGACCGCGGTAGTACGACATCTTCTCGATGTCGTTCACCTGCACGACCTGGACGGAGAGGTTGTCGTCGGTGCCGCGGCTCTCGGCAAGGGCCACCAGCTGGCGGCAGGCCTGGGCCGGGGAGAGCCGGGTAACGATGTCGGCGATTTCCTTATCGGCGACGTGCGTGTAGAGACCGTCGGAGCAGAGGACGACCCGGTCCCCCTTGGCCACCGTGGCACTCTCCACGTCGACCCGGATCATCGGGTCGTGGCCGACGCTCCGGGTGAGGACTGAGCGGTGCTCGCTGGTCTTCGCGTCCTGCTCGGAGATCAGCCCGAACTTCTGCTGCATGCCGACGTAGGAATGGTCGGTGGAGAGCTGCCGGATCTCACCCATGTGGACCAGGTAGACCCTGGAATCCCCCACGTTCCCCACCACCACCTCGTCGTTGCGGAAAACGGCAAGGCAGAGGGTGGTCGCCATGCGGGACCTGCCGTGGTTCTCCATCGACTTGTCGTATACGGCCAGGTTGGCCGCATTGAACATCTGGGTGATGAGCTGCTGGGGAGTCTTTCCCTCCGGGGCATCGCGAAACGACGCAAGGGAAGTCTCCACCGCCATCCGGCTCGCCACCTCACCGCGCTGCAGCCCTCCCACCCCGTCGGCCAGGGCAGCAACCGCGCCGTGACTCCGTTTCTCCTCCAGGGTCTGCGGTTCCCAGAAGGCGACGAAATCCTCGTTGTTCTCGCGGATCGGCCCGGGCGAAGAAAGTTCAGCGTAGGTCAGTTCCATAATTTGGGCACCTTAGCATCTTTTTTACTCAATTGAAAGCTGGTGGTGCAAAAAGGACGGCCACCCAGATGGGTGACCGTCCCTTTTCTTAGACCTCTCAAAAACCTGTGAGGTCTTGGATGATGTTGTCTAGTGCGACGTTACCGGTTTACTGGTAAGAAACACTTCCTTACCTTTGGTTTTGCTTGCTTTCAGGAAGTAGAGTGCACCGTAGATCCCCCAGACCGCGCAAACGCCGAGGGCGATGAACGGCTCCTTCCAGCTCATGCCGGCGACTGTGAAGGGACCGATGATGTAGAAGAGCATGATGGCCAGGTTCGCCAGGAGACCGAGGACCGGGATCACCACGTGCTTGAAGGTGTTAAAGGTGTGGTGTTCCTTGAAGGCGACCATGGCGATCACGCAGGTGAACATGTAGAGGAGGAAGGTGCCGAAGTTGCTCACCAGCGTCATTATGAGGAGCGTGTTGGGTAGCTTGGTGTACGTCTCCGGTGCAAAGATGCCGAAGCTGTACCAGATGTTGTGCTTGTCGAGCGCCGCGGGGGCCGTCGACTGGCCGCCCATGTAAATAGTACAGACGACGATGCCGATGACCGCCGAGATGGCCGCAAGTGCCCAGATCGCCTTGTAGGGGGACATGGTCTTGCCGTGCAACATGCCGAAATGGGTGGGGACTTCCTCGTCGCGTCCCATGGCGTAGGTGACGCGGGCGCCGGTGGCGAGACAGGAAAGGGTGGTGCCGATGAGGGCGAGGAACACGGTGAATGCCTGGACGAGCATGAATGCCTTGCCCGCCGCGTAGCTGCCGAAGAGCCAGGTGCCGGTGATGACCATCATGTCGCCGAGGGGCGCGCCGGAAGCGCCTGCCATCGGCATGGTGTAGCCGTTGTGGAGCAGATAGTTGGCGGCGAAGTACTCTATCAGGTAACAGACCGCCCCCTGGATCACGAGGGAGAGGAGGACCGCACGCGGCACATCCCGCTTCGGATGTTTTGCCTCATCGGCCATGGCTGTGACGGTTTCGAAGCCGACGAGGATCAGGATGGCGATAGCCGCCTGGATGAAGATGAAGTTGAAGCCGTGGGGGGAAACGACCGACTTGGCGGTCGCGTGGTAGTTGAAGGTCTCGACTCCCTTGTCATCCTTGGTGATCGCCCCTTCGGCACCATAGTCCACCGTGAACGGCGCGGCGAGCTTCGGGTCAGTGACCGGTTTGCCGTCCTTGTCGGCCGGAACGGGGTTGCCATCCTTGTCCTGGGAATCCTTCATCTGGTAGACCGGCTTGCCGTCCTTGTCCATGGTCGGCTTGCCGTTGGCGTCCAGTACCGGCTGCGGAACGCCCTTGTCGTCCTTAACCACTTCCTGGGCAACCTGGTAGTTGACCGCAACACCGTTGGAGAGGTGATACCCCTGGGAACCCTGGGGATGCTGGGCCCGGTAGCCGATGGCGATCACCGAGAAGACCAGGAGTGCCGATATCTGCACAATGTTGATCACCACGTTGACCGCCGTCGTGCCGGTCACGCCGCGGAAGGCGATGTAGGCCACACCGAAGGCGAAGACGATGCAGAAAAGGAACATGAAGAGGGGGCTGTTGTATGTGCCGCTGAAGGTGTCGGGGAAGAACTGGTTCAGGAGGAAGCCGCCCAGGATCGCGGTCACACCGACCATGACGCCCGGATAGACCCAGTAGTAGAGGTGGCTCGCCCAGCCGGTGAAGAACTTGGCCACGCGGGCGAACTTGTACGCCTTGGTTTTCGACAGGAACGCCTGCTCCGCATAGAGGTATGAGGAGCCGGGGCCCGGGTAGAGTTTCGAGAGTTCAGCGTAGCTGTATGCCGTGGCGAGACACAGCAGCAGTGCGAAGAGGATGCCGAACCACATGGCGCAGCCGGCCATGGGAGCGCCGTAGAGGGACTGCATCTGGAAGGTCAGCCAGAGGAACGCGCCGGGGGCGATCAGTGCCATCGCGTTCATTGTCAGGCCGGTCAGGCCGAGCGTTCCGCGTGTTTCTTGTTGTTCGTTTGCCATTGGTGCTCTCCTTTCTTCGTTGAACCTGAAAGGGGCTCCGTTGACCCTTCCTTTCTTTTAGTTAGTGTGCTTATATTCTCTGAAAAAAGTGGGGGAGCGGGCTCCCCCCATGTCCATGAAGGAAGCCTACGGGAAATTGATGTCCAGCTGGGTGGTGAAGGTGTTGTTACCCGCCAGACGTTTGTCTTTCCAAATATCGTAACCGAAGATCACGGAAACGTTCTTGGCAAAGGCCCAGGAGGCGCCGAAGCTGATGGCGCCGTCGACGTTGTTGCCGCTCATATAGTCAACACCCAGCCAGAGCTTGTCGGTGAGTTCGGTCATGGTCCGGTCCCACGAGAGAAGGAGACCATCGTTGGCGCTCTTACCATCGAAGTCTTTCAGGGCGGATGCACTGCCATGGTAGTAACCGGCAGAAATCCTGCCGACGACCGGAAGAGTCCGTGCTGCGAGGGCATACATGATATTCTGTCCGGAGGTTACCAGGGTCGAGTTCAGCACGCCGGCTGTCGTTCCAGCCTGGGACGGCCCGACGTTGTACATACCGACGGCAATTGCCGGGGAGTACTTGAACAGAGAGTCTTCAGGGGTGCCAATCTTGAAGTTGCCGCTGAAAGGATGGTTGTCGTTCGGTTCGTTGGCAATGACCAGGTAATCGAAGCCGACTTCCATCTGGATCTTCTCGAAGGGAAGAATTCCGACGGTCGGGCCGATATCCATGACGTTGTAATCCCGGCCACCGGCCAGCGGGGGGACGAGCTTGGAAACACCCGAAGAACGGAAGTAGTTGTCGACATTCAGGTGACCGACCATGAACGGCTGGATGTCGGTGGACGGGATCCAGATCTGGGTGGAGGGAGTGGCGAGGGCAGTTCCCGCGGCCGCCGCGGTCAGCGTCATTGCCAGGATCAAAGCGCGAATCATTTTTTGCATCATTAATACTCCTTTGTAATTAAATTAGCTGCATTGCAACATCCTAACTTGCGTACACATTCAGCTCATTACTCACCTTCGCGATCGATTACCACCTCCCCTTCCCGAATAGTATGACGAAAAAAGGCGCCGCTCACTCTGGGGTGAAGCGGCGCCTTTGCCTTGTCGTGAAACCTGCCCGACACGTCGTTGTGTCTCTGTTGCAAAGATTAAGCATAAGCTGTGCCAGAGATAGTCCGCGACAATAACCGCTAATCATTTCAAAGCGTTGGCAGTATAGAATTAGCATTGACCAATAAAAAAGGTGACTGAACTATACTTTCAGCCACCCCGGTGCTTATTATTTGTGCAACCGTCTCGTCTTACCCCAGTTCCCGGAAAGCAGACGCCTTGATGGCGGCAAAAAGTTCTCCCCCTTCCCTGATCTCAAGTTCCTGCGCGGCCTGGCGTGCCACTTCCCCGATCAACCGTTCTCTCCCCCATTCCAGATCGACACCGATCCGGTTACCGGCCTCGAACAGACCGACGACCCGGCACTGCAGGAGGTTACGGGCGCTGATCGCCTCGGGGTGCTTCTTGCACAGGATGATGTCCCGGGAGGAGAGTTCGAACAGGGCCTCAGGGTTGCGGGCACGGAAAGAAATGAGGAGTTCACCCTTCCCCCACGGATAGGCGTACAGGCCGTCGACCTGGCGCGGGGACCCCAGCCGCAGGATGTTGATGTATCCCACCTGGCTCGTGTCCATCCGCTGCCGGGCAAGTTGTTCGGCCGTCGCCTGCCGGATTATCCTTCCCTTCTCGACGACCATCACCCGCTCCGCCATCATCCGCATCTCCACCATGGAGTGAGCGATGAAGACAAAGGGAATGGCGAATTCCTCGCAGACACTTTTCAGGTAGGGAATGATCTGGAACTTCAGCTGATCGTCGAGAGCCGAGAGCGGCTCGTCCATCAGGAGCAACCGGGGATTGGCGAGGATGGCCCGGCCGATCGCAACCCGCTGCTGCTCCCCGCCAGACAGGTTGGTTACCCCCCGTTCCAGGAGTCCCCCAAGTTTCAGGACCTCCACCACGGAGTCGAGGCCGACCCGTCGGTTCCCCGGCGCGCACCGCTTGTAGCCGTACAGGAGGTTATTCCGAACACTCAGGTGGGGAAAGAGGCAGGGATGCTGGAAGACGATGGCAATCCGTCTCTGTTCCGGCCGGAGGTTAACCCCCTGCCCCTTGCTGTAGAGGCATTCGCCGTCCAGGCAGATCGAGCCGTCGTCGGGGGAGATGGTCCCGGCCAGGAGATTGACAAGGGTCGACTTTCCTCCCCCCGACTCGCCGAAGATGCCGAGCCGATCACCGGCGACGGTGAAGTCCGCATCGAGGGCAAACGCCCCAAAGAATTTTTTGACGGCTACCCGCAGTTCCACATCAATCCTTTCTCGCCAGTTTTTTGCCGAGAACCTCATGCAGCAGCAGTACAAGCAGGGAGATGGTTATCGAGACGACACACAGCGTGAGGGCCATGGTCTCCCCCCCGGGAGAGCTGACATAGTCGTAGATGGCAAGCGGGATGGTCTGGGTCACGCCCGGGATGTTTCCCGCCACGATGATCGTTGCCCCGAACTCGCCGAGGCTCCTGGCGAACATGAGGGAGGAACCGGCCATGATCCCCCGGAACGAGAGGGGGACGATCACCGTGAGGAGGGTGTCATGCCAGGGCGCGCCAAGGGTGCGGGATGCCTGGATCAGCCTGTTGTCGATGGTCTCCATGCCGATGCGGATCGACCTGACCAGGAGCGGGAAGCCGACCACGGCGGAAGCTATGGCCGCTGCCTTCCAGGTGAAGATGAGCCTCACCCCTGCAGGTTCCAGCAGCCGGCCGAGCCAGCCGTTTTTCCCCAGCAGCAGCAGGAGGATGTAGCCGATAACGACCGGCGGCAGGGTAAGCGGTAGGTTGATCATCACCTCAAGCAGAGTCTTGCCGCGAAAGGTGAGATAGTTAAGAGAATAGGCGACCGCAAAACCGAACGGCAGCGAAACAAGCGTCGCGGTCACCGCGACCTTGGCCGACAGGCGAATGGCGTCGTAATCGGCGGGTGTGAAGGAAAGCATCCGGACTCTCTCCTAGTGTCTTGTGCGGTTAGTTATATCTAAATATTATCAAGTGTGCTATTGTACTTTTCATGGCACGCACACCCGAAAACTATGAATTGACAGTGGCCGACCGGCAAGCGCTTGAAGCACTGCTTC
>JAMXLF010000055.1 GCA_024281055.1 Geobacteraceae bacterium
GTGTTTGTGTGATTTCGTGTAAAATCGCATGCGTAAGGCCCCCTTTGGATTCCAATTGGAATTGGTTCTCGTCAAGCCGAGCATACACGAAAATGTATGCCCAAGGGGGGCCTTACATAGTATCCTGGCGCGGCGCCAACCTCGAAACTCTGCGATGCAGACATTGGCAGTTCATGGTACGGGGAAGCTTCGACGATCACTATACCCTCAGCGCCGACCGGTTCAGGCCGGCCCCGACGCAACAGGAACCATGACGGAAGAGGGGAAATTCTCCCGACCACGAGGTGATAATGCGCGGGATCCGCATGCACGACATTACCCGATTTTTTTCCAAGACCTTGCTCTACAACCTTCTGGCGATCATTGCCCTGCTGGCTCTGGACGCCGCCCTGAGAATCGCCTGGCACGTCCACAACGCCGAACAGCTCACCGGGTACGTCCGCCTGGATACCGCCAATGCCGTCTTCCGGGATTTTCTGATCGCCGTCCCCCTCGATCTCCTGCTGGTCTTCCGGGGCAGGTGGCTTTGCCTGGCCGGGAAACGGGTGCTCCTTCCCGTCTACCTTTTCGTCCTTATCGACCTGTTCCTGAAGATGCTGGTCATCGATTTCTACCGCCTTCCCTGCAGCGCCCTGACCATCGTCTCCGTTGCCTCCGGCCTCGGCAAGGACGTGCTCTTCGTGGTCCTCGCGTACCTGATCGCCACCCTGACCCCCTCGGTCGGCAGGTACGTCGTGTTCGTCGCCCTGTACCTCGTCATCGTGGCGGTCAATGTCGTGGACACCCTCTACGTCTATTACGCCTCCGACCATATCGAATCGGTGCTCTTCGACAACATCAACCTGGCCGGCCTGAAGGGGGCCGTGGCCAACTGGCATCCCGCATACGTGATTGCGGCGCTGGCCGCCGTCAGCGCGATAGTCGGCGCAAACCTCTGGGCGCTCAGAGGCACGTTGCCAAACGTGTCGCTCAAGCGGTCGCTGTACCTGGTGGCAGTCCTCTGCGTTTTCCTGCTGGGCACCGCCGGGGTGCACACCGCTGCCCTCGCCATCAACGGAGATCTGGAGAACGAGCTTCCGGAGTTTCTGAAGGATACCTTCGATACCCGCCTGCAGCGGTATGAGCTCCTGGCCACCTCTCCCGCCCTGAACCTCTATGAGGCGTTCTCCGCGTACCGGTGCGAGGCGAAACAGCAGGGAACCGTCAAACCCTTTTATTTCTACACGGGAGCGGAGCGCACCTACCTGGAGGATGCGGGCATCGTCCATCCCGGGGCTCCACTCTCCCAGCCGGCCGGACCCTCGCCCTACAAGACGATTGTCCTCATCTTCTTCGAATCGCTCCACGCCGACTACCTGCACCGGTACAACGCCCGGATCCCCGCGGATACGACCCCCTTCTTCGACAGCCTGCTGGCGGCGTATCCCCACGAGGACAACTACTTCACCTCGGCGTCCCCCACGACCTTCGGCCTGGCGGCAACATTTCTCTCCCACATCAACTTCTGGTACAGCTACGGGGTCGAGAAGAATCCCCCCTCCCTCTTCCGCCTCCTGAAGCAGCAGAGGAACATGGAGGGGTACTTCATCACCGGGGCGAGCGGGAGCTGGGGTGAGCAGTTCATCCTCTATCCGCACTTGTTCGGCATGCAGCATTTCATCGACGAAGAGGAGATGGACAAGCGCTACCGCGGCAAGTCGGGGTGGGGGTACCACGACGATGTCATCCTCGCGGAGTGCCTCCGGCTCCTCCGGGAGAACCGGGACCAGCCGAAGCTGATCGCGCTCAAGACCCAGGATCTGCACAACCCGGGCTCCTACGCGGGCATTCCCGACCGGGAGATCCCCGAGGATGTCAGGAGCGCCGCCACCCCGATCGTCAAGGCGATGTACTGGGATGACCGGTGCCTGGCAAACTTCTTCGCCCAGGTCAAGAAGGAGGGGCTCTTCACCCCCGACACCCTGTTCGTCATCTCCGCGGACCACAGCGCCCTCGACAGCGTCGACCTGCAGGAACTGCTTGGCAGCGGGCGGATGGAACCCCTCGGCCAGATCCCGCTGATCTTTGTCTCAGCCAACACCCGGCCGCTCCAGGGCCTCAACTCCCGCAAGCTGGGGAGCCAGATCGACCTCGCTCCCACCCTCCTGCAGGTGATGGGGGTCCAGCCTCCCGCCAACTACATGGGGGAAAGCCTCCTGACAGGAGGAGACGGCGTGGCCCTGGGGTATTTCCACGGGACGCTGTACTACAAGGGGAAAGAAGGCGCCTTTTCCACCCCCATCGCCGGCCAGCCCATCGAGGATTCCGATGGACCACTGACGGCGCTGCGGAAGTGGTTCAACAACCTCTACTCGGCGAGCTTCATCGCCAACGGTTATGGGGATCTGTACCCGGGAAGGTAGGATGCTATTCTCTGACGGATACGGCGAGTGCTCTTCACGGGCGCCATTCCGGGCAGGCATCTTCACAAAAGAAAAAGCCCGCGACCGCGGGCTTCCTTTTTTTCTCTTTCTTATTTACGCCCCTATGAAGTTTGACGTACAGATGTATCTGTGATTATGGGATTTGTCGTCGCAAGGGGCACACTCATAGGGACTTTCTCTTCGCGCCCTTTCGATGGCACAGCCATTCAGGGTCAACGAGCACATATGCTCCCAGTGCGCCATGCTGCTACAGCATCTTTCCAACATTTTCCTCTCACCCCTTTCCGGGGACTACCTCTCTTTCTCTTTTAATTATAGCACTTCTGGCGGACAACGAACAAAGAGTTTGGTACCAAACATCATCTCTGTCCCATCAATGTGCTAATCTCGAGACGGCGCGCTTCATGACCGCCCACACACAGGGCAGACCTTGGTCTGTCAGCTCCGCAGGCCGTTTTGCTTGCGGAGGTGTCCCCTGGCTTTCATGACTACACCAAGGATGGATTTATTGCGCGGGTGGAGCTCAACCTGCCCTATCTCACCCACCGGCATCCCGGTTGCCACCTCGTGGGAGGCGCTCTTCTGGATCCCCAGCACCTGGCTCGGGTAGATGCTCCGGTAACCGACGATGAGAAAGCTCACCATGCAGGCAACCGCCGCATGGGGTGCGATCGCCGGACCGAAGAGCTCGATGGCCATGACCGACGCGGCCACCGGGGTGTTGGCCGCCCCCGCCAGAAGGGCCACCATCCCTACGGCCGAGAAGGTCGCGAGATACGGTTCGTGGAAGAGCCGGGCGAAAAGGTTGCCGGCGGCCGTGCCGATGAAGAAGATGGGGGTGACGACCCCGCCGCTGCCGCCGCAGCCGAGGGTGATGGAGGTGGCGATGCTCTTCCAGAAGAAGGAACCGGCGGGAAGCGCCTCCCCCCGCAGCCCGGCATCGATGGAGTCGAGTCCCAGCCCCAGGTAACGGGTGGAGAGGAGCGCGCCGATGGCGACGAGGAGCACCCCGCCGAGGAGGGCTTTCAGAGCGTAGTGCCCCGGCAGGCGCTTGAACGCCCGGTGACTGAACTTCATCACCTCGATGAGAAAGAGGGCGATCAGACCGCACCACATGCCGAGGAGGAGCATTTCCAGGAAGCTCCCCCCGCTGAGCTGCGGGATGAGGGGAGCGGCCTGGCGGCTGTACTGGACGCCGAGGGAAGTCGCCACGTGGTAGCCGATGATCCCGGCCACGAACGACGGAAAGAGCACCTCGTAGAGCATCTGTCCCAGCACCAGCACCTCGATGCCGAAGAGCGCCCCGGCGATGGGCGTGCCGAAGACCGTGGCGAAACCGGCACTGATGCCGCAGATGACGAGCTTGCGCCGGTCCACGTCCTCCACCCTGAGCAGGTCGGCAACACCAGAGGCGAGCCCGGCCCCGATCTGGGCGCACGGTCCCTCTTTACCCGCCGAGCCGCCGCTGGCCAGGGTGATGACTGTGGCCACCAGCTTTACCGGCACAACCTTGAGGGCGATCTTCCCCATCCGCTTGTGCACGGCCTCGATCACCTTCTCCGTGCCGTGCCCCTCCGCGTCCGGCGCGAGCCAGTTTACCAGGAAACTGCTTGCCAGGAGGCTGAGGGGAAGGAAATAGTAGTATCCGGGGTAGCTGTTGTACTGCCCCGATGTCCACGCGAGGGAGCGGAGAAAGAATGCAGTGCCGCACCCCACCAGCACGCCGACGATGGCGGCATAGACCGTCCATTTGACGACACTGGCGAAAAGGGTTAGTTCCTCGTAGAATTTCTTTTTCATCGTTTACGGTGTCGCTTTGCTCTTGAGACTCCGGGGCTTATCTGTCATGGCCCCAAAAACGAACCTGGAAAGGGGCGCGTTTTCCCCTCTCCAGGCGCGTGTACGGGCGAGTGGTCAATTCCCCCCCCTTACTGGAGGACAACGAACTCGTCCCTTCTGTTCTTGACCCAGGCGGCCTCATCGTGACCGGGGTCGGCGGGCTTTTCCTTGCCGTAGCTGATCACCGACAGCCGGTCAGTGGCTACTCCCATTGTCACCAGGTAGTTCCTGGCGGCTTCGGCACGCTTCTGCCCGAGGGCGAGGTTGTACTCGTCCGAGCCCCGCTCGTCGCAGTTCCCCTCGATGCGTACCTTGACGGCGGCATCCTTTTTCATGAAGCCGGCGTCTTTCGCCAGAATGGCGCGATCCGCCTCGGTCAGCCTGGACGAGTCGAAGTCGAAGTAGATCTTCTCCAGGGCCGACCGCAGCTCCTCCTGCTGGGACACCGGCTTCGCCTCTTCCTTCACGGCGCTTTCCTTCACCGGGGTCTGCTGGACGGTCTCCTTCACGACCTCCTTCTTGGCGGGAGCGGCGGGGGCGACCGCTGCCGTCGGGGCAAGGCCCTCGTCCTTATTGACCACCTGCTCCTTAGCGCAGCCGCCGGCAACCAGCATCATGCAACCCGCCACCAGAAAACCACCTGCCACATGCCTCTTCATTTTCTTCTCCTTTGTCGATTGAATATCCCTGCCCGGCCGCCCTGGCTAGCGCCGCGGCGCCGAGAAGAATTAAATTGCATGAATGTTCTGTTTGTGCTACAAACGTTTCTATCGATAATATTTGTACACAAACTTTTATTTGTCAACTTTTTTTTGGAGGATCAATGTCCTCGAAATCGACGATGGTGGCAGAAATCACCGACAACCTGCGCCGGGTTTTCCAGGTGGTGAACGAACGGTCGAAGAGGGCCGAGCGGGAAACGGGCCTTACCGGGCCCCAGCTCTGGACGATCAAGGTGGTTGCGGAATCGGGACCGGTCAAGATCACCGAACTGGCCCGCCGCATGTACCTTCACCCCGCAACGGTCGGCGGCATCCTCGACCGCCTCGAAGCAAAGGGGCTGGTTGAGCGGACCCGTTCCCGACAGGACCGCCGCGTCGTCCGGGTCGAGCTCACTTTGCAGGGGAAAGAGCTGGTGGCGACGTCACCAGAGGTGGTGCAAGGGCTTCTGGTGACGGGGCTGGAACACCTCGGCCCCGAAAAATTGCGGAATATCGCGGCCGGACTTGAAGACATGGTAAGGATCCTCGACGCGCAGGGGATTCCACCCCAACTCCTCCTTTCCCCTGAGGTCAACACCCCCCGGCCGGTTTCACCCCGCCACAGGAAAAAGCTTGTGAGCTGACGGAGTATCTCGTAGTATCTCGACAGCAACTACCCCGACGGGATTTCCATTCCATTCACGAATCAGGAAACCATGACTCACCTTCTGTCTACCCTGTTCTTCCTGTTGATGATTCTCAGTACCACTCTTGCCGATGCCGGCTCTTCCATTAAGACCGGCGCAAAGGTCCTCTACGAAAGCGGCTTCACGGAGCTTAAAGGTAAGCGGGTCGGCCTGATCACAAACCATACGGCCCTGGTCGACGGCACCCACCTGATCGACCTGATGCACGCGTGCGGAGTGCAGCTGGTGGCCCTCTTTGCCCCGGAGCACGGCTTGCGCGGGTTGAAGGAGGATGGGGAGCGTATCGCGGAGGGTGTGGATCAGTCAACAGAGTTGCACGTTTACAGCCTCTATGGGAAGGTCAAAAGGCCCGATCCGGAGATGCTGCGCGGGCTGGATATCCTTCTCTTCGATATCCAGGGGATCGGCACGCGCTTCTACACCTACATCTCCACCATGGGACTGGCAATGCAGGCAGCTGCAGCTGCGCACATACCGTTTATGGTCCTCGACCGCCCCAACCCCCTCGGCGGGGAGTATGTCGCCGGCCCTCTCCTTAAGGAGGGCTTCGGCTCCTTCGTCGGTGAGTATCCGATTCCGGTCGCCCACGGCCTGACCATCGGCGAACTGGCACTCATGATCAAGGGGGAACGGATGCTTCC
Source organism: Geobacteraceae bacterium (assembly GCA_024281055.1). Lineage (GTDB taxonomy): Bacteria > Desulfobacterota > Desulfuromonadia > Geobacterales > Geobacteraceae > JAMXLF01. The sequence continues at coordinate 6,312 of JAMXLF010000055.1, forward strand.
GGGGCTGGACGACCTGGACCTGCGGGTAATCAGGATGCAGGGCTGGCAGCGTGGGATGCAGTGGCCGGAAACCGGTATCGCCTGGGTGAGGACCAGCCCCAACATCCCCGATTTCGAGACGGCGCTCCTCTATCCCGGCATCTGCTTGCTGGAAGGAACCGCCGCCAGCGTCGGACGCGGGACGCAGGAGCCTTTCAAACTGGTCGGCTTTCCCGGCATCGACGCCCGGGAACTCGCCAAACGTCTCAATGACAAAAATCTGCCGGGTGTCAGGTTCGAGCCGACGCAGTTTACTCCCCGCAGCATCCCGGGTATGAGCAGCGACCCGAAATTCCGGGATCGACCGATCACCGCCGTGAGGATCTCCGTCACCAATCCCCGTGCCTACCGGCCGGTGGAGACCGGCGTTCAGCTGGTCTGCTCCCTCTACGGCGCGCTCCCCGACAAAGAGCGTGGCACGTTCTTCCGGCAAACGGGGTTTGATCATCTGGCCGGAACGGCCGCCCTGCGGACAGCCATCGAGGCGGGAGCGGCACCGGAGGAGATCCTCGCCGGCCTGCACGCGGATACGGAACTGTTCATCGAGAAACGCCGGCACTATCTCCTGTACTGAGGAAACACCGGCATAGTGCCGAGTTATCCGCACTGATTTTCGTAAATCGCAGCGCAAAAAAGGGGGAAGGCACGCCTTCCCCCATCCCATGACAATCTCTTTTGCGGAGAATCAGTGGTCGATGGCCTTGGCCATGATTCTGCACACGAGCAGAAAGATCTGCGGACTTTATCCAAGTTTGTGGTAATAGTAGAGTCGTCTTATTGATCGACGTATTCAAACATCGGTTCGTGAAAGGGAAGAAAAGTGCCGAAAGTGGATAAGGCCAGCATGGTCGCCGACATCATCGACAATATCCGCCGGGTATTTCAGGCGGTGAATGAGTATTCCAAAAAGGCGGAGCGGGAGACGGGCCTCACCGGTCCGCAGCTCTGGGCGATCAAGGTAATCGCGGCGGAAGCACCCATCAGGGTTTCCGAGCTGGCCCGCCGCATGTATCTCCACCCGGCGACCGTGGTTGGGATCATCGATCGCCTCGAAGCGAGAGAACTGGTCTCGCGGACCCGTTCCCAGGAGGACCGGCGAGTGGTGGAAATCCAGTTGACCGACCGGGGCAAGGGTCTGGTCGCCCAGTCCCCCGAGGTGGCCCAGGGACTTCTCGTCAAGGGACTCGAAACGCTGCCGGACAAAAAGCTACAGCATATGGCGGATGGCCTGGCCCAGCTCGTCAATATACTCGGGGCGCAGGAAATTCCGCCACGGTTGCTCCTCTCACAGGAAGTCAATCTTCCCGACAGTGTCCCACCCGAAGACCCCTGACACGACTCCCACCTGGCCGCTCCCCCTCGTCCCCGATTTGTCACCCGTCGCTTTCGTCGTATACTTTCCTGTATTCACCGATCCTAGTCACTATCAGGGAGCAAATGCCGCATCAAGCGGTGCTTCCCGGCGCCGGTGCGGTTGTCGGCAAAGACCGAGGGGGGCGTATATATGGCATTCAAGAAGGTTGTCGCCATTGTCAGAAGCAAGGTGCTGGAAAGGGTGGAAGAACGGCTGATCGACCTGAGGGTGAAGGGGATCAGCGTGTCCCGCGTCAAGGGGTACGGCGACGCGGCCAAATTCTTCAGACCGGAATGGGAATTTCCGTTCGCCAGGATCGAGGTTTTCTGCGAAGCGGGGATGGTGGAAAAGATTGTGGAGGCGATCCTCGATACCGCCCACTCCGGCTTTGCAGGCGACGGCATAATCGCCGTCCACCCGGTAGAAATGCTCTACGACATTCGAAGCAAAAGCGGGGTCGTGGTTGAGTAGATCTGAACGCCTGAGCCATGAGCAGGTCTCCGGGGCAGAGCACGTCACTACCTGCCCGATCGTCTGAGGTTGTATGAATCACGGCCCAGCTCAAAAGACGGACAATCAGGAAACCAGGGTTCAGGAGAGCAGCCCGCGCCGGGACGTGGCGCTCGGCCTCGCCGCGCTCGGCGTCGTCTACGGGGATATTGGCACCAGCCCGATCTATGCCCTGCGGCAATGCTTCCACGGCACCCACCCCTTCGCGCCGACGCCGGAAAACGTGCTCGGCGTCCTGTCGCTCATCTTCTGGGCACTCACCATCACCATCTCCCTCAAGTACCTCCTGTTCGTGATGCGAGCGGACAACCGGGGAGAAGGGGGCATCCTGGCCCTGCTGGCCCTGCTGGCACCCTGGCGCGTACGGGCCGGCCTGAACCAGCGGGTGCTCCTTGCCCTCGGCATTTTCGGGGCCGCCCTCCTCTATGGCGACGGCGCCATCACTCCTGCCATCTCGGTGCTGAGCGCCATCGAGGGGCTGGAAGTGGCCACGCCGGCCCTGGAGCAGTATGTGCTCCCCATGACCATCCTGGTCCTGGTCCTCCTCTTTCGTTTCCAGAAGCGCGGCACCGCACGCGTCGGTGCTGCATTCGGACCGGTCATGGCCGTCTGGTTCTGCACCATCGCTATCCTCGGGGTCTTCGGGATCGTACGCGCCCCCCATGTCCTTACCGCCGTCGATCCCCGTCACGCAATCGCTTTTTTCCTTGGCCACGGTGCAGGCGGATTCGTTATCCTCGGCGCCGTCTTTCTCGCGGTGACAGGTGGTGAGGCGCTCTACGCCGACATGGGGCAATTCGGCCGTCGCCCGATCCGGGTGGCCTGGTGCAGGTTGGTCCTTCCCGCGCTGCTCCTCAACTACTTCGGCCAGGGAGCCCTGATCATCGCCGAGCCGGAGGGGGTTAGCCATCCCTTTTACCACCTGGCCCCGCAGTGGGCCCTCTATCCCCTCGTGCTCCTGGCCACAGCCGCCACCGTGATTGCTTCCCAAGCCGTGATCTCCGGGGCGTTCTCGCTGACCCGGCAGGCGGTGCAGCTCAACCAGTGCCCACGTGTGCGCATCGTCCAGACCTCCTCCGAGGAGATCGGCCAGATCTACATTCCGAGCGTCAACTGGCTTCTCATGATCGTCACCGTCGGTCTCGTCCTCGGTTTCCGTTCCTCGGACAACCTTGCGTCCGCCTATGGCGTGGCAGTCTCTACTACCATGGTGATCACGACCGTCCTTGCCTTCTTCGTGATGCGGGATCGCTGGAAGTGGTCGCCCCTGGTGGCCGGGGCGGTGGCTCTCCTTTTCCTGGTAGTTGATCTGTCGTTTTTCGCTGCTAACCTCCTCAAAATCGCCTCGGGTGGCTGGTTTCCGCTGCTGGCCGGAGTGGTTGTCTACACCCTCATGTCGACGTGGTATCGCGGACGCGCGATCCTGGCGCAAAAGCTCGGGGCTGCCACCATGGCCATCGACGCTTTCCTGGCGAAGATCACCGCCGAGTCGCCGCTCCGCGTTCCCGGCACGGCGGTGTTCATGACCGGCCGCGTCTCCGGGACCCCGCCACTGCTCCTCCATCACCTCTCCCACGACAAGGTGCTCCATGAGCAGGTCATACTGCTGACAGTGGTCACCCAGGAGGTGCCGCGGGTACCGGCGGGTGACCGCCTTGAGGTGGCCGACCTCGGTGCCGGTCTCTACCGGGTGAGGGTGCGCTATGGTTTCATGCAGAGCCCAAATGTGCCGGTCGCACTGAGACAATGCGAAGCCCTGGGCCTGCGGGTCGACCCGGACAGCGCCACATTCTATATCGGGCGGGAAAGGCTGATCCCTTCGCCGAAGGTTCCCGGGATGATGCTCTGGCGGGAAAGGCTGTTCGCCTTCCTGTGGCACAATTCCCTCGACGCCACGGCTTTCTATAACATTCCGGCCGAACGGGTGGAGGAACTGGGGATGCAAGTGGAGATCTAGTGCCCGTGCAGGGATACCAGACGAATGTCGGGAACCTATCCCCTGGCGGCAAGCCGCTTCAGGAACGCGCGAATCCTCAGGGCATTGGTCCCCGTATCGCTGCGCCCCACCCGGGAGACGGAGCGGACATCGACGAGGGAGCGGTAGCCGGCCCCCTCGACCCGGACCACGATGTCATCGGTAAAACCGAACCAGAAGGTGGTGTCGGTGGCCTCGATGCGTCCCTCGGCGGGTACATCTGCGACGATCCGCCATCCCATGGCGTGCGCCGTTTCCAGAGCCCGTGCAAAGGCTTCCTCGGGGGAAGCGTTGATGATTGCCGTCTTGATGTCGGGATACGCGGCAAGCTGTTTGGCGGCGACTGTGGGACCGCCGTAATCGGGGGGATTGGGAGCGCTCCTGCGCAGTGGAAGGATGGCCACGAACAGGGGAGGGTGTACCGTGTCGGTGGTGATGTCGTGGATCGGTGGAACCCTTGCGACCGTGAGTCGCCATTGCAGGGGTACGACGAAGACCACGATGCCGCCGCACAGGGCGAGAATGGCGAAAAGAACCCCGCCGGGACGGCGTCTCTTCGCTGCGTGGACCACCCCGACAAGGGCCACGACTGCAGCAGCAAGACCGCCATAGGCGGCCCACTTGAGGATGTCGAAGCCGGTCCGGAATTGCCACAGCCCCAGCCGTGAGCCGAATCCCGCCAGCATGGCGGTAACGGCAGCCAACACTGCCAGGAAAACAGCCGCAACAGGAAGCAGGCCCACCGGTGAAACGCCCCGCCGCTCTTCAGCCCGGGGGCCGGTACCGATGTCAGAAACCAGGAGCATATCCCCTCCCGCTCAGCTTGCCAGGGGAGCCTCGACGCTCACTTCCAGCCGGTTTACCACCCTGTTCACCCTGAAGACGTACCATGCGTCGGCCTCCGCCATGTCCTTCTCCTTCTCCCGGGGGACCACCCCGTCCAGAGTGACGATGTAATTGCGGCAGCCGACGCGGACCTGGGAAGCGTTGACGAAGGGATCCTTCTCCAGGACGAGGCGCACCGCATCGGCAACCTCGTCGTCGTTGTCCTCCATGGGGGGAAGCACATCCAGGCCGTTGACCACGTCGCGGCTTCCCGGCACCCACCACGAGAGCACCCCCGCCAGGCGCTTGTGGGAAAGACTCCCTGCCCGGCCGTTCAGGATCACCACCCCCCCGGTCACGTCCACCTCGATCACCCCCGCCGGTTCCGGCGGCTCCCGCAACGGCTCCGGCGCCCCCTTGACAAGGACACGAACGGCGTACTCCAGGAATGCCGGTTCCCCCACGATGGCGTCGCCCACGTGGTCGCGGATCACACCGTCCTCCATCACCTCGGCCGGCGCGACCCGCAGGCGGTCGACGATGCCCGTCACTCCCGGTACGGCTGCGGCCAGTTCCAGCGCCAGCTTCTTGGCGGCCACTTCCCCCGTTTCCCCGATCAGGGTCAGGGTGCCGTCATCGAACTCCACCGTTACCGAAATGCCGTGGAGGTTCACCCGCGGCTCGCGTTCGAGGGCTGCCCAAACTTCCTTGATGATCGTCTCACCGCTCATCCCGCTCCCTCCCCTGGTGCTGGTATGCGAGGACTGCCGCCACGCCGCGTCCTCTACCGGGGAAACGCCCCGGTCGTGAGTACATTGTACCACCGGGAATAGAGAAGTCTAAACGGGGGAGAAAAATGGCCGGACAAGTCGGGTGGGGAGGTCAGAACAGCGGACGGGCTTTCCGCCAGGCGAAGGTAACCGCAAACAGGATGAAATTGGCAACGACGATGCTCCCGCCCGCCGGCAGGTTCAGGGCAACGGAACCGAGGATGCCGGCGATCACGGCGGTCACGGCAAACGCTGCGGCCAGCAAGATGGCGGTCCGGAACCCCCTGGCGACCTGCAGCGCGGAAACGGCCGGGAGAATCAGGAGGGCGGAGACCAGCATGATGCCGACCACCTTCATGGCCAGCACCACGGTGAGTGCCGTGACGAGAACCAGGACGGTATTGATGGCGGCCGTCCTGATCCCCGAGCTCTCAGCCAGTTCCTCGTCAAAGGTGATGGCGAAGAGCTCATGGTAGAAAAGGGTGACGACGAGGATGACGAAGAGAAAGAGCACTCCGGCAATGACCAGGTCGACCGGGCCGATGGCGAGGATATTGCCGAACAGGTAGCTGAACAGGTCCACGTTGAAGCCGCCGGCAACGCTCGCCAGGATGACCCCGCCGGCAATACCCAGCGAAGAGACGATGCCGATGGCGGCGTCACCGTACATGCGGGCCTTGTCGGTAAGCCTGAGTATTCCCAGAGAGGAGAGGAGCACGAGGGGGATCGACGCAACGGTCACGTAAAGCGGGCTCACCCGCAGGAAGAGCGCCAGCGCCACGCTGCCGAAGGTGACGTGGGCCAGGCCGTCGCCGATCAGGGAGAGCCGCCGCAGCACGAGGAAGACGCCGAGCACTGCGCAGAGCGCCGCGATCAGCGACCCGGCGACCAGCGCCCGCTGGATGAAGCCGTACTGCAGAATGTCAGCGAATGCCATCCCTTTCCCCCCGGTCAGTGCTGGTGGCAGATGACGTGCTGGACATCGGCGCCGAAGAAAGCGGTCATCTTTTCGGACTGGCAGAATTCGTCGAAGGTCCCGTCGAAGATGATTCGCTTGTCCACGTACAGAAAGCGCGAGGCATAGCGGCCGATGCTCCAGGTGTCATGGGTGATGAGCACGATCGTCGTGCCGTGGTCCTGGTTGATGTGCTGGAGGAGCTTGTAGAAGTTCTCCCGCGTTTCGGGATCGAGGGCGGTGGTTGGCTCGTCGAGGATGAGGAGCTCGGGGCTGCTGACGAGGGCGCGGGCCAGGAGCGTGCGCTGCTGCTGCCCGCCGGAAAGCTCGCCGATCAGCTTCCGCCGGATATCGGTGATCCCCATGTAGCCGAGGGTCTTCTCCACCGCCGCGTCGTCCCCGGCCTCCCGCCGCTTCGGGAAGCGCTTTCCCCCGAGGAGCCCCAGCCGGACGATCTCTTCGACGGTGGCAGGGAAACTCGGGTTGAAGAACTTGAGCCGTTGTGGCAGATAACCCACCTTCTGCCGCTCCCGGAAGCGGTCGGGAGTGACTCCAAAGAGGGTGACCGTTCCGCCGGTCGGCGCCACGAGCCCCAGCACCGCCTTGATCAGCGTGCTCTTGCCAGAGCCGTTGGGACCGACGATGCCGAGATAGTCGCCGCTTCTCACCCGAAACGAGACGTCGCTGAGCACCCCCGCCCCGTTGTAGCTGTACGAGAGCCCCTCTACCGTCACCACGTCTACCGGCATTCGAGTCCCGTCCTGAGATTCCTGAGATTCTGCTCCATGAGGGAGAGGTAGGTGGCGCCGCCGGACATCTCCTCCCTGGTCAGGCTGTCGATGCTGTTCAGCTGGAGGAGGGTGGCCCCGGTCTCCCGTGCGATGGTCTCCGCCATCTTGGGGGAGAAGATTTCCTCATAAAAGACGTAGCGCAGCTTGTCGCGCTTCATGAGGTCGATCATCTCAGCCAGTTTCTCCGGGGTCGGCTCGGCATTGGCGGAGACGGCGAAGGCAGAGACGTACTTCAGGCCGTACCGGTCAGCCAGATAGCTGAACGCAAAGTGTCCGCCGTGGAGAAACACCCGTTGCCGGCAGTCGGCAAGCCCTTCACGGAATTCCCGGTCCAGTGCCGCCAGTTTCTCCTTGTAGGCTGCAGCGTTTTTTTCGTAGTACGGCCGGTTGGCGGGGTCCTGCCGGACCAGACCGGCGCAGATAGTGTCCACCATCACCTCCGCGTTGACCGGGCTGAGCCAGATGTGGGGATCGACGCCCCCGCCGTGCCCGTGCCCGTCTTCTCCGGCCGCTCGCAGATACGTCACCCCGGTACCGGCTTCCACCGGGAACATGCGCCGGCTTCCCGCCCCCTTGATGATGTCCGCCGCCCAAGGCTCCATGTACTTGTTGGTATAGATGAACAGGGAGGCCTGGCTGATCCGGAGGATATCCTCCGGTTTCGGCTCGAAGGCGTGCGGCTCCACCCCCGGCGGCAGGAGGAGGCTCACCTCGACCCGGTCACCGCCGATCTGCCGGCAGAAATCATAGAGCGGAAAGATGGTGACCACTGCCTGCAGCCGCTTCGGGCCGGGAGCCGGGGCTTTCTCCCTGCTGCAGCCGACGAAGGCCATGAAAAGCATGAGAACGAGCGCGGCGATTCTCATTGTTTCTCCCCACTTCCAGCGGCAGCCACGGCACAGCTCCGGCACAGCCCGTTCACCTGGACGATATGGGAAAGGACCCGCCCGCCGATTTTGGCGTCGACTTCGCGCTCCAGGTCGTTCAGGGCGCAGACATCGACATCCTCGACCCGGCGGCAGGCGACGCAGATGAAATGGTGATGGTGGTGCCGGTTGGAACAGAGAAAGTAGTAGAGCTGCCGGTTGGGATGAATGACCTTGGTGATGACGCCCCCGGCGGCGAGCTCTTCCAGGTTACGATAGACCGTGGGGAGGCCGATGGCTCCAAAGCGACCCCGCAACCTCTGCCAGATCTCCTCCGGACTCACATAGGTGGATTCCTGGGACAGCAAGCGAAGAATAGCCAGTCGCTTGGGAGTTGCCTTGAGCTTCAATCCCTTCAGGGTTTCACTGAATTGTCCGTTCATGCAGGTCTTTTCTTAAATGAAAATCGTTTCTCTTTAGAAGATAGCGGTATTTTCCCTCCTGTCAAGCAAAATACTAAAAAACCATCAGGTCTCGATCCCGGCGAAAATGTGTTGACTTCACGAGTCAATTTTCATGATAATAGCGCGGCATCACACAACCACATACCTTGATTTGATACACGATAATACTAAACCACCCGCGAGGGTGGGGCGGAAAGCCTACTGGGTCTCCCTGAGACAGCCGGGTTGCCGAAATATCACGGATATTTTTGGCCCCGGTTTTTTTGCAGCCAAACGCCGTACCCGTTATACGTCCATCGATTCCGATCGATGCCCATAACTGCAATCTGACCGGGTCGTCCCGAACAATGGGGTGCCGATGCTGATCTACGACAGTACGCTCCTGTTTATCGAAACAACGGAAGAAGGCGTGGTGGAGCTCTATCGTTCCCAGGCCCCCGCAACCCTTGCTCCCGAGGGATTACCCGCCCGCCCCTGTGAAGCCTTCGTCTGCGCGATACGACAGAACGAGACGTTTTCCGTATATGCCGCGCTTTTCATTCCCAGCTCCCAGAAGGTTCTGGTCTACACCCCCGATAAGGAAGCGAAGTCGTACGCATCCCTCCTGAAAGAGGCCTGCAGCTTCGTCGAAGCGATGGGATTCACGATGCAGACCGTCAATCTCAACTGCGGCGCAGCCTTGCGGCAAGTTGTCATCCGCGACATTCCAGTGTTGCAGACCCCGTATCACACCAGGAAAGTGGCCCTGAAAAAGGCCGCTGTCCAGAAGGCGGCTTTGGCGCGGGCCGCCGACCAGAAGGCCATCGAAAAATCCTCACCTGCTGTACCGGCCGCGGAAATCGGCCGGGGAGGAAAACCGGCCGAAAAACTCGCGGCGGTCCGGGAAGATGCAGAACGTCTGGCCGCGGAGAAGGCGGCGGCCGAAAAAGAGGCCGCGGCAAAACTCGCCGAAATCAGGGCCGAGGCGGAGCGTCTGGCCGCGGAAAAGGCGGCCGCCGAGCGGGCCGCAGCGGAGAAGTACACCCAGATCAAGGCCGAGGCCGAACGGCTGGCAATCGAAAAGGCGGCGGCCGAACGGGCCGCGGTTGCCATGCTGGCCGCAGAAAAGGCTGAAATGGAGCGCCTGGCCGCGGCAAAGGCCACTGCGGAAAAGGCAGCTGCCGAGAAGTATTCCGAAATCAAGGCCGAGGCCGAGCGGCTGGCAGCAGAAAAGGCCGCGGCCGAGCTGGCCGCCCTCTCCGAGCTGGCAGCAGAAAAGGCCGAAGCGGGAAGGTTGGCCGCCGAGAAAGAAGCCGTCGAGAAAGAGGCCGCGGCAAAACTTGCCGAAATCAGGGCCGAGGCGGAACGCCTTGCTGCGGAAAAGGCGGCCGCCGAGCAGGCTGCCAGGGAGCAGGTGGCGGCGATCAAGGCAGAATCCCAGCGCCTCGCTGCGGAAAAGGCGGCCGCCGAACGTGCTGCCGCCGAGCAGCTCGCGGCGTTCAGGGCCGAGGCAGAACGGCTGGCCATTGAGAAGGCCAACCTCGAACGGGAAACCGCAGAGCAGCTTGCCGCCGTGAAAGCCGAGGCCGAACGTCTGGCCGAGGAAAAGGCGACTGCCGAGCTGCTTGCCGCCGAAATGCTGGCAGAGGTCAAGGCCGAGGCGGAGCGTCTTGCCGGAGAGAAGGCGGCCGTCGAGCGGGAGACCGCCGAAAAACTGGCGGCGGTCAAGGCTGAGGCGGAGCGCCTGACCGGAGAAAAGGCGGCCGTCGAGCGGGAGACTGCCGAAAAGCTTGCGGCAGCCAAGGCTGCGGCCGAGCAGCTGACAGAGGAAAAGGTGGACCTCGAGCGAGAGGCGGCAGAAAAGCTCGCCGAGAAAGCCGCAGCAACACGCGTAGCCGGGGAAAAGGCCGCAGCGGGACAGGCTGCCGCTGAAAAACTGGCAAATTTGAGGGACACGCTGCAGCAACGCGCGGCAGAACGGCAGGAGCTCGAACGGGAAGCTGCCGACATATTCGCCGAGAAACTCGAAGCCGAGCGCCTTGTCGCGGAAAAGGCGGCGGCGGAGAAGGAAGTTGCCGACAGGCTCGCAGCCGTCACTGCCGAGGAAAAACGGCTCTATGCCGAGACGGCGGTTGCCGAGGAAGACCTGGCGGGCAAACTCGCGGAAAAGGCCGAGGCCGAGCAGGTGGCTGTCGAAATAGCGGCAGCTCAGCAGGAAGCGGCGGAAAAGCTGGCCACTGTCCAGAGTAAAGTGAAACGGCTGACCGCGGAGATGAAGGCAACGGAGCAGTCAGCTGTTGAACGGCTCACCGCGATGGATGACAGAGCAGAGCGGCTTGCTGCGGAAAAAAAGGCAACGGAGAAAGCCGCCGCCGAGCATCTAGCGGCTGTGCAGGCCGAAGCGGATAACCTGGCGCGGGGAACGATGCGGGCCGAAGAAGAGGTCGCCGAACATCTCGCAGCTGTGGAGGCAGAAGCCGAGCGGCTTGCCGAGGAGCAGGCGGCCGTTGAAGAGGCCGCCGAACAGCTCGCGGCCGTGGAGGCGGAAACCGAACTGCTGACAGAGGTCCAGTGGAGTATCGAAGAAGATGCAGCCGTGCAGGAGGACATGGTGCTGCTAGAGAAGGTGCATGTGGAAGAAACGCTTCCTCCACCTCCGATTCAGCCTGTCCGTGCGCCGGAGCAAAGCTCGTCACGCCCGGAGAGTCGCAAGGAACCGAAACCCGCCCCGCCCCCACCACCGGTCGAGAATAAAGCGCCACCCAGGAAGGGTAACGACAAACTGAGCATATTGACAACGGCCGACGCGGAGCAGGTGGCGGCGGAGAAAGCGGCTGCGGTGCAGGCGGCCATCGATCTGCTTCTGGCCGAAACGGTGCCGGCAGACAGCGGCGGACCCGACACCGCCCCTGCTCCTGCTGCAGAGCTCTATTCCTCCGCACTACCCACTCGCTTCGGGTTCGCCCCACTCGCTCCTCCATGTCAGGAAAGTGAGAACGAACAGTCGGCATATGACCCGTTTGCGTTCATGGCGCCGCAGACTGGAGGGTCGGTCTCCTCCGCCCCGGCGGCTCCAACGGGACCTCCCGCGGTCTTCTCCATTGACAGATCATTGACCTGCATCGAATTCGCCAGTCCGGAAGAGATACTTGACCTGCACCATTCCCTCAACAAGGCACGCATCACACCGGAAGGTCATGCGCCTCAGAACTGCGGGGCCTTTGTTTGCGGGGTGAGACGAAACGGCGTCCCCCGCGTCTATGTCGCCTTGCACCTCATCGAAAGCGACAAGGTGCTGGTCTACACCCCGGAAGAGCAGCCAGCAAATGATGTCGCCTACGCCAAGGCCGTCAGCGATGCCCTCTATTTTTCAGAAACCGTCGGCTTCATGATGGGTGTCGTCGAGCTCCACGCCGACATGCAGAAGCGCGCAGGGACTCTGGCCGACATACCGGTGCTGTGCCAAGGCAAGGGTTAGCTTTATTTTCGCGGAATTCTGTGCTATAGATTCTGTGCTGGGCTGAATGAGTATGGAAAGGACCGTGAGAATAACGTGGCCAGAAAGACGATCCTGCTCGCCGATGACGTTAACCTGTTCCTGGAACTGGAAAAAAGCTTTCTCCGCCGGGATGAATTCGAAGTGCTTGTCGCCCGCAACGGCACCGAGGCCCTGGCCATCACACGGGACAAACGGCCGGACCTGGTCCTGATGGACCTGCACATGCCCGAGATGAACGGCGACGAGTGCTGCCGCCGGATCAAGGGCGACGCCCAGCTCCAGACCATTCCCGTGGTCATGATCACCCATGGCGGCCGGGAAGAAGACCTCGTACTCTGCCGGAAGGCCGGCTGCAACGCCATCCTTCTCAAGCCCATCACCCGCCACGATCTGCTCTCAACAGTAAAAAGGCTGTTGGACATCCAGGACCGGGCCACTCCGAGGTGCAACGTCCGCCTGCGCGTTCATTACGGCATGCCCCCCCAGGAGCTGCTGCAGAACTACTCGGTGAACCTGAGCACCGGCGGCATGTTCCTGGAAACCTGGCAGGTACTTCCCCTCGATACCCCCATTTCCCTGGAATTCTCCCTTGACGAGAGGCAGACTATCCGCTGTCAGGCCAAGGTCGCCTGGGTCAACGCTCCGGACCTCATCGTGAAACCGCAGCTCCCGGTGGGGATGGGCCTCCAGTTCGTCGATATCGACCTTGAACAGCTCCATGCCATCCGGGAGTTCATCGAGAAAAAAGGCATTTCCCCCTCCTGGTGACGTCAGGCAAGCTCTTCACCAGTCGTCGTCATCACCAGCTTGCCATGCTTGACCCCCTTCACCCCGATCAGTTCATCGGCAATCTTCTTGACATCCCGGGCTTTCCCGCGCACCACGAGTACTTCCAGGCAGTTGTGGGCATCCAGGTGAACATGGAGGGCCGAGACGATCTCGCCGTGATGAAGGTGCTGCTGTTCGGTGAGTTTGTCGGACAGGTCCCGCACGTGATGGTTGTACACAAGGGTTACGGTGCCGACGGTTTCCTCCTCCCCCCCCTCCCATTTCAGTTCCACGAGGGCGCCCCGGATCAGGTCGCGGATCGCCTCGGAGCGGTTCATGTACCCCTTGCGGTCGATGAGCTGGTCGAAGCTCTCGAGCAGTTTGTCATCAATGGAAACGCCGAAACGTACCGTTTCTCCCATACTTTCTCCTTAAAACGTCATGAGGCAGCGGTCTGCGCGCCGGCGAGTTCCGCTGCCGCCAGCTCCTCGATCCGCCCCGCCAGGGCCACATCGACCATACCTGTCGCCATCATCCGATCCTCCGTGCCGGAGTGTCAGATGCTCCCACTCCGTGTCCCGAATATCCCGGCCAAGGCTCTCGCCAGGCGCATGTTCTCGTCGCGGCTCCTGACCGCCACGCGGAAGAATCTGTCGTCGAGCCCCGTGAAATTACCGCACTCCCTGATGAGGAGGCGTTCCGTGAGGAGCCGTTGCCGGAGCTCTTCTGCCGGCGGGCCCTCCGCTATCTCCACGAGGAGATAATTTGCTGCCGATGGATGTGCCACAAGGCCGGAAAGCCGCGTCAGCGCGCTGGCCAGAAAATCCCGTTCGGCCGCCACAAGTCGCACGGTCCGCTCCCGGTAGTCGTGGTCCGCAAGGGAGGCAAGGCCGGCAGCCTGGGCCAGGGTGTTCACGCTCCACGGTGCCCGCAGTCTCTCCAGCCGGCCGATTACCCGCTCCGAGGCGATGGCATAGCCGAGGCGCAAACCGGGAAGCGCGTAAAACTTGGTCATGGAGCGCAGGACGATGCAGTTCCCCGCCCGGACAGCAATCGCCTTGGCGGAGTTATCCTCGCAGAAATCGATGAACGCCTCGTCGAGGACGAGGAAGGTGCCGGCGGCCTTGGCGAGGTCCATGATCCGTTCCGTCTCTTCCGGAGCGACCAGGTTGCCGGCGGGGTTCCCCGGGTTGCAGAGGAAGAGGAGATCGAATCCCTCCTTCAGTTTCTCCCCGAGGAGAGGGAGGGAAAGACGGAACCCTTCCCGGGGCCGGAGGCAGAGGAAGTCGACCTCCCATCCCGCCAGGGCCAGTGCCCGCTCGTACTCGGAAAAGGCCGGGGCGACGATGAGCGCCCGTTTTCCCTCCACCAGTCGCGGCAGGAGGTAGATAAGCTCCGTCGAGCCGTTCGCCATGCAGAGCTGTCCCGGAGAAAGCCCGTGGCAGGCAGCCAGGGTCTCCCGTAGCTCCGCACAGGCGGTGTCCGGGTAGTGGACGAGCCGGTCGAAGGCCGCCCCCACCGCCTCGCGCACTCCCGGCGCCGGTCCAAGCGGGTTGATGCTCGCCGAGAAGTCGAAGATCTCTTCCGGAGGAACGCCGAGTGAGCGGGCAACGGAAAAGACGTTGCCGCCGTGGGCGAAGTCAGTTGACATGTGCAAAGCCTTTCACCAAAACCTCCATCAGAATCAGGATTTACAGGATTAAAGGATTAAAGGATTAAAGGATTAAAGGATGGGCAGGATTCCCACCTTTATCCAGTAAATCCTCAAATCCTCTAAATCCTCATTCAGACGGAAAGATTCACTATCTTTCCAAGGAGCCACCCCGCTACCAGAAGTCCCTCCGCCCCGTACATGAGCCGCACCGCGCCGCGCCAGGCCCGGCCGTCGATAGGTTTCTCCGGGTCACCGATGGTCGGCTTCACCACCGGTGTGCCGAAGTAGACATTGGTCCCGCCGAGCTGCACACCAAGGGCTCCCGCGGCGGCGGCCTCCGGAATGCCGCTGTTGGGGGAGGCGTGGTTTCCCCCGTCCCGCCTCATGATCCGCCATGCCCCGCCTGCCGACAGAGAGCCGAAGGGGGCGGCGAGGGCAATAAGAACCCCGGTAAGCCTCGCCGGTATCCAGTTCGCCAGGTCGTCGCAACGGGCCGAGGCCCAGCCGAAATGGAGGTAGCGCTCGTTTTTGTACCCCACCATTGAGTCGAGGGTGTTCACAGCCTTGTAGGCGAGCCCCAGGACCGGCCCGCCGAGCATCAGGAAGAGGAGCGGCGCAATCACCCCGTCCGAGGTGTTCTCCGCAACTGTCTCTACGGTCGCCCGCCAGATCTCCGCTTCGTCGAGGGAACCGGTATCGCGGCCGACGATGTACGATAGATACCGACGTGCCTCAGTCAAATCCCCTCGCCCGAGGGCATCCGCAACGAGCCGCGACTCGCGGTGGAGCGAGCGGGCCGCCAGGCAGGTATACGAGAGGAAGACGGCTACGGTGAAGCCGGCGGAGGGGCTTATGGCGTATGCCCCTTCAAGGACAGTCAGTGCAGCGCCGGCCGTCGTGCCGACAGCGAGCAGGAGCAGGAGCACTCCCCCCACCCGCTCATTCCGGACGACGCGTTTCAGCCCCTTTTCCAGGACCGTGATCAGCTTCCCGATGAGGACCACTGGGTGCGGCAGCCAGCGCGGGTCGCCAAGAAGCCAGTCAAGCAGCATGGCAACTATGACTATTACCGCTTTGTTAAGAGAAAAATCTATCGTCATGAACATTGGATTGTCGAAAAGGCACCTGTCCATCATATACCATAATACGCGTGGCTACGCAGTAAAAACTCTTGGTAAGGAGTTCCGGGCAGATCCTTAGAAAGGAACCCCTGCCCGTCAGGCATCGGAATAGTGCAGAACACGCGGGACGCCCATTAGCACCTCACCTGCAGAAGGTGCTATCGTATTCTCAAGTATGTAAAAATTTCTTGACTCAGTCCCATTATGGGGGTTATAGTTAAAATTCGCTTTTCGGGCCTATAGCTCAGTTGGCTAGAGCTACCGGCTCATAACCGGTCGGTCCCAGGTTCGAGTCCTGGTGGGCCCACCACTTACTAAAACGGCCAATTCGACTCCCAATGAATGAACTCGGCCTTTAACGGCCGGCAGATACCGGTGGTGACGAATTGGCATCCAGGAAGATGTGGGGATGCCCTTAAAGCGCCTGACGAGACGAAAATACGCCCCGAGCACGGAAATGAGAAAGAGTGCACACCGCAAGGTTGCACTCTTTTTCTTTGGAGCACGATGATATCCCCCAAAGTTTCAGATGTAGTTGGAATTATTAATAAAATATCCCCATTCCGGTATGCCGAGGAATGGGACAATGTAGGGCTCCAGGTGGGCGATCCCACCGCCCCGGCAGAGCGGATCATGGTGGCCCTCGATCCCGGCCGCGATACCGTCGATGCTGCCGTGGCCAACGATTGTCATCTTCTCCTGACTCACCATCCGCTGATCTTCACCCCCCTGAAAAAAATCTCCGTCACCGACCCCACGGGAAATCTCGTTACCCTTGCCATCCGGCACGCCCTGACTATCGTCTCCCTCCATACCAATTTCGATATCGCTGCCGGCGGGGTCAACGACCTTCTGGCAGAACGCCTGGGGATCGGTTCCTGTCAGCCCCTCAAGATGACGGGCGCGGAGGAACTGGTGAAGCTGAGTGTCTTCGTGCCGCAGGGGAACGAAGAACAGGTCCTCGATGCCCTCTTCCGCTTCAGCGGCGTCATCGGCAACTACCGCGACTGCTCGTTCCGGACCGACGGCATCGGCACCTTTACCCCCCAGGCCGGGGCGCGGCCGTTCATCGGCGAGGTCGGCAAACGGGAAGAGGTGAGGGAGAGCCGCATCGAGGTTCTCGTTCGAGGGACTGACGTGGCGGCGGTTGTAAAGGCTCTCGGCAAGGCCCATCCTTACGAGGAGCCGGCCTTCGATCTCTATCCGCTCCTGAACAAGGGGGCGGAACGGGGGCTGGGCCGGATCGGGGAGCTGCCCGCGGCAACCACCCTGGGCGAGTTCACCGCCTTCGTCAAGGAAAGGCTCGGCCCGCAGGGAGTCCGCTTTGTGGGCGATGCCAGCCGTCGGGTGAAAAAGGTTGCGCTCTGCGGCGGCAGCGGTGCCTCGCTGCTGCGTACCGCCCAGTACCAGGGTGCTGACGTGCTGGTGACCGGAGATGTCAAATATCACGAAGCCCGGGAAGCCGAGGCGCTCGGCCTGGCACTCGTGGATGCGGGGCATTTCGCCACCGAACGCGTCATGGTACAGGGCTTGACGGCCCGGCTGGAGAAGGAACTTGCAGAAGGGGGCTTTGCGGCGACCGTGACCGCTTTTGACGGAGAGAGGGAGCCTTTCACGTATCGGTGAAGGTGTCCGACGATAACTATCACCAACAAAGGAGACGGATTTTGCGTAAGAATTTGAAGCTGCTCGGTGAACTGCAGGAAATCGACCTGAAGGTCGACGGCCTGCGGGGGGAAAAGGAAGGGTTACTGGCGGAAGTCGCCAACCTGGAACAGCAGGTTGCCGGGGTCCAGAGCGAGATTGCCGCGAAAAACGGCGAGCTGGCTGCACTCGAAGAGGAGAGACAGCGGCTGGAGGAGAGCCTTGCCGCGGAAACCGACAACATTGCCAGGTCCGAGGTGCGCCTGAAGGAGATCAAGACGCAGAAGGAATACCAGGCTGTCTCCAAGGAGGTGTCCACCGCCAAGAAGCTGAAGGCCGAGCTGGAAGAGCAGATTCTCCAGAAAATCTCTCAGATCGAGGAGCTCAAGGGAGATATCGCCGGGGGGGAGGAGAACCTCCGGGCGCTGGAGGAAAACGTGGCGGGCCAGAAGGGCGAGGTCCAGAATAAGATTGAGCAACTGGAAGCAGCCATAGTTGCCGACACGACTGTCCGGGAGGCAGCCGCCAAGGGGCTGCCGGCCTCGGTGATGCGGCGTTACGGCCTGTTGCGCGAGCAACGGCGGGGAATTGCGGTGGTCGAGGCAAAGGACGGTTACTGTCTCGGCTGCAACATGCAGCTTCCTCCCCAGCTTTACAATACTCTCTTCCGGGGCGATGAACTGATCGCCTGCCCCCATTGCCAGCGGGTACTCCTGCTCCGCCAGGAAGAGAAAGAATAAACCTGTTCAAGGTTCAATGTTCAAAGTTCAAGGTTTGGGTTGTGAACGTTGAACATCGAACGTCGAACTTTGTTGTAAGGCTTGGCCGAAGTAGACCAGATGGCCGCTGCCCTTCGGGGGAGAGGAAAGTCCGGGCTCCACAGGGCATGGTGCTGGATAACGTCCAGCGGGGGTAACCCCAGGGAAAGTGCCACAGAGAGAAG
>JAMXLF010000056.1 GCA_024281055.1 Geobacteraceae bacterium
GTGTTTGTGTGATTTCGTGTAAAATCGCATGCGTAAGGCCCCCTTTGGATTCCAATTGGAATTGGTTCTCGTCAAGCCGAGCATACACGAAAATGTATGCCCAAGGGGGGCCTTACATAGTATCCTGCGCCAGGACCGGTTGCGATGAACCCGCCCCGGTCAGGCTTATGACGTTGTGCCAGGAAATGAACATGTCACATGAATTTGATGGCAAAAGGTATGAAAAGGCATCAGCTCATCAAAAGGAGTGGGGTTCCGCTATTATCGCGAACCTATGTTTAACTGGAAATGAGCGAGTCCTGGATTTGGGATGTGGCGATGGGGCGCTTACGTCTCAGATCGCAGATTTGCTACCATACGGAAAAGTCCTCGGAATCGACGCTTCTCAAGGCATGATTGACGTTGCTCGTGAGAAAGAGGGCCGAAATTTGAGTTTTCTTTTACAGGACATCGATTCCCTGGATTTTGAAGAGGAATTCGATCTGATATTCTCAAATGCCGCGCTGCACTGGGTCAAAGACCACGAGAGATTACTGCGAAAAGTAAGGCGTGCATTGCGCGGCGGCGGGAAAATTCGATTCAACTTTGCCGGGGACGGCAATTGTTCTCACTTTTTTCGAGTTGTCCGAGAGAGCATGGAAAAGCCTGCCTTTCAAGGCTACTTCCAAAACTTCGAATGGCCTTGGTACATGCCATCTCTGACGGAATATAAGTCAACCGTAGACCGTAGTGGACTCAAGAACATACGCGTCTGGGGTGAGAACGCAGACCGATACTTCCCGAACACGCAAGCTATGGTGGGCTGGGTCGACCAACCAAGCCTTGTGCCCTTTTTGGCCATGGTTGCAGATGCCGACAAAGATAAGTTTCGCTACATTGTTGTAACCAGAATGGTAGATGAAACAATGCAAGAAGATGGTAGGTGCTTCGAGACATTCCGGCGCATTAACGTGGTTGCCGAAAAGTAAGGTTGTCCAACCATCAGGGACAGGAATACAGGAGGAAATAATGAGAACGATTACCCGAACAACTTTACTGGTTCTGGCCCTCATTTTAGCGACTGGCGCTGCCTTCGCCGCTGATAAACAAGATGCCCCGAAAGCGCCACCAAAAGGGCAACTGTCGGTCCAGGCCGAACGGGCGTTTACGGTTGACCCGGCGAGAACAGCCCTGCTCGTCATGGACTATCAGAACGATATTCTCGGGATGATCCCGGAAGAGGGGCGGGCCGCGATGGTGGAAAGGGCCGCCACGGTTCTGAAAGAGGCCCGGAAAGCCAGGATACCGGTCATTTACGTTGCCGTCCGCTTTCGTCCGGGCTACCCCGAAGTGAGCCCGCAGAACAAGCTCTTCAGCGGCTTGAAGAAAACAGGCATGCTTGTCGAGGGGACGCCGGGCGCGGAGATCGATCCGCGAGTCGCGCCGCAGCCGGGCGATATCGTCGTCACCAAGCGGCGTGTCGGCGCCTTTTCCACGACCGATCTCGAAACGGTCCTGCGCTCACACAACATCAACAAGCTTGTCCTGTTCGGGATCTCGACGAGCGGCGTCGTCCTGTCCACGGTTCGTTGGGCCGCAGACATGGATTACTCTCTCGCGGTCGTTTCGGATCTTTGCGCAGACCGGGATACCGAGGTGCAGCGAGTGTTGATGGACAAGGTCTTCCCCTGGCAGGCGACGGTCATCACCAGCAAGGAATTTCTGACGGCCATTGGCGTGAAGGAGGCGAATTAGCCCCGACACCTCAATCTTTCTATGGCTTATGCGTGCTGAGAGAAGAGACGGTGGCTTACAACGCTGATTTTGGGACTGGGCGGCGGAACGCTTGGTCGGCCAAAAAGAGGGAGAAGAACTACGTCTCCGAATGACCGAACATCCAGCCGCTCCGAGTTTTGTGCCATCCTCGCGCTCGCCTTCCTGTCGCTCATCTGGGGGTACAACTGGGTCGTGATGAAGGTGGCGCTCCGCGATGCCGGCCCGTTCACCTTCGCTGCTCTCCGGGCCGGCCTCGGGGCGCTCTGCCTCCTTGCCGTCCTCCCCTTCCGCGGCGGCATCCGCCTCCCCGACTCCGCACCGGGGGTGATCCTGTACGGCCTCCTCCAGACCGCCGCGTTTCTCGGCCTGGCCATGGGTGCGCTCGTGGCGGGGGGCGCGGGAAAGACCGCGGTCCTCGTCTACACCATGCCGTTATGGACGCTCGTGCTGGCGCGGCTCTTCCTCGGCGAGCGGCTGCGCGGCGCGCAGCTTCCGGCAGTCGCACTTGCCCTGGCCGGGCTCGTCCTCATCTTGGAGCCGTGGCACCGCGCGGGGAGCCCCCTCTCCGAGGCCCTCGCCGTCGCGGCCGGAGTCGCCTGGGCGGGAAGCGTCATCGTCGCCAAGCGGCTGCAGCGCAATAACGGCGGCGACCTCCTCGCCGTCACCTGCTGGCAGATGATCTTCGGCACCGTTCCCCTCGTCGTCCTCGCCTGCGTCTGGCCCGGCCCACCTATCACCTGGTCCCCCTCCTTTATCGCCGCCCTCATCTACAACGTCATCCCGAGCAATGCGCTCGGCTGGCTCATCTGGCTTTACGTCGTGCAGAAGCTCCCCGCTGGGATTGCCGGCCTCGGAAGCCTCGCCGCCCCGGTGGTCGGAGTGCTGGCTGCGTGGCTCCAGCTCGGCGAGCGGCCGGGGTGGCAGGAGGGGACGGGAATGGCGCTCATCGGCGTGGCGCTCGGGATGCTGTCGGTCAATCTCCTGCGGCGGGGGAGGTGAAAGATCATTTTACCGGCGGTATATACGGGATAAACTGCGCAAACAGCCAGCACAGGAAGAAGACAATCGGTATGTGTATGAACATCTGAAACGTAGAGTATCCCACCAGATCCCGCGCCTTCACCTGCAATATGCCGAGAAGAGGAAGCATCCAGAAGGGGTTCAAAAGGTTCGGAATCGCCTCCGCAGCATTATAGATCTGGACGACCCACCCCAGATTGACCTGATGCCCGATGGCCGCCTGCAATATGTAGGGTGCTTCGATGACCCATTTGCTCCCACCGGACGGAATGAAAACGCCCAGGATCGATGAATAGAGCGCTACCAGGAAAGGATACGTCCCTTTGGTCGTGATTGACATGAAGAGATCCGCCAACCATTTGGTGATGCCGGTTCCGACGATCATGCCGAATATCACGGCGTAGAACGGAAACTGGATCAGGACGCCGCCGGTCGCCGGAACGGATCTGGCCACGGCGTGAATGAACCTTTTCAGACGCCAATGTAGCAGCATCCCCAGGGTAATGAAGATCAGATTGTACGTATTCAGATTAAGCGCGGCAAGTGCGCCGGTCGGGGATTTCTGGAATACGTCGACCAGGTACCATATGAGGAGCGCCGCAATGAGAACGGTCAGAACCGGCTTGTATTCAAGCCATTCGCCCGGTTTCTGCCTGGGTTCGAGGCTTATGTCGACGGGTTCGAACCTGATGCCGAAATCCTCCGCAGTCTTTGCGTGTTCCGGTGAAGGAGCAGACCAATAGGCGATGGTCGCGGAAACAAGTATCAGAATGAGCGCTGTCAGAATAGTGGGCCAGATGAAGATGGTCTGGGTAAGCGGTATCAGGCCGCTGATCTCGAACAGTTTGGGCGGTATGGCTCCCTTTGTGGCCATCATGAGTGCCGCCGACGATGACAGTCCGAGAGCCCAGACAGCGCCAAGGCCGAGGTATGCTGCTGCTCCGGCCGCACGGTAATCCATCCCTTTTACCCTCCCGGATAATTCCCGAACAAGCAGACCGCTGAAAATGAGGCTGAATCCCCATGAGACCAGCGATGTCAGCATGGAGAAGACAGCAACATAGGCAACGGCCCCGCGGCCGGTTTTCGGCACCGACGCAAGCAGCCGGATCAACCGGTAGACGGGTGGAGACGTCGCAACGACGAACCCCCCGATGATTATCATTGCCATCTGCATCGTAAACGGGATGAGCACCCAGAAGGATTTTCCCCCTTCGAGGGCCAGTTTGGTCGGGCTTTCACCGATCAGAAGCCCAAAGCAAAAAACGATGACAATTCCCGCAAGGGCAAAAACCAAGGCATCGGGGAACCATTTCTCGGTCCATGTGGCAAGCCGAAGCCCCGTTTTCTCCAGTAGTAGTGCCTTATGCACAGTTGCTTCTGATTCGTTCTTTTCTTTCTCCATGGCATCCTCCCTTCGCATGGGAACAAGCTGGTCAGGAATGCAATAGTATCCACAGATTTCGTTGACACTTTGCATCGCCTGTACGTAAAATATACAGCAGCATCAAAAGAAAGGGCGAAAAGGCGGCAGATTTATTTTTTAAGTTTGTCCGGGCGCGATAAATCCGCGTCAGGTAACGCTCATGCCCGTTCTATCAAAGGAGGGTTAAATGAAAAGGCTGTTGATCATTGCTGTGACGTCCATCTTCGCTGTAAATCTGTTTGGTAACATTGCCTTTGCAGCAGACAGGTATGCCGGGCCTGTCGCGTATGCCACCGTGGCGGAAAATGGTACTGTTTACAGTGGTACCCCTAATGTGTCGGTTGCCTGGAACGCTTCCGGCGCCTATGAAGTGACCATTGCCAATGAAAACTACAACTTTCGCTCATATACGACAGTGGTAACGGTAAGTGGTTCCGCGCCCGTTGTTGCCACCACCAATTCAAACAGTAATAAGCTTGTGATATTTCTGTCAGATCTGACAGGGGCAAAAGTGCAGAGAGCTTTCCAGTTTGTGGTCTACAAACAGTGATTCAGTCTGGCGTCCAGGGCGCATTGAGGCGTCGCCGGAAAAAGCGAAAGCCCGTCGAAAAACGGGCTTTCTTTGCGTGAGGATGACTAAGGTTTTCCTAGATCGGCTCCTGTTCCGATGCCACTCCCCTGGTCAGTTCAGTAAGTTCCGACAGATATCCTCCTCCATCCGAGGGAATTCGCCGGGCGCCGATGAAGCGGGAGATCAGATAGGGGGTATCCACCCTGGAAATCATCACTTTCCCCCCTAGTGAAGAGGCGTGAATCATGAGGCCGTCGCCGATGTAGATCCCCACGTGCGAGGGGAAGTCTGCATAGGTATGGAAGAAAAGGAGATCCCCCTTCTGCAGCTCTTCTGTTGGCACATCTACTCCGACCGCATACTGCTCCCGCGCCGTTCGCGGCAGCAGCAGGTTCTGGGAGGCAAATACCTTTTTCACGAACGCGGAGCAATCGATACCAGTATAGCCGTTTCCGCCGAAACGGTACTTTATGCCGAGAAGGCCGTAAGCCTTATGCAGCAGTTCGTTATCCTGGTGGGACAATTCCGATACGAGATATTCTTCTTCCAATGGCGAGTGGCGCTGACCGGGGTCGCGGCGTGAAACTTTCCTGGCCGGCCTCTTCCTTTTGCCGGCAGCGCCAGCGCTGTTCTTGTGGCAGGCTGCTGCTTTTTTGCGCGTTATTCGGGCAGCTTCGCTGTTTGACACTACGACAAGCATCGTAAAGACCAGGAACAGGGAGAAAACCAGGAGCAGGCGACGGCGGATGGACATAACAACACCTCCGTTTGTAATCCCGGCTTGCCCGGCTGTTCTTTCAGAAAAAAAGACAGCCGGGCGCCGAAAACGTGATATTTCGGCAGCCCGGCTGTCTCGGGGAGACCCATGGGTTTTCCGTCCCACCCTCGCGGATGGTTTAGTATTGTCGTCTATCCAAAAATATTCTCCATCTCATGCAAAATGGATTCCTTATGAAAAACTTTCGAGCTCTTGAAGCCAATCAATTGATTTCACTAAATATTTTCGTTATCATTTGCTTGGCAGAGAGATCTTGAATGACAAACCAGGTACCAATGAGGTTCCTGCCGCGACAAAATTTGTCATACGCAAAATCCGGGGACATGATGCGCGGGAGGGAAGCAATGGGGACAGGATTGCAGACTTGGGAAGTTGGCCACTGACCTGAATGCATCGAGGATTGTCGCTGAGGAGATTATGTCAACACCACTCATTATTCTGGCAGCAATTCTGGCTTTTTTTGCCCTGATCCTGGTACCTCTCATGATGGCCAAGGGGGGGCAGCCACAGAAGCTGGACCAGCAGCATGGCCATGGCACTCAGGGGAAAAAGCCTCACAAAAAGAAAAAGAAGCTATAGGCATCCCTTTTATTTTTTCAGCTTTTCGATTTCCGCTTCGACTTCGTGTG
Organism: Geobacteraceae bacterium; assembly: GCA_024281055.1. GTDB lineage: Bacteria > Desulfobacterota > Desulfuromonadia > Geobacterales > Geobacteraceae > JAMXLF01. The sequence continues at coordinate 6,180 of JAMXLF010000056.1, forward strand.
CTCCCTCCGCGTAGTAATTCTTCTCATCCGGCGCCAGCTCCATCAGTACCCGCATGAACTCGCCGGCATGCACTCGTTCTTCATTCGCTATGTCGCGCAGAACCTGGGCTGCGAGCCTGTTGTCGATGGAATCCGCGACTTGCGAGTACACCTGGATGGCCTCGTATTCCGCCGCTATCGCAAAACGGATGGCGCGGATAAGCTCCTCATTGGTCAGTTTCCTGTCGTTTGCGAGTCCGGAAAATGGCGATGAAAACTCTGGCATCGTTTCTGCCCTCCTTTGCTGGATCATGTCTTTTAATCAATCATAGTGCAAGATGAGAATATGGCAAGGAAGGTACCTGTACCCGTCACCCGGTCTGACCTTTCATTGCGCCCATAAAAGGGAAGTTTACAGGGTGGAATGTGGTATAATGCAATCTATGGAGGTGGGATTATGAAAAAGATAATCGTAATCATATTGACGGTTATAGCGGCAAACACTTTATCCGCCCTCGCTATCGCTGCTAACCACGACACAACGAAGAAGACCGGGATATATAAACAGGTGCTTGTGAACGGGGATGAGCCTGCACCACCACCAGAACCGGCACCGCAACCAGCTCCGGCACCTCCGCCCGAACCAAAGCCTTATTAGATACGTGAGGTTCGGCTGGGAAACCGCTCAGAAATGGGCGGTTTTTCTTTTTCAAAACCGCTGTCTTCAGGCTCCCTCGATCATCCCCTCCATGAATACCTTGAGCGCCTGAAGAAAATACTGCTCATCGTCTCCCGGCTCCGGCAGCAGGCTCGGCGCCAGGCGGCTCGCCAGAAAATAGTAGTGGAACATCCCCGCCAGTATCATCGTCGCGTTCGCCGGGTTTATCCCCCGTCTGAAGATCCCCTTCCGGACCCCTTTTGCAATGTTGTTGTCCGACAGGTAGGCAACATGCTTGATGCCCCTCTTCACGATCGTCTCGAAAAAAGGGGAGGGGGTCAGCAACTCCCGGTAGAACAGGGGGAAAAAGCACGGCGACTGCCTGTGCACGGCACACATGGCCTGGGCAAACAGCTCGACCTTGCGTGTCGGCGGCTCGTCGTTGTCGAATGCGGCTTCCATTCGCTTCGCGTACATGGAGAACTGGGCTTCGAGGACGGTTTCGTAGAGCTGCGACTCGTTGGGGAAGAGAGAAATGGCTTCGGAAATGTCGACCTCTGCGGCTTTGGCGACTTTCGACAACGAGCCCCCGGCAAACCCCTTCTCGGCAAAGATCCTGGTCGCGGCGTCGAGTATCTTTTCACGGCTGCTTTGGGTCATCCTGATCTCCTGGTCAAGGTTATTACCCATAATTTTACCGCGAAAAACGGAAGCCGCTAATCGGGCAGAGTTCTCCATGGGGTCTCCTGATCCAGACCTCCGCGGTTTCCGAAACCTCGGAGGTCTCGTCCATCACCGCTGCCACAGGATCAGACCCGCTTCCAGGGGAACGGCGACGCCGGGGTAGCCGGGGACGAGGCGTGCCGTGAAGTCCGTTGCCGGACGCGTCGCCGGCACCCTGACGGTGTAGTCATAGCCGTTCTCCGCCCCTACCAGTTGCTGGCCGCGCGTCATCTCGTGGCGCTCGGGAGCGTCGTTTTCCCCTTCGGCGTAAAGCTCAACTCGCACCGCTGGCGGCTCGATGCCGTTGAGATAGACCTGCACCTCGAACAGGTGGTGCTCTCCTTCCGTCGTTACCTTCACCTCGCCGAAGCGGAGATTGCCCCACTTCTCCGCCAGCGTATGCTGCCACGCGACCAGCTCCGAACCGGCGGCACCCTTGTTGGCGGCCCGCTGTCGATAGACCGTCGCCGCCGGCAGGTAGTACGCCCCGGTATACTCACGCACCGTGCGGTTGGCTGAAAACTGCGGGGTAAGACGCGCCATGCTTTCCCGCATCCGCGTCACCCAGGCGCCGGGGATGCCGTCCTGGTCGCGGTTGTAGAAGGCGGGGACCACTTCCCCTTCGAGGAGGGCATAAAGTGTCTCGGCCTCGGCGGCGTCCCAGGCGGGGTCGTCGCCGTGTTCCCGGCCGTCCCCCAGCGCCCACCCCACTTCCGGGCAGTAAGCCTCGGCCCACCAGCCGTCCAGTTCCGACAGGTTGATGCCGCCGTTGGCGAGGACCTTCATGCCGCTCGTGCCGCTCGCCTCCCAGGGGCGGCGCGGCGTGTTGAGCCAGACATCCACCCCCTGGACCAGCTGCTCGGTCAGGAGCATGTCGTAGTCGCTCAGAAAGACCACGTGCCGGCGGGCCTCGGGGCGCCGGATGAACTGCACCCACTGGCGGATCATCTCCTGTCCCGGCCGGTCCTCCGGATGAGCCTTGCCAGCCAGGATGAGCTGCACCGGACGTCGCGGGTCGCAGAGGATGCGCAGGAGCCGCTCCGGGTCGTGGAGGAGAAGGTTCGGCCGCTTGTAGGTGGCAAATCGGCGGGCAAACCCGAGGGTGAGAACGTTGGCGTCGAAGACGTGCCCGGCATTGGCAATCTCATCGGGCGATGCGCCGGTTGTGGTAAGCTGCAGGGCGAGTCGTTCGCGGACAAAGGCCACGAGGGCGGCTCTGGACGCGGCCCGGAACTGCCAGAGCTCTTTGTCGGCGAGGCTGCGCACCTTCTCCTCCAGGATCTCGGTCGTGCCCAGCCAGGGTTGCTCACCGCAGACGCTGCACCAGAGGAGATCCGCCTCGGGAGAATGCCAGCTCGGCACATGAATGCCATTGGTGACGTGTCCCACCGGCACCTCGCTCTCGGGCCAGCGGGGGAAGAGGGGGGCGAATATCCTGCGGCTCACCTTGCCGTGGAGACGACTCACCCCATTGATGGCGCCGCTTCCCCGGATGGCCAGGTACGCCATGTTGAACGGCTCAGTCGGGTCGTCAGCGTACAGGCGGCCGAGGGACAGGAGGTCGCGCAGCGGGATGCCGAGCTTGTTGGTGGCGTAGCGGCCGAGGTACTGCTCCATGAGAAAGGGGGTGAAGCGATCGAAGCCTGCAGCCACCGGCGTGTGGGTGGTGAAGAGGTTGCCGGCACGGGTGACGGCCAGGGCTTCGGCAAAGGGGCGTCCCGTTTCCTCCATGAAGCTGCGGGCCCGTTCCAGCACGGCAAGGGCGGCATGCCCCTCGTTCAGGTGGCAGACTTCCGGGGCGAGGCCGAGGGCTTGGAGAAGCCGCCAGCCGCCGATCCCCAGGACCAGTTCCTGCTGCAGGCGCTGTTCCGGGCCGCCGCCGTAAAGCTCGCTGGTGATCCCGCGGCGGGCAGGGTAGTTAGCCGCATCGTTGCTGTCCAGGAGATAGAGGGTAACCCGTCCCACCCGTACCTGCCAGGCACGCAGCCAGAGGGAATAGCCGGGGAGGGCGAGCTCCAGCCGCAGCCATTCCCCGTTCGGCTCGCGCACCGGGGTGACCGGCAGCTGCCCCGGGTCGTTGTAGGGGAAAAGCGCCTGCTGCAGGCCGTCCCGGTCGATCACCTGGCGGAAGTACCCCTGCTGGTAGAGGAGTCCCACCCCCACCACCGGCACCCCCAAGTCGCTCGCCGCCTTGAGCTGGTCCCCGGCCACGTTGCCGAGTCCGCCCGAATAGATGGGAAGCGCCTCGCTCAGCATGAATTCCATGCTGAAGTAGGCGATGCAGGAAAGTGGCGCATCCCCGTGTGCCTCCTGGAACCAGGCGGGTGCCTCCGCCTCCTCGCGCATGGTGCGCAGGAAACCGTCCACCTTCTCGCGGAAGGCGGGGTCGGCGGCGATGCGCTGGAGTCGGTCCCGCGCCACGGTCTGCAGGACCACCCAGGGGTTGTGGGTAAGCTTCCAGAGTACCGGGTCGAGCTCCTCCCACACCTCGTCGGCCGCGTCGTTCCACGACCAGCGCATGTCCAGGGCGAGCTCCGCCAGGGAGTCGAACCCCTCCAGCTCGAAGGGGAGAAAGGCATGTACCGGGTTCTCCAGTCGCTTGTCGGCGGTCATAGGCGCTCCTGTGTAGGGGCGACCGGCCGGTCGCCCAACGAACGTTATACCCGGGAATAACGGGACCTGTTCGTGGTGCGGCAGGGGGCGACCGGCCGGTCGCCCCTACGAAGGTCACGCCCCCGCCATCGCTCCAGCAACGATCTCCTGAGCCTCTGCCTGGATGCGGTGCAGGTGCTCCTCTCCCCGGAAGCTCTCCGCGTAGATCTTGTAGACATCCTCGGTCCCCGACGGCCGAGCCGCGAACCAGCCGCTCGAGGCCACCACCTTAACCCCGCCGATGGGGCCGTCGTTCCCCGGTGCCCTGGTGAGGATCGTCTGGATCGGCTCTCCGGCCAGTTCGGTGGAGCGGATCTGCTCGGCCGAGAGTTTCTTCAGCGCATCCTTCTGGGCCGGGGTTGCCGGGGCGTCCACCCGGTCGTAGAATGATTCTCCGAGTTCGCGGGTGAGATCGACATAGATCTCACCCGGATCGCGCCCGGTCCGGGCGGTGATCTCGGCCGCAAGGAGGGCCGGGATGATGCCGTCCTTGTCCGTGGACCAGACCGTGCCGTCACGACGGAGAAAGGACGCCCCGGCGCTCTCCTCGCCACCGAAGCCGAGGGAGCCGTCGAGAAGCCCGTCCACGAACCACTTGAAACCGACCGGCACCTCGTGGAGCCGTCGCCCGAGCTTTGCCGCCACAAGGTCGATCATCCGGCTGCTCACCGCGGTCTTCCCGACTGCTGCATCGGGACGCCATCGGGGGCGGTTCCGGAAAAGGTAGAAGATGGCGACCGCCAGGTAGTGGTTGGGAGGGAGGAGTCCGGCGCTTCTCGTCACGATCCCGTGCCGGTCGGCGTCGGTGTCGCAGGCAAAGGCGATGTCGAAGCGTTCCTTGAGTGCGAGGAGCCGCTGCATGGCGTGGGGGGACGAAGGATCCATGCGGATTTTGCCGTCCCAGTCCACCGTCATGAAGCGGAAGGTCGGATCGACCTCGTCGCTCACCACCGTGAGATCGATACCCAGGCGCTCGGCGATCCTTCCCCAGTAGTGCACCGAGGCGCCGCCCAAGGGATCGACCCCGAGGGTGATTCTGGCGCTACGGATGGCGTCCAGGTCGATGACGCTCCCGAGATCGTCCACGTAGGCGGTGAGGAAGTCGTGGTGATGGGTTGTTGTCGCGGTGAGCGCCCGGGCGAAGGGAACCCGTTTCACCCCCTTCAGGCCGTTGGCCAGGAGTGCGTTCGCCTGCGCCTCGATCCAGCCGGTGACCGCGGTGTCCGCCGGGCCGCCGCTGGGCGGGTTGTACTTGAAGCCGCCGTCCTCGGGCGGGTTGTGGGAAGGGGTGACGACGATACCGTCGGCCATTCCCGCAGTGCGGCCGCGGTTGTAGGTGAGGATTGCGTGGGAGACTGCCGGAGTTGGTGTGTACTCGCCCCCTGCGGCGATCATCACCTCCACGCCGTTGGCCGCCAGCACTTCCAGGGCACTGGCGAAGGCGGGCTCCGAGAGGGCGTGGCTGTCGATGCCGAGGTACAGGGGGCCGTCGGTCCCCTGCTTGGCCCGATACTGGCAGATGGCCTGGGTGATGGCGAGGATGTGGTCCTCGTTGAATGATCGCGCGAAGGCGGAGCCGCGGTGCCCCGAGGTGCCGAAGCTCACCCTTTCTGCGGGTACCGACGGGTCGGGGACCTCGGCGTAGTACGCGGTTATGAGCCGCGGGATGTTGACCAGCAGGGCAGGGGGGGCGGGTTTTCCAGCCAAGGGGCTTACATTCATTCGATCTTCTCCTCTCCGGGTTTTATACACTGTAAAACATAGCCTGCCGTGGTGGCATGTCAATAGGGAGAACGTCGGGTGAGCATGAGGGTGCCGTAGGGGTGATGGAATCGATGGTAAGTCGGCCCTTGCAATTGGAGTTTTCCGTTCTACCCTTAGAATGCCGATTGAATGCTTCACGAGCCGTCGTGCCGAGGAGACGGGAAACAGGTTAAAAGGAGAAGGCGATGATAGGAGCGTGGAGCGTATCGATAGCTGCATTGCTGGCTGCTCTGTCCATTGGTCTCCAGGGTTGTGCAACGACTCGCCCGACGAAGTCGGAGATTGAAGCCCATCGCGATGAAATTCGTGAAATTGCGCACAAGACAGTTGCGCAGATAATAAAGGAATATCCCGAGGCTCGCGCGATGCTTGAGAAAGCGTCTGGTTACGCCGTCTTCAGCGATTTCGGCTACAAACTCCTGTTCATGGGGAGTGCGCTCGGAAAGGGAGTTGCGATCGACAATACCACGAAGCAGGCAACGTTCATGAAAGTGTTTGAAACGCAAGCCGGTGTAGGGTTGGGGGCCCATAAATTCCGTGTGTTGTTCATCTTTGAATCGCGCTATGCGTTCGACGAATTCGTGAATTCAGGCTGGGAGTTCGGTGGCGGTGCCGAGGCGGCGATAAGGACCAGCACGCAGGGCGGTGGCGGAATGCTCGGTGCGACGGTGTCACCTGGGGTGATGATGTATCAACTCAGCGAAAAGGGGGCCATCGTCGGCATCAGTATAACCGGCGCCAAGTATTACAAAGATGACGAGTTGAATTAGAAACATTCCTGTTGCCGTACTTTGATAGCTGACAAGAAACACGGTATGGGTGCAACTCTATGCTTCTCTTCCTTATTTTCCCCCTTGCAGGACAATCGAGTTTCGCAACCTGAAGCAGGACCGCAATGGGCTCCCTCAATCTGTGGCAGGTTGGATCTGGCGTGCGCGGAGGGCCGGGGGCTTCTTGTTGCGGACGCGCCGGAGGCAAAAATTAATCTTGCAAAACCTTGCAAAAATGGGTTTGCTGCTGAATAATTGATATTAATAATTAAATTGAATCTTGTTTAATTAAGTTGGCCAGTATAGCCACTGCAAAATCAAACGTCTGCACAGCATGCCGATTCTCTTCGCCTTCAGCCAGCCTTACCCCGCGGAGATAGTGATGAAAATCCTCATAGCCGAAGACAACATCGATGACAGAACCATCCTCCATTGTAACTTGGTAAATCATGGTTGCGATACGGTCATCGACGCCGGTGACGGCGAGGAGGCACTTGCCCTGGCCAAAAGCTACGAGCCCGACCTGATCATTTCCGATGCCCTGATGCCGCGCATGGACGGTTTTGAGTTACTTCGGGCCGTCAAGATAGATCCGGCGCTCAAATCCATTCCCTTTATTTTCTACTCTGCGGTCTATACCGGCTTCAAGGAAGAGGAGCTGGCGCTTTCCCTCGGTGCGGAGGCTTTCATCGTCAAACCGAAGGAGCCTGAGGAGTTGTGGGATGCTCTCACCGATATCCTGAAAAGGCTTGAAGCCGAAAACAACAGGCCCCCGGTCGGCGAACTGAATAAAGAGGACGAGGAATTCATCAGGAGTTACGGCGAGATCGTCACGACGAAACTCGAAGAAAAGGTCAAAGAACTCGAGGACGCGCTCGCCCGACGCAAGGAAGCGGAAGACGCACTGCGGGATCAGTTTTCCGCAATCAATACGATCTTCGATTCCGTCAGCGCCATCGTTTTCGTGGCCGACCTCGACGAAGACAGGCTCCTTTTTCTCAACAGGCATGGTCGTCAGCTCTTCGGGGAGAGTTGGAACGGGAAAAAGTGTGCCGACGTCATGCACGAAGAACAGCACAGGGCCATGAATATCTGCTCCGGCGACGCGCCCGAGGGAGATGGCGCGTCGCAGCACCCTGTTAGCTGGGAATTCATCTGCTCGCAGACTGGCAGATGGTACCAGTGTATTGAGCGGGTCATACCCTGGAGGGACGGGCGAGCGGTCCGGCTCGTGATCGCCTTCGACATTTCCGAGCGTAAAGAGGTAGATCGGGTCAAGGACGAGATGATCTCCGCGGTAAGCCATGAAATGAGGACCCCCCTCACGGCCATGCTGGGGTTTACGGAACTCCTGCTGGACAATGAGGTGCCCCCGGCCGAGCAGCGGGAGTACCTCCAGATCATCCATCGGGAAACGGAAAAGCTCAATGAGCTGATCGACAACTTCCTCAGCCTCCAGAGGCTGCAAACGCGCAAGGACAGGACAGGCGGTTTTCTTCCCGTCGATATCGGAATGCTCCTGGAAGAAGCGGCCTTCCAATACGGCGTTTCGCATGGACATCGCATAACCGTGGCGTGCCCCCCTGACCTTCCTGCCGTTCATGGTGACAGGAGAGACTTGCTCGAAATGCTGGATAACCTTGTGTCCAATGCCGTCAAATTTTCACCTGTCGGGGGGAAAGTCCATCTGGAGGCGGGTCTGGAAGGTGACCATATCGCGATCCGGGTGAGAGACGACGGGATAGGAATTCCTGCCGATATGCTGGAAAAGATTTTTGAGCGGCTTTACCAGGTTGATGGCTCCGATCGTCGCAGGTTTAGCGGGACCGGACTCGGCCTCGCCCTTGTGCGTGAAGTCGTCAACGCCCATGGCGGGCGGGTCTGGGCGGAAAGCGTTGTCGGCAAGGGGAGTACCTTTCACGTTGTGCTCCCGCTCCAGGTGAAAAGTCTCGGCCCTCAAGAGTCCTGAAGCACTTCACCTCTGCCGTCGTTGCGATAGAATCCACGTTGTTTGACAACGGAGAGCCGTTCAATGAATGGGGCATCTGTACACACTACTCTGCGACTCCTCGTCGTGCTCATCGCGTTGCCGGCGTTCTGCAACCTTGGAATCCCGCCTGCACGAGCCGATGTCCGGACCGTGACCGTCGGCGTCTATGAGGATGCGCCCAAAATATTCACCTCCGAGTCCGGCAAGCCTTCGGGCATCTTTATCGACATCATCGCGCAGATCGCGCACCAGGAAGGCTGGGCTCTGCGTTATGTGCACGGTACATGGGCGCAGGGGTTGGATCGTCTGGCAAAAGGGGAAATCGACCTGATGCCCGACGTGGCATACACGCCGGAGCGTGAAGAATTGTACGCATTTCACAAGGTCCCGGTGCTCTCCGTCTGGTCCCAGGTGTATGCCCGAAAAGGGAGCGGGATCCAGTCCATACTCGACCTGAACGGGAAACGGGTTGCCGTCCTGGAGAAGACGATACAGTTCGAGACCTTCACGCGGCTCGCTAACGGCTTCGAGTTGAAAATCACCCTTGTTCCCGTCCCCGACTATAGTACCGAGTTCAGGATGGTTGCCGATGGGAAAGCCGATGCCGGCATTACCAACCGTTTCTACGGACTGATGAACGCCCGTAAGTTCGGCCTTGAAGATACGCCGGTCATGTTCGATCCCGCCCCCTTTTTTTTCGCTGCGCCGAAGAATGCCTCGCGAGATCTGCTGGACATCATCGACCGCCATCTTGCGGAGATGAAAAAGGACCCGCGATCGGCCTATTATGCGGCGCTGAAACGCTGGACATCGGAAGAGGTGCAGTTCAAGCTGCCGCCGTGGCTGGTGTATCTTGGCCTTGTCGTGGGCGTTGTCCTGGTCATGAGCCTGGCGGGAAGCCTGGTCTTGAAGCGCAAGGTGACCGCGCGCACCAGGGAGCTGAACAGGATCAACGACGACCTGCGGGCCGGCGAGCAGCGCTACCGTCATCTCTTCGAGCACAATCCCGCGCCGATGCTCATCTACCAGCGTGGTTCCCTCGAAATGCTCGCGGTGAACGATGCGTTCGTCAATCATTACGGCTACAGCCGCGAAGAAGCCCTGAAACTTATCCTGACCGACCTCTATCCCGACGACGAAAAGGAGAAGATCGCCACGGTGGCGGCGGGCCTCAAGGGGCATGCCTACGTGGGCGAGTGGCATCACCGGAAAGCTGACGGGACCATCATCACGATCATGGTGCGATCCCACGATATCGACTACTGGGGACACAACGCCAGGATAGCCGTCATTTCCGACGTGACCGAGATGAAACGAATGGAGGCGGACCTTCGACAGGCAAACGAGACTCTCGATCAGAAGGTGCACGAGCGGACGGTTGCGCTCGAGCAGAAAAACGACGAACTTGCCGGGGCCAACGAGAAGCTCAAGGAGATGGACCGGCTCAAGTCGATGTTCATAGCGAGCATGAGCCACGAGCTGCGCACCCCCCTCAATTCCGTGATCGGCTACTCAAGCATCATCATGAACGAGTGGCTCGGGCCGGTCGTGCCGGAACAGAGGGAGAAGCTGGCTATCGTGCTGCGGGCCGGCAAGCATCTCCTCTCCCTGATCAACGACGTGATCGATGTTTCCAAGATCGAGGCCGGGCAACTCGACGTGTATGTGGAGGAATTCGACCTTTTCGATCTGGTCGCGGATGCCGTCCATCAACTGGAGCCTGACATGCGCAGCAAGGGACTGGCGTTTGCCGTCGACAACGTCCATGCCCAGCTCAGGACCGACCGGCGGCGGCTTCTGCAGGCGTTGCTCAATGTCCTCAGCAATGCCATGAAATACACGGTGGAAGGCTCGGTCCATCTCTCGGCGCGTCTTGACGGCCGGTGGGCCGAAATCGCGGTGTGCGATACCGGCATCGGCATCGACGAACAGGAAGCCGACAAGATTTTCAAACCGTTCGTGAGGATCGAATCGCCCCTGAGAGGCACGGTTCCCGGAACCGGACTCGGGCTGTACCTGACCCATAAACTGGTGGGCGAGATTCTCAACGGCACCATCTTTTTCACGAACAATACCGGGCAGGGCACTACCTTTACCATCCGGGTGCCCGCGGATGTCGGCTCTGCCGTCTATACCGGGAGGAAGCAATGAACATTCTGATCGTTGATGACAGCTCCGACGACCGCTCAATTTTGAGGACCATGTTCGAGTCCCACGGCTGCCGGGTGCGCGAGGCGGATAACGGCCGCCAGGCGTTGGCCGAGGCCCTTGTCCGGCGACCCGACCTGATCATTTCCGATGCTCTTATGCCGGAAATGGACGGTTTTCAATTCCTGCGCGGGGTGAAAGCCGATGAGCGCCTGAGGGAAGTCCCGTTCATCTTTTATTCCGCCGTCTATACCGGTCGCGACGAGGAAGAGCTGGCACGTAAGCTTGGCGCCGAGGCGTTCGTCGTCAAGCCTTTGGAGCCCGAGTTGCTGTGGCGTAAAATAGAGCGACTGCTGGAGCGGTGCGGCAATGGTGATTGCCCTGATGCGGTAACCACCGATGAAGAGACGTATCTCAAGGAATACAGCCAGATCATCGCGATGAAGCTCGAAGAGAAGGTGAGCGAGCTGGAGGATCTGAACCTGATGGTGATCAAGGTGCTGGTCAACGCTCTCGATGCCAAGAGTACCTGGACGAAGGGACACTCCGAACGGGTCGTAGAGTATGCCGTCAGGATTGCCCGTAATGCAGGACTCTATGAAGGGACTATCTGTCGCCTCAAACTGGCCGCCCTGCTGCACGATATCGGCAAGATCGGGACTTACGACAGTCTGCTGGATAAGCCGGGCAAGCTGACTGACGCCGAGTTCGCCCTGGTCAAGCAGCACCCGGACAAGGGAGTTGAAATCGTTTCCGATATCCGCCAATTCGATGACCTGCTGCCGGTCATCCGTCATCACCACGAGCGATTCGACGGTTCGGGCTACCCCGCCGGCCTTGCCGGGGAGAAGATACCCCTGCTCGCCCGGATATTGTGCATTGCCGATGCCTACGATGCCATGACCGACGACCGTCCTTACCGCCCCGCACCCGGCAAGGCGTACGCCATCGGCGAATTGCGCCGGTGTGCCGGTACCCAGTTCGATGCGCGACTCGTCGAATCCTTCCTCCAAACAGAGGACACTTCGGAATGAGCGGTCACACGTGACAGCGGGCGTGAAGGAGAGGAGCGCATACCATGAAACAGGTTCTGGTCATCGAAGACAATATGGACAATTTCGGGCTCATCGGGCTCGCCCTGGAGCGGGCCGACTATCGGGTGGCATTGGCCGCCACCGGTGCAGACGGCGTCAGTCTCGCCCTGGAATTGAAGCCTGCCTTGATCATTGTCGACATCAACCTCCCGGACTTCGACGGCTATGAGGTAACCCGCCGGATCAGAAAATCCCATCTCGACGGAACGATCCCGATCGTGGCCATCACCTCCAATGCCATGATGGGAGACCGGGAGAAATGTATCGAGGCGGGCTGTACCGCCTATTTTGAGAAGCCGATCGATCCCATTACCATTGTAGAGCGGATTCACGAAGCGATCGGCTGGACCGGTCGAAAAGCTTAGACAGGGGCTTGATGTTCGTGGATACGGTTGTACACTAATGAGATAAAATCTGAGCGGGATGCGCGATGCTCTGACCACGTCAGTGCGCGGCAGCCCCGTTGACCGGAGACGAGAATGAGACTAATTGTGACAATCCTGCTGGTCCTGATGATTGCTGCAACGGCAATGGCCGCGGATTCGGAGATCGCGATCTTCGATGAAGGCCAGAGTGCGCTGTCGAGATTCGAGGATAAGGAGATCGCGGCGTGGAAGCAGATCGATCCGCAGACTGCGGAGTTCCATGAAAAGTGGAAGAAGCTCAACGAGCTCAGCCGCAAGCGCAACCGCCTCGTATTCCTGTACAAGCTTCAGCACAAGCCGGATTCGATTCACTGGGACAGCTGGAAGGGGTGGTTGCGTCCCATCGAGTCCTCTGCAGAGGCCGAAACTTTCAAAGACAAGATTCCCGGATACGCAGATATAACCGCCGATTTCGAGCGACAGAAAAAACTGCTCACCTCGCGAAGCGACCTCCTGGAACGAAGAACCACCCTCTATCGCAAGAACAAGGACACTTTCAAGAAACTGGAGGACGCCCTTTCCGAGGAACTCTCGGCCTTGCAGAAGCGGATGGACGCGGTGCGAAAATCCCATGCCAGCCAAAACAGCGTACCGACGCCTTCGACCCGCTGAATTCTTTTCTTCCCCCGGAAAACGTGAAGTGGTATATCCGCAGGGTAAGGCTTGCCCAGGCATCGAGGATCTGGCAAAGGCCGGGGTTCAGGTCTGGGTGAGAAACTGGTTTCGCAAAGCCACGGCCCAAAGCGCAGGATCATTTCCGGTGGCAGGCGTAGCAGTAATTCTGTCCCGGCGGGAAGCGCAGATGATTGGGTGCCTTGTTCAACAGGTTGTGGCAGGAGATGCAGTCGAGTTTGTCATCGATGAAGTTCGCCCCGGCCTGCCTGGCGTCGACGGTGCTCCGAAACTCGTTCTCCCGCCCGTCCGGCGGGTACGTGGTGCCGACGGGATGTGATTTGGAAAGGTCGCAGACGGGCATGCAGGGAGGAATGCGCTTTGCCCTGGTACCATTGTGGCAGGCCACGCACTCGGCGCCCGTGCCCCAGTTCTTGACATGGAAGCCGTGATGCTCGATGGCTTCGGCCCGGAAATAGAGGTTACTGGCATAAAGGGTGAAACAGACTCCCGCTAGGACGATGATGCAAGGATGCATCTTCATGGGTGTATCCTCCGCTGCCCACGCCACCATGGTAAGAATACCAGTGTGACTCCGCTTTGCAAGGAGGCATGGGGGAGTCGGTCCCTCGTGCACTTGCTCTAACGGGCAACGAGAGGGCACGACGTCTGATGTCGGGGCAACGCTTTTTGCTTGCGTTGGTTTCGCAATTACAGTAATCTTGAAGCGCTTTTTAGTGAGAGTGAATCCATCAGTGGAGGGTACAATGCCGTACAGCGAAGCGGGCAAGACGAAATTCCAGATCGATCTCAGGCGCCATCTGCGCAATCAGAATATCGAAGACAATCTCGTTCATCTGATCTGTGAAATTGCCGAGGCGAGCAAGTATGTGATCAACGCCGTCCGGACCGGCGATCTGGGAGTGGCGGGCACCTCGAACCTGTACGGCGAGGAGCAGCTGGCTCTGGATGTCCTGTCAGACCGGATCATCAGGAAGCGGCTGATCCATTCCGGCGTCGTCTGCAACATCGCCTCAGAGGAAATGGACGAGATCTTTCAGGCCCAGGCCAATGCCGCCGGGCTCTATTCCGTCGCCTATGACCCCCTGGACGGCTCTTCGCTGGTGGACGTGAACCTCGCGGTCGGGACCATCGTTTCCATCTATGTCGGCTGCGATCTCCTCCAGGAAGGACGCAACCAGGTGGCCGCCATGTATATCCTTTACGGTCCCCGGGTTTCTCTGGTATACTCTGTAGGTAACGGTGTCCACGAATTCACCATGAACCACCTCATGGAATTCACCCTCACCCGGGAGAACGTGCAGATGAAGCCGGCCGGTGACATCTATTCCCCCGGCGGGCTGCGGAACAAGTACAGCGAAGGGGTCGAAAAGTACGTCCGCTACCTCGAGGCGAAGGGTTCGAAGCTCCGCTATTCGGGCGGGTTCGTTCCGGACATCAACCAGGTACTCATGAAGGGGAAGGGGCTCTTCATGTACCCCGCCCTGAACGGCTCGCCCAACGGCAAGCTGCGCCTGCTCTTCGAGCTGAATCCCATGGCGTATCTCGTGGAGAACGCCGGCGGGTCGGCCACCAACGGCAAGCAGCGGATACTTGATCTCAAACCCGAAAGCCTTGATCAACGCGCCCCGATTTTCATCGGCTGTGCCGAGGACGTGGCCAAGGCGATGGAATACGTAAACGGAGGGTAGGGACGGCATCGAGGAGAATGCACACCCTGCCCGGACAGCGAGGTTCTTGTCATGGAAAAGGAAGCCGCTACCCGCAGGCTGTGCAGCGAAATACAACTCTTCGACCTGTGTGCCAAGGATGTCTGTAACCACCGGGACGGTCGTTACTGCACCAAGGGAGATATCCTGGCGAAGTTTGAGGCGATAGCCGATGTCGAGGACGAGCGCTCGCCGGAGCAGTTCATGGCTGACGAACTCGACGAGATTGAGGGCGCCGACGACATGGGCTACGACGAGGCGTTCGGGGTCGATGAGTTCGGAGAGGAAGGGGAGTTCGACGAGGAAGAGTAACCCGTAGCCATGCAGCAGCAATGGCGACGGGAGAACCTTTGCCGGTCTCCGTCGTCATGCACACAGAAAACGGCCGCTTATCCGAAGCGGCCGTTTTGCATTCACTCTCGGATAAGGTCGCGCTTGAGCTTTTTAACCAGCCCGTCGGCATGCCTGATCGGCTCGGGAAGGCGGTAGCGCACGCAGCAGCGCAGTACCAGCTCCCTTGCCTCGTCGAGCGTTATCAGATGCCCGGGAGAGACGAAGAGCGGCCGTACCCGGTCGCGGGTGCGAAGCACAGCTCCGACTGTTTCGCCGGCGAGGAGAAGGTCGCTCCATGTCCCCCTTTCCGGGGGCGGTTCGACGAACTCACCGACCAGTCTCGACTTGGCGCACCCAACGGTCGGGATTCCCGCCACTACGCCCAGGTGGGAGGCGATGCCGATCTTCCGCGGATGGGCGATGCCTTGGCCGTCACAGAGGATGACATCCGGCGGTGAGGGGAGCGCTGCCAGTGCGGCAAGAATTGCCGGCCCTTCCCGAAAGGAAAGATAACCGGGAACATACGGAAATGTCGTTACCGCCACGTGATGTGCTTCCGCGAGACAGGACATGGTAGCCAGGTCGAAGAGAACCGCGGCGGCGACGGTCATCGTGCCGGTAAAGGCCGCGTCCACGCCGGCGATAATGCCGGGCGTACCCTTCAGAGGGACCAGCCTGACTCGACGGGCCAGAGCTTCCTGGATCTGTTTCGCCTCAACCATGGTTGTCGGCAATTCCATCGTCATGTCGTGTCATCCATTGGCCTGACCCGCAGATGCTGCGTTTCTACCGGCTTCCCTTGCTAGCATATCATCATTTTTGCCTTGACAAAATCGCGAATCTCCTGAACAATCGTTCACATGAACAAACGTTCAGCAGAAGAGACAAAGCAGCAGATACTCGTCGCTGCGAGGAAGACGTTCGCCGGCCAGGGCTATGCCCAGGCAAACATGCGCCGTATCGCCCTGGAGGCGGGGATCAGCGTAGGCGGGGTGTACCTGCACTTCAAGAACAAGGAAGAGCTCTACCAGACACTCCAGAGGGAGTGGATGGACCAGCTCAACCGCAACACCATCAACGCCCTGCGCGACAGCAGTGAGCCGGCCGAAGCGATCGCCTCCTTCATTACCACCAGTATCGAATTTGTTCGGTGCAACAGGGAAATGATCAACCTCACGGGACGCGAAACGAACTTTTCCTTCAACAGTGAGCTTAAGCGCGGCTTTTTCCGGGAACGGCGGCGGCTCATTGCCGACCTCATCGACCAGGGGATCGCGGCCGGGACGTTCCGTCCCTGCGATTCCGCAGAGGCTGCCCGGATCATTTTCAATATACTGCGCGGTTTTGTCCTGTCGATGGTCATCGATGAAGATGCGCTTTTTTCGCCCGAAGGGTGTGTCGATTTGGTCCTGAACGGACTGGTAAGGAGAGAGAAGCAGTGATCAAATATGTTGTCGCAGTCGGTCTGATGGTGGTGTTTGCCTGCCCGGCACAAGCCCAGGAGGCATCGGTCAACCTGTCGTTGAAAGATGCCGTTAAGCGGGCGGTGGAGCAGAACCTGGATGTGCAGGCTGAGCTTTACAATCCGGCTGCTGCCGAGGCCGACATTCACCGTTACCAGGGAATTTACAACCCTTTGTTGAGCCTTTTGGCAAATTACCAGTATACGAACACCCAGATTGCAAACCGGTTTACCACGGGCGGCCAGCCAATAGACCGTCAGGAGATTGAAAACTTCAATGCCGGAGTAAGCCAGCTCATACCGAGTGGCGGCACGCTGGGGGTGTCATTCAATAACAATCGAAATATCAACAACTCCGGGGTAGGGGTTCTCGACGATTATTTCCAGTCCAACCTGACCTTGAATTTCTCTCAGCCACTGTTGCAAAATTTCGGTCGCGAGGTCACCGAATTCAACATTTCGGTGGCCCGTCTCTCGAAAGAAGGGTCACTGGAGCAATTCAAGACAAAGCTGATGAACATCATTTCCCAGGTGAGAACCCAGTACTACCTCCTCTACAGCGCGCGGGAAAACCTGAGGGTGAAAAAGACCTCCCTCGAACTGGCGGAAACCATCCTGAAAAATACCCGAGCCCAGGTAAAGGCAGGAGTATTGCCGGCCATGGAAATACTGAACGCTGAATTCGGTGTGGCCACCCAGCAGAAAAACCTGATCGATGCCGAGCGGGCACTGAAGGACCAGGTTGATGCCCTCCGCATCCTGCTCCAGATGCACGAAGTGGCCGACATTGTTCCGGTTGATACGCCGTTCAAGGATGAATTCAAGGTTGACGAAAATGAGGCGATAGCCCGTTCCCTGGCCGAGCGACCTGACCTGCAACAACTGCGGGTTACCGTCAAAACGAATGAACTGCAGTCACGGGTGGCGAGAAATCAGACGCTGCCGAACCTCGCGCTTACCGGCAGCGCTGCGTTAACGGGACTGGACAGACGCTATCACCGTGACCTGGAAGCTGTCGGTTCGGGCCAGTATCCGAGCTTTACCGTCGGCCTGCAGCTGACCTACCCCATCGGCAACGATGCCGCGGAAAACGCGTATGTTAAGAGCAAGCTCCTCGTCGACCAGAGCAAGACCCAGGCAAGGAGCCTCGAGGAGTCCATAAGCAAGGATGTCCGGACCGCGGTGCGGGCGGTGTATTCCAACTACAAGCAGCTGGATGTCACGACGCGCGGGCGTGCTTACGCCGAACAGGTGCTGGAGGCTTACATCAAGAAGCAGAAGGTCGGGCTGGCTACTACCAAGGACGTCCTTGACGAGCTGAACAACCTGGTTACGGCGGAAGGAAACCAGATCCAGGCGGTGACCGACTACAACAACTCCATAACGTCGCTCTGGACGGCGACCGGCGAGCTCCTCGACCGGGAAGGGATCCGGGTGGACTCCAAGGAAGCCGATGACCTCTACAGAAAGAGCAGGTGATCGCGTCCCCATGGGGGGGTGTCGGTATTCGGGGCCGGCGCTTGTGTGCAGGAATAACGGATATCCGGAAAAGGAAGGGCCGGCGGTTGTCGCCGGCTTTTTTTATTGGCGTATCCGCTTTTCTGGTCGTTGTTGCTGAATAAATAGGCAAAAAATAGGTCTTCTCAGAATTGGTCATGCTGATACGCTGTCTTTTGAAATGGCATGCCTATTGCTTGGGCAACAAGTAGATTCGGATACGCGGCAACGGTGCCCCGGAACCTCTAAGGCAGTTCTGGGTTCGAGGTTCAAGGTTCAAGGTTATACACGTTGAACTTTGAACGTAGAACTTTGAACTTCTTGGAAGGTTCGGGGCTTTTTGTTTGCCCGAAGGAGGCGGACCATGGAAAAGACTTCTCAGGGCGGCATCATGATCGACGATACGACGCTGCGGGACGGTGAGCAGACCGCCGGGGTGGTATTCACACGACAGGAAAAGGTTGCGATCGCACGGATGCTCGACGCGATTGGCGTCCAGGAGCTTGAGTGCGGCATACCGGCCATGGGGGGGGAGGAGCGGGATTCCATCCGTGCCCTGGTCGACCTGGGACTCTCCGCCCGGCTGATCACCTGGAACCGGGCGGTGATTCCCGACATAGAGGCGAGCCTTGCCTGTGGCGTGACTGCGGTGGACATCTCCCTCTCCGTGTCCGACATCATGATCGAGAACAAGCTGCGCAAGAGCCGGGTCTGGGTCAAAGAGCAGTTGAAGACTGCGCTCGGGTTTGCCAAGGCGCACGACCTCTATGTTTCGGTGGGAGGGGAGGACGCGAGCCGGGCCGACATTCCGTTCCTCATAGAGCTGATGGAAATTACCCGTGTGCTGGGCGGGGACCGGTTCCGCTTCTGCGATACCCTTGGCATCCTTGACCCCTTTGCCACGTACGACAAGGTGCGCACTTTGCGCGAAGCCGTACCATGCCTGGACATCGAGGTGCACACCCATAACGACCTGGGGATGGCGACGGCCAACGCCATTGCTGGCATCAAGGCCGGGGCGCGGTTTGTCAATACCACGGTCAATGGCCTCGGCGAGCGGGCGGGCAACGCGGCCCTGGAAGAGGTGGTGATGGGGTTGAAGCACGCCTGCCGCATCGATCCGGGGGTCGACACCCACCGATTCGTGGAGATCTCCCGGTTCGTGGCGCGGGCCTCCCGCCGCTCCGTGCCCGCCTGGAAGCCGGTCGTCGGGAAACGGGTCTTTGCCCACGAATCTGGCCTCCACGCCGACGGCGTCCTCAAGAACCCGCGCAACTACGAAGGGTTCGACCCGGCAGAGGTGGGGCTCACGCGGCAGATCGTGGTGGGAAAGCATTCCGGGACGAGCGGCCTCGTTGAGCGATATCGAGCGATGGGGATTGCCGTCAGCCGCGATGAGGCGGTCTCCCTCATGGAGCAGGTGCGCGCCATCGCCCAGCGGATGAAGCGACCGCTCCATGATGGCGAGCTGCGCAGACTGTACCGGTCGGAGAAGGGGTGCCGGCGGGCGGCGTGAGGTACTGCGGAGTTTTGCGCGGAGCAGTTTAAAAAGTCGGCACCTGCCCATTTCTTTATCAGACGCTATACCTTTTGTTATATAACGCAAAATTTGCCAGTGATGAGGAATGAGGTCTAAAGCCACGTTGGTCGGCTTTCTAAGAAACTGTCTTTCCACAGATGATAGATTAATTTGCGTTATATAAACAACTATATAACGACTATCAAACCGAGCGTACAACGCTCATCACGTCAAGGAGGAAACAACATGAAAAAATGGAAAGCAGAGCAGTTAAAACCGCGGATGAAATTTTGTTTAACGGCGTTGTTCTTGCTCTTGAGCGTCCCGGTCTTCGCCGAGGAGCCTCCCGCTCCTGCGCAGCCCTCCAATCTCACCCTTGGTAATTTCTTCACCGAGGGATGGGATCAGGAGTGGGTCAGACGGCGCACTCCGGGTGAGGCACCGGACATGTCGCTCCTGCATGTGCAGACCAATTTTCTCGAGCGGGAATTCCGGACCGATTACTACAGTCAGCAGAATACGGGGGGCAACAAGACCGGCAATGTCTCGTTCGCGGACGCGTTGATTGCCTACGGCATAAATCGTCGGTTCATGATCGAAGTGGTTGGCAACTACCAGTGGAACAATGCCCGGACAGGCTCCGGCACTTCCGGTGCCGGAGCGGCATTGGTGGCCCGGGTGCAACTGGTGGAATCCCGGGGGCCTCATATGCCTACAACTTCCGTGTCTCCTCTCCCAATGCCGGTATCGGCAACAATCAAACCACGTTCAGTAACGCGCTGGCAGGCTGGAACGATCTGACTCCCCTCGGGCTGAAAAAGGTCGGACTGTACTACAGTCTTCAGGAGAATGTGTACAACGGCCCCGCCAAGGCAGGAAGCAAGCATAACGACATAGCGTATGCGGGGGCACTGGCCAAGACCTGGACCGATCCGCATGTGCCTGTCCTTGGAAGTTTCACCACGTTCGTCGAGGGGTATGGCACGATAGATCTCGATGGCAATGCACATAACAAGACCTTCAACGTGACGCCGGGTATCCACACGAAACTGGGCCACGACAGTCTCGGCCATGAACACGTGTTGATGGCGGGGGTCGATTTGCCGGTAGGCAACCCTCATCAGTTCAATGCGACGTACAGGGTAACCTATGTCTTTGATTTCTAGGGCCCGGCTGCACGCCTGATCGCGTTGACTATTGCCGAGTATCGGGTACAATCGCTTCGATTGGGGCGCGTCAGCGTTCGCCTGACGGCACAACCAAGACGGCGGGGAGGGACGGATGAAATGCGGTAGAAGCCTCATGGAGCTGGATGGTTCGGTATGGCTCCACAAGGCCGAGCGGAAGTTTCTCGGCGGTGACCGGATCAACCTGCTGGAAAAGATCGACGAATGCGGCTCGATCACGAAGGCGGCCAAGGCGGTCGGCATCAGCTACAAGACCGCCTGGGACATCGTCAACATGATGAATAACCTGGCAGACCGGCCGCTGGTGGACAGGATGACCGGCGGCAAAGGTGGCGGCGGCACCTGTCTTACCCTCGATGGGAAGGAGGTGATCAGGCAGTTCAGGATCATTCAGGAAGAGCACCGGAAGTTTCTGGCCAGCATTTCGGAAAGAGTGGGAGATGCGGAGAGTCTCTACCAGTTTTTCAGGAGGATTGCCATGAAAGTAAGCGCGCGGAACGTGTTGCTGGGAACGGTAAACGGCATCAAGAAGGGGGCGGTGAACGCCGAGGTGGATCTTACCCTCAAGGGGGGGGCACAGATGGCGGCAACCATCACGAATGCCAGCGTCGACGCCCTCGGGCTCGCCGTCGGCAAGGAGGCGTACGCCATCGTCAAGGCGAGCTCGGTCATCATCGGTACCGACCTGCACGATGCGAAGGTGAGCGCCCGCAACATCATGTGCGGGACGGTGACGAAGGTTATCCAGGGGCCGGTGAATGCCGAGGTGGATATCGAGATGGGGGGTGGCAATACCATCTGCGCCGTTGTAACCCACGAAAGCGCGGAAAGGCTCGGTCTGAAAGAGGGGGGGCATGCGTGCGCCCTGATCAAGGCTTCTAGCGTTATCCTCGGCGTAAGTTAGTCGCATCTGCGGGGACAGCAACGGCGCTGTTCCTCCATCTGCGGCAGGCGTTATGTTTGAGACTCTATAACGAATAATGTGCCAAAGCGGGAGCGGCCCGGTAGTTGCATTTGGAACTGGGGTGAACAGGAGAAGAACTGACATGAGAAAAGGGATCACGATATGCTTCGGCGTGGTTGTCGCACTCCTTATGGTGTCGTCGATGGCCATGGCAGGAGAGGTCAACCTGTCCGCAGCCGCGAGCCTCAGGGAGGTGATCAGCGAACTGTCCGACAGCTTCATGAAGAAACACCCAGGCGTGAAGATCACGAAAAACTTCGGTGCTTCAGGTGTCCTTGCCAGGCAGATCGAGAATGGCGCCCCGACGGACATCTTCGTGTCCGCCAACCAGGAATGGATGGATTATCTGAAGGGGAAGGGGCTGGTGGCGGCAGCCTGTGTCGGCACATTCGCTTACAACACCCTGGTCTTCGCCGGTGCACCCGGCAAGAAGGTAACATCCATGCAGGACCTACCCGCGCTGGGAAGGATCGCCATCGGCAGCCCGAAGAGCGTGCCCGCCGGGGAGTACGCCATGGAAGCCCTCAGAAAGGCCGGCGTTGACCGACAAATGGCGAAGAAGCTCGTCATGGCGCATGACGTGCGCGAGTGCCTGACCTACGCCGACCGGGGCGAGGTGGACGGTGCATTCGTCTACCGGACCGATGCCCTCCAGGCACAACATGTCAGGATACTTTTTGCCGTCCCGCAGGAGCTCTATGCCCCGGTGACCTATCCCATGGGGCTCACCGTGAGCGGCGCCAGGAAGAGCGAGGTTCAGGGCTTCTATCGTTTCCTCCAATCGGGAGAGGCCCGAGCCGTCCTTGGCAAGTACGGTTTTACCGCTAACTAGTGTCCCGTTTGGTTAGTTCTTTCTAGTAATATTTGCACTTTGTTTTGCTCTTTGAACTGATTCAATAATTGCTGATGCGCTCTTGGTCCACTTGAACGGCTTGGCGCTTGTTGCGTTATGA
>JAMXLF010000057.1 GCA_024281055.1 Geobacteraceae bacterium
CATCCGACCGAGTACATGAAGCCGTCATAGCCGTAGAGGGAAATCATCCCGGAGATCCCGAGGAACGAGGCGGCCGACATATAGTCGCCGGCGATAGCCCAGCCGTTCTGGGTACCTGTGATACCGCCACCGGCGGCATAGAAATCGGCCGCGGTCTTTGTCCGCTTGGCGGCCCAGACCACGACGCACAAGGTGATGCCGATGATGACCAGGAACATGCCAATGGTGATCGCCTTATTCGCCTTGATCACCTTTTTGACAGGCGCGGCGGGGGCGGGAGCCGTGACCGCTGCCTGCTGCATGGGTGCAGCGGGAGCGACGGCGGCCGGCGCAGCAGCGGCAGCAGGCGCAGCTACGGTGGGTGCGCCTGGGGCGGCCGGGGCTTTCGCCGGCTCGTCGGCGTAGGCAAGGGTGCCCAGGGAGAGGGCCAAGGTCAACGCAGCAATAAGCTTTTTCATCTCTGAGCCTCCTTTACTTGAGTTCGTCCACCAGCTCGCGGGTGAGCCGGTCGAAGTCTTTGTTGGCCACATGGGCGTAGTAGTGGGCCAGCCCCCAGGAAACGAAAAACTGGGAGAGGGCGAACACATAGCCGAAGTTGATCGGGCCGAGCACCTTGACCTTGAAGAGCCCGGGGGTATACGCCGCGCCGATGGGGAGGAGGAAATAGTAGACGGTGGAGAATATCCACCAGCCGAACAGAAAAACGGATTTCTTACGGTGAAGTTCCACGAACTTGGGATTTCTGGCTATTGCCGCCCAGTCGTACTGCTTTGTTGCCATGGTAGTTACTCCTTTCTTGGTAATCGATCCTTTCGGGATGAGGCGTCCCCCGTCCCGGTCATGTGGTTTGTGCTGTGTCGGTTCCTCCTTTCCGTGAATATGAAATGACCCGGCTATGCCGGTGCGTAACCGAACTTACCGGAGAGAATTTCCGCCCCTTCGAGCATGGACGGAATGATCTCGTTTTCGAGGCGCTCGGCAAACATCCGGAACGATGGTCCGAGCATGATGATGGCGCCCACCACCTTGCCGGCATAATCCCTGATGGCGACGGCCACGCTGCTGATCCCTTCGCCCAGCGCGCCGCTGTCCACCGCCACTCCCTTCGAGCGGATCTCCTCCAACTCCGACGTCAGTATTTCCAGGTCGGGCAGTGCATCGCGCCGCCCCCGTTTCTTGAACACCTTCTCCAGCAGGTCCCGTGAGTCGAGGGCCTTCATGGCCTTCCCCGCGGCGTTGGTGAAAAAGGGGAATTTTTTTCCCACCAGGGGCGCAGCCTTGATGTGCTGGTCGCAGTCGACCATGTCCAGGAAGACGACTTCGTCGTCCTTGATGACGGTCATGTAGACCGCCTCGTCGTGTTTTCGGGCCAGCTCCTGCATGACCGGCTGCGCGTAGTTGACGAGACTGGCGTTTCTGATGAGTTTCTGGGCGAGCGCGACGGAGTAGACGCCCAGGTGGTAGGTGCCGTTATCCGGTGCACGTTCCGCGAGCCCCTGCTCACACAGTGTGGCCAGCAGGCGGTACGTCTTGTTCCGTGTGAGGCCGACGTCGGCCGCGAGCTGGGCCAGGCTCAATCCCGTCGAAGATTCGGCAAGCGCCTCCAGCAATTGGAAGGCTTTGTTGACAGTCTGCACGGTATAGGCAGTTTTTTCACGATTCACCATTATGGTCTCCGATTGTGCCAAACCCCGGTGGTGTTCTTCGGGTTCATGCAAATTCGCCTTCATTGAGCGGTTTCCGTCCCTATCGTCTTAAAACGATGTGTCACACGGGGGCGATAAGAGCGGTCATGAGCGTCCGTATGCTGACGGGAGGCTGAGGTCAGTCCGGGGCGCCGCTTCCGCGCATGACCCGCGAGTCGCTGCGGCAGGCGAGACTTAGCCGTACGGTTACGTTTTCAGGAGCCGGAACGATCAGATCTGCCGGGGAGAGGCGACCGGTGGGGCTCGGGCGACGAACTGGCGAGCCTTTTCAGACGGGGACTCATGGAATTGCCGGGAGACGAACCGGAAGCAGGGATGTTCGGGCAGAGTGGCCTCTGCGTGCCCTGCTTCAAAATCCAGACTGTAATACTTGCTTACTTCCTGCGGTGCTTTGGTGCTTTCTTCAATAACAGCCCGGGGGTGCGGCTTGGGGCGATGGTTGTCGTGGACATAGGGATTGCGCATCCCCAGGAAGCAGATGAAAAAAACAGACGAGAAGACGGTGGTGAGGATGAAATGTCTATGCACGGTTTGTTCTCGATGTGAGCTGCAACGTAGCATCCGGAAGCAGTACCACCGCGTTGTGGCTGGTTTCGTATGGCGGTGCGGCAGGATGTATTGAGATCCAAGGTTTGGAATGTATAACAGTTTTATATTTTATTTGCAAGCAATTTTGTATACAGGGGTTTTAAAATTGTAATTTGTTGAAATAATTATAAAATATTCTTTTAACGATGTGTCGAGATATTTGAAATTATTACGACAGTTGATGATATCGGTCGTTAAGAACCGCGTCAGTTGGGGGAAAGTACATAATTATAAAATGGTTTTTCAAACAAACGAAACCTCGTGTCACGTTGTCTCTTTCTCCGGCGAATCCTGCCCGTCCTCCCGACTACTGCCGCGGATGTGGATATCGCGCTGGGGATAGGGAATCTCGATGTCGTGTTCCCGGAACTTCTCGTCGATGGCGAAGTTGAGGTTGCTGATGAGCTCCGCCTTCCGGTGGGTGAGGGTGGTGCTCCAGACCCGGAGTTCCAGGCTGAGAGCGTTGTCGCCGAAGCCGAGGAATCTCACGATGGGAGGCGGGTCGGCGAGGACATCCGGATTGTCCCGGGCAATCTCCTCCAGCAGTGCCACCACCCGGCGCAGATCACTACCGTAGGCGACGCTGACCGGCACCCGGAACCGGACATCCTGGCCGGTGAGGCTCCAGTTCACGACATTTTCCGTGACGAACTTGGAGTTGGGGATGATGATGGCGATGTTGTCATTGGTCACCACCGTGGTGCTGCGGGCGTTGATGGCGACCACGTCCCCCTCGATGCTTCCCACCTCGATCCGGTCGCCGATGGTGATGGGTCGCTCGAAGAGAATGATGAGGCCGCTGACGAAATTACTGGCGACGTTCTGAAGGCCGAATCCCACGCCGATCCCCACGGTGCCTGCCAGTACGTGGAGAGTGGTCAGATTGATCCCGGCTGTCTGGAGGATGATGACGATGCCGACGGCGATGACGAAGTAGCGGATGATGGCGGCGAGCGCCATGCGGGCGCCGATATCCATGCGGCTCCGGGCAAGGATTTTTTCGGCCAGCCATTTTTTCATTTTCCTGGAGAGGTAGAGCAGAAGAATGATCAGGACCAGGAGGTAGAGGAGCGTCCAGAGGGTGATCGTTGACCCGCCGATGGTGAGGAGTTTGACCTCGAGGGATTTTCTGAGCAGCTCCAGCCAGTGCAGCAACATGTCCATGTCACGCCTCCGTCGTTCAGAAGGGCCAGAATCGGGGAATCAGCAGGCTGGCCAGCACCCAGAACATGACGTTCAGCGGGGTGCCGACCCGCAGAAAATCGGTGAACCTGAAGCGGCCCGGGCCATAGATGAGGGTGTTGACCTGGTGTCCGACCGGGGTCATGAACGTTGCCGAGCCGGCAAACGTGACCGCCATCAGGAACGGCCGGGCGTCGACCCCGAGCGAATGGGCGGTGGCGATGGCAATCGGTGCGAGAAGGGCCACAGTGGCCTTGTTCGACATGAGCTCGGTGAACAGGGAGGTGAGGAGGTATAATGCCGACACGAGTGCCGCCGGGCCCCAGGTGCCGATCGTCGCCACGAGCAGATTCGCGAGCAGGGGAGCCGCGCCGGTTTTTTCCATGGCCTTGCCGAGGGTGAGGACGCCAGCGAGGAGGAAAATCACTTCCCAGTCGATGGCCCTTGTCGCCTCGCCAAGGGTGAGGCAGCGGGTCAGGACGAGGAGCACGGCGCCGGTGACGGCACTCACCTCGATGGGCAGCAGGCCGAGGGCGGCAGTAGCGACAACCCCGCAGATGATGGCCAGGGCAACGAGCATGCGCCGTTTTCGAAAGGTCGGCAGTGCCACCTCCGATACGACCACGAAGACGTTGTGTTCCCGCAGGTAATCGAGACTCGCCGGGCTTACCTCTAAGAGGAGCACGTCTCCCGGATAGAGTCTTGTCGTGTCCAGGTCGTCCCGCATGGTTGTGCCCCGATGCCTGATGGCGTGAGCGGTGGCCCCGAACACGGAGAGAAACCATGCCTGCTTCAACGACTTTCCCACCAGGATCGAATTGGGGGCAACCACCGCCTCCACCAGGAGATTATCTTCCTTTTCCTTGCCGACATTCTTATCCTCCAGCTCGGACTTCAGGGCGATGCCTTTCAGTTCCTGCAACTTCCTGATCTTTTCCACAGCGCAGCGGACCTTCAGCAGGTCTCCGGCCTGAAGGACGACCTCCGCCGGCGGCAGGCGCAGCCGCGTCTCCCCCCGGTAGACCTCCAGCCCTTCGATGTCAAGGTCCTGGACAAGGGGGGACTCGAGGAGCATTCTGCCGAGGAACTCCGCCTCCGGTTGCACGACGATCTCGGTGAGATACGTTCCTTTTACGGAGGTAACCCGCAGTTCTTCCGCTTCCCGTTCGGGAATCATCCGGGTGCCGATGCCGAGCATATAGAGGAAGCCTGCGCCGAACAGGACCAGTCCCAGCCTGGCAAACTCGAACATGCCGAACGGCGCTTCGCCATAGTGTTGGGCGATGGAGTTGACGAGGATATTGGTGGAACTACCGATAAGGGTGCAGGCGCCGCCGAACATGGACGCGAATGCCAGGGGCATGAGGAGCCGGGAGGGACTGACCTTGATCTCACGGGCCATGCCGAGCATGATGGGGATGAAAATGGCGACCACGGTAGTATGGTTGATAAAGGCCGACAGCACGCCGATTGTTGGCATCATGACGAACAGTGCCAGCCAGAAACTGCGCTTGCCGAGCCGGGCCAGTACCGTGCCGGCGAAGTTGACCGCGCCGGTCCTGAACAACCCCGCGCTCAGAACGAGCAGGGCGGCGATGGTGACCGTCGCCATGTTGCTGAAGCCGGCAAGAGCTTCGTCCGGGGTGATGATCCCGCTGAGGAGAAGCGTCGTCATGACGAGAAGCGCTACGAGGGCAATGGGAAGCCGCTCCGTCACGAACAGGACGACGGCCACCAGGATGAGGCCGAGCACGGTGATCATATCAATGGTCATGGTTTCCCCGGTGCGTTCCACCAGCCGCCCCCCAGGGCGACGAAGAGGGCGGCCGTGTCCTGAAGGCGCGCGGCCTGAGCCTGGAGATAGCCGAGTTTCGCCTGGTGGTACTGGACGTTGGCGATGAGGATCTGCAGGTAGTTGGCGGTGCCGGCCCGGAAATTTGCCTGGACGAGCTGCAGTGCTTCCTCTGCCGCACCGAGGGCGCGGGACTGGGCAGCCAGGAATTCGGCGTCGTGTTCCAGCGCCCGCAGGGTGTCGGCAACCTGGGCGAAGGCGCCGAGAACGGTCTGCCGGTAGGTGGCAAGGGATTGGCGGTAGCCCTCGATGGCCGCTTTGCGTTTGAACCAGAGCGTGCCGCCATGGAAGAGCGGTGCGGTTACGTTCGCCCCCATGGTCCAGAAGGTGCTGTTGCCGGCAAAGAGATCGTTGAGGGAGGTGTTGTTCTTGCCATAGGTGCCGTTCAGCGTGAAGCTCGGAAACAGCGCCGCGGTGGCCACGCCGATGTCGGAGCTTGCGCTGTGCAGCTGGGCCTCGGCTGCGAGAATGTCCGGACGCTGGCGCACGAGCTCCGAGGGGAGGGATACCGGCAGGTCGGCGGGCAGGGTGAGCTCGGCCAGCTCCAGCTGTGGCGGAGACCACTGGGCCGGCGCTTTGCCTGCGAGGGTGGCAAGGAGGTGTCCGGCCTGGTCGAGCCTTTGCCGGAGCGGCGGCAGGGTCGCCTCGACGGCGGCCAGCTGGCTGCGGAGGCTGAGCACGTTGACATACGGGATCGTGCCGGCCTCTGCCTGCGCTTCGGTGATGTCGACCTGCTCCTTCTGCAGGACGATCAGCTCCTCGGTGGCCTTGATCTCCTCACGGTAGGCCGCCCGTGCGATCATGGTGGTGACGACGTTGCCCGACAAGGCGATGTAGGTGCCCTGGACCGTGGCGCGCTGGAGGTCAACCTGCGCTTCGAGCCCCTCCACGATTCGGCGTTCTCCGCCGAACACATCGAGGACGTAGCTGACCGAGGCCTGAAGGGTGAACAGGTTGAAGATGCTCGCGGCGGAGGACTCCCCGAAACGGGCCGGGGAGAACTTCTGCCGCGCGGCGTCGAATTGGGCGTCGGCCTGCGGGAAGAACACCCCGTACCCGGCCCGAAGGTTGTCCTGGCTCTGCCGCAGGCTTGCCTGCGCCGCCTCGACGCTCTGGTTGCCGGTGAAGGCCTCCTGTACCGCCGCGTCGACCTTGGCGGAGTTGAACAGGCGCCACCAGTCGGCGGCGATCCCTGCACCTTGGACGAAGTGCTGCGTCTGCCCGTCGGTAGGAACGGTCGTGGCGGGCGCTGTTCCCTGGGTGTAGCGATCGACCTCGGGGGGCGCGGGACGGACGAAGTCCGGCCCCACGGCGCAGCCGGCGAGAAAGAACATGACCACGCCATGCCATCCCCAGGTTCTCCGGATTCGTGCGTTTTTGTCGCGCAGACGATTCATGATCGTTCCTGTCCGTTTACTCCTCGCCCACATAGACATCAACCAACTGGCCGGGATAGAGGAGAACCTTGCCCGGTCGCGGGAACCTGAAGATGACCGGCAACACCCGCACGTCCACCCGTTCGGTCCGCTGGTTTGACAACTGGATCTTCGGCGACACGTAGGGCTGCACCCGCACATACTCCAGGGGAATGCTGATGTCCGTGCCGCGGATGAACATTTTCGCCTTCAGCCGCGAAGGCTCCGGCAGACGGTGGACAAGGATCTCGTCGATGTAGCACCGGACGCCGAGGAACTTCTGGGCGCTCCCCATGACGAAAATCGGGCTGGATCCCTGCGTGTAGGTGTCGTAGGTTCCCTGCGGCGATACGTAGCTCCCAACCGCGGCATTTATGGAGAGGATCGACCCGTCCGACGGCGCGCGGACGGTATATTTGGCCAGGAGCGCAGAGGAGGCCGTATATGCCTTGGTCAGCGCCTCATACTGCCGTTCCTGGTTGCGGATATCGTAGATCCAGGCCCCTGCCCTGGTGAGCTCGTACTGTCTTCGGGCGACTTCGAGATTTGCTCTTGCCACTTTGACCGCGTTTTCGGCGTTGTCCAGGTCGTTCTTGCTCACAGACTTGGGATTCAGGGCGTACGATTGGCGCTGCTTGTCGAACTGGTCCTGTGCGGTCTTGAGCCTTGCAGACGCTGAAGCCACCTGGGCACTGGCCACTTCCAGGTTCTCCTTGCGGGGCTGGGCCTTGAGCTCTTCCAGGAGGGCCAGGGCCGCCTCTGCCTGGGACCGCTGCTGGGCCACGGTCGCCCGCTGCACAGAATCGTCGATGGTGAGGAGCGGCGTCCCCTTGTGAACGCTCTGCCCCTCGGCCACCAGGATTCCGGTGATCGTCCCCGCCACTTCCGGATAGATGGTGATGTTCTCGCCGTTGGCCTGGTAGCTCTCGATGATACCATTGGCGTAGATTCCCTTGCCGTAGGGATTGGAGGCGGGTTTGAATGCCGGCGGCGGGGGTTTCTTCTCGATGCTGAAGATGTAGGCACCCACCAGGCCTGCCAGCAGGCCGATGATCGCCAGGAAGAACAGTACCTTATTCCTCACGGCCTCCTCCTTCTTCGACTCCGGTGATCCGGCCGTCCTCCATCTTCATGATCCTGTCCGAGTATTCGTAGATTCTGCTGTCGTGGGTGACGATGATGATGCACCGCTTCTCGTTCAGGATGTCGCTCTTCACGAAATCCACGATTTTCCTTCCGGTATCTCCGTCCAGGGAGGCGGTCGGCTCGTCGAATATGAGGAGATCGGGCCGGCCGGCTATGGCGCGGGCGATAGCCACCCGCTGCTGCTCTCCGCCGCTCAGCTTGACCGGCGGCAGCTGCGCCCGGTCCTTGAGCCCCACAATCTCCAGGTATTCCATGGCCGTATTCAGGGCTTCACCCCAGTCGACCTTTTTCAGGATCAGGGGAATTGCCACGTTTTCCACCGTGGTGAGCCGCGGGAAGAGGTGGTAGTCCTGGAACACGAACCCCACCCTGTTCAGACGAAACTCGGCGATCTCGTCGCTGGGAAGACTCCAGATATCCTGCTCTTCAACCGTCACGGTCCCCTCGTTCGGCCGGAGAATGCCGGAAATCATGCTCAAGAGCGTCGTCTTGCCGCTCCCCGATGGGCCGACGATGTAAAGCATTTCGCCGAACAGGGCCTCAAAACTGACGCCGCGCACCGCCACGGTTCTCGCCGCCCCTTCGCCGAACCATTTTGTCAGGTTATTCGCCTTCACAGCCGGATCGGCCATGTCACCCCCGGAAAATGTCGAACGGCTCGATCTTCAGGACCTTCCTGACGCCGATGTAGCTGGAGATTGCCGCGATGACGAGGACCATGGCAAAGGCGAAGCCGAGGTTCCCGAAGGTGATCTTGGCGGCGTAGCTCGGCAGCCGCAGTTTGGCCATGGTGATGACCAGGGCGGCAAGGCCGATCCCGAGGCCGTATCCGGTGAGGGAAGTGAAAGTCGTCTGGAAGAGGATCATGTAGATGAGTTCCCGACCTTTCGCCCCTATTGCCTTCAGGGCTCCGAACTTCTCCAGGTTCTCCAGGATGAAGGTGTAGAAGGTCTGCCCCGAGATGGAGAGGCCGACGATGAAGCTGATGACCGTCATCAGGAGGACATTGATGCCGAGACCGGTCTGGTACTTGTAAAAGGTCGACGTCTTGTCGATGAATTCATCCTTTGTCAATGCTTCGTAGCCGAGCGCTTTTACCTGCTCCTTGATGTACGGCACGGCATCTTTGCTCTTCGGTTCCACCAGGATGAACGCAGTGGTGAATCTCATGGAGGGGATATACTGGAGAGCCCTGTTATAGGTGGTGTAGAGGGTAGGCACACCGAACAGGCCGCTGGTGGTCACTTTGGCGATGCCGACGATGACCCCCCGGTGGTCGTTGATCTCGAATTCGGTGCCGAGCCGGGGATTTTCCAGCTTGCGGAACTCGGCGTCCTTCACGACCACAAAGGCATTTTCCGCAAAAATGTCCTCGATCTGCCCCTCGATGAGGTTGGGGCGGCCATACAGCGTGGCATCGTCCAGCCCCAGGACGGTCACCGACTGGTAGACGCCGCTGCGCAGCTTTACCAGGGCTCCCCCGGAGTAGAGCGGCACCGCGTACTTGACGCCGTTGATGCTCCGAACTGCATCCAGAACGTAATCGGGCATCGGAATGCTGTTGGCGGGGGTATTCACCGCCGGGTCCATCACCCAGACCTTGGCGCCGATGTTGACGACCGTGGCGGACGAGCGGTGGAGGATGCCGGCGAACATGGAGGTCATCATCACGATCAGGAAGACGGCGAAGGTGATTCCGACGAGGAGGGCTGCGAACTTCCCCTTGTCGTTCACCAAAAGTTTGTAGGCGATTTTCAGGATTCCCCGCACTGTCGCCCTCCATTTGCGGCCGTCTGAGACGTGCGCACGGCTTCCACAGCCCTGTGGCGTTTGCCGAAGCGAGTATGGTTTGCACCTGTTAATTATACCACCTTCCCACGTTGATAGTCGGCGTGGAGGGTGCCTGAACCTGCAATATGCCCCGTCGGAAATATTTTCAAAATTTTTTATGTGCTCGCTTGACACGTATGAATGTCGCGATACAGTTACATCAGCCTGTTTCCGAAACGGTAAACCTGGAAGAAATTCCAGGGGCACAAAGCTGACGGACCCGTCACTAATTGGTCATACATCTGGATACAAACGGATGAAAAACCAACTGACAGGTAGCCGAGCTACCGAAGAAACAGGTGAAATTTGGAAAGCCGCCCGTCAATGACGATTGATGGGCGGCTTTTTCCCGTTCTGAGGGGGAGAAAAGAGAGGCCATGATCTACAGGGACCGAAAAGAGGCCGGCCAGCGTCTGGCCGAAAAGCTTTCGCACTACCGGGACAAGGCGGACGTGATCGTGCTGGGGCTTCCCCGTGGCGGGGTGACGGTCGCCCATGAGATTGCCAGAGCCCTCCGCTGTCCGCTCGACATCCTCATCGTGAGGAAAATCGGTTTCCCCGGCAATCGGGAACTGGCCGTCGGTGCGGTTTCCGAGACCGGCACCGTGGTGCTCAACGAGGAGATCGTGTCCGGCTACGGGGTGAGCAGAGAGTATCTCGATGGGGAAGCCGCCCGGCAGAAGGAGGAGATTGCCCGGCGGATCGCCCTCTACCGGGGAGGCACGGGAGTCCCTCCCCTGGCGGGCAAGACGGTCATCCTGGTGGATGACGGGATTGCCACCGGCGCGACCGTCAAGGCTGCCATCTCCACCTTGAAGCAGGAGAAGCTCGCGAAGCTGGTGGTGGCCATGCCGGTTGCCTCGCAGGAGGCGGAACGGGAGATAACGCCGACGGTGGACGAGTGGGTCTGCCTGCAGACGCCGGCCTGGTTCGGGGCGGTCGGCCAGTTCTACGCTGACTTTACCCAGGTGGAGGATGAGGAGGTGGTGGCAATGCTGAAGTAAGCGAAGGGGCATGCGCCGCCACCTCATCCGCACGGAATCAGGGCCTCTTGGACGTCATATTTCCTTCAGGTTGCTGAACTCCCCCCACGCCAGGTGTGAGTTGGGCGCTGCCACAAAATCGTGGATGCTTTCGATCGTGGTGTACAGTTTTTTCTCTTCCTCTGCTATCTCCCTCAGGAGTGCCCGTGCCTCGGCATTTGTTTCCTTCTGCGCCATGTCTTCAAAAAAATTCACTATGTCGGCTTCGATCCTCATGGCATGGTTGTAGGCATCCAGGTCATTACGCAGCAGTCCGATGGTCGCCTCGTTGAATATCTTTGCGAAAACGTCGATGGCCCGCTCCAGGGCCTGGGAATCGACCAGCAGCGGCGTGTCGACCTTGCTCTGCATGGACGTGAATGTTTCGTAGAGCTGCTGCTGTTCGACCGCCAGCATGGTGAAAATCTTTCTGATTCCCGGAAGGGTTGACTCTGCCGCCAGCTTCTCGAAATGCTCCTTGCCAACTTTCTCCATTTCCAACGCAAAGTTTAGTACGTACATGGCTGCCTCCCTCACCCCGGTTGAAATTCTGTCTTCCTGACAGGTCAAACGTTTGTTTAATATGGTGCAATGGTATCGCCGACCGGCAATAATGCAACCGGATTTTTCAAGAAATTTCGTTAGAACGGAGAACGTGACGTGTGGGCTTGCGAAAGGATTTATTGTTTGGCGTCGAGCCTGGATACCAGTTTCGGGGGGCGAAATTCCGGTTTTGCACCCTGGATGGGGAACGTCCGTATGATGATTCGGTTGTATTTCATCGGTGCCAGGAACTTGGCCAGCGGCACGATGAACGTCGAAGCGCATACAGGGCACTGCTTATGATCTTCATAAAAGACGTCGTCACAATTAAGACACAGAAAGGTCTCTTCCAGTTTCATGGCTATGCTCTCTTTGCTCCGTAACGGGGCGAAATGTCAATGCCATCCATTCCTGCTTCCATTGTAGCACGCCGTAATCTAGCTTCAACAATACCTGTCAAATCCTGTCAATCCGTGGTTTTCTCCGGCGGCTGCAGAGGGGGCTGCACGTTCCTGGCAGTCTGCGCGTCCCTTGCGGGTTCGAACATGGAAAGAAAAGCGGCAAGGTCGTCAGCTGCGGTCGCGGGGTCGCTGTACCATCGCCTGTTGCCCCCGGAAGTGCTGACGAGCAGGCTTTTACGCTCCGGGTCCCGGGTGAGGATCGTCACGAGAGTCGGATAGCCGTGAACCGTCATCGTCAGGGCACCTGTGAAATTGTCGACCCCCCAGGTCCCCGGGATGGAAAGGGTGTAGTCATGGGTGGAAACGAGCCGGTTGTCGATGGATTTTGTCAGGGTTCCATCGTCGTGAAATGCGATCATGCCGCAGGTTGCCTCGGGATTGACCCTTATCTCCCCGTCGTCCGTCACCGTCAGGCATGGATAGGTGGTCCAGTAGACGGTCTGGCCGCTGACGAGGGAAGCCGTGAACTTCTCGGACCGTGCCGCAGAAGCCGAAAAGCCGAAGATGGAGATCTGGATGTGCGCAAGGGCATGGGGTCCGCAGTACCAGGCCTGAACGGGGCCGGAATCGGGCTTCATCAGTGCAGCCGCCCCGTAGCAGTTCTCCGAAATGCGGGTATAGGTCCTGGTTGTTCCGGGGTAGGCCGGCGTGATCCTGACTTTACCGTCTGAAGTCAGCTCCCAGGTTCCGGCGGGTGTCGCCACCGGCTCTACGCCGTTTGTCGCGACGGATAACGACTCGAGGAACGTGCCGTCCGGGACGAACACCATCATGCGGAACGAAGACCTCGATTCCCGGACGTACGTGGGGTGATCGGTGAGCTCCGCCGCGGTCAATGGATGCGCGGGACCGATCCTTATATCCAGGCCGGTTTCGGAAGAAGGTGAAACTTTTCTGCTCTTGCCCCAGCCGAAGGAGATGAGCACCAGGGCGAAAACCGTCAGGGCGATGAACGAAAAGATCGACATCTTTTCGAAAATATTTCCGCCGGCTTCACCATTGCCTCTGGAACAGGCTGCAAGGGTCAGGACAAGCACGGCGGGAAAGATCATTGACGGTGACGGTCCGGGTACGGCTTTCCCACTGCACCGGACGAACGAGAGACGTCCGGCTGCTATCCTGGCGGTCTGAACATTTTTCAGAAAGTGCTTCATCATGAAATGAAGTGTACCGGGGGCGACGGAGTTTGCAATGGGCGTATGGACCGTCCCCTTCGACATTTCTGTGAACACAATGAAAAAAGCCTGCTTTTCGGCAGGCTTTTCTCGTCGCGGCAACCATCGGGAAAGCTTACTGACCTTCCGCCAGCTTCCAGCTCAGGTCCGGGTTGTACGCCTTCATCTTGCGGGCGATCTCGGCCGTTTTCGGCCCCAGGTTCTTCTGGTACACACGGCCGCGCTGGTTGACGATGAACGTCATCACCCCCGAGACTCCCCAGCGGGCAGGATAGGCCACCAGGGCAAAACCGGCCACCATGTTGCCGTTGATGACGTAGCTGAACTTGCCGCCGGGAGCGCTCGGCCCCTGTTGCCTGAGGATGCGGAAGTAGTAGCCGTGAAACGGCCTCGGGCCGCTTTCCCCCTTTTTGCGCGGCTGCATGTACCCCTCTTCCTTTGCCTTTGCCACGAGCGGGCCCAGCGGGCTCTCTTTCTCGCCGGCTGCCGTCAGCCAGTAAAGGCCATTCTTTCGTCCGGGTGAGCTCAGCATGTGCTGGGCGTATTTCGGCAGCTGGTCGCCGTCCGGCTCCGCCAGGGCGTAGTATTCCCGCTGGGCATCCACGTAGGCGCGGCTGGTCTTGATGGCCGTCAGCTCATTGCGGCCGATGCGCCGGTTGAGGATCTCCTCGCGCCCGGCGGCGGTATCGAACAGCCAGCTGTCACCCTGCTTGACGATCGGCACGGGGAAAGGCCACTTCTTTGCGCCGAAGACCATGATCACCTTTGTCTCCCCTTCTTTGACCAGCTCGACCCCTTCCTGCACGTGGCGGACAAAATGTTCAAACTCGGCGGCCTCCTCCACAGGGTCACCAGGCTCGAGGTCCCGGGTGATCGGGCCGAAAATCGCTTGCAGGGCCACGTGGTCCTTGGCCTTGGCTGCAGCGACCATCGCTTGCAGGGCTTCGTCGGGGGAGGAAAAAAGGCGCTGGGCCGGCTGGGGCTGGGCGGCGAAGCCGGCGGCAGGGAGCGCTGCCAGCGCCAGCAGAAGGGCTACCATCCGAAACGCTCCCGTGCTGCGATGTATGACGGTGCGTATGTATCGTATCATGCCTGCCTTCCTTTCTTGGCTGTGCAGTTCTGGAAACCGAACGTATTTGGTCTACTGCCGGACCCCGCCCCTGGCCGGGAAGGAGGCCGGAGCCTTCGGTGCGGGCCGTGCGGCCGGTGAGTGCGGCGCAGTTTGCCTGCCAGCGGGAGCTGCCGGGCGCTGAGCCGGTGCCTGCCGCGGGGCGACTGGAGGACGTGCGCCGCTGGCGGGTGGCTGCTGGCGGTTGAACTGTCGCATATTTTCCCGGCTGGACTGGCCGCGTTCGCGGAACTTCGTGGCGTCCTTGCCGCTTCCATAGTCGCCGAATCCCGAGTTTGGCGCCGCCTGTCCACCCTGGATCTCGCGACCACGGTACAGGTCCCTGTTGTCAGGGCGCTGTGCGGGCTGAGGTACGGCAGTGACCGGACGCGGTGCGACACGGGGAGTAGCAGTGGTTGGAGAAGGAGTCCCGCGTCGTTGTCCCTGGTCGTGTGGTCGAGTATTCCCGGGCAGGGGTCCATGGCCGCCGACACGCTCCCGGCGATATTCCACATTGCGGCGCAGATCCCTGCGATAGCGGTCCGTATCGTGTTGCACTACCCTGTGGTTGACGTTGATGACGTTGAACGTGTTATTGATGTAAACGCTTCGCCGGGTGCCTATGTAGGGTCGGGCCCGGTTGATCCAGCCGCTGCCACGCCAGCCATGGTAGTAAACACGGTGATGATGCCAGTCACAGTCCCGGTTCAGCCATACGCCGATGGTGAAGCCGACGCCGAAGGTGATGAACCCGTACGTGGGGGCAGGCTCCACATAGACCGCCAGCGGGTCGTACTGGGGAACGTAGATCACCTCGGGCTCGGCCGGGACGATCCGGATGTCCTCATCCTCAACGACTACTTCCTGTTGCGACGTGGAGACCAGGTTGCCCGCATCCTCTGCCTCGGCGCGCAGGCGCTGGATCGCATCCATCACGTCCTGCGGCTGGTTGACGTACGCCTGCCCAAGGGAAACGGTCCAGTCGTACTTCTGGTCCATCATGAAGAGCACGTCCGGATAATGGGCCAGCGCCCGTACGCTCACGTCCCACGGCTGGTCGTCGATCCGCGCTGATTTCCCGTACTGCCTGACATAGCGCGCCGCCTCGTCGATCTGGTCGATGAAGGTTGCGGCCGGCAGCATCTGGGCGAGGAGCGGATCCGGGTAAAGGGCGATGGGGGCGAGGAGGTCATCCAGTTCATCGGCTGAGAAGGGGGTTGTGCCGGAGTCCTCCACCACGTCCGAAGGCCCCGGCAGGTACTCGTCAGCCCATGCCGCATGCCCCGTGGCAAGTGCCAATCCCAGGGCCAGGAGTGCGGCGGGTATCGCAAGCATGATCTTTTTCATTGGTCTCTCCATGGAGTCCGACTGTCAGACTGTACGCCACGGCCAGT
Organism: Geobacteraceae bacterium; assembly: GCA_024281055.1. Taxonomy (GTDB): domain Bacteria; phylum Desulfobacterota; class Desulfuromonadia; order Geobacterales; family Geobacteraceae; genus JAMXLF01. The sequence goes on from JAMXLF010000057.1 coordinate 15,423, forward strand.
ATAGCAGAAACCGCCCTGGCGGCATAGCCTTCTGAGCGTAGGAATCGTTTGCCGTTCAATTCTGATTCCAGCAGAGAGCGTGCCAATTCCACGGCCGGAGAAAACCGGCAGTAAAATCGGGTAGATTCTCCCGATGCCTGGATACCGCGCGGTCCGCGCGTCGGAAATCGTCAATGGGCTGCCCCATTTCGGGTAGCAGGACGTCCAATACTCTTTGCCCGCGCAGTTTCAATATATGCTCTTGTACATCCGGTTTATTGTGGGAAACTTTCTGAGAATGAGCGGATTTCTGCCGAAGGTGGCGTTGAGCGGTTCTTCGGAAAAGCGGCGGCGTTTCATCCCCCGCCGGGACGGGAGGTTTGGCCATGGGAGTATTACAGCGGTTCGGGGCAATGTACCGGAAGTGGCGCAGTGGACCGATCCCTCCGGGGGTTTGCGAAGTGTGCGGTGGGGATCTTGACGTCGACCGCGAAAGCGGCGAGGGGCATTGCCCGGTCTGCGAAAACCCCGAGCAGTAATTCGACAGAGACATGATCATCGCCGAGAGATCCTTCCCCTTCAGGCGGTGTTTCCTTCCTGGACCGGGAGCACCTGCCGGCACTCGGGGAAAGCCGCGCAGACCCAGAAGAGCTTTCCCGCATGGGCGCCGCTGCTGGCACGACGGCGACGCATGGCAGCGGCGCAGGCCGGGCAGGAGCGGGTTTCCGCAGCCACTGCGGAAGCCGGTTCGGCGGGCGGTGCGGACGAGTTCACGGGATCTTTCCCGGGAGCGGGCACCGGTGGAGGGGGATTCACAGTCTCGGCTGCTTCCAGCTTCAGCCTGAGCTTCGGGGCCACAGCTGCATCGGGAAATTCTTGCAGCAGCTGGACGAAGCGCTGGTTGGCCTTTTCGAACTCTCCCAGCTCCTCAAGGCTCTTGCCGCACTGGAAGAGTGCCCGCTCCCGATCCCGTGACGGGGTGTCCGGCAGGTCTGCCAACAGTGAAAAACAGCGGACAGCCATTTCCCGGTCATTCAGCCGCAAAGCGGAGTATCCCAGGCTATCCAGCAGCTTGGGCTCAAGCACGGGAGCATACTTGCGGGAATAGTCCCGAAACGCCTCGATGGCCTTTGCCGGGTTGCTCTTCAAAAGGAGTGGCATTGCCCGGCGGTACAGCTCCGCTCCCTCCTCCGTTGCGTTGAACTTTGTCTTCAGCTGTGCCAGGGCCAGGAGCGCCTCGCCGTTCTCCGGGTTGCGCTCAAGGGCGATGCTGAGCGACTTCTCCCCCTCGCCCATATCCATTGCCGTCTCCGAGGCCTTGATCCCTATTTCCAGGTGGCGTTCTTCGATCGCGTCCTCACCCAGCCTGAGGAAGAGCCCGGCAACGAGCATCCCGGTTATCATCCCTCCCAGGTGGACCCAGTGGCCGATACGGGAATCGCTGCCGGCAAGCTGCGCCAGCCCGCCGGAAAGGTCGGAAAAGAAGAAGATGCCGATGATCAGCAGGGAATTGAGACGGATCTTGAGGCTGACGGGAAGAAGCAGGGAAAAGACGCCGAGAATGGGCAGCGGGAAGATCATGCTCTTGAAGTAGCAGCGGACGGCAAAGATACCCATGATGCCGGCAATGGCTCCCGATGCCCCGAGCATATGGCCGACTGAATCGAGCGCAGCATACTCCACCAGGATGTAGAGTATCCCCCCCATGAGCCCGGTGAACAGGTAGAGGAACAGGAAGCTGCCGCTGTCGATCCGGCGTTCCACCGCCGAGCCCACCACCCAGAGGAACGCCATGTTGCCCCACAGATGTCCGTTGCCGGCATGGAGAAACATGGAGGTGAGTGCGCTGAACGGGACGTTCCAGAAAGTGGGCTGTTCCGGAAGCAGGATGAAATTGTCCGCGATGACCTGCGGGTCGACCGTGGTCTGGATGCAGTAAAATATGACGAAGTTGCATGCGATGAGCGAGTAGGTCACCCATGGCGTCTTTTCCGTCTTCCGTTCCTCGGCGGTGCGCATCACCGGGATAAAGGTTATATGCTCCTTGAGGACGGTGAAGAAGGAATTATGGGTGGTGGCCATCTGGAAGCGGATGTAGATGGCGAACAGCAGCGGGAAGAGAAGAATCAGGAACGACAGCATCCCGGCCAGAAAATCCCTGGCGACGATGATGACCAGTACCATTGCCAGCGTCTTGGCGATGAACGCCTGTTCCTGGTGCTTGTCGAAATAGTCGGAGATGGTCTCTGTGTCCATCGGTTCCTCTCGTGGAGCGCCGGCGATTAGTCGCGACAATCGCATCCTTTTACTGCCACGGTCGTCACCAGTTTGCCGTCATTGCCGCTGAAGGCGTAGGCAATGGTCACTTCCTTCTTGAGGAGCAGCTTGAGGTCGGTACTTGCGCAGACCTCCTTCAGGAGCTTTTCCCTGGCGGCATCACGGAGCTGGTTGGCGTCGATCCTGTCGGCCGGATATTGCAGCATGGTGCAGTTGTAGGTCAGGAGCCGGTCCGGTCCGGCGGTAACGCTGTCGATCCGCATCTCCTTGCTCACGGTGCGCGGAAACCGCTTGGCCACCAGTTTCACCTGTTTGGCCAACTGGCTCTCGACGCTTTCGGTCAGGCTCGAAAATTCCGCCGGCAGGGTGCCGCTGGAGACCCCGAAGAGCGCAAGGAGCATCAAAGGGGTGCATGCCAGGCGCAGGGCCAGAACGACCCCACCGGAATCCTTTACGCCGGTGCCGGTTGCCTTTTGCCTCCGCAGTATCAGCGTGCACTGCACCCAGAGGATCAACAGAAGGAGGGTATTGGCTGGCGGGACAAAGACGACCGCCATGAACATGGCGCGCAGCCAGCCGGATGATGCAAGGGAAACGCAGGCGCGATGGATGGCGTAGAGTGCCAGCGGAATGGAGCAGAGGAGAAACACCGGCGAAGCCATGGCCACCAGGGAGGCGAGGAATGCATACAGGAGCAGGATGGGGGCATCGGAGCGGAGCAGCGTCTCTCCTGTCTGCCGTGGTGCCGTGGCGGGACGGCGTTCGGTGCCTGGTGGCCGGGGAGCAAGGGCTGCCGGTGATTGCGCGGCTGCGGGTGGTTGAACGGGAGGGTTTGCAGGAACCTCGGCCGGTGGGGCGGCAACCGCCGGCGGTGGGGCGCCGGACTCTGGATCTGGGAGAAAAACAGCGTCGGCACCCAGTTCCATCAGGGCAGTGGCAATGCGCCTGCCGGACGCGGCTGGCATGGAGCGGGCCAGGACCAGCGGCAGAGTCGCAAGTCTGGCCGCAACGGTTTCCGGCGCGGGATTGCCGCCGTACTTGCAGATGAACGAGGCGACTTTCCGTGCGACCTCGGCGTCGGGGATGGCGCGGATTAACAGTCTGCCCGTTGAGTGAGACACTGACCCCTCCTTCAGCACGAAGTCGCGTTTTCTCCGGCTCAGTGCCGGAAGATGTGCGGCGAGGCGCGGAGGTCTCTGCGGTCTGCGCGCACAAAAAAGCCACTTCTGCAGCGGTACGCATTAAATTCAAAGCAAAAGATATTAATGAGCACAAAGTAAACCGCAAGACTTTCTAAGTCAAGTAATTAGAGGGAGAGATTGGTATATAGAGATGAAAGGAGGGTGCGGAGAGTATCGGCAATGAGATCAAGCGGGCGCTTGAGGCGGGGAAGGGCAATCAAGATGGGGTCTACACTTTTTACATTTGTAAATTGTCAGCCCCTCTTGTCCTTCCGTTAGCTTTGGACTATTCTTGGGACAAGATTTCAACACCTTTAAAACGAGACCATTCGCCTCCTTCATCACCCCCCCTTTGGTAATCTGTTATTTTAATTCTCATCCCTGGTTTGAGATATCCATCATCTTCTTCGTGATTTAGTCTTACGTTGGTACTATCACCGTTCTTATAGAATGGATATTGCTCGTGGGCTGTTGGAGGCACGATGATGTTGGCTAACTTAACCTTGTAATGGGCCGGGAAGGTTCGATCCTGTCTAGCACTTCCCCACATACCAGGATTTCCTTTCGCGGTTTTCAGAGGAATCCATGATACTTCTACTACAGTCCCCTCTATGGTGACTGGTTTCATCCATGGCGATGGTGCAGAAAATGATGTTGTTGATTGCAACACAGCAAGTATGAGACACGCGGCAGCTGTGAAAACTTTCATTTGTTTCACCTCCTAGAGTAACGGATCAAGGGGTCTGCTGCTTTCCAGCAGCACCCCTAAGTTGGATCACAGTTATCGATCAACAACCCTCGGAAGAAACAATGTGATCGGATAAATAACAACATCTAATAGTGCCGCAAATGGATATAACATTGCAATCTTAGGGTATTTATTTAGTGGGATATAATGGTATTTGGCAAAGGCCAGTAAATCGCTTTCTTTTAAAATATGCAAATCACTTGAGTCTGACGGTGTATAAGCAACAAACATTTTATCTATATTATCTTTGTTTACATATGTTAGTATAATTGGTTTGCACTTATAATTATCTTTCAGATACTTCAATATGCTTTCGTAGCTAAATTGAGACTGATAAATTGAGTTCTTAATATCAATTAGTGGCAGTTTTTTTAAATTCTCATAGTCAGGTTCAAATTTCTTTCTATGTATTTTATATTCAAGAACAGTAGTGTCCCAACGTTTAACTGAATAAAATCAGTTGGTTAGAGTTCTGGTTCGGTTCATTTTTGCAGTTGATGTCTGTAAGTGCCTGTAATAATGGAATTCGCTCGAAAATTGTTACGCTCAAG
>JAMXLF010000058.1 GCA_024281055.1 Geobacteraceae bacterium
GCTTCTTGTACAGGCGCGATGTCCGGCCGTCGGCGAGAAGCATGTCGATGACGTCGAACACGTAGTCGTCTTTGTTCGGCAGGGTCGGCTTGTGGAAGCCGATCATCAGCTCCGGCTCCGCGTCGCCAATCACCTCGGTGCGCCGCTCTCCCACCTGCTCCGGCTCGTCCGTGGCAACCGGTGCCACCGGCTTGCCCGGCGGGATCGCGCCAAAGTATTTCTCCACCATGGCAATGGTCTTCGCCGGATCGATATCGCCGATGATGGCCACGATGGCGTTGTTCGGCGCATAGTAGCTGTGGAGGAATTCCTCCGCCTTGGTCCGGGAGAGGTTTTCGATGTCCGACGGCCAGCCGATCACCGGCTGGCCGTAGGGATGGGCGACAAAAGCGGCGGCGATGAAGTTCTCCCACAGCTTCCCGGACGGCTCCGCGTCGTAGCTCCGCCGGCGCTCCTCCATCACCACGTCGCGCTCCGTATAGAACTGGCGCAGCACCGGGTTGAGCATCCGGTCCGCCTGCACCGTCGCCCAGAGCTCCAGCTTGTTGGCAGGGAGGTTGATCATGTAGGCGGTCGTGTCCTTGGCGGTGAAGGCGTTGAAGCCCACCCCGCCGTTCTTGGCGAAGATCTCCGCGTACTCCTCGGAGACCACATACCTGTCGTCCTCGGCCTGGAGGTCGGCCAGCGTCTTCGTGAGATCGGCGATGAGCTTCTTGTCCGCCTTGTCCCGCTTGCGCTTCTCCGCCATGAGCGCCTGGGCCGTCTCCTCGATCTTGGCCAGGAGCGGTACTTCGGCGGCGTAGTTCTTGGTGCCGATGGTCTTGGTCCCTTTGAAGAGCATGTGCTCCAGCATGTGGGCGATGCCGCGCTCGTCGCTCCGCTCGTTCACGCTCCCCACCTTGAAGCGGATCCAGCAGGCCACGGTGGGGGAGCTGTGGCGCTCCACCATCAGGAGCTTCATGCCGTTGGCCAGAACATGTTCCTTGACGCGCTCCTCCAGTCCCGCGCCGAGCGCGGCGGAAGCAAGGAAAAGCGTCAAGGAAACGGCCAGGATGTGAAACCAGTAACGTCTGTTCATTGATGACCTCGCAGTATCGATTTCACATTCCCCCTCCCCTTGTGGGAGGGGGTGAGGGGGAGGGGGAAGGTAGTGGGCGTTCACCCCCACCCCGACCCTCCCCCATCAAGGGGGAGGGAGTTAATCGGGAGTAAGTGGGTTGGTTCAACATAGAAATGGTTAGAACACTGAGAATTTCAAGTACCGTTTCGGATTCTCCTTCACATCCTTGACGAGTACGTCCAGGTCGTCCACCACCCGGTTCAGCTTGTCGTAGAGTTCCCGGTCGTTAACGAGCTTGCCGGCCGAACCCTCGCCGCGGTTGATCCGGGCGGTGATCTCTTCGAGGGACTGCATCGACCGGTCCGCCCGGTTGATCAGCTCGACCCCCCGGTTGTACAGTTGCGGATCGCCGAGGAGCTTGCCGATGGTCCCCTCGGGGGAGGTGAGGCGCCGGTTGAGCTCCCGGACGTCGTCGGCCGCCTGGTTGGCCTTGCTCGCCAGGAGGACGAGCTTGTCGTAGAGCTCCCGGTCGTAGATCAGCTTGCTCAGCGTCCCCTGCGACTCCTGGATGTCCTTGAGGGTCGTATCCGCCCGGTTCAGGATGGCGATCAGCCGGTCGTAGGGCTCGCTGCTCCGGGTGAGCTTGCCGAGGGTACCCTCGCCCCGATTCACATTGTTGGCGAAGGTGTTGAGCTCCAGGGTGAGCCGCGTGATGTTGTCATACAGCTTCGGGTCGTTGATGAGCTTGCCGATGGTCCCTTCACCCTTGCCCATCCGGCCGATGATTCCGTTGAGGTTGTCGAAGGTGGTTCCTGCCTTCTGCACGACGTCGTCGAGCTTCGGGACCGGCGTCCCGTAGAGTCGCTTGAAGGGGACCTCGGTGTAGGACTTGCTCGGGGTGATGTCAACGTACTTCTCCCCCATGAGGCCGCGGGTTTTGACGGAGATGATCGAATCGGGACCGATCTTCTTGAGCGCCTCCCGGTCCACCTCCAGGTCGATCTGCACCTCGTTGGTCTCGCGCGGCCGCTCGAAGCGGATCCGGGTCACCGCGCCCACGTCGACTCCCGCCAGCCAGACCGGGGCGCCGACCTTGAGGCCGGCCACGTCGGTCATGATCACGGACAGCTCCCCCTTGGGGACGAAGAGCTTGGTCTGCTTCCCCATGAGGAGGATCCCCAGCGCCAGGAAAATGAGGGCGCAGACGATGAATATCCCGATCTTTACCTGGGACCAGGCGATGTTATCGCTTCGCTTCATGGAAGTCCTTTCCAATTGGCGTTTTTGGCGCTACGAACAACGACGAGTCGGTAGGCTCGAGGAACTCGCGGATCGCCGGCAGCCGGGAAATGAGCATCTCATCCCGGGTCCCGTCGAAGATCAGGCGCGCCTTGTGGATGAAGGAGAACTCCTCCGAGACCGCGAAGGCGGTGGCCAGGTCGTGGGTCACCATGAGGGTCGTCTTCCCCTCCTTCTGGAGCTGGTGCATCAGGTGGCAGATGTTGTAGACCCCGACCGGGTCGAGACCGGTGGTCGGCTCGTCGAAAAGGATGTAATCGGGCTCCGAGGCGAGGGCACGGGCGATGGCAACCCGCTTTTTCATCCCCCCCGACAGCTGGGAGGGGTAATAGTCGATGGTGTCCTCGAGCCCGATGAAGCCGAGCTTCTCCAGCACGATCCGTTCGATCTCGCTTTCGGAGAGCTCGCCGTCCTGGAAAAGCCGGTACCCCACGTTTTCCCCCACCGTCATGGAGTCGAAGAGAGCCCCCCCCTGGAAGACGATGGCGAGCTTGCGCCGGACCCGGATCAGCTCGGCCTCGGAGAGGCCGGCCAGGGAAACCCCGTCGATGAGGATCTCGCCGCTGCAGGGCTGGAGGAGCCCCAGCATCAGCTTGAGGATGGTGGTCTTGCCGGCACCGCTGGCGCCGAGGATGGTCCGGTTGACCCCCTTCTCCACGAAGATCGAGACCTCCGCGAGGATCTGCCGGTTGTCCACCGAGTAGCAGAGGTTACTGATTCTGATGCCCCGCTCCTGCGCCACACCAATCCTTTCGTTTCAATGATTCCGTAGGGGCAACCCCGCGTGGTTGCCCGGTTTCAAAGGGCGGCCCCCCTACCGGATGGTCACGAATACCTTCGCGATGAAGAAATCCATGATGAGAATCAGGACCGAGGAGAGGACCACGGTCCGCTTGGCGGCCTCTCCGACCCCGGCTGCCCCGCCGCGCGTGTTGAGCCCAGTGTAGCATCCCATCATGGCAATGATAAAGCCGAAAATGAGGGGTTTCACGAGCCCCTCGGCGTAATCGATGAAAAACATGAACTGGGTGAGGGAGTTGATGTACATGAGGGGCTTGATGCCGTACCCGGCGGCCATGGCGTAGCCGCCGAGGAGGGAGACGGCGTCGGTCACCACGGTGAGGAGCGGCAGGGAAACCAGGATCGCCTTGAGGCGGGGGGTGACGAGCCTCTTGACGATGTCGGTCCCCTCAACCTGCATGGCATCCACCTGCTCGGTGACCACCATGGTGCCGAGTTCGGCGGTGATGGCCGAGCCGACCCGGCCCGCCACCATGAGCGAGGAGAGGACCGGGCCGAGCTCCTTTATCATGGTGACTGCCACCATCCCCCCCACGTAGCTCGTTGCGGCGAACGGCTTCAGCTGGGCGAGGAACTGGAGCGCCATGACCATGCCGGTGAAGGTCCCGGTCAGGATGATGATGAAGAGGGAGCCGACGCCGAGCTTGTCCATCTGGATGGCGAATTCACGGTAATAGAAGGGGCGGGAGAAAATCTTGCGCACGGCGCTCCACGAGAGGCGGAAGTACTCCTGCACCTCGAGAAATACCGTCTTGAGCATTCCCGCCAGGGCCTGCACCGTCATCGTCTGCTGACCGTCCCGAGGGTCATGCGCCGCCTTTCCCGATGGAAAGGAGCGCTTCGCCCACGGCCTCGCGCACGTCGTCGACGAACACGAAGTCCAGCTCCTGCTGGACATCCTCGGGGATGTCCTCCATGTCCTGGCGGTTGCGGCCGGGAAGCACCACCTTCTTCACCCCGGCGCGGCGTGCCGCGAGCACCTTCTCCTTGAGGCCGCCGATGGCGAGGACCCGGCCGGTGAGGCTGATCTCTCCGGTCATGGCCACGTCGCGGCGGGCGGGGCGCCCGGTCATCAGCGAGACGATGGAGGTGGCCATGGTGATTCCCGCCGATGGACCATCCTTGGGGATGCTCCCCGCCGGGACGTGGATGTGGATATTCGTGTCGGTGAAGAGTCCGTCCGGAATCGACCATTCGGTGCCGTTGGCCTGCACGAAGGAGAGGGCGGCCCGCGCCGATTCCTTCATGACGTCCCCCAGCGAACCGGTCAGGATCAGGTCCCCCTTTCCCTTCATGCGGGTCGCCTCGACGAAGATGATGTCGCCGCCGGTCTCGGTCCAGGCGAGGCCGGTCACGACGCCGATCCGGTCCTTCTCCGCAGCCACCTCGTTGAAGAACTTGCGGGGCCCCAGGAACTCTTCAACCAGTTCCGGTGTGATGGTCGCCCGCGGCGGCTTCCTCTGGGTGATCTCCTTGGCCACCTTGCGGCAGATGGAGGCGATGTTGCGCTGGAGGTTGCGCACGCCCGCCTCCCGGGTGTAATCGCCGATGATCCTGGCGATGGCGCTTTCCTCGAAGGTGGGCGGGGTTGGAGTCAGGCCGTTTTCATCGATCTCCTTGGGGATGAGGAACTTCGTGGCGATATGCTCTTTTTCCTCCGTGGTGTAGCCCGACAGGGTGATCACCTCCATCCGGTCTTTGAGGGCGGGGGGGATCGGGTCGAGGAGGTTGGCTGTGGTGATGAACATCACGTTGGTCAGGTCGAACGGCACGTCCAGGTAGTGGTCGGTGAAGGAGAAGTTCTGCTCCGGGTCGAGCACCTCGAGGAGCGCGCTGGCCGGGTCGCCCCGGAAATCGGCGCCGATCTTGTCCACCTCGTCGAGCATGAAGACCGGGTTGTTGTTGCCGCAGCGGTAGATCTCCTGGATGATCCGTCCCGGCAGCGCACCGATGTAAGTGCGCCGGTGGCCGCGAATCTCGGCCTCGTCCCGCATCCCGCCGAGGGAGATGCGGATGAAGTTGCGTCCCAGTGCCCGGGCGATCGACTTGCCGAGGCTTGTTTTTCCCACCCCCGGCGGCCCCACGAAGCAGAGGATCGGCCCCTTCATCTTCTCCTTCAGGGTGCGCACGGCCAGGTATTCGAGGATCCGCTCCTTCACCTTCTTCAGGTTGTAGTGATCCTCGTTGAGGACGTTCTCCGCCTTGATGATATCGCGGTTGTCGGTGGTGGCCGTCTTCCACGGCATGCCGGTCAGGTAGTCGAGGTAGGTGCGCGACACGGTGTATTCGGGCGAGGCGGGGTTGATCCGCTCCAGCCGCTTCAGTTCCTTGTCGGTGATCTTTCGCACCTCGTCGGGCATCCCGGAGCTCTCGATCTTCTTGCGCAGCTCGTTCATCTCGCCGATGCGCGAATCGTCCTCGCCGAGCTCTTCCTGGATCTGCCGCATCTGCTCCCGGAGCAGATACTCTTTCTGGGTCTTGCCGACCCGCTTGGTGACCTCGGCCTGGACTTCTCCCTTGACCTGGAGCCGCTGCACCTCGGCGGTGAGGTGCATGTAGACCTTTTTCAGCCGCTCGATGGGGTCGAGCGTCTCCAGGAGCACCTGCTGGTCTTCCAGGGGGAGGTTGACATAGAGGGCAACCAGGTCCGAGAGCCGGGCCGGGTTGTCGATGTAGTCGATCATCTTCATGACATCGTCGGGCAGCGGTCGTCCATAGGAGAGGGCGATCTTCAGCAGGGCGTTGAGGCTCGAGACGAGTGCCTCGGAAACCATCGACTTTTCGGCGAATTCGCGCACCAGTTCCACCTGGGCCAGGATGACCGGAAAGTCCTGGATCACCGCCTTGAGCCGTACCCGGGCAAGCCCCTCGAGGACTGCCTTCCCTCCACCTTCCGGGAGTGTATTGAGCTGGTTGATCTTGCAGACGGTCCCGATATCGTGGAGAGCCGGCGCCAGGTTGCCGGGCTCTCCCGACTTGGCCTTGACCAGGCAGACCAGGTTGCCGTAGTGGATACTCTCCTCGAACGTGGGGAGCTCCTCGTGGCTCAGGTAGAGGGAGATCATCATATACGGGAAGGCCACCATTTCCCGAAGCGGGTACACCGGCACGACTTCGGGCAGATTGAGCGAAAGGGTTTCGGTCATTGGCTGATTCCTTGTACATGCTGATAGTTGGATAACGGCAGGTTGCTCTTAAAGAGTAACCAGTTGCCGCTGTGGTGTCAAGGGGAGAGAGGGGGAGGAATCCGAAGCGGCGGGTCGCGGGGGCGGACAGGTTACGTCCTGTTCCCCGTGAGTTCAACGATCAGCCGGTGGAATCTGGGGAAATCGATCGGCTTCGCCAGGTAGTAGTCCATGCCGGCGGCAAGGCATTTCGCCTCGTCTTCCGGAAAGGCATGGGCGGTGAGGGCGACGATGGGGGTGTGGCCTCCCCGTGCCCGCTCGCTCTCCCGAATGAGGCGGGTCGCCGCGAGCCCGTCCAGCTCCGGCATCTGTACGTCCATGAGGACGAGGGCGTATTTGCCCTTTTCCCACAACTCGAACGCCTCCCGGCCGTCGCCGGCGACGTCGAGGCTGTAACCCCGGTTGCGCAGGACCGTCTCGATGAGGGTACGGTTAACCGGATCGTCCTCGACGACGAGGAGGCGTGGCTCCTCGATGGCGGGGCTCCCCTTCGCTTGTATCGCTTCGGCTGGCGGGGCTGCAGCCTCGTCCGTTGTTCCAACCTCCTGCAGTGGAACCGTGAAGGAGAAAGCGCTTCCTACGTCCTCTTCGCTTGTACAGTCGATAACGCCTTCCATCAGCTCCACAATTCTCTTGCAAATGCCGAGACCAAGGCCTGTGCCGCCGTAACGACGGGTGGAGGATGCATCAACCTGGCTGAAGGGCTGGAAGATGAGATCCCCCTTGTCGGCGGGGATACCGATACCGGTGTCGGCCACCGTGAAGGTAATTTCCCGCCGCCCGTCCACGGCCGTTTCTCCCCCCGCGATTTGAACCGTCACCTTCCCCTGCTCGGTGAATTTGACGGCGTTGCCGATCAGGTTCACGAGCACCTGGCGGACCCTCCCTTCGTCCCCCGTCACGAGACCGGGGGTGCCGGGGGCGATTTCCACGGCGATTTCGAGTCCCTTGCGCTGCGCCTCGATGGCCAGAAGTTCTACGGCGCTGCGGACGCACCACTCAACGTTGAACGGTTCCTCGGCAAGCCTGACCGCTCCCGCCTCGATGCGGGAGAAGTCGAGGATGTCGTTCAGCAGGCGGAGGAGGGCGTTCGCCGATGTCCGCACGTTCTCCAGGTAGTGCCGCTGCTTCGGGGCCAGTTCGCCATCGAGGGCAAGTTCGAGCATGCCGAGGATGCCGGTCATCGGCGTGCGCAGTTCGTGGCTCACGTTGGCGAGGAACTGGCTCTTGGCCAGGCTGGCGGCCTCCGCGGCCCGGCGGGCCTGGACAAGTTCATCCTCGTGGCGTTTGCGCTCGGTGATGTCATGGAAAGCGGTGAGCCGGATTTGCCGGCCCTGCTGCTGAATGGTTTTGCCGCGGACCTCCACGAACCGGCGCGAGCCGTCCTTGCATACCATCTCCTGGTCGAGTCTGTTTTCTCTGCCAGCCAGGATATTGGTCAGGACCCGGTCCCGGTCTTCGGGAGGAAGCACGGCTGTCACATCCAGACCAATCAAATCGTCCAGATTGTAACCGAGGAGGCGCGCCAGCTGGTCGTTTGCGTCTATAAAACGGCCGTGCTCGCTGATGCCGATCCCTTCGAAGGCAGCCTCGGCCAGCGTGTGGAAACGCTGCTCGCTGTGCAGCAGCGCCTCCTCCGCCCGCTGCCGGTCGGTTATGTCGGTCAGGAGGCCGAGGATACACTTTTCACCTGCGAGTTCGATCATTTCCACCGAAACCAGCTGCTCAGCGTATTCCCCGGATTTCTTGCGGAACGTCATCTCGACGTTCTGCACCCGTCCTTGCTCCTCCAAGGTCTCGACCAGTTTGGCGCGTGCCTCGTGGTCCCACATGCCCAGCTCGTTCGCGGTATGGCCGATGACCTCCTCGCGGGTATAGCCGTAGATGGCCAGGAAGGTATTGTTCACGTCGACGAATTTCCCGTCGGCGAGGCGGGAGATGCCGATGCCGACCGGGCTCGAATGATACACGGTCGAGAAGCGCGCCTCGCTCTCCCGCAGCGCCTCCTCTGCCCGCTTACGTTCGGTGATATCGTGAACCATCCCGATCGAGCGGACGATGCGGCCTGAAGCATCACGGAAGTGCTCGCATTTTTCATGGACAACTCGAATCTCGCCATCCGACTTTCTGACGATCCGGTGCTCTATTTCGTAGGTGTCCCTTCCCTCGCGTAACGAGCCGGAATAGGCTTCATCCACCGCGGCGCGGTCGGTGGGGTGAACGGCTCCCAGGAAAGCAGCATAAGTAGCGCCGAACTCCTGCGGCTGCAGGCCGAAGATCCGGTATACCTCGTCCGACCATGAGAGCCGGTTGGATGGCAGATCGAGCTCCCAGCTGCCGAGGTGGGCGATCGCCTGTGCCTGCTTCAAGCGTGCCTCGCTCTCCCGCAGCGCTTCTTCGGTCCGTTTGCTTTCGGTGATGTCAACACCGGTGCCGATGATGTAGTCGATCCCGCCCGCCGGGCCGACGATTGCGGTATTCGACCAGGCAATGAGCCGCCGCGAGCCGTCTTTGGCGAGCCAGTGATTTTCATGCCGAATGGGGGCGTCGCCCGAGCATAGGGCTTCCCATGTCTCGGTGACCCCTGTCAGTTCATCGGGGGGGATGAGGAACTCGTATCCGACGCGGCCTAGGACTTCGGCCTCGGTATAGCCGGTAACCTTTTCGCAGGCCCTGTTGAAGCGTGTGATGCGGCCGTTGCGATCGATTACGACGACCAGTGCCCCGGCCGTGTCGAGCACGGCGTTGCTGAAGTCGCGCTCCTTTCGCAGAGCCTCTTCCGCCTGCGTGCGCTCTTCGATCTCCCGGGTCAAGCGCTCATTTGCAAGGCCCAGCTCTGCGGTGCGCTCGGCCACCGCTTCTTTCAGCCGTGTCCGGGCACGGCGGTAGCGCTCCGAAGCTACGCTCATGAATACGCCCATGCCGATGAAAAAGATCAGCCGAACGGCGTCGGCAGGGTTATCGATCCCAAACCCAGGGGGAAGGAGGAAAAAGTAGTCCGCCAGGAGCGCTGCCGCGGCCGTCGCCGCTAAGCCAGGTCCCCGGCCCGCCAGCAGGGCCACGAGAAGGATTGTCGGATAGAAGGTGACGAAGGGGGGCAGCGTGCCGCCCAGGAGCCGCGGGATCCACTGGTGGAGGAGGGAGGCCAGCGCGATCGCGCCCATGGCGGCGGCGTAACGTGCAATCTGCCCGGGGATCGTGGTTGGTCCATCCTTTGCGGTCGATGCATCTTGCAGAGTCTTCTTGCCGGTCACGGCTCTTCCTTTCGGTAGCTCTGCTGCTTGCGCCTGGTCAGGGACGGGAAAGGAGGGGGGAGAATTTCAATTATAAAGAAACGCGAATGGAATTGCCACCGATTTGTATACGGCAAACAGGGGAAGGTGTGTTACACCGCGGAGGAGTCGCCTTCCTGGAGTCGCTCCCATTCCGCATAGAGGAGGGCGACCCGGGCGGTGGCGGCGGCGTGCTCCTCCCCTCCGCGGCGGGCCCGTTCCGGGTCCGCGAAAAAAGCGGGATCGGCCATCCGGGCTTCCAGCTCCGCCAGTTCCTTCTCTGCGGCTTCCAGCTCCGCTTCCACCTCGGCGAGCCGCTTCTGCTGCCGGCGTTCCTCCTTTTGCCGCAGCTTCTCTTCCTCACGCAGGCGCAGGCGGTCTTCTTTTGAAACCGGGACTTGGGACTCGGACCCAAACAGCGGGTCTGAAGGACTCGGGACTCGGAGTGCAGTGTCTGCCCCCGGCGGCTGGGTGGAGGCATCTGTGCCGGCCTTTTTCGCCAGGTAGTATTCGTAGTCGCCGTGGTAGGAGGTGAGCTGACCACCCTCCACCTCCACGACCCGGGTCGCCAGGCCGTCGATGAAGTGGCGGTCGTGGGAAACGAAGACCACCGTGCCGGGAAAGGCCCGCAGGGCGTCGAGGAGCACGTCCTTGCTGAAAAGGTCGAGGTGGTTGGTCGGCTCGTCCATGAGCAGCAGGTTGGCCGGTCGCAGGAGCATCTTGGCCAGTGCCAGGCGGTTACGCTCGCCGCCGGAGAGGACCGCCACCTTCTTGTGGATGTCGTCGCCGGAGAAGAGAAAGGCGCCGAGGATGTCGCGCAGGGCCGGCACCATGTCGTAGGGGGCATCGGCCAGGAGCTCCTCGTAGGCGGAGCGCCCGCCGTCGAGTTCCTGGGCCTGGTCCTGGGCGAAGTAGTCGAGGATCACGTTGTGGCCGACGACACGCTCCCCCTCCTGGAAGTCGCCCCCGGCGAGCACCCGCATGAGGGTGGATTTCCCGGCGCCGTTGTGTCCCACCAGCGCCACCCGCTCCCCCTGCTCGATCACCAGATCGATGCCATCGAGGACCCGGTTCTCCCCGTAGGCGCGGGTGAGCTTCTTCAGTTCCATGACCACCCGGCCGCTCTTGGGGGGGGTGGGGAAGCGGAACTTGATCCGCTTGCGCTCCGGGGGGAGCGAGATCCGCTCGATCTTCTCCAGCTGCTTGATGCGGGACTGGACGAGGCTTGCCTTGTCCGCCTTGTAGCGGAAGCGGCTGATGAAGTCCTCCAGCTTCTGGATCTCTTCGTCCTGGCGGCGCTTTGCGTCGCGCAGGGCCGCCACCCGCTCCTCGCGCCGGACAAGATACTCGCTGTACGAGCAGTGGTAGTCGGTGAGGGTGTGGTTCCAGACCTCGACGATCCGGTGGCAGACCTGGTCGAGGAAGAACCGGTCGTGGGAGACGAGGATGACCGAGAAGGGGTAGCTCTTCAGGTAATCCTCCAGCCAGTTGCGCGCCTCGATGTCCAGGTGGTTCGTGGGCTCGTCGAGGAGGAGCACGTTCGGCTTTTGCAGAAGAAGCCTCGCCAGGGCGATCCGCATCTGCCAGCCGCCGGAGAACTCGCCGCACTCCCGTTCCCAGTCGGCGGGGAGAAAGCCCAGGCCGCGCAGGACGTTCCCCACCTCCGCCTCCATGCTGTACCCCCCCTTGAGGCGGAACTCGTCCTGGAGGTGGCCGAAGCGGGCCAGCAGGTCGTCGTGGGCGGGATCGTCGTGGGGGAGCGTCTCCAGGCGGCGGGTGAGCGCATCTAGTTCTTGTTCGATCCCCTGGAGCTCTTCCAGGGCGGACATTGCCTCGGCGAAGAGGGTGCGCCCCCGGGTGACGATGCCGTCCTGGGGGAGGTAGCGGGCGATCGCCCCCTTGGCGAACTGGAGGGCGCCGTCGCTGTATTCCGCTTCGCCGGCGATGATCCGCATGAGGGTCGACTTGCCGGCGCCGTTTTCCCCCACGAGGCCGACCCGTTCCCCTTTTTTGAGATGCCAGCTGATGTCGGTGAAGAGAGGTTTTCCCGCGAAGTCCTTGGAGAGGTGCTGCAGATGGAGCATCGAAATTTCCGTGTTCGTTCAGAGTGTTGTCGGCGTGAAATACGGCAGATGTCACATTGTAAAGGGAGAGGAAGAATTTTGTCAATTACTCTTGGAAAAGTTGCATCAGGTTAAGGTCTTTTCTGTTGACGGTGTTTAAGAAAAAGTTTATAAAACATTCATTATTATGGAATTCTTGGAGGGAACGTGGGCTTGGGACGATCGGATAGGTTCCTCACCGAAAGCCGCCATTGTCAGTATTGACTGATGGGCGGCTTTTGTCGTTCTAAGGCCTGCTTATTGCTTTACCGTTTACCTCGCCTTTTCGCCCAGGTTCCCCCGCCTGCCAGAGTTGACACACCAATGCAAACAAGAATCGGATGGACATACGCTCTTCCCGGTCTGATCGCGGTCATGGTTGCCGCCCTGGCCATCACAGTGAGCGTGAACAGCCGCACCGTCACCGCCGACCGCGGTGTTTCCCCTCTCCCTCCGGACGTTGACGGGGTCATGAACGGCTACCTCTACCACGAAACCAGCGGGGGGGTCACCATCGAGGTGCGGGGGAATAGGCTCGTGCAGCGCGGCCGCCAGGTCCTCGGGTTGCGCTCTAACCTGGCGAAGGCCACCTACCTCGACTCGTTGCGGGGAAGCTACCGCTCGGCCTCCGGGTCGTTGAGGTTCGCGGCGCGGACGGCGGAGTGGGACCTGTTGCCCCGCTCACCCCTGGTCCTGCGGGAGGGGGTGGAGCTGTCCGTCGGCAAGAAAGACTTTGCCGGCGTGCGCAGGGCCAATGTCTGGCTCGACAAGGGGATCGTCGAAATATACACCGATCGGAAACAGATCGTTTCATTCAAATGACAGGAGGGGAAAATGAAGAAGTATCTAGTGCTCTCGCTGGCAATCGTCGTCATGGTTGCCGCAGTGGCCGTCGCCAGGCTGACAAGTCCCTCGGCGCCCAGCGCTGCCGTGCAGACCGCACCCAAGTCTGCCACCAGCGCCTCGCTCGTTGACCAGGGGAAGAGCTACCTGGCCAACCACAACATCCTTGCGGCCCGCGACGCCTTCCAGCAGGCGGTCACGGCCGATCCGACGGACCAGACAGCCCAGTTCTTCTACGGCGTGACCCGGGTCGTGGCGGTCTACGAGGACGGGCAGAATCTCAATACCACGGCCCTGGACAGCGTCCGGGACGTCCTGCAGCAGTGCGGGTTCGTCTTCGGCACCTATAACGTCTACAATACTACCACGACCCAGACCCCGGACGGGATCGCCGCCACCACTCCGAACACCGGGGCGGTCATCGATTTCCTCGGCACCAACCTCCTCCCCCAGATCGACGGCGCCATCACCAACCTGGCGGCGGTCAGCAACACGGCATTCACCACGACCCTGGATAACGCCGGGATCGGCAAGGCCGCCGGCGGTACGATCACGGTCGACTATGCCGACGTCGTCATGCTGAAGACCCTCCTCTACGGGCTCAAGTGCCAACTGAAGCTGATCCAGGTCTACGGCCTCGATTTCAGCCCGCCCCAGATGGCGAACGGTGATCCCAAGGAGCTCATGAGGTACCGGCAGCTCTTGCAGAACGACGCCACCCTCCTCGCCCCGAAGAATCCGTCGTTTCTGGCAGACGCCAAGGCCGCCCTCGTCAGCTTCATCGACACCTACGGCGCAGCCATCGACCGGATCAGGCAGCGGGCGACCCAGACCGGCCACCTCTTCGTCCTCGACCAGCCCCTGCCCGGCAATCCCATCGACATCTCCTCGCCAGGGGTAGATGACTTCCGGAGTGCCCTCGCCGAGGTAAAGGCCTCTCTGTCCGGGCCGCACCTCTTCACCTTCGCCAACACCGAGGATCAGTACCGGGTCATCGACCTCTCCAGGTTCTTCAACGCGGCCGCCCCGCTCAACCCCCGCCAGCTGGTCGTCGACTGCGGCAGCGGGGTAGCCTTCCCCGACCCGACCTTCGGCGGACTCATGCCGCTCGGTATCGACGCGCTCAGCTCCCGCTTCTACGGGTACGGGAACGACATCAGGGGGGTCGTCTGTGCTAATTACACGGCTCCCCGCATATCCCTCTCGGACACTTCTCTTTTCTTTTACGATAACGCGGCAGCAGGGGTGAACGCCCCGGCAAGCCACCTTTCCATCAAGAACGTCGGTACAGGCAACCTCCACGTTGCCTCCCTTGGCCGCATCGGCACTGATGCCGCCAGTTTCACTCTCCTGGACGAGACCTGCGGCGGGACGAGCCCGACCCTCACCCCGGGCCAGTCTTGCTCGGTCAGCGTCGATTTTGCCCCTGCCACGACCGGATACAAGTTGGCGGCCGTACAGGTCTCCTCCGACGATGCCTCTGACCCGCGTGTCTATACCCGGCTGATGGGTATAGAGGAACCTGCGTCGGGGGGAATCACCCTCGGCCAGTACAATCTTAACGTGACCCTCGCGGGGAGCGGTGGGGGGAGCGTCACCTCCTCGACAGGCGGGGTGTGTTCGAGCGGCACCTGTACCATCAGCTCGCTACCCGAAGGGATTCCGGTCGTCCTCACGCCGGTGCCGAATGCCTCATCGGTATTCAGCTCATGGGCGGGATGCGACACCGTCGATGGCGACAGATGTTCCGTATCGATGTACGCCGCCCGCAACGTCACCGCCACCTTCACTCCCAATCCGGAACCGCTGACGGCCCTCGCCTCACCGCAGGGGGGCTCCTACCCGGCGATCCAGAACGTCTACCTGGCGGCGAGCAAGCCCGCCGTCATCCACTACACCCTGAACGGCTCCATCCCCACTGCCAGCTCGCCGGTCTACAGCGGACCACTCACCGTCTCCGGCCCCTCCACCACCCTCAAGTATTACGCCACGGCCGGGGGGACGGACAGCGCCGTCAAGACGGAGAACTACACCATCAGCCAGTACTCCCTGACCGTGAACCGCACCGGGACCGGCAACGGCACGGTGAACAGCATCACGGCCGCCTATCCCTTCAGCTGCGCGGGGAGCAGTTGCAGCGCCAACTTCCCCGGCGGTGCCCAGCTCACCCTCCATGCCACCCCTTCCGCCGGCTCCCTCTTTGCCGGATGGTCCGGCGCCTGCTCCGGCGGCAGCGACTGTCTGTTGACCATTACGGGGGCATCGACCGCCACCGCCACCTTCAACATCATCCCGAACGTCCGCATCCCCCTGGCAACTCCGGTCTACTTCGCCACCCTTCAGGCGGCTCTCGACGCGGCAACCGGCAGTGTGCCCATTCAGGCCGTGGGGATGGAGTTCGCGGAGAATCTCCTCCTCAACCGGGACGGGTTCGTCTTGGTCCTCAAGGGAGGGTATGACAGTGCCTTTTCTCCCACCAGCGGCTTGACCTACCTCGACGGGATACTCACCATCGGGAAGGGGAGCCTCACCCTGGAGAACTTCGCGATCAAGTAGCATCGATCCCGACCTCTTCGCAACGAAAAAGGCCGCCCGGGCATTCGGGCGGCCTTTTTCGTTCTGTAATGGGAAATGCCTGAATCGACAGTTTATCCGGAGTTCTTCATGCCGTGATGTCGTTGCTTCGGAAATTGAACAGTTGTCTTGGTTGAATAGGTCCGGGAGAAGCGGCGCGGAGGTCAGTTCGGGGCGAGTACGGTCTCCAGTGCCTTGCGGTAGGCTTCGGCGGCTTCGGGCTGTTTGTTCTGCTCTTCGAACACCCGGGCCTTGAACACCTCGATGTTGTAGTCAAGGGGATTGAGCCTGGCCGCCTCGTCGAACATCCTGCGCGCCTCGTCCAGCTTCCCCTGTTTGCCACAGGCGAACCCGGCGTAGTAATAGCACGGGGTGTACGCCTCGTCGGTCTTGAGCGCTTTCTCCAGGATGGTTTTTCCCTCGTCGATCTTCCCGTCGTTCACCAGCAACAGGGCCGATTCGCAGAGTGCGATGACATTGTCGGGCTCCATGGCGAGGGCCTCCTGCAACTGCGCCCGGGCCTGGGCCGTCTCGCCCCTTTTCTGGTAGAACTTGGCAAGACTCAGGTGCGGGAGCACGAAGTGCGGGTCCGCCTCGATCGCCTTCCTGACCCACTGCTCGGCGGTATCCGCCATGCGCCCCGATTTCTGGGTGTTCTTCCCCATGTTGAACAGCCGGAGTGCGTTCTTGTTCGGCTGGTATACTTTCTTTCCGGCGATCGCCGGTTTTTTGCCCTCCATGGTGGTGGCGACGAAATCCGCCAGGTTCTCGGCGCCCACCAGCGGGTAGCCGGAGAGCTCGTATCTGATGACGCGCTCCCTGTCGACAACCAGCATGGTGGGAAGCGCGATGACGCCTATGTCGCGGAAAAAAACGAGGCCCTGGTCGATGATAACGGGGAACGTGAGCTTGAGCCGGTCGACGGTCGAACGGATGCGCGTCAGGGCTTCTTCGGAGATCGTCTGTCCGTCCGCGTTGATGGCGATGACCGTGAGCCCGCGCTCCCGATACTGTTGATAGAGCTTCTGGATCCGGTCCAGTGCCTTTTCCGATTTTTTGTCCCAGGTGGACCAGAACAGCACGATGGTCAGCTTCTCGCCTCTCAGCTCGGCAAAGGTATGGGGTTTGCCGGCAGGGTCTTTGAGCGAGAACTCGGGCAGCTCCATCCCGGTCTGGAGTTCCTGGAGGGTGGCGGCGGCGGGAGTGAACAGAAATACGCCGTACGCCGTGAAGAGCACGGCCAGCAGCGTGGTCCGTCGCAGGAGACGGAATATGGAGGGATTGGTTGTGGGGGCCATCGTTTTCCGGGGGGAAGCTATTTTCTTCCCTGCTGGTATTTGGCCAGGGCCGCCTTGTACTCGGCGATGGCCTTGTCGAGCTCGCCGAGCTTCTCGTAGACCAAGCCCAGTTCATAATGGGTCCGGACGGGATTGGGGTTCTCGACGAGGGCATCCTTCAGGACCTTTTCCGCTTCCCGGAGCTTGCCCTGGCGTGCCAGGATGATTCCCTCGCCGGTCATGGCCGCGTGGGAACGGGGGTTGAGCTTGAGCGCCTCGTCGAAGGCTGTTTTCGCCTCGTCCAGAGCCCCTTTGTTCAGGAGGAGGTAGCCGAGTCGGGCGTGCAGAAGAGCATCACCGGGGGTTGCCTTTATCCCGGCCCTGATGGTGCTTATCTCTGCGTCGAGCGGGCTTTCCACCGCGGCAGCGGGCGCCGGCTTGGTCGCAGCCTCGGGCGTGACGGCTTTCTCCGGCTCCGCCCCCAGGACCGCGGTGGCCATGGGCAGGACCAGCAGGCAGAGCAACCCGGCGCGATGCAGCTTCGCGGCTAATTTCGATACTATCCCGATCATCATCTTGATACCCTGCCATCACTCACTGGTTCTTGACCGCCTGCATCCGGTCGTAGGCGAACATCTTGTGGCAGCCGGGCAGGCACTGTCCGCCGGTTTCCGTTTTCCGGAAGCCCACCGGCAGCTCCCAGGCGCTGAAGGGGACGGAATCCCGGATGTGGCGCGGGTTGTTCGTGGCATGGGCATCGTGGCACGCCCGGCAGGTGCGCCCTTTAACCGACTTGTTGACATGGACGTAATGCAGGTTCTGGTCCCCGTTTCTGAAGGCGGTGAGCTTTGTCGTTCGTGCATCGCTGGCGAGTGAGTTTTCGTGGCACATGAAGCAGAGCTTGTAGTTGTCGGGGTTATAGGCGGCGTAGAAGACCGGCGGGAAATTTTCCCGCAGCATCCGGAAGTTTTTGGAACCGTGGGTGTTGTGGCATCCCGAGCAGTCCTTCTGCTTGATCGGTCCGTGGGCAATGGCGTTATCCGCCAGGAAGGCCTTCATGTTGGCCGCGCTTCCGTAGTCCCGGTCATGACAGCTCATGCACAGGTCCGCCGGCTGCATGCTCAGCTGCTTGGCATAGTCTGACACGTGGGGATCGTGGCAGGCAAGACACTTCTTTTCCGTATTGAGTCCCTTGTGTTTGACGGTCGCCTCGGCGATGTCCGTGGCCTTGTCCTTGTGACAGGAAAGACAGAGGTCCTGTGCGCCGTCGGCCTTGAAGTTGTATTTGAAATTGCCGCTGTGCGGGTCGTGGCACTCCGTGCACGATTTGCTGACCGGGGCATGGGTAAATTTCCTGGTCTTGAAGGCTTCGGCCTTGTCGGCATGGCATTCGAAACAGATGGCGTTGGCGGTGGTCCGCAGCAGCTTCGGGAATTCAGCCTGGTGTACGGCATGACAGGTGGTGCAGCTCCCGACGGCGACCGGGCCATGGACGAATTTGCCGCTCATGATCTTCGACTTGTCGTGGCACTTGAAGCATAGCTCGGCTCCGGCGGCGCGGAGCTGGAATTTATACGGGGACTGGTGGGAATCGTGACAGGTAAAGCATTTCCCTTCTTTGACCGGTGCGTGGACGTACTTCTGTTTGTCGAGTCTCTCGTGGCAATCGGCACAGAGTTTTCCGACATTGCCGATCGGCTCGAACTTGTGCTTCTTTTTGGGTTTGTGACAGACGGTGCAGTCGCCGGCTGCCACCGGCCCGTGTACGAATCTCTCGGTTCCTATTTTAGCGTGGCACTCTCCGGTGACACACGATTCACTCCCATGAGCGGCCTTGTCGCTCTTGGCGAAGACAACGCTCCCCGAGCCGGCAAGCGCGAAGACCAGTCCTGTTGCCGCAAGCACTGCCCGGGGAAAAATACCGCACGATTTTTTGCCGCCCATTGGGCTCCCTCCCGAATCTCATAGACCCCGGCACGAATTATCAGTTTGCCGGGTGCCATTATCATCTTTTACTTTCACATTCAATCAGCGCTGCAATTGCTTATCAAGGTTGAATACACGCATTGAGCTTATCGACCAGGTCATCATACACATACAGACAGTTTCCTGCCAAGTTGAATATCGGTTAAAGGCAAATTTTTCGTTAGGTAATTTCTTGCAAGAGACAGCTACGTCCTGGGTCGCCACGCAAAATTGCCCCCTGCGGGCTCCGCATCGCTCGGCCAGAATTGCATCGTCTCAAGTATGCTGAACGAGGGGGGAGAGACTGGTACCGGCCTCTCCCCCCGACCGTGAGCCGGGTCCTGCTACTGACAATCGCCGACCCTCTTGGCCTTGAACCGGGATGTCATCTTCATTCCATTACCGTTGGTCGTCATTTTCCCTTCATAGGAGGTGCCGTGGTATACGATCTCCCCTTCGCCGGTCGTTTTGTCCTTGCCGGTGCAGGCCACTTTCCAGGTGAACTTGTTGCCCGATACCTTGGATTCGGTTATCTTGCAGTTGTCATCCTGTTTGGGCACGTAGTTTTGCTGGTCTTTGAGCTCTTCTTTCGTGTAGCAGTGATTTGCTGTGACGGGGGGTATCTCGAACGGCATTCCGGGCATCACCGTGGTGGTCGTCATCTCCCACAGCCCTTCCTTCATGAGCGGGGTGGCGGCGAGAACGAGCGAAGGCACCAGGATTGATGCGAGCTGTGCTGCAAACAGGCTTTTCAGTTTCATGATTTCCTCCTTGTGTGCAAGATGTCCTACAATGGAAAACTCCCAATGAATGTTGACTATAATTACGGGTTGCTGTGCATCAAGTCAAGGGAAATGAAGAGCCAACAGCGTCGGCCGCGACGTTGATGACGACAAAAAACGCACCGGTCTGTTTTTTTCCTAGGCAACCGGCAAAACTCTGCTATAATTCCAGCGCTTTGTTTGCTTGTTGCTCACAGACTGGCCCTGCGCCGGTTGTCATAGCCGAAGAAGCACGAATTTCGCCGCCCGGGGCGCGCCCCGTCCACGGCCGAAAAAAATACACGAGGGTTGATTGACCGGGTGATGTGCCGGCCGGAAACGGCAGGGCCTTTCATGGATCCGGAAAAAGCTCCAGATGCAAGGCTTGCGAATTCCGAGGAGTGAGGCGTACCGGAGGTACGCCGCAGCGACGAGGGATGAGCGTAACGCAGCAGATGGACTTTTTACGGATTCATGCGGTTTGTCCCCGTAAAAGGAACATCCATGTCACGTAAAATGCTGATCAACGCTGTTCACCCGGAAGAGGCGCGGGTGGCGATCGTGGAGGACGGCCGCCTCGTCGAGCTGGATATCGAAATCGCGGGGAGCGAGCAGACCCGCGGCAATGTTTACAAAGGGACGGTGGTCAGGGTGGAGCCCGGGCTGCAGGCTGCCTTCGTGGATATCGGGCTGAAGAAGCTTGGTTTCCTCCAGATGGGGGAGCTCCACCCCGACTTCTGGCAGTGGCGCGACGACATCCCCGAGGAGCAGAGAAAACGCCGGCCGCGCATCCAGGAGGTACTCCGGCGCGGCCAGGAGCTCATCGTCCAGGTGGAGAAGGGGGAGCGCGACATGAAGGGCGCCGCCCTCACCTCCTACCTTTCTTTCCCCGGGCGCTACATGGTGATCATGCCGGGGAGCGACTCGGCCGGCGTCTCCCGCAAGGTGGAGAACGAGGGGGATCGCAAGAAGCTCAAGGAGATGGCCGCGGAGATGAGTATCCCCGAGGGGATCGGCTATATCATGCGGACCGAGGCCCTCGGCAAGACCAAGACTGAGCTGAAAAAAGACCTCTCCTCCCTCACCAAGCTCCACAAGGACATCCTCTCCAAGGCGAAGAAGGCCAAGGCCCCCGCCCTCATCTACCAGGAACTCGACCTGGTGATCCGCACCATCCGCGACTATTTCAACGCCGAGATCGACGAAGTGCTCGTGGACAGCCACGATGTCTTCGATAAGGCCAAGGCCTTCTTCAAGGCCACCATGCCGAAGTTCGAGCACATCGTCAAGCTCCACCACGAAAAACGCCCCATCTTCTCCAAGTACCAGCTGGAGGAGCAGATCGACCAGATCTACGAGAAGAAGGTCCCCCTCAAGTCCGGGGGATCCCTGGTCATCGAGCCGACCGAGGCGCTCGTCTCCATCGACGTCAACTCGGGGAAATCGACCGGCGAGCGGGGCGTGGAGGACACCGCCTTCAAGACCAACCTGGAGGCGGCCGAAGAGGTGGCGCGCCAGCTGCGGCTGCGCGACCTGGGGGGCCTCATCGTTATTGACTTCATCGACATGCGTGAGCGCAAGCACAACGCCGAGGTGGAAAAGACCCTCAAGAACGCCCTCAAGGCCGACAAGGCCCGGGTGACCGTCGGGAAGATCTCCCAGTTCGGCATGCTTGAGATGTCCCGGCAGCGGATCAAGCAGACCCTGGAGCAGGCCAGCTATCTGGAGTGTCCCCACTGCGGCGGCCGCGGCAAGGTGAAGTCGGTGGAGAACATGGCCATCTCGTTTCTGCGCAAGGTCCACGCCGCCGCAGCCAAGGGGACGGTGGCGGAGGTGCGCGGGGGGCTTCCCCTCGAAGTGGCCTACTACCTCCTTAACCGCAAGAAGCGTGAGCTTGCCCGGATCGAGTCCGACTACGACATCGAGGTGACCATCAAGGGTAAACCCTCCTTCCTCATGAACCAGCTGGAGCTGGAACTCGTCAAACGGGAAAAACCGGCCCATGTGGAGGCCCATCCCGAGGAGGCCGAGGCCCCGGCGGAGAAAGCCCCGAAGGTGAAGGCGGCCCCGGAAAAAGAAGCGGCAGAGGCGGCAGCTCCGACACCCGCCGAAGAGGTGAAAGGGAAGAAAAAGCGCCGCCGCAAGAAGAAAGGGAAAGGGGAAACGGAGGTCCCCGCCGAAGTCGCGCCCGAGGCGGCTGAGGAAGTCGAGGTTGTGGCCGCGCCTGAGGAGGCCGTTCTCCCTGCCGGGGAAGAACCCGTCGAGGAAGAAGCGGCGGCCGTTGAAGAGCATCCCGAGGGGGGCAAGAAAAAACGGCGCCGCCGGCGCCGGCGCGGCAAAGGCCACGGTGCCGAGACTGTGCCCGCTGAAGTCGCTGCCGGTGAGATGCACGTCGGCGGAGAGGAGGCTCCTCCTGCCGTTGCCGTGATGGAAGAGGCGGAAGCCGGTGAGGCACCGCATCCCGAAGAGGGCGAGCTGTCCGAGGAAGCGAAGAAGAAGCGCCGCCGGCGACGTCGGCGGCGCGGCAAGGGAGCCGCTGCCGAGGCCCGGGAGGCGGAAGGCGGGGGGCAGGAGACTGTGACGGCTGCTGAGCAGCCCGTCGCGGTGATTCCGCCGCCGGAAACGAGGCTTCCGGTTGAGACAGTGCCGGCGCCCGTTCCCATGGTGGTTCAGGAAAAACCGGCGAAGGCGACGCGGCCCCCGCGCCGGAAGCAAGCCGTTGCCGGGCCTGCTCCCGTGGCAGCGCCTGTGGCCGTGGCAGAGGTTCCGGCCGAACCGGCTGTGGCGGCGCCTGTCAGGAAACCGCGAGCCGGCAAAAAAGCCACTGGCGCGCACGAGGCGGCCCCGGCGGAAGCGGCGGCCGTGACGGAGGAAGGGGCGAAGCCGGCGAAGAAGCAAGCTCGGAAGCCGGCGAGGAAGGCAGCGGAGGCGCCGGCTGAGGAAAACGCGGAAAAACCCGCGGCAAAGGCGAAACCTACGCGGCCGCCGCGCCGGAAAAAGGATGCGGCAGCCGAAGAATAGCAACGGCGCTGGGTGGCGCGCCAGAGAAAGGGGACTCATGAAGACGGTAGCGATACTCTCTCTGTTCGTGCTGTTTGCGGTTACCCCGTCGCTTGCCGCCGAACGCTCCGGTCCGGTGGACGAATGGTATCTCTATCCCAGCCTCCAGTACTACACCTGGAGCGAGTTCGCCAGCGACGGTTCCCGTTTCCTGCGCGAGTCCGACCCCCTGTTCGGCATAGGGGGGGCAGTCACGTTCAATCTTTACGACAGCCATCTCCTCCTCAAGGTGAAGGGGGACCTGTTCGGCGGCGATGTGGACTACGACGGCGAGACCCAGCCGGACCCGAATCCGGCCTTTTCCCGTCTCCCCGTGAAGACCGACGTCATCTATTTCGGCGGCCGCCTGCAGACCGATCTCGGATGGCGGTTCCCCCTGGCCACCGCTTCGGTAGAGCCGTTTGCCGGTCTCGGCTTCAGTGGCTGGCTGCGCAGTCTCCAGGACAGCACCACCATTTCCCGCACCGGTATCCCGGTACAGGTGAGCGGCTATGACGAGACCTGGTATCTGTTCGACACCAAGCTCGGCGCCCGGTTTGCCATCCCCTTGGGCCAGGATTTCAAGCTCATAGCCGAGGGCGGTGCCCGGTATCCCTTTTTGATCCGGAACACCGCCGATTTTCCCCTGCTGGGTTCGGTAACAGTGCATCCGCAGGGGAAATGGACCGGTTTCGCCGAGGTCGGCTGCCAGTACGGCCGGTTCCGGCCGAGCATCTTCTACGAGGGGTACCGCGCCGACCAGTCCCCGGTCAGCGACGGGCTGGTGCAGCCCCGGACCGTGTCGGACCTGTACGGCATCAATTTCGGGTTCACCTTCTGATCGGCGTTCGCCGGTCGCGGAGGGGGATTCCTCTTCGCATCCGCACGAGGCACATCGATGCAAACGGTTATCGTGATCGCCCTGCTCGGGGCGCTCGGGTGCCTGTCCCGGTATTTTTTGTCCGGCTGGGTCTATTCCCTTGCCGGCAGGGCATTCCCGGCCGGCACCCTGGCGGTGAATCTCGTGGGCGCGTTTCTCATCGGCCTCATCATGGAGTTCAGCCTGCACTCCACCCTCATTTCCCCCGCTCTCCGCGCGGGCCTCACCATCGGTTTTCTCGGCGGCCTCACCACCTTCTCCACGTTCAGTTACGAGACGTTCCGGCTCCTCGAAGAGGGGGAACTCCTCATTGCCGGGGCCAATGTCCTGGTGAGCGTCATGGTCTGTCTGGTGTTCACCTGGCTGGGGATAATCGCGGCGCGGGCTCTGTAGGGGCGCACGACATTGCCCGTGAAACGCTCGGGCGACCCGCCGGTCGCCCCTACGACACCATATTATCTGGGGATACTACATGACGAAATTCATCGGCGAAAAAGTCCTGATGCGGATTTTCATCGGCGAGAGCGACAAACACGGTCATATCCCGCTCCACGAGGCGCTTGTGGAACTCCTCCGGAAGGAGGGATTCGCCGGCGCCACCGTGCTCCGGGGAGTCGCCGGTTTCGGCGCCCACAGTGTCTTTCATACCGACAAGCTTCTGCGCCTCTCCATGGATCTTCCCATTGTGGTCGAGGTGGTGGACGATCAGGACAAGATCGACGCCGTCATGCCGCGGATCGACGAGATGATGAGCGGCGGGATGATTACCCTGGGAAAAGCCACGGTAATCCGGTACAGCCATCAGCGCGAGTAAGAGCTTGTCCTGATGAAAAAAGCGTCCTCCTCTTGCAACCCGGCTGCACGGTGTTACAGTAATAGGGCTGGCAGGATGACCGGCGGAAAGGTCGAGGAGAGATGGAGAGACGTCAGAAAGCAGCGCGGTTGGAGATGAGGCTGGCGCCGGTCATCGACGCGGAAAAGTGCACCGGCTGCAAGGCCTGCATCAAATTCTGCAAGAGCAGGGTGCTGGCCTTTGACAAAGGCTCCCGCAAAGTGCGGGTGAAGAACCCCGGCAATTGCCAGACCGTTTGTCGTATCTGTGCCGGGGTGTGTACCGTCGGCGCCATTACCTTTCCCGATGAGGAGGCCTTGATCCATTATTTCCGCAAGCGCCTGGAAAATCTCCAGGCGGTTATGCAGCCTGTCCGGCGAGGCTGGGCCGGGTAGCCGATGGAGATGCCGGTCGGGCCGGCAACTTCGGACCGGCTTTGACCGCACGATCATAATTCCCCGCAGATATCCGCCAAATGTGCTTGTATTGATGCATTCGCCTTGCAACATCGCGCCAGTCTGGTATACTCCCAATAATATATTCTGTTTTCACACGTTATACGGCGGTTCATGGTGCCCGCCGAGGGTTAGGCGATGAGCTTTCTCGATAACGTGAGCCCTGCATGGCTCGAAGCCCAGTACTTCCTCTGGAAAGAGTCGCCGGACGCGGTTCCTGCCGAGTGGCATGCCTTTTTCAGCGGGTATGAACTGGCCGGGGTCATCCCCGGGGGGGCCGACCCGGAGCTGGCCCTCAAGCAATCGGCGGTCCAGTCACTCATCTACCGCTACCGGGACATCGGCCATCTGCTGGCCTGCACCGATCCCCTCTCTCCCTGCAAGACCGACCATCCTCTCCTCTCCCCCGCCGCCTTCGGCCTCGTCCCGACGGACCTTGACCGGACCTTTCACGTCAAACGCTTCACAAACTATTCCCGTACCGGCTCGGAGGATCCGGACCGGCACAGCGCCACTCTTCGGGATATCCTCGCCGTCATGCGTGAGACCTACTGTCGCTCCATCGGGGTCGAGTTCATGCACATCCAGGAACCGGTGGAGCGTCAGTGGCTGATCGACCGGATGGAGCCGGTGCGCAATCGCCCATCCTTCTCCGGCGAGGAGAAGCTGGCCATCCTGGGAAAGCTCCAGGAGGCGGCCCTGTTCGAGGAGTTCCTCAACCGGAAGTTCATGGGGCAGACCCGCTTTTCCCTGGAGGGGGGCGATGTCCTCATTCCCCAGCTCGACGACCTTGTCGACCATGCGGCACACCTCGGGATAACCGACCTGCTCCTCGGGATGCCCCACAGGGGAAGGCTGAACGTGCTTGCGAACGTCCTGCGCAAGCCCCTGGAGAACATCTTCGCCGAGTTCGCCGAAAACGTCGAGCTCGGTGTGGTGGGAGAAGGGGACGTCAAGTACCACGACGGGTTTTCCGCGGACGTGGCGCTTCCGGGCGGATCCCGCATCCACCTCACCATGGCAGCCAATCCGAGCCATCTTGAGGCGATCGACCCTGTGGTGGAGGGGAAATGTCGGGCCCGCCAGGACCACCTTGGCGAAGGCGCTTCCCGCCAAGTGTTGCCCGTGCTCATCCACGGCGATGCCGCCTTTGCCGGCCAGGGGGTTGTGGCCGAGACCTTCAATCTCTCCCAGCTGGAGGGCTACCGCACCGGCGGAACCCTTCACATCGTCCTCAACAACCAGATCGGCTTCACCACCCTGCCGGCCGATGCCCGCTCATCGCGCTATGCCACGGACGTGGCGAAGATGGTGATGGCCCCGGTTTTCCATGTCCACGGCGAAGACCCCGAGGCGGTGCTCCATGCGACACGGCTTGCCCTAGACTACCGGCAGGCGTTTGCCCGGGACGTGGTGGTGGAGGTGATCTGCTACCGCCGGCACGGGCACAACGAGGGGGACGAGCCGTACTTCACCCAGCCCCTCATGTACGAGAAGATCAAGGAGCGGCCGCCAGCCCACGAACTTTATGCCCGGGAGCTAGTGGAGGGGGGAGTGGAGGCGGGACTCGTGAAGGAAATGGCCCAGGCCGTTTCCGCCCGGCTGGAGGGGGCGCTCGGGAAGGAACCGGTGGCCGTCGATCTCCCCTTCCGCGGGAACTGGAGCGACATCGAGCCGGGGTACGTCTCTGACGGGATCCAGACGGGAGTGGCGCGAGAAACCCTGCAGGAACTGGCCGAGCTTCTGGCTCGCATTCCCGAGGGCTTTTCCCCCCATCCCCGGGTGGCAGCCGTTCTCCGGAAGCGCCACGAGGCGGTGACAAAAGGGGAGGGGATCGACTGGGGGATGGCGGAAACCCTCGCCTTTGCCACGCTTCTGCGAGACGGCGTGCCCGTGCGGCTTTCCGGGCAGGATGCGCGGCGCGGCACATTCAGCCAGCGGCACGGTGTGCTGTTCGACATCACGACGGAGCAGACGTACGCTCCCCTCTCGGCCGTGGCAGCCCCGACTGCCGTATTCCGCGCCTACGACAGCATGCTCTCGGAAAACGCCGTGCTCGGGTTCGAGTACGGCTATTCCATCGAATCGCCCCGTGCTCTTGTCATCTGGGAGGCCCAGTACGGCGACTTCGCCAACGGTGCCCAGGTGGTTATCGACGAATTCGTGGCGAGCAGCGAAACCAAGTGGAACCGGGTGAGCGGCCTCGCCATGTTCCTTCCCCACGGGTACGAAGGGCAGGGGCCCGACCATTCCAGCGGCCGGATCGAGCGCTACCTGGAGCTATGCGCCGACAGCAATATGCAGGTGGCATATCCCTCGACGCCTGCCCAGCTCTTCCACCTGCTGCGCCGGCAGATGCTCCAGTCCTTCCGCGAGCCCCTGGTCGTCTTTACCCCCAAGAGCCTGCTGCGCCACCCCCGGTGCGTTTCCCGGATCGAGGACTTCTCGAAGGGCACGTTCCGCGGGATTCTGCCGGATACGACGGAGGCGGAAAAAACCCGGGCGGTTCTCGTTTGCTCTGGTAAAATATATTACGAGCTGCTGGAGCGTAAAGAGAGCGAACGACGCGACGACACGGCGCTCCTCCGCATCGAGCAGCTCTATCCGCTGCGAATCGACCTCCTCCGGGAGGCGCTTGCACTGTACCCCGACGCGGAGAGCCATGGCTGGGTGCAGGAGGAGCCGGCCAACATGGGTGCCTGGCCGTTTCTCCGTCCCCACCTCACGGAGCTGCTCGGACGGGAGCCCCGCTACGTGGGGAGGCCCGCGGCCCCGTCGCCGGCGGTCGGCTCCCACCGGGTGCACAAGGAGGAGCAGGAAAGGATTATTAAGGAAGCTTTCGGAATTTCCCCCTCTCCCTAGCCCTCTCCTTTAGACCCGCAGTTTGGGTACACCGGGGGAGAGGGGATTTTTTCTTCCCCTCCCTTTATGGGAGGACCCAAAGGGCCTAAAGGGCTGGGGGAGGGCATAAGACGGGATAACAGCCGGCTTGCTATAGCACTAAGATGTTGCGGGGTTGCATATGGAGATAAAGGTTCCCGAAGTGGGGGAGTCGGTGTTCGAGGCGCTCGTGGCCAGGTGGCTCAAAAAGAATGGCGAACGGGTGGCGAAGGACGAGCCCCTCTGCGAGATCGAGACCGACAAGATCACGTTTGAGATCAACGCCGACGCGGCCGGCATCCTCTCGGTCAAGGTTCCGGAAGGGACGACCGTGAAGATCGGCACGGTTATCGGCGCCATTGAAGAGACGGGGACCGGAACTGCGGAGACCGGGGACCGGGGACCGGGGACCGGGGAGAAGCAGAAACAACCGGCAACCGTTCCTGCTCCGGAACCGGGTCGGCACGTCTCTCCATCGGAGCGCAAGGCTGCCCGGGAGAAGGCCGGGACCGGGGAAGGCGTGTCGGTCGAAGAAAAAGTAATTTCTGTGGCAGAGCAGGCAGAGCCTGCTCTTGTCAAAAGCGAGG
Organism: Geobacteraceae bacterium; assembly: GCA_024281055.1. GTDB lineage: Bacteria > Desulfobacterota > Desulfuromonadia > Geobacterales > Geobacteraceae > JAMXLF01. Next base: position 27,813 of record JAMXLF010000058.1, read on the forward strand.
AACCGATGTCTTACCGGGCGACCGGTGCCGGCGGGGATCGGGAGACCCGCACGCCGATGACCCCCATCCGGAGGCGGATCGCCGAGCGGCTCCTGGCGGCGCGGCAGCAGACCGCCATGCTCACCTCTTTCAACGAGGCGGACATGTCGCGGGTGCTGGTTCTGCGCGAGAAGCACGGCGAGGAATTCCAGCGCCGGCACGGGGTAAAACTCGGCTTCATGCCGTTCTTCGTCAGGGCGTGCGTCGAGGCGCTCCAGGAATTCCCGGCGGTCAACGCCCGGATCGACGGCGACGACCTCGTGTTCCATAATTTCTACGACATCGGCATCGCCGTCTCCGGCGAAAAGGGGCTGGTGGTGCCGGTACTGCGCGATGCCGACCGGCTTCATTTTGCGGAGATCGAAAAGAAGATCGACGATTTCGTGGAGCGGATCAAGACCAACAGGCTGACCATCGCCGACCTGCAGGGGGGGACCTTCACCATCACCAACGGGGGGGTGTTCGGTTCGCTCATGAGCACCCCGATCCTCAATCCTCCCCAGAGCGCCGTCCTCGGCATGCACGCCGTGCAGGAGCGGCCGGTGGCCCGGGACGGTCAGGTGGTGATTCGCCCCATGATGTACCTGGCCCTTTCTTACGACCACCGGGTCATTGACGGCCGGGAGGCGGTGCTGTTTCTGAAAAAAGTGAAGGAGTATATCGAAGAGCCGGAGGAGATGCTTCTGGAGGGGTAAGGAATTCCACTGGTTCCCTCCCCCAGCGGGGGAGGGACAGGGTGGGGGAAAAGCCAAGCCGAATTGTCCCCCCTCCCGGCCTCCCCCCGCTGGGGGGAGGAGTTCGCCCCAGGGCAGGCGAATCATAATGACGCTTGTCTGAAGATTTGGAATGGAGGCGATGGATGGGAAAGATTCTCTGCTGCAACTGGGTCCACCCTGCCGGTTGCGATGCCGCGATACGGGGCGAGACGGTTGAGGAGGTCCTCGCGCAGGCGGAGGTCCATGCCCGTGAGCACGGCATAGAAGCGAACCCGGAGCTGCTGGAGATGGTCAGGGGGCTGATCGAGGACGAGGAGTAGATGCATGTGCGCCGCCTTTTGCGGCGTCTTGCGGTTCAATGTGTTGTGAAGGAGGTTTTCCCGAATGGCGGAAGAAACTTTCGATCTTATCATCATCGGTGCCGGACCCGGCGGGTACGTGGCGGCGATCCGCGCCGCGCAGCTGGGGATGCGGGTGGCGGTGGTGGAGAAACGGGCGGCCCTTGGCGGGGTCTGTCTCAACGAGGGGTGCATCCCGAGCAAGGCGCTCCTGGACTCCTCCGAGCTCTTTGCCCAGGCCCGGGACAAGTTCGCCGGCCACGGCATCCTTATCGAGCCGCCCCGCCTCGATCTCGCCCGGCTGATGGCGCGCAAGGACGACGTGGTGAAGAAGCTCACCGACGGCGTCGCCTTTCTCTTCAAGAAGAACAAGGTCACGTCCGTCACCGGTACCGCCCGGCTGGCCGCGAAGTCGGGCGACTTGCACAGCATAGAAGTCCGGGACTCGGAAAATCCCACACAAACCCTTACGGCGAAACGGGTGCTTCTGGCCACCGGGAGCGAGGCGGCGGAGCTTCCCTTCCTC
>JAMXLF010000059.1 GCA_024281055.1 Geobacteraceae bacterium
CTTGAGCGTAACAATTTTCGAGCGAATTCCATTATTACAGGCACTTACAGACATCAACTGCAAAAATGAACCGAACCAGAACTCTAACCAACTGATTTTATTCAGTTAAACGTTGGGACACTACTGAAGTAACTTGTTTCTTTTATAGGAAACCATGACGGTTACCTGTATAAGTAACTTACGACTTTAACGGGTATCCTCGCCTCCAATTCTTTCGTATCCGATTCATCCGGCACCAGCAACAACTTCGCGGCAGGTTTCCATTGTGCCCGCGCCCTGCGCAGCATTTCGCGCAAACCCATCTGCCCGGACCCGGCCGCAGCTTGAGGCGCCCAGGCAGTATAGCAGCATGCGCAGCAAAAAAACACAACATATAAGTTGTATATTCTCATGAAATAAATGCCACCACAGGAAAACAGCTTGACACCACTAGACGACCGGTCTAATATCCACCCCATGGAAAAGAAAGACACACGCGCCGAGATCATCCGTATCGGCACCGACATGATCGCCCTGCAGGGGTACAACGCCACCGGCATCGACGCTGTCCTCAAGCAGGCCGGGGTGCCGAAGGGGTCGTTCTACCACTACTTCGGCAGCAAGGAAGAGTTCGGCCTGGCGGTGATCGACCACTTCGCCGCACGCTACGACCAGCGCCTCGACACCTTCCTCAACGACGAAGAGGTGACGCCGCTGAACCGCATCCGCAACTACCTGGAGAGCGGCCTGGCGCGGCTTACCCAGAACCACTGCACCAGGGGGTGCCTCGTGGGTAACCTGGGGCAGGAGATGGCCGACCAGAGCGAACGGTTCCGCGCCCGCCTCGACGAGATCTTCGCCGCGTGGAAGGCGCGCTTCGCCGCCTGCCTGCGGGCGGCGCACCGGGCGGGGGAACTGTCGCCGACCCTCGATCCCGAGGTGGTAGCCGGGGTCATCCTCTCCGGCTGGGAAGGGGCAATCCTCCGGGCCAAGGTGATGAAGTCGCCCCAGCCGCTCCGGGACTTCATCGAGGTCCTGTTCACCACCGTGCTGCGTACCGCGTAATCTTGAAAGGCATGGGTCCACGAACTACACGAAAGACTCGAACAAGATTCTTGAATCCGTTTTCGTGTGGTTTCGTGCCTTTCGTGGACAAAAGGATTTTGAAGGTATCCGTTTTTATCCGCTGTTATCCGTGGCCAAACCGGTTTTCCTAGACGACCGGTCTAACGTTCGATAACGATTCCGACAATCGAGGAGGGAACGATGAAACAATCGGTAGGAGCAAAGACGCTGGCGATGCCGACGCCGGTCTGGCTGGTCGGCACCTACGACGCCGACGGCAAACCCAACATCATGACGATCGCCTGGGGCGGGATCTGCTGCTCGACGCCCCCCTGTGTCACCGTGTCGCTGCGGAAAGCCACCCACAGCTACGCCGCCATCGTCGAGCGTCGGGCGTTCACCGTGAGCATCCCGACGGAGGGGCAGGCGGCGCAGGCCGACTACGTCGGCACCGTCTCCGGCCGCGACGTGGACAAGTTCGCCGCCTGCGGCTGGACGCCGGTGCGAAGCGAGCTGGTGGATGCTCCTTACGTCGGCGAGGCGCCGCTGGTGGTGGAGTGCCGCCTTCTCCATACCCTGGAGATCGGCCTGCACACCCAGTTCGTGGGCGAGATCGTCGACGTGAAGGCCGACCCGGCAGTGATCGGTGCCAAGGGGTATCCCGACATCACCAAGGTGAAGCCGCTCGCCTGGGACCCGGCCCACCGGGGCTACTACGGCATGGGGGAGTTCCTCGGCATGGCATGGGCGATCGGCAAGAAAATCGGGGGGGAGGGTACGAAATGAACATTGTCTGCCTGCTCGGTAGCCCCCGGCCGGCGGGGAACAGCGCCGCCATCGCTAACCGTGTCACGGAAACCGCCGCCGGGCTGGGTGCCACCGTCCGCACGTTCGAGCTGAACCGCCTGACCTACCGCGGCTGCCAGGGGTGCTATGCCTGCAAGACGCGCCTCGACCACTGCATCCTCCAGGACGACCTGACCGAGGTGCTTGACGCGGTGCGGGACGCGGACGTCCTGGTGCTGGCCACCCCGGTCTACTACGGGGAGGTCACCGGCCAGCTCAAGTGCTTTATTGACCGCACCTTCTCCTATCTCGTTCCCGACTTCATCACCAGTTGCACCCCGTCACGCCTGACGCGGGGCAAGCGGCTGGTCTTCGTCGTCACCCAGGGGCTGCCGGAGGAAAGCCTGTTCGCCGACATCTTCCCCCGCTACGAACGTTTCTTTAAATGGCTGGGATTCAGCAAAACGCGGCTGATCAGGGCCTGTGGCCTGCGGCCCGACACGCCGGCCGACGTTGTGGCGCCGTACCTGCGGCAAGCGGAGGAAGTGGCGCGCGAGATCTGCGGCTGACTGGCCCCCTCCCGTCGAGGGAGGGGGAAGATAGTTACTTGAGTGAAGAGCATCCAGATAACAATTACTAATCGGAGGAAACAACATGAAGGTCGTGGCATTCAGTGGGAGCGCCCGCAAGGACGGCAACACCGCCAGCCTGGTGAGCCATGTGTTCGAGGAGCTTGCACGGGAAGGGATCGAAACCGAGCTCGTGCAGTTGGCCGGGGAGCGGGTGCGCGGCTGCATCGCCTGCTACAAGTGCTTCAGCAGCAAGGACGGCACCTGCGCCGTGAAGGACGACTGCATCAACGACTGCATCGCGAAGATGACGACGGCGGATGGGATCATCCTCGCGTCGCCCACTTACTTCGCCGACATCACCACTGAAATCAAGGCCCTTATCGATCGGGGCGGAATGGTGGGGAGGGCGAACGGCCACCTCTACAAACGCAAGGTCGGCGCCGGGATCGTGGCGGTGCGCCGGGCTGGGGCGATCCACGCCTTCGACTCCCTGAACCACTTCTTTCTCATCAGCCAGATGATCGTCCCCGGCTCTGTCTACTGGAACATCGGCATCGGCCGGGAGATCGGCGAGGTGGAGCGGGACGAGGAAGGGGTGCAGACCATGCGGACCCTCGGGGAGAACATGGCGTGGCTGCTGAAGCGGGTTGCCGGGTAGGACGCCTGAGCTTATTGTTCCCTCTCCCTGAGGGAGAGGGCGAGGGTGAGGGGGAAAGGAAAGAGAAAGAGTTGCCCCTCATCCGGCCTTCGGCCACCTTCTCCCCGGTGGGAGAAGGTAAAACAAATGGAGGAAGGAATGGAACGGACCGTAGCCGACGAGATCAGGAGATTCGTGAACGAGAGTCCGGCGAACCGCTTCCCGCAAGGGGAGAGGCGCTACTTCGACGAGCCGCTGGTGGGGTTTGCGGCGGCCGGCGACCCCCTCTTCGCCGACTACAAGGGGATCATCGGCTCCTTCCATCTGACCCCGGCGGAGCTGACGGAGCAGACCCCCGGCTGCGAGGGAGTCCGGGCGGCGACGGTCATCTCCTGGGTACTCCCCGTCACGCAATCGACCCGGGAGAGCAACCGCCGGGAAAACCGGTGGCCCTCCCGGGAATGGGCACTCACCCGGAATAACGGCGAGGCGCTGAACGGGGCGCTCCGCCGGCACCTGGTCGCCTTCCTCGAAGGGCGCGGCCACCGGGCGGTCGCGCCGCAGCTCTCCCCCGTCTGGCAGGAGTTCGCCGACACCCCTGTGGGGATCGCCTCCACCTGGTCGGAGCGCCACGCGGCATACGCCGCCGGGCTCGGCACCTTCAGCCTCAATGACGCCCTCATCACCCCCCGGGGGATCGCCCACCGCCTCGGCAGCGTGATCACCGACCTCCGGCTCACGCCGAGCGGCCGGCCGTACCCCGGTCCACGCCACAACTGTCTCTGGTACCGGGAGGGGACGTGCGGCGCCTGCATCGGCCGCTGTCCGGTCGGGGCCCTCTCCAGGGAAGGACATGACAAGGCCCGCTGCCGAGACTACGTTTACGGCGAGGCGCCCCGGGCGGTGGCGGAGCGCTACGGCGTCCCGTCCGTCGGCTGCGGCCTCTGCCAGACGAGGGTGCCGTGCGAGGGAGGAATCCCGCACGGAACCAAGTAGTCCCGCGGCCAAAACCAACGGCCGTTTCACACGGATAACACGGATCACCACGGATAAAGGCGGATCAATCGCGAAATTTTTCCTCCCCCCTGGTGGACCCCAACATCGGGCCTAAAGGAGAGGGTCAGGGAGAGGGGGACTGGAAAAGCTGCTTCACCCTCCCCCTTGCCCCCTCCCATCAAGGGAGGGGGGACTAAAACCATGAGTGCCAGATAACAGCAGCTTTTTCCCTCTTTCTCCTTTCGGGAAAAAATAGTATCGTCAGTAAATGACCCGCTGGCGACTGATCGATACCGGCCCCCTCGACGGGCCGACCAATATGGCAGTGGACGAAGCGCTCCTCGCCTGCTTCGACCCCGAACGTTCCGCGCCGCTTCTCCGCCTCTACGGCTGGAGCCCGCCCGCCCTCTCTCTCGGCCGTTTCCAGAAGGCCCACGAGGTGCTCGACTTGGAGCGCTGCTCCCGGGCCGGCATCCCGGTGGTGCGGCGGATCACCGGCGGCGGGGTGATCTACCACGCCGAGGAGCTCACCTACGCCCTGGTCTGCGCCCCGCACCAGATCCCCCCTGCCGCCACCATCAAGGAGTCGTTCCGCGTCCTCACCGCCTTTCTCCTCCGCTTCTACGAAAAGCTCGGACTCGACGCCGGCTATGCGGTCGACCATTGCCCCGGCGGGACACGTCTTGGTATTCGGACTCCGTTCTGCTTTGCAGGGAAGGAGAGCTACGATATCCTTGTGGAGGGGAGGAAGATCGGCGGCAACGCCCAGCGGCGGCTGAAAAACGCCATCTTTCAGCACGGCTCGATTCCCCTCGTCAACCGGGCGGCGGAGGGGGTGCGTTTTCTCCGCGAGCCACCCGCCGGGATCGGTGAGGCGACCGCGGCTCTCGGTGAGTTCGGGGCCGGCCGTGACCCGGAGGAGCTGAAGGAACTCGTGGCTGAGGCGTTCCGGGAGACCTTCGCTATCGAATGGGAAACGGGCGCGCTGACTGCGGCGGAAGAGGCGGCGGCCAGCCGCCTGCTGGCTGATCGACAGGAAAAGGACCTGATATGAACATCACCCGAAAGCCGGAATGGCTGCAGAAAAAGATCAACCCGGCGGCCCATGCCGAGATGGAGCGATTGCTCGGCGATCATCGGCTTCACACGGTCTGCCAGGAGGCGATGTGTCCGAACATCTCCGAGTGCTTCCGCAACCGCCAGGCGACCTTCCTCATTCTGGGGAAGCGCTGCACGCGCCTCTGTTCCTTCTGCAACGTGACCAAGGAGGTGCCGCTGCCGGCCGACCCCGCGGAGCCGGGGCGGGTTGCCGCGGCGGTGGCGCGGCTCGGGCTTGCCCACGTGGTGATCACGAGTCCCACCCGCGACGACCTCCCCGACGGCGGGGCGTCCCTCTATGCCGCGACCGTGGCGGCCATCCGCGCGGCTTCCCCGGCAACCCGGGTCGAACTCCTCATCCCCGACTTCCAAGGGAGTCGTCCATCTCTCGCGGTGGTGGCTGAGGCACATCCCGATATCATTGGCCACAACGTTGAAACCGTCCCCCGCCTGTACGGGATCCGCTCCGGTGCCGACTACCGGCGCTCACTGTCTGTTCTCGCGACCGCCCGGGAACTGACCCCCGCGCTGCCGACCAAGTCAGGGATCATGCTCGGGCTCGGCGAGACGGAAGAAGAGGTGCTGGAGGTCTTTGCCGACCTGCGGCGGGCGGGGTGCGCCTACCTGAGTATCGGCCAGTACCTGGCGCCGAGCCGACGGCACTTCCCAGTGCAGGAATTCGTCAGGCCCGAGCAGTTCGACCGTCTTCGGGAAAGGGCGCTCGTCATGGGGTTCGTCCACGTGGAGAGCGGGCCGTACGTGCGGAGTTCCTACCTGGCGGAGCAGTACTGCGGAGACTAAAGGGGTTTCAACCCCCAAGCAGTTGTCCACGAACTACACGAAAACGCACGAACAAATCAAACCATCAAGCCTGAAAGACTGATGACGATCCGGTGCCCTGCGCATTTCCGTGGCAATTCGGGGTGTTTTCGTGGCTTTTCGTGGTTTTCGTGGAAAAAAATGCCGTCAGAGGTGGCTGGCGATGACCTTGCCGATCCGCTCCAGCGCCGCCAGCTCGTTGGCGGTAAAGTCCTGGCCGGCGGCCGCGGCATCCTCGCCCTTGCGGGAGAGCTGGATGACCCACTGCACGGCCCCGTCCTTCTCGACGGGAATGCTCATAATCTTCTGGATGGGGTGGGTGTGGCCGGCGTCCTTATGCCGGAACCGCTCGAAGAACGAGGCGTGGGGGGTGGCGGCGAAGGCGTTGTTGAGGCTTCCCCTGCGGTCGCGGGCGGTCTGGGCGACCAGGGACTTATGGGCGGAGATGGGCACCGCGCCCGAACTCCGGAGGCTGACCGGCCAGAGGAACGAGAAACTTTCCTGGACCGGGGCAAACGCGAAAATGGCTACTTCGTGGGACTTGACCCCGAATGCCTGGCAGAGGGCGTTGACGGCCGCTTCGAGACACTCTTCCGCCGATGCATGCCCTGCCAGCCTGCCGTCCAGTTTTGCGCAGAACTCGTCGATTTTCATCGTTTTTCCCCTCCCCCGGAATGCACAACCTTTACCACAAGGAGAGTCGGGGAGTCAAATGGTTTCCCGGAGGGGAAGGGGCCGGACGGATGCGAGCGGTCAGCCGCGGTAAGCTGGCGCAGCATGCTGCGCCCCTACTTTCCCTGTTTTGATGTGAGCCGCTTGCGGAGCGCCCCGACTTCGAGGGTGTTGAGGATGTTCTCCCTGGCGAGCCACCCTCGCCGGGCGACGGCCACGCCGTAGGGGAGGGTGTCGAACTGGCTCGTGACGTGGGCGTCGGTGTTGATGGCGAGCGCCACCCCCGCCTCGCCGGCCCGGCGGGCCCAGGTGTCGGTGAGGTCGAGGCGCAGGGGATAGGCGTTGATCTCGAGCGCGGTACCGGTCTTTTTCGCCGTCCGGATCACCTCCTCCAGATCGACTGCGTATGCATCCCGTTCGCCAAGGAGCCGCCCGGTGGGGTGGGCTATGATGGCGACGTGGGGGTTCTCCATGGCCGCGACGATGCGGGCGGTAATCTGCTCCCGCGGCTGCCGGAAGCCGGAGTGGATAGAGGCGATGACGATGTCCAGCTCCCGAAGGACCTCGTCGGGGAAGTCGAGAGTACCGTCGTTCCTGATGTCCATCTCGGTGCCGTGGAGGACGGTGAACCCCTTCAGTTTCCGGTTGAATTCCGCGACCTCCCGCTTCTGCTCCATGAGCCGCTCGATGGAGAGGCCGTGGGCGACCCCGAGCCCCCGGGAGTGGTCGGTGAGGGCGATGTAGGAGAGCCCCCTGGCCCGGGCCGCGGCCACGAGTTCGTCGAGGGTGTGGGCCCCGTCGCTCCACTTGGAGTGGACGTGGAGGTCTCCCCGGATATCCGCGTCCGTGACGAGACGCGGCAGCTTGCCTGCCAGGGCCGCTTCCACCTCCCCCAGGTCCTCCCGCAGCTCGGGCGGAATGAAGGGGAGGCCGAGGAGCCGGTAGACGTCCTCCTCGTCCGTGCCGCCGAGGCGCTGGTCGTCCTTTTCCCGGAAGATCCCGTACTCGTTGATCTTCAACCCCTGGCGCACCGCCATGTCCCGCAGCCGGATGTTGTGCCCCTTGCTCCCGGTCAGGTACGCGAGCGCCGCGCCGAAAGACTCCCGCTCCACCACCCGCAGGTCCACCTGCACCCCTTCGCGGATCAGCACGCTTGAGCGGGTCGGACCGCGCATGATGATCTCCGCCACCTGGGGAAGCGCGACGAAGGCCGCCATCGTCTCTGCCGGGGCGGGGGAGGTGGCGACGATGTCGATATCCTTGACAGTCTCCTTCCAGCGCCGGATGCTGCCGGCGATCTCGATCCGGTCGACCCGGGCGTTCTTCCGCAGCTGCTCCACCAGGTCGCGGGCGACGGGGAGGA
>JAMXLF010000060.1 GCA_024281055.1 Geobacteraceae bacterium
TCTCCGCCAACTGACATGCCAGAAATAGCATAGGCAGCCGCCAATGCGATCAGGATCGTTGTTTTCAGCTTTCTGATTTCTGCATCCAACGGGCCGGGCCTTGACGCCGACCGGGGCGCTTCTCAGCCCCGGTCGGCGTCCAAGGGCCTGTTAGGCGTTTCCTATTATCACTCAACTACTCACTTGTTTTGTCCTGAAACCTTTTGCAATGACAGATAAAACTACATACAAGATTAATATTCTCAATAATAGCTCTGCGACCGGAATCAAAAGAACATTGTCTCCTACCAGCACGAATAATTTCTCTCTTAATATGAAAGATAAGTAACCTGTGGCAATATGTATTATGTAACCTGAAACAATTCCCAATATTATAAATGCTATTTTGTTTTTTAATTTTTTTCTTTTTAAGTAAACAAACGCTGGAGGTAATATAATAAACCAATACCAAAATACAATTACTCTCAGCCAAAAGGACACTAAACCGCCAATCCCCGCAGTTTCCATTATCTCGCCTCAATGTTCAATTTTTATTCGCCTAACGTCTGAAGCCTGACCGGCTGGTCTTTTCGGCCGGTCGTGGCGTTGGTTGGCCTTTTGTCTCTATTTCTCAGTTTGAATTTTCGGGAGCTTGCATCACAGAATTAATCATATGGTGAAACCAGCCAGTACCAATTTTCAATATATACTCAGGAGCGCCGCCAGCCCTGACTGTCATAGAGCCATGCTTCGCCTCTTCCATGAATTGAATATCGATAGGAATACCTCCTTCATGGACAAGCTGGCAACGTAACCACTTATAGAGTACATGCTCTATGGGATGACATTCAGAACGATACTCAACACTCAATCTGACTGTATGGGAATCTTTAAGAAACTGTTCGAATGATTCTCGATCCTTTGCTTTTGGATATCTTTTGCGGGCAGTTGCAGCCACGGCAATGAGGACACTTAAAAAAGCTCCCTCCTGCCTCCCTTCTTTCCAAAGAAGGATTGCGTCCTCTAACCTTCTTTTTATTCCGCTCATTTCATTTTCTCTCAGGCCAACGGGGCTGAGGCTGACCGCCCGGTTTCTTGGGGCGGTCGTGCCGATGGTTATTTAGGGGAGAATGACATGTCAGTATTTCTTAGCAGCATCAAGAATATCCTCAATAATATTAATCTTCTCATTTCTTTGTGTGCCGATAAGCAATATTCCATTTCCGGCCCTCGATACAAGTTCTTCATATTCTTTTTGCCACTCTTGATATTTACTCCATTTCTCTCCAAAGACTCTCCTGTTATCGCTGCTGAGATGTCCGACGAAGGAAAGCATAGCAATGTCTTGATTTTCAAAGAGGGTAGGGAATCTATCAAAGTCTTCTCCGGAAAGATGATCTTTCCTGAGGATTCTGAGGGCCGGGAGAAACGTAGCTTCCAAAGCAAGGAAGGCTTTATTTGCTTCTTGCCTCTTCATCAGGGCGAGGGCGTTAGCGTGGTTCCTGCCGGACAACTTCACTCCGACGAGATACGAAGTGATTGCCCCGGCAATGACTCCACCAATGCCAGTAATGTAAGGCGTCCAACTTGGGTCAGCTCCACATGGCATATTGTTTCCTCCGTGCTCCGTGCTCTGTTAATTCCATTTTGTGCTGGCGCACTCTTTCTTTTCAGCTTCTTAGTTCTAGGACCGATGACCGAAAAATTCTTAAATAAGCATTTCCCTAATTTACTTAAATAACGTCTCAAGGCGCACCAGCGCGTCAGCGTCTGTGTGCCGCCGCTTGTTGGCCTCGTGTAACTATCATTACATATTTTTCTTCAGCTGGACTAATCTGTCTGCGCAATATTCGGTAAACTCAGTTATAGTGTGCTGTAATTCCCGACAATAAAGGAAATATATTAAAATAGCAGGAAGAATAGTAAAAACGACAATAAAGTGTTTCATATCAGATTCAAATGTTTCAAAAGCAAAAACGCCAAAGGTTAACCAGAAAATAATAAATATGTAAATTATTGGATTCAGTTTTGCTTTTACTGTGATTTTTGTCTGGTCTGGATTATTCGAGTCTTGTTCCAAATGTCCATATAGTATCGGAGGTGATAAATACGAGAATCGCAAATAAAGACGAAAAGAATCTTTACTGACTTCTCCCTTAAATAACTTTCCTTTTTCAGGATAAAAAAAATATCTTGCGAAAAGTCCTCTCGTCGTGGTTTTCGATGTCAGTCCCTTTGTGAATTCCGGCAATTTTGTGTTGATGATAAGTTCAAATTTTTCGTAGGGAATCATCTTCATTTTCTCCTGCCAACGGGGTGGGAGATCACCGGGCGGTTTTCGGGCCGGTGCATCTTCCTGGTTGAAAGCTATTCTTGCCCGACTAAACTCTTCAAAATTCCGCTAAAACTTCTTCATTTGGTCAATGCCAAATAACCTCCAATACATAGGAGCAGCCCAACGGCAAGCACAATGAGTAGTGCTTTGTTTCCGCCTTTTGCCTGCATATCAGCAAGGTTCTCTATGAAAATGCCAAGGTCGAAGGTAGGCGATACGAGTTTCTTCAGAACCTTAAGTGGCGAGTCTTGGCTGATGTTTGTATTTTCATTTTCTCTGAATGTAACTGTCCATATTGTCCCAGCTATGAGTGGCAGTCCGATTGCAATTGCTACAATTCCAACGACCAATTTGATAACACTCATGCTTCCTCCCACTCACCAGCGGCGTCAGCCGTCTGTGCCGCCGAGTGGCTGAACGTCAGATTTTCTGTATTTTTCAATTCATTCCAAAGGCGGCGAAAAGAAATACAACCGCACAGAGCGCTAAGTTTAGATGAGCAAGAAGAAACATTTTAAATCTAGGACTCAGTCGTTCCTGCCTTTCCTTCTGAAACTTGTAGTAAAAGTACAAGTTTAGCGTCCCTGCAAGCGGCGTCATTTTAAAGTCTTTCCGGGCGTTGATCTCTCTTTGAGTCAAGATTCCGGTGACTCCGAAGAAGATTGTTGAAAAGACTAAGTAAACTATAGCGGCTGACATAAAGAGCCTCATCATTCTTTATTCATTCGTTCAACGGGGTCCGGCCGTGACCGGCGCGGGTTTTCAGCGCCCGCGTCCACGGCCGTGGTTATACCTCTTGCCGTGCTTCAGTATTTTTTACTTGCTTTATTCTTTTTTGTACGTTACAACGTGCATAAATAAATAACGCAAGGAGCAAAGCTATGGCTAAGCCGAACGAACACGTCACCGGAAGAGCAAAAGGCGGCAAAGCAAAGAATGCACTCATGACTCCTGAACAGCGCAAGGAACAAGCCTTGAAAATGGTTGCTGCAAAAAAAGAGTTAGCCACTCTTCCTAGAGCCACCCATACCGGCACCCTAAGATTAATTGATAAAGAAATACCTTGTGCTGTGCTAGAGGACGGAACAAGAGTGTTGACTCAGTCCGATTTCATGGAAGCTATGGGGATGTATTATAGTGGATGGATTTCCACTAACACCCCCGATGACTCTTCTTTGGCTCCTGCAGAAATACCACATTTCCTAGCACAAAAGAGCTTAATACCTTTTATAAACAAACACTTGGGTCATCTGCAGAACATTGTCCTCAAGTATAGAACCGAGAAGGGAACCACGGCTCACGGTATTAAGGCAGAAATTATTCCTAGTATTTGCGACATCTATATTGATGCTGACAAGGACGGGAGCCTTGGCAAAAGACAAAAACAGATTGCACAACAAGCTATGCTGCTCATGAGGGCATTGGCTCATGTTGGAATAGTGGCACTCGTTGATGAAGCAACTGGTTACCAAAATGACCGGGCTAGAGATGAACTTGCTAAAATCCTTGAAGCGTTTGTTGCAAAAGAACTTCAACCTTGGGTTAAAACTTTTCCGTCCGATTTTTATGAACAAATGTTCCGTTTGCGTGAATTGCCCTTTCCGACTAATGGTGTTAAACGTCCACAATATTTCGGGCATTTAACGAATGATGTTATTTACCGTCGTCTTGCTCCTGGCATTTGGAAGGAGCTTAAAGAGCAAGCCGAAAAAGACGAAAGAGGACGGTTAAAACATCATTTACACCGAAAGCTCACAATTGATATCGGTCACCCAAAATTGAAAGAACTCGTAATCTCGGTTACCACTATTATGAAACTCAGCGATCAATGGAGCGATTTCAAAAATAAGCTGGACAGAGTGTATCCTGCTTACAACGAGACAATGTTGCTTCCTTTCGACTTAGAGGGCGATAGCGGCAAGGGAATGTAGTTTCACGGTTTTTGCGCCCCTCAAGGGCGCTCGGCTCTTCAGTTTTTTCGGTCTTTAATTTTTCTTGCTGTATAACGGGGCGCGGCGTGACCTGCGCGGCGCTTTTTTGCCGCGCCAGTGTCTACGCCGCTGTTAGGTCCTAGTCACTTATCCAAGTGCGGCGAAATTTGCCATGCTTCTTGTCCCACCAAAAATACGAATTCGAGCTCTCGAAAATATATAAGTCTATGGCTGGTAATTTCAGTTTAAGAGTCTCAGTTTCATCTTTGGCACAATCCCAGTACCCCTTGCCACAAGCTGTCTCGTAGGTTCCAGGCTCGGCTATGCCTACTCCCATTCTCTGCGCTGGAGTCTCTCCGCTGTCCTCCTCAAGCTTAATGATTTCCGGTGAGCCTTTCTTTTTGTTCAGGTTCACGAATAGCGCCCAGCCCTTTCCTTTCGTAGATAGGGCAATATAAGCATCATCAGGAATCCCGTCCCCGTTGAAGTCTGCTTGCGCTAAATATGGATGAGGATTGTCTTTTCGGAATTCTGCCCAGTCCCCAGACATATCTTTTTCAGTTGGTAAACGCCACCCTTTGAGGACATGGACCTCTGAGGCAGCAAGGGTATTGGTAGCAAGAAGGATAAGGGAAATGCAGAGTTGTATTTTCATTCTCATTTTTGTCTACCTAACGGGGCAGCGCTTGAGCTGCCGGGCGGCTTTATGCCCGGTCACGGTCTGATCGCAGGTTATATGTCACCGATTACTTGTTCCACAAGAATAAGGAAATCACCAATAACCCAACCAAGATATTCACTGCAAAACCTATAAAGAAAGGTTTCGACAGTTTATGAGTCAGAGATAGCCTTGTGAACATTTTAGGTTCTTCTTTGGAGGGGTATTCCGTGGAGCAGTTATCGCAAATATATTTATAGGGCTTTCCAAAGAGTATGAAGCCAATTGGCGTTGAAATGAGAAACGTATACTGCCACCATTTGAAACATGGCTCTAACCATCCGCTTCCACAAGAGTTACATTGATCCAATTTGACGCCATCAAGTTTTTGCTTATTTCTATCTTTGCCCAGTCCTATTAAATGAGGCTTGTTTTTCCGAAGCCAGAACCATCCCCAAATCACAAATATTGTCCAAGCCAGAATAAATAAGGTTGGGAAATCAAGCATTCTTATCCTCTTTTCTTTTCATATAACGGGGCTGAGGCTGACCCGCGCTAGTCGGGTCTAGCCGGGGTGGTTATGCCATCCCACAGCCTCCACAAAGGAGGAAGAGATGATAGACGAATGCAAAGGCAAGACCGTAGTAAGTCCGCTTGATCTTAGCAACCCCGATATTACAAAACTCACCCCGATACAATACAGGATTGTAGAGGAGATCATAGACGCCATTGATATACTTGGTGGCAAAAATGACCTTACAACCCCTTTATGCTCTTGGGGTGATACTTTAACAGAAGGTCAAGTTCTTGAGATGCTCATTGAGTGGAATAACGCTAATAAACCACTTCAATGTCTATAACATCAACACATGTACTCGGTCTTGAGTGGTTTTCATAAGTGAACCACTCGCCGTCTCGTGCAGAAACATTTGTCAGTTTTGAAATGGTAATACAACGCCAGTTATTTTTAGTCTGTTCTGTGATTGGGCCTTTACTCGAATCTCCGGCGAATTGGTAAAGCAGGCACTTCTCTCTGCCGTCTTTTGTACCAAGAGTGTGAGGTGTCATGATTCGATGATAGCCTTTGTAATCTGCACTGACATTCTGTTTGTCAACGATGGCTTTTCTTAGCACTTGATAAGTTGCACTGCTCATAATCTCTTCCTCCTCTTGGGTAATGGTGCCCACGCGGAGCACTCGGTTTTTCTGGTTTATTTATTCTTGGTATAACATATGTACTTGTGCGGACGACTTCGACTATATACATGTAGATGGAACTATATACATGTAGTTGGTTCTATATACATCTATATAGCTGTGTCCTATATACATGTATATAGTTTTAGTTTATCTCCTACTTCTTCGACCTAATATGGTTTTCCAATTGGCTACCTGCAATAGCGCCATACCGCACGAACCAGAGTTGTTCCTCCGGCACCCACTTGCCGCCCGCTGCCTTAACCTTTGCCCTCAATGCCATGTTCGAAGCGGCGATACGGAGGGGGACAAGTGCATCGGAAGAAAATCGTGGCGGTGGCGGCACCCAGTCTGCCTCCTCCTCTATCAATTCCACCGTTTTGAATCTCTTCCCGGCCTTCTCGTCATAGCGGAGGCGTACACACACCAGCGCCGCCCCGTACTTCTTGGTCAGCCGTTTGGTTCCTTCCTGCCCGGGTTTGAGAGTCAGCCGCGTTTTCATACGCCCCTCCATTCTTTAGGCCACGTTATATCATAATTGCTGCGCACAAAAAAAAATTTATGAGAATTATCTATTGACGCTTCTGCGAACTTGCGATATATGGTTGTCATATGATAACCTATCCACACCATGGGGAAAGGGAATTTATGTTCACTATCCCGCACAATGTTCTTGTCCGGTACGCAGCCGCACTCACGAATAACGGCATCACCAGTACGCTTTGCGAGGATTACAAAAAGTGGCTGCGGTATTACCTCGATTTCTGCGACAAATATCCGCTCCCGGATGACAAGTCCGAACGGGTGCGCCTGTTTTGCGAGAAGCTGCGCACAAAGAAGCAGACCGACGAGCAACAACAGCAGGCTGCTCAAGCTGTTTCGCTTTACTTCGAGATGAAACGTCGCGAAGGCGCATTTCCTGGAGAACAGGGCCATGAAATTGCCAACATCGGGGAGGATATCACCACCTATCGAGCAAACGGCCAAGCCTTGCTCCCAGCAGATATCGCCACATCAGCGCATCCGCCAATGACCTCGACCACCAGCCGCGGTTCATCGCATTACTGCGCAGCCGGGTACGAAGAAAAATCCGATTCGCCAGAATGGGATGCGGTGGTGGCCACTCTGGCGGCCGAAATCAAGGTGCGGCATTATTCCCGCAAGACCCTCAAAACGTATGCTCAATGGACCAGGCGCTTCCAGCGTTTCCTGAAGAACAAGCCGCCGCAGGAGTTGACCACAGCCGACGTGAAGCAATACCTTACATTCCTGGCGTTGAAATGCAACGTCGCCGCCTCGACCCAGAATCAGGCATTCAACTCCCTCCTGTTTCTCTTCCGCCACGCGCTGAAAAGCGATTTCGGCGACCTGCGTGACGTGCCGCGCGCCAAGAAGTCGCGCTATCTCCCGACCGTACTTTCTCGGCGGGAAATCGACGCCATCCTGGAACAACTCTCGCACCCATACAACCTCGTGGTCAAGATGCTGTTCGGTTGCGGTTTGAGGCTGTTCGAAGGGTTGCAGCTGCGAGTGCGGGACTTCAACTTCGACGACAGGATTCTGACCATCCACGGCAAGGGGAAAAAGGACCGGACCGTGCCTCTCCCGCGAACGATCATGGCGGAGTTGAAGGCACAGGTTGAGGTAGTGGCGAGACTTCATGAACAGGACTTGGTGGCGGGGTACGACGGGGTGTTTCTTGATGACGCGCTGGAGAAGAAGTACCCCAAGGCGCCGAAAGAGTTCATCCACCAGTGGTTCTTTCCGATGGAGCGTTTGACGCCGGTGGAGGAAACCGGAGAGCGGCGGCGCTACCACCTGCACGAGTCCGACTTGCAAAGAGCGCTCTATCCGGCCGTGCGCAGGGCACGCATTCCCAAGCGGGTCACGGCCCACGCCTTCCGACACTCCTATGCCACCCACCTCTTGCAGGCCAATTACGATATCCGCGTCATCCAGAAGCTCCTGGGACACGCGAGCCTCAAGACCACCATGGTCTACCTGCACTGCGTGCCGATACGGACGATCAAGGAACCGGAAAGCCCGCTGGATCTGGACTGACTGTCGCTGCCAGTTCAGCCTTTTCACCGTGGGCTTCTCGGTCCGAGCATTCTTCCCTTGCGCCGGCGCGGTTGCCACGGCCTTCTCGCCTCAATGATCTCCGCCGTCTTCAATTCCACATCGCGCACCGGATCATACCAGTGCCGCACGCAGACGAGCGCATCGCCGAACTGCTCCACCAGCTCCTCCGTGCCCGGCTCACCCGGCTTCAGTTCACACAACAATTCCAGATTTTTACGCATGCTCCCCTCCAAAACGCATAAAACCGCTCCATAAGCCCACAGCCGATCCAAGCAGCTCTTGCTTGCCGGGGAAACCTTGAATGCGTGGCTGATTTGCTGACTGGCTCGGTATGACCTCGCGGTCTCGGGGGCGGACCAAGCTAATCACCCGGAATGCCCTGGGGATTCATGCGCCCACCCTGACGTGCGTTTACGACGGCGGCATTATAACAGGAACGTAATGAAAAAAACACAACACAAATGTTGTGTTTTCTCATGAAAGGTGTGCGCAACGACTTTCGAAGGAATATTGGCCAAGGTTGGGAAACTTCTTCAAATGGCGGGAGAACCGGAGGGAGCAGGTTAATCGCCGACGGGAACCAGGCGCCTCCCCCTGACCGCGAAGCGCCGCTCCACCCCAAGCGTCGGACAGCACATGGGGTCGTCGGGGCCATGGGTTATCATGCGTACGACAATGTGATCGTCCTCGATTCCGACAGAAGTTATCATCACCCGCTCGCCCAGAAAGGTCACGTCCGTATTTACCCATCCATCTCCCTCTTTTGAGAGAAGCGCCAGGTCGTAGAATGTTCCGCTGCCGCCGAAATCGGTGGCAAGGATGACCGCGCCTGCCTGCCCGCCGTTTATCACGCCAAAGACTCTCTTGCGGGTCAACCTTACGACGATCTCCGAAGCGGAACCGGGCGCCGCTGGCATGCGGTACTCGCCGTGGGAGAGGGTCACCTTTCCCGACGGCAGCCGTCGGGAGATATAGGTCATCGACTCGGGGTCGACGGCGGCATCGCCTCCCTTGGCCATCGTGAACCGGGCCAGAACGCTGCCGTTGTCGGTCAACTGTAGCCGGCCGTCCGTGATGTTCCACCCGCGGGCATTCCCCAGAGCACTGAAAAACACCCCCTCCAGGGCCGTCTCCGGGTCCGGACAGGCGCGGCGGGTCGAGCCGACGGGACCGAACTTCAGCTTTGCGCCGTCCCGCTCGTAGCCGGCGAAGAAGCTGTTGCAGCCGGAATATCCCGTGGCCGTTTTCTTTGCCGGATCGAACACGATAGAGGGTTGCCTTTCATCGGCCGGAAGCGCAATCGGCACACCGCCCACCTCCACCAGGCGCCATTCGATGCCTTCGAGCCCGATTCCCTCACCCCCGGCGAACGCACTCGGAAGCGCGCATGCAGAAGCGATGCAAAACACGACCAACGTGTAAAGTCCCGTCATCCTCATAGTCACTCACCCATGCCTTTCCGATCTCTTCGTGAATGCTCCTGCCAGAAGTCGGGATAGAGGAGCGATATACCGAACGTGATCCCGTATTTCGGCGCTAGCCCGTCGTGGGTGATGTTCCAGAACGGCTCGACGAAACAGTTCACGTTTTGTCCGCCGATCGTGAAAACGCGTCCGAAGCCGATATCCAGGGGCAGCTGCTGGTTGCCGTTCTTCCAGTTGATGACGATCTGGGGCTGCGACCTGATGAACCAGCCATTGCCGAGCTGATAGGTCACGAAGGGCTGGACCGTCATGATGTTCACGTCTTTGCGCTCACTGTCGCCGGCAAAGGAAACCGGATTCTGGACGAGCACGCCCACCAGCCACTTCTCGGGGCCGAACGCCACAGCTGCGGCCGGTCCCACCTGCCACTTCCCCTGGCCGGTCTCGGGCCTGCTCGACGTCGGAAACACGAAGGTCGGCCCGACACCCCAAAGAATGGTGTTTCCCACCGGAAAGACCGCGATGTCGAGGAACCGCACGTCGCCGAACCCGGTCAGCCCGCCGGGCATCGTGACTGCCGCGGGGATCGTCAGGAGCGAAAGCTGGGGCAGGGGCAGGAGACGGTATTTGGGAAACGGCATGGTCACGGAGAGCGTGAGGACATTGCCCAGCCCGTCCGTTCCCGCGAACTCGGGCTGCCAGGTATCCTGGAGCCGCACCTGCAGGATGGACGAGACCGGTGCGTTGGCCTGCTTGACCAGGTCCGGCTTCCCCTGAGCGCCCGGCGTGCCATCGTCGGCCCGCGATGCGTGCGGACAGATCAGAGCGCCGAGCAGAGCGACAAGCATCAGGATTTTCAGCACTAGTATCTGGCAGGATTCTTGCTGCTCTTTTCCCCCTCTCCCTAACCCTCTCCCACTGGGGGAGAGGGAATTCAGCCCCCCTCCCTCCCACCCTCTCTCTATCTCTCTCCCAGAGGGAGTGAGCATTCTATTCTCCCCCCTTTTATGGGGGGAGGAAGAGGGGGGCGGGAGGGGATGGGGGAGGGTGCAATTGGAATTCACCCTACCCACCCGCAGAAATCGACACGATCGGCGCCGCCTCCTTGCCGCCGGTCTCGGTAAGGGTCATCACGAACATCAGGAACGAGAAGAGTTTTTTCGATGTGTAATCCCGGTCGTCGATCCAGAACCAGCAGTTCCGGTACGGCACGGACGCAAAGTCGTCCACGGGTTTCTCCCTGGAACTGACAATGCGCACGATCGTCCCCTTGATTCCCGCCCCTTCCGGCTCCATGGTCGGCGTCACTCGCTTCTCGGCCACGTGCTGTGCAGGCACCTCGATGGACGCGGAGATATCGGTGAGAATTTCGATGATCGAGCGGGTCAGGAGGGCGACCTCTTCGTTGCTGGTCGACACCGAGCCGTAGACGACCCTGAATTCGCCCCCCTCCTCCTTGAGGCCGAGCATCTGCCGCACCTCTTTCGACAATTGTTGCATCTCCTTGCTCATATGCCTGCGAAAGACCATGACCAGGGCGCCGCGGTCCTCCTGTTTTTTGACCCGCAGGTTAACCCCCTCTGCAGCCTGGAGACGGCGGAGCTTCTCCAGGAGCGGATAAAACTCCGGGTCGGCCTGTCGCTGTCGGGCGGTGCCGCCGAACGAGTTCTGGATGCCGTTGACGGAATGGACGAGAATCCGGAAGACGAGGTCGATGGGGTACCCACCTTCCACCAGGCTCATGACCGTCGCGGGGGCAACGGGGGTCATGAGGTTGCGGGCGAATTTCTCGCCGGTCAGCGGGGTGTAGGTGATCGTGGGGCGATCGATGAAATTGCTATCGACAGCCACTCTCTGGTTGTTGGCGTTAGGAGGGAAGGACCAGCCGACCGAGGCATTCAGGTCGGTCGACAACTGGTACTGGTTGATGATGGAGGCCACGTCGAGGAAGATCGGGGCATCGCCGTAGCGGATCTTGACGATGTTAAGGAGCATCTGCCGCTTCCACGAGTCGGCGACCGCGGTGGTGTAATCGAAACGGTCGCGGGCAACGCTGCCCGGCCCGATCGATGCGCACCCGGTGAGAAGCGCGAATACCATCGCCATGCCGAGAATCGGAACGAGTAGTTTTTGTCTCATACCGCTTCTCCTTCAACGCCGGTGAGAGTGACTTCTTGGCCCGTCCGCTAGTCCAACAGCTTGGGAAATGTAGTTGCAATGCCAGTCAGAATAAATTGAATTCCGAGTGCCAGCGTTATAAGACCGAAAATTTTGGTCATCACATCAAGACCCGTAGATCCAAATACTCTCGCAATAATGGGCGCATTCCAAAACGATAACCAGATTATCAAAGTCATTATCGATATAGCCGCAAAAAGCACGAGATACATTTTGAAATTATTCGAAATTGTTGATGAAAACAGAATGATGGTCGACATGGTTCCCGGCCCCGTTGTTAACGGTATGGCAATCGGGATAACAGCGGTCGAAATGATCTTTGAGAAACTGGGGCTCTCAACTTTAGACTCAGAGCTCTCTTTGCTGCCACTCATCATCGAGAATCCCGTTCTCAGAAGCAACAGACCACCTGCGATTCGGAAAGCAGAGACACTGATTTCGAAGAAATTCAGGATCGCCATTCCCGTGAATAGCGAAATCACCATGGTAAGGAATGAAGTCAATGTCGCGATATTGCAGAGTTTCAAACGCTCATTCGGTGCAAGTCCATGAATAAGAGCAAGATAAAGAGGGATTGCTGCAATGTTATTTGCAACGGCAAACAGGCCAAGCAAGTAGTGTTGCAGAGACATCCCGATAAAATTATGTGGGATAATATGCGGCATAACAGGAATCGCTCCCCACTCGTACAAATTCTGCTTTCACCTGTCACAAAGGTTGCACCCGGAAGAAGTTGCAACGCCACGCCCCAAGCTCGACATACAACCCTTCGCCCGCCATCTCATCCCCGTCCCGGTCCCAGCTCTCACCGGTCAGGAGATCAGTCAGACGCCATTTTTTTCCCTTTATCCCCTCCCCCGGCACCTGGACCCGGGCCTGGGCCGCGCTGTCGCCGAGGTTGACGACGATGAGGTGCCGGCTGTTCCCATTCTCCCAGCACCACGCCACCACGTTGAGGTAACTCCGGTTGTCCGGCCACCCTTCCCGCCCGCAGAGGCGCCATTCGCCCTTTCTCAACCCGTCCTTTGCAATGGCGTCCAGGAGCTTGCTGTAGAACGCTCGCAGATCAGCGTCAACCGGCTCATCGGGGCGGCGGGCGAGGAAGACGGGAAGCCGGACCTTCCGCCCCTCGAACTGCCCCTCGTGGAGCAAAACCGCACCCGGCAGCGTGGTGGCGAGCAGGGCCGCGGCCCGCGCCTTTTCCGCCGGGAACGTGGCAGCGGCCCGGGGCTCGTCATGGTTCTCGATGAAGCGGACGAGCCGCTCCTGGTAGGCCATGTCGGCACAGAGGTGAAGCCGGACCTCCTCCGCCGGGCCGTGCTCCAGCCGGTCGTAGAGCTTTTTGTCGTAGCAGTAGTCGAACCCCTGCTGCTGCAGCTCCCACTCCAGGTCCCAGTAAGCCTCGGCCATGAAGAGGAAGCCGGGGTGCGCCGCGCGCACGGCGCCGGTCACCTCCGGCCAGTACTCTCCGGCCGGCCGCGCCCCGGCCCGCACGCCCCAGGTCCGCTGGAAGATGTCGTTCATGACCAGCATCGCCATGTCGCAGCGCACGCCGTCGCACTGGTCGGCGATTGCCGATACGGTTTCGATGGCAGCCCCACGGAGTCCGGGGTTGAAGGCATTCAACTGAAGGACATCGGGCCAGGCCGGGAAATACGGGTCGCGGCCGCAGGCGAACACGTGCCCACCCGCCGCGAGGAACGCCGTCGGCTCCCGCACCGCATCCTCGGAATCCCCCTGGATGAAGTAGTCGGGGTGCTCCGTCACCCACGGGTGGTCGGGGGCCACGTGGTTGGGGACGAAATCGAGGATGAGCTTCAGCCCCCGCTTGGCCAGCTCCTTGCGGGCAATGGCCAGCCCTTCCGGCCCACCCAGGTGGGGGTCGACCATGTAGTTTCGGACGCAGTAAGGGGAGCCGACATTGTCGGCGTCGGTGAAGTCGGGGAGCGCCCGGCGGAAATCGGCGAGGAGCCCCTGGTTCCCCATGGCGACGCGGATGCCGGCGGGGCTCCGCTCCCAGCCCCCCATGAACCAGACCGAATCGAACCCGAACGAGGCGATGGCGTCCCATTCCTCCTTCGGTACGGTGGCAAGGGTCACCGGGGCGTTGCGCTTCGTCCCCAGTTTCTGGAGCCAGACCCAGGTATTGATCTCGTAGATGATCGGTCGCTTCGGCCAGGGGTTCATGGTTTCCTCCTGAACGCTACCTGCCCACCGTCTTCCTGATCACCGCCAACTCCAGGTCTTTCTCCTTCATCATATCCTGCGTCACGTCACCCATGATCTGGATGATGCGGGCAATGCAGCCAGTCCAGCCGGTCTGGTGGCTGGCGCCGATGCCGGCGCCGTTGTCGCCGTGAAAGTACTCGTAGAACAGGACGTAGTCCTTCCAGTGGGGATCGCTCTGGAACTTCTCCGCCGACCCGTAGACCGGGCGGCGACCGTTCTCGTCCGGGAGAAAGATGCGGGTGAGGCGGTTGCCCAGTTCGTTTCCCACCTGGAACAGGTTCATCTGCCGTCCCGACCCGGTGGGGCATTCCACCGTGAAGGAATCTCCGTAGAAGGCGTAGAGCCGATAGAGGGCGCTGGCGAGGAGGAAGTTGACCGGCATCCAGATCGGCCCGCGCCAGTTGGAGTTGCCGCCGAACATCCCGGTGTTGGAATCTCCCGGCAGGTACTCCACCCGGTTCTCCTGGCCGTTGTGGCTAAAGACGAAGGGATGGTCCTTGTGGTAACGGGAAAGTGCCCGGATCCCGTAGGGGCTCAAGAATTCGTTTTCGTCGAGCATCCGGGCGAGGACGCGGCGCAGTTTCTCCTCGTTGAACAGCGACAGCATCCGCCGACCTGCCATGCCCGGCTCCTTGGGGAGGTGTATGTTGGCCAGTAGCTCGGGGTGGCGGCCGTAGAAGGACTTCGTCCGCTGGAGGAAGTTGGGCATCTTCTTGAGCTCGTCCTCCTCGAAGACCGCCACCGCCGCAAGGGGCAGCAGCCCGACCATGGAGCGCACCTTCAGGCGCATGGCCGTGCCGTCGGGGAGCCGCAGGACATCGTAGAAGAAGCCGTCCTCCTCGTCCCACATCTCGTCCTTCAGGTCCCCCAGACGGTCCATGGCCCCGCCGATCCACATGGTGTGCTCGAAGAACTTGCTGACGAACTCCTCGTAGAGCGGGTCGTGCATGGCCAGCTCCACGGCAATCCGCAGCATCTGCTGGCTGAAGAAGACCATCCAGGCAGTGCCGTCCGCCTGCTCCAGGTAACCGCCGGTGGGGAGGGGCGAACTGCGGTCGAACACGCCGATGTTGTCGAGCCCCAGGAACCCCCCCTGGAAGACGTTGTTGCCGTCCCGGTCCTTGCGGTTGACCCACCAGGTGAAGTTGACCAGCAGCTTGGAGAATGCGTACTTCAGAAAATCGATATCACCCTTGCCATCATTGCGCGCCTTGTCCATCAGGTAGATCTGCATCGTGGCGAAGGCATGGACCGGCGGGTTGACGTCGCCGAAGTTCCATTCGTAGGCCGGGATCTGGCCGTTGGGGTGGAGGTAGTCGTTGCGCAGCATCAGGTCGAGCTGGGACTTGGCAAAATCCGAGTCCACGATGGAGAGGGGCAGCATGTGGAACGCCAGGTCCCAGGCCGCGAACCATGGATACTCCCACTTGTCCGGCATGGAGATGATGTCGTCGCAGTAGGCGTGGGACCACTCACCGTTGCGGATCCGGTGGCGCTGATCCGGACTCGACCAGGGGGTAATGTGGTGTTCTTCGAGCCACTTGTCCACGTCGTAGTAGAAATACTGCTTGGTCCAGAGCATGCCTGCCAGCGCCTGCCGCATGAGATCGGCCCGCTCAGGGGATTCCGCCTTGACCCTGGCCGGCGTGATGAAAGAGTAAAACTCGTCGGCTTCCTGCACACGGTTCTGGAACACCTTGTCGAATCCCGCAAACGGCTCCTTCAGCTGGGCCGGTTCTGTCCGGGTCAGGCGCAGGCGGATGACCTGCGTCGCTCCCGCGTCGACGGTCAGCTGATAATGGGGCGAGGCTTTCGTCCCGGTCTGGTCGGGATTGACGGCATCCTTTTTCCCCTGCACCACGAAGTCGTTGATGCCATCCTTGACGTAGGGCGAGGCGTTCGTGCCGCCGAAGAGGCGGGCGTTGTTGGTCTCGTTCTCGGTGAACAGCAGGGGAACGTTCCCTTCGCAGTAAAGGTAGTAATCGGCCAGGTATTCCTGGAACAGCGGGTCGGTATGGCAGGCATGGACGACACTCCCCCCCTTGCCGGCCTTCTGCAGGACCGGCTTGCTCCCCCCCTCTCCCCATGACCAGGTGTTTCGGAACCAGAGGGTGGGCAATACATGCAGCGCCGCCGCCTCGGGCCCGCGGTTGGCGACGCTGATCCTGATCAGGATGTCTTCGGTGGCGTCCTTGGCATATTCGACAAAGACGTCGAAATAGCGGTCGTCGTCGAAGATCCCCGTGTCGAGCAGTTCGTATTCCGGCTCATCCTTGCTCCGGCTGCGGTTGGTGGCGATCAGGTCTTCGTAGGGATAGGCCGCCTGGGGGTACTTGTAGAGGTACTTCATGTAGGAGTGGGTCGACGTGCTGTCCAGGTAGAAGTAGTATTCCTTCACGTCCTCGCCGTGGTTCCCCTCGCTGTTGTTGAGGCCGTACAGCCGCTCTTTCAGGATCGGGTCCTTGCCGTTCCAGAGGGCCAGGGCGAAGCAGAGCACCTGGTGGTCGTCGGAAATGCCACCCAAGCCGTCTTCTCCCCAGCGGTAGGCCCGCGACCGCGCCTGGTCGTGACTGAAATAGTTCCAGGCGTCGCCGTTCTCGCTATAATCCTCGCGCACCGTCCCCCACTGCCGCTCGGAGAGGTAGGGACCCCATTTGCGCCAGGGAACGTTCTTTTCCCGCGCCTCCTGCAGGCGCAGGTGTTCGGCGGTTTCGGCGGTTTTCAATGGCTGATCGGAATTTTTCATAGGTTCCTCCCCGGCGTGTGTGGTTACTAACAAACAATTTAACTACCAGAGCAGCCCCCCTCCTTCCTCCCCCCTCCGGGGGGAGAACTCTTTACCCTCTCTTTTAGGCCCGCCGTTTGGGTCCAGCGGGGGAGGGGTGAGTGGGGGTCGCTTCAGTGCGTTTCCTGCAGCACAGCACACCGTCCGGCCCCCAGCAGGGCGGTCCGGTCATTGAGAATGACCCGCACCGGAATAGTTTCCAGCAGCGGGCTCAGGCGCCCCTTGGCAAGGAAGGCCAGCATGAAGCCGGGCCCCCTGAGGCGCTCGATGATCTTCGGCGCGATCCCGCCCCCCAGGTAGACCCCGCCGGTGGCGAGCGTGCGGAGCGCCACGTTCCCCGCCTCCGCCCCGTAAAGGGAGACGAACAGGTCGAGGACCTGCTCGCAGAGGGAACACCCGCCGGCCAGGGCCGCCCGGGTGATGGCTGCCGCAGGGTCTCCCCGGCGCATCTCCTCGGCGACGGCCGGAGTTTCCGACTCGTGGCGGACGTCGCGCAGAAACCGGTAGATATTGCAGAGCCCCGGACCGGAGACCACCCGCTCCGTGCTGACCCGGCCATGGGCGGCGCGCAGGTAGAGGAGCAGTTCCGTCTCCAGTTCGTTGCGGGGGGCGAAGTCGGCATGCCCCCCCTCGCTGGGGAGGGGCCGGTGAGCGGTGCCGTCCCAGTAGGCCAGTGCCTCTCCCAGTCCGGTCCCGGCCGAGACCACGGCAAAGGTCCCGGTGGAGTCGGCAACGCCCTGGTTAAGGACTGCGAAGTCCTCCGGGCCCAGGAGATCGATGCCGCAGGCATTGGCCTCCAGGTCGTTGATCAGCTTGACCTCCGGGATTCCCAAGGTCCGGGCCAATTCGGCAGCGTCCACGATCCAGGGAAGGTTCGGGGTCCTCACCTTCCCCTCCCGGACCGGTCCGGCGATGCCGAAGCAGGCCTGCTCCGCAACAAGGCCGTGCTCCCCGGCGAAACGGCCGACGATCTCCTCCAGGCTCCCCGCCTCCCGGCTCGGGAAGCGCCCTTCGGCCAGCGGCGCCGTCATCCCGCGCTCGGTGTCGAAGTAGGCAAGCCGCGTGGACGTCCCGCCGATGTCTCCCGCCAGGACCAGCATGGGAGCTCCTTTTCACGAGTCCATGTTTCCCCTCACCCGGCCTTCAGCCACCCTCTCCCCGGGGGAGAGGGTTTTGTTTTCCCCTCTCCCTCAGGGAGAGGGCCAGGGTGAGGGGAAAATGAACGGAGTGAAAATTAACGCTAATCGTGTTCCGTCGCACTCTCTTCCGCCTCCACCTCCCCCTGCTCCAGCCCGACCCGCGTAACCCACGCCTCCAGAAGGGTGTAGGTCACGGCGAGCATCACCGGCCCGATGAAGAGCCCGATGACGCCGAAGGCGATGAGGCCTCCGATAACGCCGGAAAAGATGAGGAGCAGCGGAAGGTCGACGCCCTTCTTGATGAGGAACGGCCGGATGAAATTGTCGATGATACCGACGAAGACCGCCCAGGGGATCATGACCGTCCCCCAAACGGCCTGGTCAGTCCAGTAAAGCCACACGATCGAGGGGATGAGCACAAGGGCGGGGCCTATCTGGGCAACGCAGAGGATAAACATGACCGCTGCCAGGAGCGTTGCGGCCGGAACCCCGGCCACGGCCAGGCCGATGCCGCCGAGGACGGACTGTATCAGGGCGGTGACCACGACCCCGAGCGCAACGCCTCGAATAGCCTTGGCGGCAAGGATGGCAGCGTCTTCGCCATTCTGGCCGCCGAGTCTCCGGGCAAACAGACAGATGCCGTTGGCAGCCGTCTCTCCGTTCGCAAAGAGGACCGCGCTGATGATCACTGTCAGGAGGAACTGAACAATCATCATCATGACGCTCCCCGCCTGGGAAATCAGCCAGCTCACGACTTTCGTCGCATAGGGAGCGAGGCGCTCGGACAGCTCCGCCTGCCCGACCGTGGCAAAATGCTGCCAGCGGGCGGCGATTTTCGGTCCGACTACCGGCAGTTTCTCGACCCATGCCGGTGGCGGCGGTACGGTAAGCGTGGCAAGGGATTTCGTCCATGCGACGATCTCGTCGGACCGATCAATGATGCTGACAATGGCGAACGTCAAGGGGATGATGAGAACCAGTAGCGATACAACCGTCATTACAGCAACTGCAAGCCCCCGCTTGCCCCAGAGCCGCTTCTGCACGCCGAGCATGAGAGGCCACGTCGTCACCACGATCATGGTTGCCCAGACAAGCGCCGTGAGGAACGGGCGCATGATCCAGAAACTGGCCGCGATGAGGATGCCGATGAAGAGCACCGCCAGCATCGTGCGGACGATATCCGGGGTGGTGTGACTGGTTGTCATTGGCGCAGCCCTCCGTGGGTATCAGCCGTGCCTGCCGCTCCTGTAACCGACGTCCGCCTCCTCAGCAAGCCGTTCGGCCCAGTCGAGCAATGAACGGGCCCGCTCTCGAAGTTCTGCCTCCTCTGTCCTTTTCAGAATGTGATCGGCCAGATCCTTAAGCTGCGAGGCTGCCCGGACCTTGAGAGCCACCGCAGCCACAGGGGCCTTCGGGAAAAGGAAGGCGAGAACTTCGGCGAAGACCTCTTCGTCCAGTGCGTCCGTCAAGTCGAGAACCCAGCGGCAGACTTCCGCAGTACTGGGTGAAGAAGCAGTGTCCAGGCGTTCTTCCGCAACCATCAGGGCTTTCTTTACTTGAATCTGCATGGTTGCAAGACGGTCAATGGTTTCGGCAGGGACGTCCTTATGGCTCAGTCTGTTCAGGAAGAATGTTAGCAGATTCGACATGTTTCCTTCGATGAGAGCACGGTCGAGCCAGAACTTCATCTCCTCAGGCTCTTCATCGAACACGCTGGCGAGACGAAGGAAGTGGTCGGCAGAACGGGCTCTCAGACTGACCGCTTTTGACAGCGCGCCCTGGAGACGATCCCGGGAGGGAGTCCGGGGAAGGATGGCGTCCTTGAGCCAGCACTCATGCAGGACCCGCAATACATCGAGGGGACTTTTCGATCTGGGCAGCTTGGGCAGATAACAGTTGGCACCAAGGGCGTAGGCACCATTAATCGTGCCAGCTGCAGTTTCGCCGGACAGAACGATTACCGGCGTCATCTGCCAGACAGGATCCGATTTCACCTCGCGAAGGACATCCAAACCGGAGCCGTCGGGAAGTTGCACGTCCAGCAGGATCAGACTGACGTGCTCACCGTCGCGGGCACATTTTTCGAGGAGGTCAAGCGCCTCTTTCACACCGCCTGCCGAGAGAATGGTGCCACGGAACCCGAAACCCTCGAAGGCCGCCCGGACAAGCCCGACCAGTTGGGGATCATCCTCGACATGCAGTATGGTCAATGACGCAGTCAGGCTCATGTCGTATGGCTCCCGGCAAAAAAAGATATTGCACGCCGACCTCAATTCATGGTGTTTTCCTGGCAACCCTGGCCGTAATGCTGTCGGCCATTTCCTTGCCCAACCGGTCGAGGGCCCGCTGCATCGCGGCAACCAGCTCGACATACCCCTTGCCGTCGACCTTCTCGGTGATCGTCGCTTCCTTCACGAGCAGTGACTCTTCGGCCGGCTCCTTTTTGGCATACACCCCCCACCGCGCGCTCAGCACGACCGACTCGCCGGGAACACCGTCGAACCGGAAAATACCGACGGGAACCCGGTACGAGGCCAGCATTATCCCCAGGGGCATGGTCTGCCAGGAGAATACCGAAATATTGGCAGGTGCCAGCCGTTCCGAGAGATTCGCCACGAGAGCGCGGGTGATTTCATCGTCGAGCGACCCTCCCCAGCGGTCGAACTCGGCAATGACGAGCTCGTTCTGCCCGGAGCGGGTCACGATCTGACGGCGGTTCAGGTAATCGGGGAGGGTCACGGGACCCAGCGCCATCAAGGCATTTTCCTCCTTCGCCGGTTGACTGCCGCGGGTTTCCAGCGGCGCCAGCGTGTAAAAACGGGAGGGAGGCGACGTCCCTCCCAAACAGCCCGCAAGGACAAGGGACAGGACACAGGCTTGAAGCAGGAACAGGATTGGATGGCATTTTCTCATGACGTACTCCTGTAGTTACTGTTTTCCCTTGATGAGGGCCTCGGGATGGCGTTCGAGATAGTCGGCCAGAGAGCGGACGGAGCGCGAGGTAGATTCGAGCTCGATCAGCGTCTTGTTCACGCTGTACCCGAGATCGGCATTGCGCTCGGCCAGCTTTTCGTAGGTTCCAAGGGCGGCGCGCAGCTGATCCAGGGAGGCGCTGCTCTTCGCCAGGGTTTCCTTGAGGCTCGCCGCGATTTCCCCCGGCACCCCTTCTTTCAACGCCAAGGTCTTCTCGGCCTGGGCAAAAGTCGTCTTGGCCTGGTCGAGAGTGCCACGGGCGGCAGTTGAAGTCTGCGTGAGGTTGTCGACGAGCGGATCGATCTTCTCGTTGACGTGTCTCACGAGGATCTGGACATCATGTATTCCGGCCTCTATGGTTCGGGTGGTCTTTTTCGCATCTATGTCGCTGACGACGCGGTCGATTTCTCCAAGCGTATGGTTCAGGCTCTCGACGATCTCCTTGAACGGGAGGTTCTCGAGTGTCTTCTGCAGCTGCTGGAGCGACGTCGGGATGCTCGGTATCTCGTGGTACTTTTTGCTGAGCCCTACATACCTGACCGGTGTGTCGGGGAAAAAGTCGAGGGCCACCATCAACTGGCCAGTGACGAAGCTCTGGGTCTGGAGCTGGGTCCTCAACCCGAATTCCTTGACGGCCTTGTCGATGAACTTCGGGTCCCGCCGGAGCTCGGGCGAGGCCCCCTGGACCTTTTCCACCTCCAGGTCGAAGACCACCGGGATTTCCAGGGTACGCGTCGCGGGATCAGCCATAATGCTGATGTCGGACACCGCCCCGACCTTCACCCCCCGGAACATGACGGGCGACCCCACGTTCAACCCCTTCACGGAGCCTTGGAAGTACGTAACATAGTAATGTTTGGTGGTCAGGAACTTGCCGGACCCCAGGACGAGAACCCCGGCGACCAGCAGGACAATGGCTCCCAGGACGAACGCCCCGATCGCAGTTTTGCTCACCTTTGTGCTCATCAGGTTCTCCGTTCTCGGGTAACTATGGGCGCGATCACTGTTGCCGCGCGCCTTCACCCCGCGTCAGGAAGTTGACGACTTTCGGGTCCGGCGATTCCTTGAGAAGACGCTTCGGATCGCCGGCTGCGGTCATCGTCTTGACATCCGGGTCGAGAAAAACCGAGTTGGTGCCGATGGCAAAGATGCTCGCCAGTTCATGGGTCACCACTACCACCGTGGTTCCCCGGCTCTCGCTCAACTCGATTATCAGGTCGTCCAGCAGTCGGGCACTGATGGGATCGAGCCCGGCGGACGGCTCGTCGAAAAAGAGGATGTCCGGATCGAGCGCCATGGCCCGCGCGAGCCCGGCCCGTTTCTTCATGCCGCCGCTGATCTCCGAGGGATAGAACTCCTCGAAACCGCCGAGCCCGACCAGGGCGAGCTTGAACGACACAAGTTCCCTGATCTGAGCCGGCGGGAGGCTGGTGTACTGCTCCAGCGGCATGGCAACGTTTTCCGCCAGGGTCATGGAGCTCCAGAGCGCCCCGCTCTGGAAGAGGATGCCGAAGCGCCGCTTGAGGCTCTCCTGGACCTCCGGCCCGGCATCCCAGTAACTCACGTCGTCATAGAGGATCTGCCCCTTGGCGGGTCGCTTGAGCCCCACCAGGTGCTTGAGCAGCGTGCTCTTGCCGCAGCCGCTTCCCCCCATGATGATGAAGATGTCGCCCCGGTCGATGGTGAAGTTGAGGTCGCGCATCAGCACGAAGCTGCCGTAGGACATCTCCAGACCTTTGACCACGATGGCGGGCTCTTTCCCGCTCTTATCTTCCATCGGCTCGCTCATATCCCCAGCACCTGACAGGAAAGGGTGATGATCAACGTGGCCACGACGATACAGACGATGCCGGTCACCACCGCCGAGGTGGCGGCGTACCCGACCGCGGAGGCGCTCCGCTCGCACTGCATCCCCCGCAGGCATCCGGAAATTGCCACGAGGATGCCGAAGACGAAACTGTGGAAGAGGCCTATCCAGAAGTACGTAAGATGCACAGCGGCCTTCGACTGCTGATAATACTCCGCGACGCCGAGATCGAGCATGCCGACCCCGACGATCATCCCACCCAGGACCCCCATCAGGTCGGCGTAGACGCAGAGCAGCGGCATCATCACCATCAGGGCGAGCATCCGCGGCAGAACCAGAAACTCCACCGGCGAGAGGCCGAGGGTTTCCAGGGCGTCGATCTCCTCGTTGACTTGCATGGTGCCGAGCTGGGCGGCAAAGGCCGCGCCGGTCCGGCCTGACATGATGATGCCGGTCATGATGGCTCCCATGACCCGCACCATGCCGATTCCCACCACATCGGCCACATAGATCTGCGCTCCGAACATCTTCAGCTGGATCGCCGCCACAAAGGCCAGGATCATCCCGACCAGGAGACTGATGAGCGTCACGATGGGAAGCGCCTGGGCACCGGTTTCCTGGATGGTGACGATCAGGTCCAGGCGACGAAAGTCGGCCTTCCCCCGGAGCATCTTGAGGAACGCCAGCATCGCCGCGCCGATGAAGTCGACAACTTCCCTGAATCCCTTGAACTGACCGAGGGCAGAATCCGCAACCCGCACCAGGAACGGCTGGCGCGCCCCGCCGTGCGTCACCCCCGAGCGCTGGTTTTCGGGAGATGCCAGATGCATGAGCTTTCGCACCCCCGCCGGAAGGCCGGAATCGTCGACATCGATGCCGTCACGGCGGCAGACCTCGAAGATTTTCGCCAGAAACACCAGGAGCCTGCTGTCCCACTCGCCGAGGTTGCCGGTTTCGAAGGCCAGACGCTGTCCCTTCACCACCGCCCCGGCAAGCACGCCGTCAGGTGCAGGGATCGCGCTTCCCAGCTTCCACTCTCCGGCCAGCGCGAGCAGGGCACCGTCCTGGGTTTTATCGATTTTGAATTCACTGGTGGCCATAGCGTGGCACGTGCCTCTCTCTATTGTTTTATCCCCTCACCCGGCCTGCGGCCACCCTCTCCCCGGGGGAGAGGGTTTGGTTTTCCCCTCGCCCTTAGGGAGAGGGGCAGGGGTGAGGGGGCATCACGGCAGCCAGCCCCGTTCCTGATAGGCCTTTTTCACACGCTCCACCACCTGTTCGGCAGTGCGGGCGGCATCAGCTTCGATGGTTCCCCGGACCGTTTCACTGATCGTGTGTGCCGTACCTCCCACTATCAGAGGGACTGCGCTTTCCGCGCCCGCCGCCAGACCGCCGCTCACCAGCAGGCCGGGCTTGAGGCTGCTCCTCGTCTTGGTTTCACCCTCGGCAATCAGCTGCCCCCCCTGAATCAGCTGGACCCGCGTCCGGAGTTCAGTACCCCCCAGGCCGAAGCCGAGCCAGACCCTTTTGGTCTGGTCTCCCTCGTCGATGGTTACGAACTCCCCCGTCAGGATTACGGTCGTGTCTGAGGGGTAGACCTGAAGACCGCCACGGGTGGCCGCAATCCCGGCCTTGCGGAGCTCGGCCACCAGGTCCTCGGAAAGCTTGTTGGCGATGGCATGCCCGAGCACGGTTTCCTCTTTCGACGCCGCCCGGCTCGAGCTGTCGCGCAGCACTTTCTGCATCATCCCCTGGTCCAGCTTCACTTCCCCCGGGGTGACTGCGAAGTCATAAACGACGATCATGTCCGGCCGCGGCAGTGGGCCGAGTGTCGCTTTGGTCTGCGTGACATAGGCCTTCGGGCACCCTCCCAGGATTACCAAGGTAAATCCCGAAAGGAGAAACGTCGCCACTCTTCCGATTCCTGATCTGATCATGCTGCTCCTCCTCCCTGTTCCTTCCGGTCCACCGGGCTGTCCTGCCATTACTATGGGAAAACCGTGCCACTTTCTTCGCTGCGGCGTACAACTGCAAAAACAAAAGGCTCGCGACCTTCGGGCCTGACCGGGATTTTGCGATGGGGACGACATTTCGTCTCTAGCGTGATATTTCGTCTCTGTCGGGAGGGATCACCCTTACTTCGATCGGCTGGCCGGCATCCAGGTGCAGGTCCCGTTGCGGGAACGGGATGGCGATACCTGCTTCGGCGAACCGCTCGCCGATCCGGTGACGGATGTCGCTGAAGACCACGAGACTGTTGATAGCCGGGTCCAGCTCGATCCAGAAGTACGCGGTGAAGATCAGGGCGCTGTCGGCGAAATTCTCGAATACCACGTACGCCGGCGGATCGCGCAACACCTCCCGCTGGTCTTCGACGGCCCTGAGGATCACCCTCTGCGTCTCCTGCGTCGGTGAGCCGTATGCCACCCCGACGGATATGGAATAGCGGACCCGCTGATCCGATGAGGTCCAGTTGGTGACGTTCTGTTGCAGGAAGAGGCTGTTGGGGACGAGCATCTCGACGCCGTCGAAGCGCTTGATGGTAGAGCTGCGCATACCGATAGACGTGACACGGCCCCGTTGTGCGTCCACCTCGACTACGTCACCGATCCGGATGGTGCGGTCGAACATCAGGATCAGGCCGCTGATGAAATTGTTGACGAGGTTCTGCGCCCCGAAGCCGACGCCGATGGCGAGTGCACCGCCGAAGAACGCAAAGATCGCCAGGGGAATATTCACAAATATGAGCGCGCTGACAAGGACGCCGACGGTCAGCAGGTAGGTGAGCAACCTGCTGTAGAGCTGCGCATCGTTTGCGCCGAGCCTGAGCCGGTTCAACGCGAACCAGTGGAACAGTTTCTTCAGGCGCCGGATCACCCAGGAGCCGACGAGCAGGATGAGGAACGCCTCCACCAGCTTTCCGACGGTGACGCTCCTCGGCCTGACAATTTTTTTCCCTTCGGCGATGATCGTCTCCTCGGCCACGTACAGCTCGGCATTCCATATCTTGCCGGCCAGCGCGGAAATAGAAGCGAGCGCGCCGCGTGCCCGGTTCGCCAGCGTGACCTGTCCCTGCAGGCCCTTCGCTTCTTCATCGCGGCGGAGCAGGAGCTGCTCATATTCGCTGAGTATCGCGTCGCCGCGGCTGAGAACGGACTCCTGCTTCTCGTAGGCGGCGAGGATACTGCGGGCATCCTGTCGATCGGGTTCGAGGAGGGAAGCAGAGGAGAGCCTTTCCTGCTGACTTCTGATGAGGACCTGGAGTCGCGCGAACTGCGAGGTTATGAATTCTTTCCATTTGGTGAGAGCAGCCAGCTCATCCCGGTCGCTCTTGACCTTGGCGCCGCCTTCCCCGGTGACCTTGCCTTCTGCAAGACGAAAGCGTTCTTTCCAGACCATCTTTTCATTGTTCAGCAGATGAAGCATCCCGTTGAGGATCCTGACCCGGAAGTCGGCGGCGTCGAAGAGGATCTTTTGCCGTTCCTGCTCCCTGAGAAGGCTGTCCAACGGGACCTTTGATGCTTTTCGCGACGCGGGACCTGCCTGTGCCGCGCGCACGGCCTTCGCCCCGGCATCGAGGAGCTTTCGTGCCTGTTCTGTATCTCGTACCGCCTGATCCAGTTCCCGCCGCAGTTGCTCCTGGCGGCTGTCGGTATCCTGGAGCTTCCTTGCCAGCTCATCCGCGGTAAAACGATAGTCCTCCATGGCCACGGCAAGTTTGTGGCGGAGAAAATCGATCTCGGCCGTGATCCCTTCCTGTGATTCCTTGAGCATGAGGCGCGAAGCTTCGGCATAGACGGTGCCGGCCTGGTTTACCGCGTCCCGCTGTCGTGCCAGGATCAGTAGCCACTTGCTTCGCAGTTCTCCCGGCTTGCCGGCGTTTTTTTCCACATTTTCTTCGGCGAGGCGGACCTCCTTCCGGGAACTCTTCAGACCGTTCGCGAAATCTTCGGATTCGCCCGCGACGACGGTGCGCACGACCTCCAGCGACTCCAGGTCGATCTGCCTGGCGCGAATGGCATCCCTCAGACTGTCCAGGAGCGAGATCGGATAAGGGGGCTTTTCCGCGAAACCCTGCCACCTCTTTATTTCCGTGGCCCGGTCGCGGTTGGTCTTGCGGATATTCCCGAGCCTGATGAGCGCGTTTACATGACTGTCGAGTATCCCCGCGAGCCGGTTGGTGAGCTGCTCCCATTCCTGCAATTCCTGGGGCGTAGCAGCATTCTGATAAGTCCGGCGCAACGCGGCAACGGCTTCGGGAAGCAATTGCCGGTGGAGTTCGGCGAGCCTGGTTTCGAGCTTTGCTTTGCTCTGCTCGATGTCTTCATCGGTAACAGTGGGTGCCACCTGGGGTGTTGATTGTGCTTCAGGTTTCTGTTTGGCAAGCGGCGACAAGGGGATGGAGGCCGTCTGGGCAAATGCGGGAACTACCAGTGAAACAAGGGAGAGCAGGCAGAGAAAAAAAAGGAATGGGCAAGGCCGACATGCGGGAGCGGCCGCTGGCACCCTGGTACCGATGTGACGTGACGGTTGACGTGTCATGGGTCCCCGCATCGCCTCCGGATTTCGGACTTCATTTCATGGGCATGGTTATCGCAGTTATGACTGTGAAAGTCCCTATGAGAAAATCATGCCGGTAACGGAGATGGGGCGCGACGGGCCGCCAATCTGCGGCCATGGACGGCTTGGCAAAAATGGAGCCGGATCGGACCATTACGTCCGGGACGAAATATCGACTTCGGCATGACATCCCGTCCCGGCGCCAGGAACAATATGACCACGTCAGAAGAGGTTGGTATGGCAATGATCCGCACAATGTTCGCTCTATTGGCAATGTTCATCATGCTCGCGGTTTCGGTCCTGCCAGCGTATGGGGCGGGAGATGGGAGCGGCACGGGAGCTGCCGTCACCTCCGAAGCGGAGCTCGTCACGGCCCCGGTCGAGATCGACGGACAGGT
Source organism: Geobacteraceae bacterium (assembly GCA_024281055.1). Lineage (GTDB taxonomy): Bacteria > Desulfobacterota > Desulfuromonadia > Geobacterales > Geobacteraceae > JAMXLF01. Next base: position 27,676 of record JAMXLF010000060.1, read on the forward strand.
GCTGTTTCGGGTGCGCGGGACGTCGTCCTTTCCGGCCGTGCAGCGCGCTGCCGCCATCGTAAACCGGATCGAAGGGGCCGCCTCCGACACAACCATCCGCAGCGACATGCTCCGCCTCACCGACGAAGACAAGGTCACCACCATCTTTGCCGGGGAGCAGCTCCTGATGATCGTTACCGATGGGGACGCCAGGCTGGAGCATTTGAGCCGCGACTTTCTGGCCAAAACCCACCTGACGAGAATCCGCCAGGCGATCGACGACTTCCGCCGCGCGCGCAGCAGGGAAGCGCTGCTGCAGGGATGCCTCTATGCCGGAGGGGCAACGGTCGCACTTGCCGTGGTAATCGTGCTCATAATCATGCTGGGACGACGACTCGACAGTCTCGTGACGGAGCGCGTTGAGAGCCGGATACATTCCCTCGGCATCCAGTCATTCGAGATCGTGCGCGCAGAACGTATGCGAGGGGCGCTGCACAGCATGCTGTTCGCCCTTCGCGTCGCGGCAATCCTGATAGTCTCTTTTTTCTACCTGCATTTCGTGCTTGCCCTCTTCCCCTGGACGCGCGGCCTCGCCAGCCGGCTCCTCGGCCTCATTACCAGCCCGCTGGCCCGCATGGGCAAGGCGCTGGTGGCCAAAATCCCGGACCTCATCGTCCTGGTCGTCCTCTACTTCGTGTTCCGCTTCGTCCTGCGGCTTCTTCGGCTCTTTTTCGATGCTATCGAGCATGAAAGGGTAAAGCTGGCGGGGTTCGACGCGGAGTGGGCGCACCCGACCTACAGGATCGTCCGCTTCATGGTCGTCGCCTTCGGACTGATCGTTGCCTATCCGTACATCCCCGGCTCCGAGTCGGCGGCTTTCAAGGGTGTTTCCCTCTTCATCGGGGTGGTCTTCTCCCTCGGTTCCTCCTCGATGGTTTCCAATATCATCGCGGGGTACATGATGACCTACCGGCGGGCGTTCAGGATCGGCGACCGGGTGAAAATCGGCGACGTAATGGGGGATGTTACGAAGATGAGGCTGCAGGTGACCCACCTGCGCACCGTTAAGAACGAAGAGGTGAGCATACCCAATTCCCAGATACTCGGCGGCAACGTGGTGAACTACAGCGCACTGGCACACGAACACGGGCTGATCCTGCATACCACGGTCGGGATCGGCTACGAGACCTCCTGGCGGCAGGTGGAGGCGATGTTGCTGATGGCGGCGGAACGCACACCGGGGCTGCTCAGGGAACCCCAACCGTTCGTCATGCAGAAGGAACTGGGGGACTTTGCGATCACGTACGAGATCAATGTGTACTGCGACAACCCCCACGAGATGAACACGCTCTATACGGAGCTGCATCGGCAGATTCTGGACGTCTTCAACGAATACGGCGTCCAGATAATGACCCCGGCCTACGAGTCCGATGCGGCGGAGCCCAAGGTCGTGCCGCCGGAGAAGTGGTACGAGCCTCCGGCGCGCAAGACCGAATAAGAGCTTGTTATGCCCATGGTCGCGGGATTCAAAAACTATCCGAGGATAATCTCCTCCGGTTTCAGCAGCTTTTTCCCCTCCGCAGCCCACTTGAGGGTGGCCGGGACATTGAGGGACGCCTCGATACAGAGTTTCACCGCCACCCCCTTCTTGAGGCTGAAGCCCCCCGGCAGAGTGAGCAGTGACGCGACAACCCCGCTCAGGTCGGGTTCGTGTCCCACGAGCACCAGTTCCTGAACGCCCGGAAAGGTGCCGACCACTTTGCGCAGCGCCGACATGCCGAACCCCGGTGAAAGCTCATCCGCCACCTGCAGGGGACCGTCGTAGGACAGGACCTCTGCCAGGATGTCCGCGGTCTGGACCGCCCGGATGAGGGGACTGGTAAGGATGAGGTCCGGGTTTACCTTCTTTTCCACCATCGTCCGGGCTGTCTTCCGGATAAAGGCACGGCCTTCGGGGGTGAGGTAGCGCTGCTCCTCGGGAATCTCCGCGGTCCTCTCGATGGCTGCCGCGTGTCGTACGATGTAGAGTTTCATGGCTCTCTTCCCGTCGAATGGATTTTCTGGTCCCTAACGCAGCTTTTTGTCGATCATCAACCCCACGACACACCCGGCAGGCAGAACGAGCGCCATTTTCCACAGGGGCGCATACATGGTGATCACGGCAGAATAGATAAATCCGGGTACGGTAAAACCTTCGTAGGCAATGATGCCCCTGTACAGCCAGATATCCGCTATCAGGAGCAGGACCGTTGCGCACAGTGGCGCCAGCGGCCTCTGTACGGTCCTGACGAGAAACAGACAGACCAGGTATGGCAGGATATTGCCTGCCACCACCAGGAACATATACGGGTTCAGCCTGTCGATGCGTTCGATGAGCGCGGCAACATACAAGAAAATGCCTGCCGCGGCTACAAGGTATGTCACCTTCCTTACGGTTACCGGTTTCATTTACTCACCGATGGCTCATCATCCGGCATTCCAGCCGACATGGACCTATTTCAGGACATAATCGGCAATGGTCCTGGCGATCCGAGGGTTCCTGACCTTGCCGTTATTGAAAATCATGTGATAGTAGAACTGGTCTCCTTCATCCGCGTCCAGCAGCTTGCGGATAATCTTGTCCCTCTCTTTCTGCTGGTCCACTACCAGAATTTCAGCCTCCTGTTTCGCTATGTTCATCCGCCGTGCTATGGAACGCACTTTGAACTCATGCTCCGCAAACAACCGGAAATGATAGCAATTCTTCATGGTCTTCGTGATGATGGCCGCCCCCAGCCCCACGAAAATGGCGTTGCCCGCCGTGGCGATCGACACGACCTGCTCGCAGAGGAGCCGGTAATAGTCGGCGTCGCTCTTCCATTTCGGGGAGAGCGTGGCGAACATGTCATCGAGCCAGCGGGGCTTGTGTCCAAGGGATAGCATTACCTCTTCAGGTATATGATGCTCCTTGGCCACGGCATCCAGGAGGGTAATATCCACGATCAGCCACTCTTCCCCGGTCTTCTGTTCAACCAGCTCTTTCAGCTCGTCCGCAACCGGGAATGCCTCGCAGCCGAACTCCCGGGAAATGGTAATGGTGGGCTTCAGGGGAGCCCCCTCTACCAGCGACTTGGCGCGGCTGCTGAGCGCGTGGTACGCCCTCAGCCTCTGTTCGACCTCTGGAATAAGCACTGTTACCGGCATATTGACCTCCTTCTGGCAGTATTCGTGCCGCAACCCCGTTGGCGGGAGCGGACACACCGGAATAATTTAATTAAATCACAGGTTTTCGCCTTGTCAATCCTGAGAGGACGTCGTGGCGTTCCTCTCGAACATGTCGTTCGCTGCCGGACAGATACAGGTCAAAAAACCTCCGGGATGAACTTGAACGGGTAGTCGGGCGACTTGTACTTCTGGATTTTCTTCCGATCGGGCAGTTTCACCTTTTCGTGCGGCGCCTCCTTGTAAGGGATCTTGCTGAGAAGGTGGGTGATGATGTTCAGGCGCGCACGTTTCTTGTCGTCCGATTTCGCCACGAACCACGGGGCCCAGGCCGTATCCGACGCGGCAAACATCTCGTCCCGCGCCTTGGTGTAGTCGTCCCAGCGGCTGTAGGACTGGAGATCCATGGGCGAGAGCTTCCAGATCTTGCGCCCGTCGTCGATGCGCCCTTCGAGCCGGCGGGTCTGCTCGTCCGGATTGACCTCGAGCCAGTACTTGAGGAGAATGACGCCGGATTCGATCAGCAACTTCTCGAAGGCCGGCACGACCTGCAGGAAGCGCCTGGCCTGCTCCTCGGTGCAGAACCCCATCACCCGCTCGACCCCTGCCCGGTTGTACCAGCTCCGGTCGAAGATGACCACCTCGCCCGCCGCCGGCAGATGCGCCATATAGCGTTGGGCATACATCTGCGTTTTCTCCCGCTCCGTCGGGGCGGGAAGCGCCACCACGCGGAATGTCCGCGGGCTGACCCGCTCGGTGATCGCCTTGATCGTCCCCCCCTTCCCCGCCCCGTCCCGCCCTTCGAAGACGATACAGACCTTCAGCCCCTTGTACTTCACCCACTCCTGGACCTTGACCAGCTCCACGTGCAGCTTGGCGAGCTCCTTCTCATACTCCTTGGTTTTCAGTTTCCCGTTGGTTTTTACATCATTTTCCTTCACCTTCCCCTTGCCTTTCTTTTTGTCTTTCATGGCTGCGCTCCTTTCTTTGGATCACTCCAAACGGTTATCGGCGCTGAAAAGCTTCCACCGCCTGTTCCAGCGTGAAGAACATCCGTTCGCGGCCCAAACGTTCCCAGAGCGGCGAACGCTGCATCACTGTCACTACTTCGGGGTTCATCGCCACCAGCCAGAGGATGGTGCCCGCTTCGCGGAGCTTCTCCTCCCCGTCAGCCATCATCCTGAGGGCGGTGTATTCAAGAACCGGCACAGCGCTCAGGTCCAGGACCAGCACCTTGGGGCTAAACTCGGCGATAAGTGTCCACATTTTCTGTCCCAACCGCTGGGCATTGGCGAAATGAATCGATCCCTCCGGCCGCAGCATGAGAAGGCCGGGAAATGTCTCGTCTTCTGGATGCTCCGAAGAGAGGGGGCGGAACACATGGGTACCAGGCTTTCGTCCCAAAACGAGGAGGGGGTGCGTATTGGCGTGGAAGATGAGGGCCACCAGCGACGCCAGCACCGCCACGAGGAGTCCCTGCAGCGTGCCGAGAAACATCACCCCGGCCGCAGCGATGAGGGCCCAGCGGAACTCCATGGTCCTGACAGACCGGATCGCGCGAAACTCTGCCGGGCTCACCAGGCCGATGCTGGCGACAATGACGACCGCGGCAAGGGTCGCATTGGGCATCAGTCCGAAAAGGGGCGCCAGGAAGAGGAGCGTGGCCATTATGACCGCAGCGGTCACCAGCCCCGATATCTGGGTGCGGGCCCCCGCCCCCTCATTCACGGCCGTCTGGGACGTTCCTCCCCCACCCGGCATGATGTGGAAGAAGCCGCCGACCAGGTTTCCCACTCCCGTCGCCACCAGTTCGCGATTGGCCTCGGGAAGCTTGTCCCCCTTGTGGACGAAGGCGCGCCCTGCGGCAGCCGTCTCGACAAAACTCATCAGGGCGATGCCCAGAGCGTCCGGCCAGAGTTGCTCCGCCAGGGAGAGGTCGGGGAGCGCAAAGGTCGGCAACCCGGCCTGGACGGTCCCCACCAACGAAATGCCCAACCTGTCGAGCCCGGCAAAGGCCGCCAGGGCAATGCCGACTGCCACGGTAACGAGCGGTGCCGGCACCTTCGGAGCGAATTGTTCGAGCCCCAGCATGAGGGCCAGCATCGCCACGGAGAGCAGAAGGGTCGGCAGCGAGGTTTCCGGCAGGTGCCGCACGATCGATACGATGTCCCGGAAAAAGCCGGCCTTGGTGATATGCACCCCGAAAAGCTTGGAGACCTGGTCCAGCACGATGACCAGGCCGATGCCAGCCTTGAAGCCGGTAAGCACCGGATCGGAAATCAGGTTGGCAACCGCGCCGAGGCGGAGAAGCCCCCCCAGCAGCAGGAAGGCCCCCACCAGGAGCGACAGGGTGGCCGACGCCGACATAAGCGTTGCGACGTCACCACCGGGAGCGACTTCACCAAGAGTGTCGAACGCCAGGATGGCAATAGTGGAGCTGGTCGTTACGCTCAGGAGGCGGGACGTGCCCATCGCGGCGTACACCACCAGCATGACAAGTGAGGTATAAAGCCCCACCACCAGGGGAAGGCCGGCAATGGCGCCATAGGCCATCGCCTTGGGAATGACCACTGCCGCCGTCGTGAGCCCGGCGACCAGGTCGAAGCGGAGCCATTCCCTTCGATAGGAGCGAACCCAGCCCATCACGGGAAATATCTGGCTGATGCGGCTGGTTGACATCTCCTGGTCTCCTCGTCCGGCCTCCAAAGGTCCCGGCAACTGCCGTTCAGGCAGATCGCTGAGAAACTCGATGGTAGCCAGGCTGCTCAAAAACGGCAGATCATCGCACCCGCAAAAAGCCCCGCGGAGCCCCTCTCCCGGCCTTTGGCCACCCTCTCCCATAAAGGGAGAGGGAAACTGTGTCCCCTCCCCCTTTATGGGGGAGGGATAGGGAGGGGGCCAGCGCTACGCCGCACAATTTCACTTGTGAAATTGGACCGCGAAGGCGCCCAAAGGGTGAGGCCGCAGGCCGAAGTCACAAGGAGGCTTTTGAGGACGGCGGCGAGATGACTGTTTTTCAGCAGCCTGTCAGAAGAACTCCCGCAGGCTCTCGTCGATCCCCTTAAGCGTCTCATACCAGAACTCCCTGGCGGCCTCGACCCTGTCGCGGTCGAACTTTTCGAGGCATTCCGCAAGCCGCGGGTCCTGCTCGCGGTCCACATCCCGTTTTCGTTTCAGGAAGGTATGGAGAAAGTCGATATCTGCCTTCGATTCCCAGAAGATCGGGCTGTTGCGGCTCTGCAGGCGGCTCGCCAGCACGTCGACGGCGCGCAGGAACTCCTCCTTGCAGCCGTACAGCGAGCCCACGGCCTCGGGGAGCATCTCCTCCGCCCACCCGCGGTGAAAGCGGCAGGTGCCGAGATTGTCGAGGATGAGCTCCTTCTTCATGCGGTCCGCGCACATCCTCCCCAGGACCCGGGGCGGGACGAAGTCGTAGCTGTAGATCATGTAGTACTTCCCCATGATGGCCATGGGGGCCAGAGCGCCGGCAACCCAGTACTGGTTGGGGACCATCCACCCCCGCCGGCTGAAGGCGATGTACACCAGGCGGTCATGGAGCGCAGTGCCTTTCTCCCGGGAATGGAGCCGGCTCCACTTGCGCACTCCCTCCCCGAAATCGAGGATGCCCCGGCGTTCCAGGATCGCGTCGATCAGCTCGCACCCCAGCTCGGCGTTGTGCATCGAATCGTTCACCAGGTCGAAGCCCTTCACCTCCCACCGGGGGAGCCGAGTGACACCGAGCTCCTCCGGCGTCACCAGCTTCGCGTCCAGGAGGTCCATCAGCCAGGCGAGCACCCCGCCGCCGGAGATGGCGTCGAACCCCATGGCGTCGCAGTGGTGGTTCAGCTTTTCCGCCGCCCGCTGGTCGAAGATGCCGCACAGGGGGCCCATGGTCTGGTATGGCTCGTAGTCCTTCTTGAACATGCCGCTCATCTTCTTGCAGACGGCGGCGCACGGCTCGCCGCAGGTAGCCTGCTGCCTGGGGGTGATGGTCTCGTCATTGAACTGCTTGAGGTAGTGGTCGAGCACGAAATTCCTGTGCAGGTTCTGGCGTTCCTCTTCCGACCAGAAAACGGTGCGGTAGTTGAAGGCCATGATCTTCCCGCCCATGGTGGCGTAGTTCACGCCGAAGGTGCCGCCGGTGCCGAACTTTTCGTCGTAGCGGTACTTGCTGGTCGCCTCCAGATCCTTCTGCATCAGGCGCAGGTTGTATTTGTTCCTGAACCATTCGTCGGCCACCTTGTGGTCGCGGAAGTCTTCGTTTACCATGGTGCCGCCGTAGACGATCGCCACGATGCCGTGGTCCCGGACCATCGCGCTGCCGAAACCGCCGCGGCCGGCCCAGGTGTCGACGAAGCTGATCTTCCCCTTGGTGATGGGGACCGACATGATCCCCCCCATGTCGGTGTACATGGCTGCCGGGCCGGTGACCAGGATGCGCGGATCGTTCGAGTAGCGGCCGCCGAACTTCTCGTAGACCCAGTCCGTGAGGGCGTAGCCCCCCGTGCGCCCCGACTTCCAGATGGCCTCCACATCCACGGGTACCACATCCACCTCGATCTCCTCACCGTGGTTGCGGTTAAGGACAAGGACCGACGGGACCGGGGCCTTACCCACCAGGCTCAGCATGTTGATCCCCAGGTTGTCGAAGATGAGCCCTGCGCCCCCCATGGAGCTGATGTAGTACCCCTGCCAGCAAGGGGAAAACCCGGTCACCACCAGCCGGTTCGAGCCCGGGAAGATGGAGCCGGCAAAGATGCCGACGCCGAAATTGAGGCTCCGGTACTCGGTGGCCAGATGGATACCCAGGTCCACCGGCCCGAAGTAGCGGTCGAAGCTGTACTTCCTCGTCTTGTAGAATCCGGTGGCCGGATCGACCAGGAGCACTCTCTGGAACATGTTCATACGTCACCTCGTAAGTTGTCTTATCCTAAGAGCACCAAAACTTAACAGCGATTGCACACGGATCAAATCTGATATATTCCGATAACTTCGGATTAAACCTTTCAATCGGTTTTGATCAGATTTTTATTCGATTTTCATCCGAAGTTATCCGCGCGAAACGGATTCAGGTATTGTCATGTTTACCTGATCATTAATTTACCTGTACATCCAAATACCCTATCCGTAATCACGTTTGTGTCTGATCCGGACCCGGCGCGGCGGAGATAGTCTGGCTTTCCTTATGTATCGCCATCTCCCTGGTCGTGACCGACTGGGCATAGTGGTTTTCAGTAGAGAGACACTTTACCGGGCAGACCTCGACACACAGGTTGCAGATACAGCACTTGAGCCGGTCGATCTGCCACGCCTTGTTGTCCTTGGCGACAACGATGGCATAGGTCGGGCACCGCCTGGCGCACATGCCGCAGAAGATGCACCTGTCGATGTCGTTTTCTATCATCCCCCGGGTAATGGCGGTAAAAACCCGCTCCCGCTGGGGATACATAAGGGTGGCCGGTCCCGTGACCAGGTTCCTGGTTACCGTTTTCGTCATCGTGAAGATCTTCATGTTCCCACTCCTAACCAACCCCCCTCAGTCCCCCCTTGTCAGGGGGGAGGTCTTTAAACCTCCCCTGACAAGGGGAGGTTTGGAGGGGTTTGCTGCAAAACTTTTTGACCTATCACCTCTCCGTGCAGCTGATGCACGGGTCCAGGGTCAATATAATATTCGGCACATCGGCCACCTCCGCCCCCTTCAGCACCTTGATCATGGCCGGAATGTTGTTGAAGGTCGGGACGCGCACCCGGAACCGCTGGAGAAACTTCGCGCCGTTCCCCTTCACGTAATGGATCACCTCGCCCCGGGGCTGCTCCACCCGGGAATAGTATTCGCCGTCCGGCGTCCCCGTCACCTTGACGTCCACCGGCCCGGCGGGAATCTTCCCTACCGCCTGGCGGACCAGGTCGATGGAGTGGAAAATCTCCCGCACGCGCACGAGGCACCGGGCATAGCAGTCCCCCGCAGGTTCCACCGCCGGTTCCACATCCAGGTACTTGTAAGCGGCATAGCCGGTGAGCCGCATGTCCATGGCCAGGCCGCTCGCCCGGGCCATGGGCCCGACGCAGCCGAGGATGTAGGCATCGTCCCGGGAAATGTACCCGACCCCCGACAGCCGGTGCCGCACGGAGTAGTCGTTGATGAACACGTTGCAGAGCTCTTCCAGGTCCTTCTTCAGGGCGGCCAGACGGCTGACGATCCCCTTCAGGGTATCGTCGTCGATGTCCCGCCGCACGCCCCCCACCTTGCACACCCCCAGGATCACCCGCGCCCCGGTGGTCTCCTCGAAGATGTCGAGCACCGGCTCCCGCAGCCGCAGCGCCTGCATGAACAGGCTCTCGAAGCCGAAGGCATCGGCGGCAACCCCCAGCCAGAAGATATGGCTGTGGACCCGGGAGAGCTCCGCCCAGATGGAGCGAAGGTAGAGCGCCCGTTCCGGCACCTCGATCCCCATGATCTCTTCCACGGCCTGGCAGTATCCCAGGCTGTGCATGAAGCTGCACAGGCCGCAGATCCGGTCGGCCACGTGGATCATGTCGATGAAGTCCCGTTTTTCCACCAGTCGTTCCAAACCCCGGTGGACGTAGCTTATGGACGGGATGGCGTCGATGACCTTCTCGTCTTCCGTCACCAGGTCGAAGTGAATCGGCTCGGGGAGCACCGGGTGCTGCGGGCCGAACGGGATGATGTTCTTATGGGCCATAACAGTTCCTGTTTCTGAATTATCCCCTCTCCCTGTGGGAGAGGGGCAGGGGTGAGGGGGAGATTTTGGCACCCCCTCACCCGCCCTCCGGGCACCCTCTCCCCTAGGGAGAGGGAGTGACCTTAATCTTCGGAGCCTCCGTCAGCTTGACATTGTCGATGCTGAACGGCGAGCCGAGGGCGGTCCGGTAAAGCGTGCCCCGGTAGTCGACGGCGATGTGCGTGATGGCCACGCCGAACAGGTCATGGATCTCGTTCTCGTACAGGAAAGCATTGGGATAGATCACGCTGATGCTCGGTACCGTCTCCTCCGGCGTCACGGTTATCCGCAGGTTCCTGAAGCGGTACTCCCGGTCGAAGGAGTAGGTGAGCTCATAGGCACCCGGCAGCGTCGTGCAGCTCACCTGCACCAGCCGGTACCCTTCCGCGAAGAGCTCGGCCACGATTCCTACCAGATCGCATTTCTCGACGGGCACTATTTCCTGGGGTTCGCCCATCATTGCACTCCTTAGAAGTCCGCCTATATGCCAGATGCTCCCTCCCCCTTGATGGGGGAGGGCTGGGGTGGGGGTGCTGTCCTGGTTCCTCACCCTCCCCCTCGCCCCCTCCCATCAAGGGAGGGGGAAATGAAGCAGATTTCATGATTCAGCCAACTTTCCTGACTTCTTCCGCTGTGCATACTTCTCCTCTAGTATCTCGCACGCCTTCATCACGCCATCGATGATCGCTTCCGGCCGGGCGGCGCATCCCGGGATGTAGACATCCACGGGCAAGACCTTGTCCACCCCTCCCTGGACGTTGTAGCAGTCCTGGAACACGCACCCGGAGGTGGCGCAGATCCCCACCGCCACAACGACCTTCGGGTTCGGCATCTGGTCGTAGAGGTTCCGCACCACCTGCGTACTCTTCTCGTTGACCGAACCGGTGACCGCAAGGATGTCGGCGTGCTTCGGGTTCCCGGTGTTGATGATACCGAAGCGCTCCAGGTCGTAGAGCGGCGTGAGGCTCGCGATCAGCTCGATGTCGCAGCCGTTGCAACTGGTGGCGTTGTAATGGAGTATCCAGGGTGAACGTTTGAACCAGCCCATATTTATCACTCCCAAACCGCTGTCGTGCACCCTCCCCCAACCCCTCCCATCAAGGGAGGGGGGCCAAAATTCCCTCTCCCCTGGTGGGAGAGGGCCAGGGAGAGGGGGAAAAGCCATCACCGCATCAGGCTGAGCACGATGATGTTCGACACCCCGGCCACGGCCGTGAACAGCCAGGCGCTCATGAAGGTCAGCTGCCATTTGAAGCGGGCGTAATTCATGTCGATGAAAATCTCGAACAGATAGGTCGCCAAAGCCATGACCACAGCCAGCCAGGGGTTGAAGGCAAAGAAAAGGTAGACCATGCCGAGGAGCAGCATGACTTCGTACCAGTGCGTTATTTCGATGAGGGCCAGCGCCGGCCCGGAAAACTCGGTGGTTATCCCGCGGACGATCTCCTGGTGGGCGTGGTGGGACATGGAGAGGTCGAAGGGGGATTTCCGGAACTTGATGGTGAGGATATAGAGAAAGCCCGCAAAGACGCCGGGAAGATAGAGGATCAGCGGCGCGTGATGATGGGCGATGGTCCCCACCCGGAAGCTCCCCGTCACCTGGTACATGCCGACCGCCATGAGGATCACCATCGGCTCGTAGGCGACCGTCTGGATAATCTCCCGCTCAGCCCCCAGGTGACTGTAAGGGGAGCTGACGCAGAACCCGCCCAGGACGAAGAATGTGCCGGCCAGGGCAAGCCCGAAGATGGTCAGCAGAAGATCGGCACCGGCGAAGAACAGGGCGCCGGAAAAGATGGTGAAGAGCAGGAAGAGGACGATGGGAAAGTCCTGGAATTTGTTGACGATGATTCGCTCCTTACGCAAGAGCTTCATGACATCGTAAAACGGCTGCAGCACCGGCGGACCGTAACGCCCCTGCAGACGGGCGCTCAGCTTCCGGTCAATCCCGGACAGGAGCCCTCCCGCCAGCGGGGCGAGGATGACGAACGCCAGCATCCGTTCTGGGACGCTCAGGGATTTGATTAGCGCGTAGAGTTCGTTCATATACGGCTCCCAACCACGCGCTCCCGTCGGTTGCCCCCCTCCTTCCTCCCCCCTCCTGGGGGAGAACTGTTGCCCTCCCCCAGCGGGGGAGGGTTGGGTGGGGGCAGAAAGCGCCTCATATAACTGCCACCCCGAACATGATGATCATCAGCGTCAACGACACGAACACCCCGACGTTGAACAGCCGCTCTTCGCCGAAATACTTTTCCAGGTAGTAGTTTTTCAGCGCGATCGGCTGCGTCGACGCCATGGCCCCCTCGAAGGTGATGTTGTCGATGTTCCCGCCGCCGAGGTAGATGCCCACCCGCTTGTAGTTCTTGTCGACGAAGGCGTAGAACAGCAGACCGAGGGGAAGGATGATCAGGAGTCCCACCATGATGATGAACACCATCATGACGTTGAAGGCATCGACAACGGGGGTCTTCCCGAACACTTCCAGGAGATAGGGGTTGATGACGTGGAAGGAGAAGAACGGGAAGGCAAGACACACCACCACCGTGGCCACGGCCAGGATTCCCAGGGTGATCCATTCCCAGCGGCTCACCCGGTGCTCCACCACCTCGGCCACGCCGTGCCTGATGGACATGATCTTCCCCATCCACTTGGTCCAGAAAAAGATCGTGGCGGCGCTACCGTAGGCAAGGATGATCGCCATGGCCGGATTGCTCTCCACGAAGGCCCTGAGGGTGATGAACTTGCTAATGATCATCCCGAAGGGGGCCAGGAACATCCCGGCCATGCCGGTCATCATGACCGCGGTGAGCTTGGGCAGGCGCATGATCAGGTAGTCCATGTCCTCGATGTCCCGGCTGTCCAGCTTGTATTCGACGATCCCCACGCAGAGGAAGAGGAGCGACTTGGCCACCGCATGGAAGATGATCAGCAGGATCGCCGACCATACCGCCGCGGCCGTGTTCACCCCCGCGCAGGCGACGATGAGCCCCAGGTTGGAGATGGTGGAATAGGCAAGCACTTTCTTGGCATTGCTCTGGGAGATAGCGATCAGGGCCGTGACGAGGAAGCTCACCCCGCCGATGAGGGTGAGCATCTTGGCCGCCGCGGTGTTCTCCATGACCGGCGCGACCCGCAGGATCAGGTAGACCCCGGCCTTGACCATGGTGCTTGAATGGAGGAGCGCCGACACCGGCGTGGGGGCCACCATGGCGCCGGTGAGCCAGGAGGAGAACGGGAACTGCGCCGACTTCACCAGGCCGGCAAAGGCGAGGCAGACCGCAGGGAGCAGCACCATTCCCTTGTCGGTCTGGAGCAGCTTGTCCAGCTCCATGATGCCAGAGGAGGAGTAGAGGTTGACGAGACCGATGGCGAACACCACCCCGCCTACCAGGTTCATGTTCAGGGCCCGGAAGGCGCTCTCCCGGGAGGGCTCGTCGTCCCGGTAGCCGATCAGCAGGAACGAGCAGACCGTGGTTATCTCCCAGAAAAAGTAAAGCCACATGAGGTTGTTGGAAAAGACGATGCCGAACATGGCGGCGAGAAAGAGGTACATGAGGAAGGCAAAGTACCTGCGCCGGTCTTTCACTTCCCGGTAGTGCTCGTGGTATTCGGGAAGGTAGCCGATGGCGTAGAGGCAGATGGCGCTGCCGATGATACCCACGATGAGTGCCATGATGATGGAGAACTTGTCCACGAACAGGCTGTGCTCGATCTGCATCCCGTGTCCGGAGGTGAACTCGAAACTGACCATGATGACCGACTGGACGATTACCAGGAGCGCGGTCAGATACCGCTTCGACGTAAAGGAGATATAGATTAGGTAGCCGGCGATGAAGAGCTCGACGATGAGCATGCCGATGTCGATGATCGTGCTCTCCAGGTGGAAATATGCCGGCCCCTGGTCGAGGTTGGCAACGAGGAGATAAATCGGCACGGCACAGAGAACGATGTTGACGCAGACACCGACACCCTTTCTGACGGCGAGACTGAGCGGCGGCACCAGCGCCAGGAAGGAAACCGCCAGGGGGAACACGATCAGGAAAATCAATGCGTTCATCGGTGCAACCTCGCTGACCAAATGCATTAGTCCATCGACACCCCTTTACCCCCACCCCCACCCTCCCCCTCCCCCGCTGGGGGAGGGCAAAAGTGTTCTCCCCCTGGAGGGGGGAGGAAGGAGGGGGGTGTACGTTAAAAGTTTATCATGTTTGTACCGACGCACCATGCCTCAGGTCGATGATTTCCATGCGATTGTGCGCCTCGGGGTACTTCGTCGAGGGGCCTTCCGTCAGGATCACGAGATCCCCCGTCACCCCATGACTCTCGAGCCAGCTCCGCACGTAGCGATCCCAGTCCTCCGGATGCTCCGGCTCGAACACGGGGTATACCCCGTAAGAAAAAACGAGGCTCTGGCAGGCCTGCTCGCTCGAACTCACCGCCGTGACCCAGACGGGCATCCTGAAGAGGGAAATGCTTCGGGCTGTCGTGCCGCTGTGGGTCGGGACGAAGACCGCTGCGGGTGACGCATACTTGATGCTCGCCTCGACCGCCACTGCTATGAGGTGCGCGGGCTTCAGCCTCCCCCTGAGCTCCATCCCCTCGAAAAGCCCTTTCACCGTAACCGGGTTCCGATGTGGCTCGACCGTAGCCGCTATCCTGGCAAGCATCGCCACCGCATCCACGGGATACTTCCCCATGGCCGACTCTCCCGAGAGCATGACGCAGTCGGTGCCGTCCAGGATGGCATTCGCCACGTCCGTAGCCTCGGCCCGGGTCGGCCGCCTGCTCCCGGTCATGGATTCGAGCATCTGGGTTGCCGTGATGACCGGCTTGGCTCGCCGGTTGGCCTGCCGCATGAGGTCTTTCTGGATGACGGCGATCCTCTCTATCGGCACCTCCACCCCCAGGTCACCCCGGGCGATCATGATGCCGTCCGCGGCGTCGAGGATGTCATCCATATAGTCGAGGGCGTTGGAGCGCTCGATCTTGGCGATGATGAACGGGTGGTAGTCGAGGGCCTCCGCAGCCTGGCGGACCGCCCCGATGTCGGCGCCGGATTCGACGAAGGACTGGCTGACCGCGTCGATTCCTTCGCTGGCGGCGAACTTCAGGCACTCGTGGTCGCGCTCCGTGAAGGCGCTGATGCCGAGATAGATGCCGGGGAGGTTGAGCCCCTTGCGGGAGCGCAGTTCGCCGCCGACGACCACCCGGCAGGTGACGTCGTTCCCGGTGATGGACACCACCTCCACCTGGATGATGCCGTCATTGAGAAAGAGCGCATCGCCGGGCTTGACCGCCTGGGGAAGCCGCTTGAAGGAAACCGACATCCGTCCCCGGTCGCCGTCGATCTCGTCGGTCGTCAGCACGAAGGAATCGCCGGGATCCAGCTCGATCGGCTCCTCTCTGAGCTTGCCGATGCGCATCTTCGGCCCGGAGAGGTCCGCCATGATCGCGACCCTGCGACCGACGGCCCGCGACGCGGCGCGGAGGTTGTCGATGACCTTCTTGTGGGTGGTGAAGTCGCCATGGGAAAAATTCAGCCGCGCGACGTTCATCCCCGCAAGGATCATCTGCTCCATCACCTCCTGTGATTCGGAAGCCGGGCCGATGGTGCAGACGATCTTGGTCTTGTGGTCGGGAAGGTTCATCTGGTTGCTCCTTTCTGAACTTCCCCCCACCCAACCTCCCCCCGCTGGGGGGAGGTGCATGTCTCCCTCCCCAGGAGGGGGAGGGATGGGGAGGGGGAATATTATCTTCGTTTTTCGATGACCGCTTCGGCCTGGAGCGCGATTTCCAGCTCCTCGTTGGTGCGCACCACGAGGACCCTGACCGGCGCGCCCTCCTCCTGGATCTCGGCGGCCTTCCCCGCCACGGTCCCGTTTTTCCGCTCGTCCACGGCAATACCCAGGTGCCGCAAGCCGGTGCACACCGCGCTGCGCACGGGCCCCGAGTTCTCCCCGATGCCGCCGGTGAAGACGATGGCGTCGAGGCGGCCCAGCACGGCGTAGTAGGCGCCGATGTACTTTTTCACCCGGTAGCAGAACATGTCGAAGGCCAGCACGGCGCTCTCGTCCCCCTGGCCGGCCCGCTGCTGGATCTCCCGCATGTCGTTCACGCCGCAGATCCCCTTGAGGCCGCTATCCTTGTTCAGGAGGCTCTCCACCTTCTCGGGAGAAAGCTCCAGCTCCCGGATCAGGTAAAACGGTATGGCCGGGTCGAGGTCGCCGCTCCGGGTTCCCATGACGAGCCCTTCCAGGGGGGTCATCCCCATGGAGGTGTCGATGCTCTTTCCCTCTTGGATGGCGGCGACGCTGGCGCCGCTGCCGAGGTGCAGGGTGATCATGGTGAGCTTTTCGAGGGGCTGTCCAAGGTAGCGGGCCGCCTCGCGGACGACATGGGCGTGGGAAGTCCCGTGGAACCCGTACCTGCGGACCTGGTGCTGCTCGTAAAGTTCGCGGGGCACGGCATAGCGGTAGGCGGCCGGCGACAGCGTATGGTGAAAGGCCGTATCGAAAACCGCCACCTGCGGAATCCCGGAAAAACGTAACCGGGCGGCTTCGATGCCGAGGAGATTGGAGGGGTTGTGGAGCGGGGCCAGAGGAATGAGACTGCGGATCGCGGCCATGACCTCGTCGTCAATCACGGTCGGCTGCCGGAACAGCTCCCCGCCGTGCACCACCCGGTGTCCGACGCAGAAGAGCTCCGCATCGTCCTTGATGAAGCGGTTCTCCCGGTTCATGTCCACCATGAAGCGGAACGCCTCGTAGTGGTTGGCGAACGGCCTCGTAAAGACCTGCTCGGCGAAGGTGCCGTCCGGCTGGAGCCGGCTCTGCCGCATCCGCCCCTCCGCGCTCCCGATCCGCTCCACCAGCCCCGTGGCAAGCTTGACCCCCTCCTTCCGGTCGAACACCTCGTACTTTATGGAGGAACTCCCGCAGTTGATGACCCCGACTTTAGACCCCTTCTCCCCGGAGAGTGCTCTGGCAAACTGGCTCTCGGCCATATCTATACCTCCTTACCGACTTACCTCATTATCACTAAAACATTTCCCGTGGCTGGCCTGTGCTGGCCAGCACGCAGCTCCAGAGCCACCCCTCGGGGTCGATCTTTTTCCGAGCGCTGGTGGCAAGCGCTATCGGGACATGGGTGAACTGCTGGTTCCAGAACCCCACCACCATGTTGGTCCGCCCCGCCATCCCCGCATGCACCGCGTTGTGCCCCAGCACGAGACAGAGGGCCGAATCGTGGGGGTTCGCGGGCTGGCTCCGGATGATGTAGCTCGGATCGATGTACTTGAGGTTGAGCTCCTGCCCGATCCGGCTGAAATGCTCCTTGATGGCGTCCCGGAGGAAGGTGCCGATGTCCCCCAGCTTGACGTTCCCCGAAGCGTCACGCCCTCCACTGGTCGCCATCAGCTCCTGCCCCGCCCCCTCGGCCACCGCGATCACCGCGTGTCCCCGTGCATCCAGCCGTTCCTTCAGGCTTGCGAGGAAGCCGGCAAGGGTGAAGGGGACCTCCGGCACCAGGCAGAAGTTCACCTGGCTGTCCACCAGGGCCGAGTATGCGGCGATGAACCCCGAGTCGCGCCCCATCAGCTTCACCAGGCCGATGCCGTTCCGTGCCCCGAGCGCCTCGGTGTGGGCGGCATAGATGGCCCGCTGGGCCTCGGCGACCGCGGTCTCGAAGCCGAAGGTCTTCTGCATGAAGGAGATGTCGTTGTCGATGGTCTTGGGAATGCCGATAACGCTGAGGGGGTGCCCCCGGCGGGCCGCCTCCCCGGCGATCTTGCCAGCCCCCTTCAGGGTGCCGTCCCCGCCGATGGCGAAGAGGATGCCGACCTCAAGCTCCTTCAGGGTGTCAACCATCTCGGCAGGCTCCTGCGGCCCCCGGGACGAAGCCAGGATCGTACCGCCCAGCTCGCCGATGCGGTTCACCGTTTCCGGCGTGAGGTCGAGGGGAACGTGGCCGTAACGCTTCACCAGTCCCTCATAGCCGTAACGGAAACCGTAGACCTTCCTGACCCCGTAGTGATGGTGCAGGCTCAGGGTGACGGCGCGGATCACGTCATTGATCCCCGGGCAGAGACCGCCGCAGGTGACGATGCCGCAGGCGATCTTCTTGGGGTCGAAAAAGATCTTTTCCCGCGGTCCCGCCAACTCCAGGGACGGAGGTTCCGTTCCCGCGCCGAAGCAGCGCCGGATATCATCGGGACAGGTGTGATAGATGAGCCGCTTGGTATCGCCGCTGAACCGCACCCCCTTCATGGGGGACGGGAAGCGGCAGTCGCCGAGCCGCTCGATGGTGAAGTCGAGATTCTGGTTGGTCATGGTGTCTCCTGAAGGCAATAGAGCCGGAAATATCCCCCCTCCCGACCTCCCCCCGCTGGGGGGAGGAGTTCGCTCCCTCCCCAGGAGGGGGAGGGATGGGGAGGGGGAAAAGTGTTACCCCTTGAACATCGTCGTACCCGTCCCGCGCAGTTCCTCCACCGCCCGTTTCACCCGCTCCGCCATGGCCGTCTCGCCCAGGGCCAGGTAGGTGCGGGGATCATAGGCCTTCTTGTCCCCCACCTCGCCGTCCACCTTCAGCACGCCATCGTAATGGGCGAACATGTGGCCGGCAATGGGGCGGGTGAAGGCGTACTGGGTATCGGTGTCGATGTTCATCTTCACCACACCGTAGTCGAGGGCCTCCTGGATCTCGTGTAGCTCCGAGCCGGACCCGCCGTGGAAGACCAGGTGGAAGCGGGCCGAGCTGCCGTATCGGGCCACCACGGCGTCCTGGCATTCCTTGAGGATCGACGGCTTGAGCTTGACGGCGCCGGGTTTGTAGACCCCGTGCACGTTGCCGAAAGTGGCCGCCAGGAGGTAACGGCCGCCGATCTCGTTCAGCCGCCGGGCCACCTCCAGGGTGTCCTCGGGGGTCGTGTAGAGCTTGGCGCTCGCCTCGGCCTTCATTCCGTCCTCTTCTCCCCCCACGACGCCCGCCTCGATCTCCAGGATGAGGTCGCTCGCCCTGAGGCGCTCCAGGAGCTCACGGGCAATGCCGAGGTTTTCCTTGAGCGGCAGGGCACTGCCGTCGAACACGTGGCTGTTGAAGAGGTTGGGCTTCCCGGCGGCCCGCCGCCGCTCCGTTTCGGCTACCAGCGGCAGGACGAACTTGTCGAGCTTATCGGCCGGGCAGTGGTCGGTGTGAAGGGCCACGTAGATGGGGTAGTGCGCCGCCACACTGTGGACGTGCTCGGCGATGGACATGGCACCGAGGGCCATGTCCTTCACCGCCGTCCCCGACGCAAAGGCGCCCCCGCCGGTCGACACCTGGATGATCCCGTCGCTGCGGCTTTCGGCGAGTCCCTTCAACACGGCGTTGGCCGTGGTCAGGGACGTGACGTTGATGGCCGGGTAGGCGAAGCGGTTTTCGCGTGCCCGGTCGAGCATCTGGCAGTAGATTTGATAATCCGCAACCGGCATAATTCCTCCCTCGGGATCGCGCCCGTCTTCACGCCATCTTCGCCCGGCCCTCAATCACCCAATCCTCGACGTAGCTTAGGCTACGTCTGCGGTTGTGCTCAATCGGGTCAGCCAAATCTGGCGCAAATACGGACGCGATTTGTTAGAACGAGCCTACAGTCACCCCAGCCAATCGTATGCTTCAGAAAGCTGGCTTTCGGGGAAATACTTGACCGGGGCACGCCGAAAGCCTGCTCCCGTGAACATGAGCATCCGGGATTCCCATCTGGGATCGCCGACGATGGCGATTTTTGCGATCCTGTCGCCGTACTGCACAAAGAACGTCATGTCGTTCCAGACTTCACCTCCGACCCACCCTTGAAAATCCTCCTTCACCATCACCAGCAGCTTGGCGTCGTCATGGGGACCCAACCCTTTGATCCCGGCAGCCTGAATGGCGTCCATCTCTTCCTTGCGCAGCGCCCCGGAAATGTGCACCACCCAGATGCCGCTCTTGTCCTGCCGAATCGTTGCGCCCATGAATGCTCCTTTCTGCCGGATTACTGCAAAACTCGGTTAATCATTCCCTCTCCCTCAGGGAGAGGGTCAGGGTGAGGGGATTCAAATAGCTGTCCCCCCCTCATCCGGCCTTCGGCCACCTTCTCCCAGAGGGAGAAGGTTTATTCCCTGCCGGCCCAACCCGCATCAGCCTGCACGGGCAAACACGACTGCTATCGAGCGCGGCGGCAACCCATAGGTTCCATCCCCGACCGCCGGCGCCTCTTCCAGCGGCACGATGTCGGCGGGGGACGGGAGGGAGGTGTCGAGCCAGCGGCGCCACCCTCCTGCCGATTGTTTCCCCAATTGCGGAAGCTGGAATTCGAGCGGCTTCCACCAGGCGTTGACCATGAGGTGGAAGACGACCCGGCCGCTCAGGCTCCGGGCCGTGAGGGCGATGCTGTGCGAGTCGTCTCCCCAGTCGGGCTCGCTCGCTTTTACCCCATGCCATTCCAGCCGGGCCTGAAGGATAAGCTGGTTAAGGGTCAGCTCGGGGTCGTCCACGGCAATTTCGCGCTTCAGGCGGGCGGCAATCAGAAGGCGCGCGAAGCGGTGCACGTCGGCATGCCGCTCCAGCAGTCCCCAGTCGAACCAACCGATCTCGTTGTCCTGGCAGTAGGCGTTGTTGTTCCCCCCCTGGCTCCGCCGCACCTCGTCCCCCATGAGGAGCATCGGCGCACCGAGCGAGAGCAGTGTCAGCGCCAGGAAGTTCTTCACCTGGCGGTTGCGGAGCGCCTCGATCGCCGGATCATCGGTCGCCCCTTCGGCCCCGCAGTTCCAGCTCCGGTTGTCGTCGCACCCGTCCCGGTTATCCTCGCCGTTGGCCTCGTTGTGCTTCCGGTTGTAGGAAACCAGGTCGTTGAGGGTGAAGCCGTCGTGGCAGGTGACGAAGTTGATGCTCTGCTCCGGCTCGCGCTCCTCGTGCCCGTATATGTCGGGACTGGCCAGGAGCCGGGAGGCAAACCGGGAGATCGTCCCGGCATCACCCCGCAGGAAGCTCCGCACATCATCCCGGAATTTGCCGTTCCACTCCTTCCAGCTGTCGCCGATGAACGAGCCCACCTGGTAGAGGCCGGCCGCGTCCCACGCCTCGGCAATCAGCTTGATCCCCGCCAGGGCCGGGTCCGTTTCGATGTCCCAGAGAAGGGGCGGGTTCTCCAGGGGGCGCCCCTGTTCGTCGCGGGAAAGGATTGATGCCAGGTCGAAGCGGAAGCCGTCCACGTGCATCTCCGCGACCCAGTGGTGGAGGCTGTCGAGGATGAGCCGCCGGACGATGGGGTTGTTGGCGTTGAAGGTGTTGCCGCAGCCGGAGTAATTGGCATAGGTTGCGCCGTCGGGCTCCAGCATGTAGTAGAAATTGTTGGCCAGCCCCCGGTAGCAAAGGGTTGGCCCACGGTTGTTCCCTTCGGCGGTGTGGTTGAAGACTACGTCGAGGATCACCTCGATGCCGGCCCGGTGGAGCGCCTTTACCATGTCGCGGAACTCGTCGATGGGGCCGAGCGGGTCCGTGCGGGAGCTGTAGGCCGCGTGGGGGGCGAAGAAGGAGATGGGGCTGTACCCCCAGTAGTTGACAAACCCCGGGGGAGCGTCATGGGAGTCGAACTGGAAGACCGGCAGGAGCTCGATGGCGGTGACACCCAGCTCCTGCAGGTAGGGGATCTTTTCTACCAGACCCGCATAGGTGCCGCGCTTGTCGGCCGGGACCCCCGACGATGGGTCACGGGTGAAGCCTGCCACGTGGAGTTCATAGATCACGGTCCGCGAAAAAGGGCGCTTCAGGGGGGAGTCACCTTCCCAGTCGTACCCGCGGGGGTCTGCCACCACGCTCTTCATGGCCGATGTCGCGTTGTCTCCCGGGCCGGCCGCGGCCTGGCGGCTGTACCCGGGAGGGACCACCACGGCACGACCGTACGGGTCGATGAGGAGCTTTTCCGGGTCGAAGCGGAGCCCCCGGGCTGGATCGGATGGCCCGGCGACGCGGTAGCCGTAGAGCTGGCCCGGGCCGATACCAGGGATAAAGGCATGCCAGTAGTGGTAGCTGCGGTTGCGCTTCGGGTCGAGAGTAACGGTACGGGACGGCCTGGCATCGTCCACCCGGTCGAAAAGGAGGAGTTCCACGGAGGTAGCGTCCCGCGAGAAGACGCTGAAGTTCACGCCGCCGCGAAAGACCGTGGCGCCGAGGGGAGAGCTCCGCCCCCTGACCAGATCCTGCGCATCCATACCGTTTCCCGACGGGCTATTGGCCATTGGTAGCCTCACAATGCAGGTCGTCTCACATCAGAGCAATCCGTCGCGCCGCAGCCGTGCCGAGAATCATCAGCTTCCGGTAGCGACGTTCCGGCCCGCTCTGGTTGTGCCAGGTCTCGAGCACGGTCAGGGATGAGCATCCTCCCGTGAACAGAAACACGGCGACCAGGAAGTAACGGGCCATACCCATCGCTGTCCTCCTCAGATCAGCCCTTCGCTGGCCATGGCCCTGATCACCACATGCGCAAGTTTACTGGTGATGGTGATGATCCCTTCGGGCACCGCTTCCTCGAGGGATGCCCGGGACGGATTTTTATCGGCGCCCGTAACCAGGTAACTCCGGATGGCCGTAACCCCTCTGTTCCTTATCTCGGCGGAAAATACCTCCTCGAAAACCTGGCGCATCTGCATTTTCTCGGCCACCCCGACGACCAGGAGCTTCTGATATCGTTTCGCCGGCGCCCCGGCATCCTTCCAGGAATCCACCAGTGAAACGGAGGCGCATCCCGTCAGCACGACGGTGGCCAGGAATGACCAGAAGACAAGGCAAGATGCTTTCATCGATACGGTATCCTCCTCCTTCAGGATTTCGGGCAGCACGATAAAACGTGGCGTCACCGACAGCATCATGGATGAACTATCCCAGATTCATGCCAATGGCGGGCAGCGGCACCACCGTTGCTAACAAGTCGAAATATCTAATGAATTACTGAAATCGGACAAAACTGTTGAAGGGAACGGGCTGACAGACTTCTACAAAAGGGCGGGATTTCGTCCCTGAGGCGATATCCCGTCCTTGCCGCGGATCATTTCCCGTTGAAAACCGGCGGTCGCTTGTCAAAAAAGCCCTGATCCCTTCCTCGTAATCCCCGCTGTCGTACACGACACGACGCAGCCCCTGGATCCGCTCGAAGGTCGTTGGGCTCAGCGGATAGGCATTGGCGAGGAGCCGGATCTGCTCCTTGATGACGGAGATGCTGAGGGGGCTGTTCTTGCCGATCTGCCGCGCCATGCGGTAGGTGAATTCCTCCAGTTCCTCCACGGGCACCACGTGGTTCAGTATCCCCCACCTCTCCGCCCGCTCCGCCGACATGGGGTGGGCCGTGAAGAACATCTCCTTGACGATGTTTATCCCCATGTTGTTGATGAAATGGAGGATGCCGGAGGCGTTGTACGGTACGCCGATCTTCGCGGGCGTCATGCAGAAGGTGCTCGTGGGGCAGCCGATGAGGATGTCGCAGGTGAGCGCCAGGTCGCAGGCGCCTCCCCACACCCCTCCTTCGATCATGGCGATTACCGGCAGGGGCAGCTCCTGGATCGCCCGGAGCACGGTGACGAGGGGATCGTGGTAGGAAAGCGGATCCTCCCCCGAGAGCGGCAGCTCCTTCACGTCATGGCCGGCCGACCAGACCTTCGAGCCCGGCGGCGCCCGCAGCACGAGGATGCGCGCCTTGCTCTGGCGCAGCAGGCCGATGGCCTGGAGGATCTCGTCGATGAGCGCCTTGCTCAGGACGTTGCGCCGCTCGGCGTTGTTGAAACAGATGGTGGCAATATTGTCCTGCAACTGGGTGGTGATGAGTGCCATGGGATGCTCCTATTGATTGTTTGCTGACGGTCAGGCGCTGCCCAGCGTAAAATAGAAAGTCGCTCCTTTCCCCGGCTCCCCCTCGGCCCATACCCGCCCGCCGTGGCGCCGGATAATCCGGTCCACCGTGGCAAGTCCGATGCCGAAACCCTTGGTTTCTTCGGCACCGGGGAGGCGCTGGAAGGGGATGAAGAGTTTTTCTGCATCAGCCATCGCAAAGCCGGGCCCGTTGTCCCGGACGAAGAAGGCCTGCTTCCCGTCGATTTCCGTCGCACCGAATTCGATGACCGCCTCCTCCTGCATGCTCGTGTATTTCCAGGCGTTGCCGAGGAGGTTTTCCAGGACCACATGCAACAGCTTTGCGTCGCCATTGACCGTTACCCCCTCGACGATCCGGAATGCGGCCCGGCGGGCGGGTTCGGCCAGTTTCAGCCCGACCGCCACCTCTTGCGCCATGGCGCCCATGTCGACTATTTCCCGGCGCAGCTCTAAGCGGGCCATACGGGAAAAATTGAGCAGGGTGTCGATGAGCTGGTTCATGCGCCAGGTGCCGTCATAAGCTTCCTGAATATACTCCTTGCACCGTTCGTCGAGGTTATCGCCGCACAGCTCTCTGATTATCTGGCAATAGCCGTTGACGGCCGCCAGGGGCTTGCGCAGGTCGTGGGCGACGGTGTAATTGAACGCCTCCAACTCCCGGTTAGCCACCTCCAGTTCGGCGGCCCGTGCCGCTAGCATATTCCTTAATTGCGCCTGCTCGATAAAATCGGCCACATGGCGGGCGAGCAGGTCCAGCAGCCGCAATTCGCGATCGGACGGCCGATGCGGCGCCTTGTAATGTGTGGAGAACATGCCGAGGAGATCGCCCAAACGGGTGACGATGGGTGTGGACTGAACCGCGCGAACGCCTGCCTTGAGCTGGATTTCGCGCGCGTCGGTGCCGGCGAAGATCCGGCTTTGTTCGACGTCCTCCACAATGACGCGCTCGTTGAGTCTGAGCGCTGTGCCGCAACCCCCCTTGCCCTCGACCACGCTGTTCCAGAAGTCGAGCCACGACTGGGGGAAGCCGCGCTGGACGGCGATCTGGAGGCTGGAGGATTTGGGGTCCATGATTTGGATGTTGCCGAAATCGGCGCGGGAAATGGCAATCGCCGCGTCCAGCACTTGGGATAGAACCTGTTCCAGGTTTTCTTCATGCAGAAACAGCATGCCAATATTCTGGAGTATTCTCACGGCCTCCAGGTCGTCGGTCAGCTCCCGGTTGACTCTCTCCAGCTCTGCAGCTCGCATCGTCAGGTCAGTGTTCAGTCGCTTGATCTCCTCCTGCGCACGTTTGCGTTCGGTAATGTCATCAAAAACAGCGACAAAGTGTTCCCTTTCCGGACTGTACACTGAGACGGACAGCCACACCCCTAACGGTTTGAATTCTGTCTCGAACGTCAGCGGCTCAGCCGTCAGTGCGACTCGGCCATAGATTTCAAGCAATTCGGGATTTGACTCTCTGATCCCGGGAAACACCTCGGTGACTTTCTTGCCAACCGCATCGGCTTTGCCGGTCAGTTTTACGAACGCAGCATTGACATCGAGATAAACAAAGTCAGCCGGAGTGCCCCGGTCGTCAAAGAGCACCCGGCAATAGGCGAAGCCATCCAGCATGTTTTCGAAAAGCGCGCGATAACGTTTTTCGCTTTCGGAAATTTTCATGGCAGCCTGTTCCCGCTCAGCGGCAAGCGCTAGCTCCGACTCTGCTGTAGAGGCCCGCGCCAAGGCTCGATGCATCGCCTCACTCACCCCGGAAATCAACACGCAGCTTACCGAAAAGACGATTGCAGCCTGCACATCTACCGGATTGATGATACCGAGTTGGCCAACAGGCTCTAACGAGAAGTAATCCGCCACAAGGACGGAAAGAGCTGTTGCTACCAAGCCGGCGGGAAGACCTCCGAAGAGTGCGGCGATAGCCACGGCGGGATAGTATGTTATGAACGGGCTCGCCAAACCGAGAAGTTGCAGGAATTGCGCCCGCACTACAGCCGCAATAACGACAAGGGGGATGGCGATAAGGCAGCGCAGCCAGCGACGTCCTTTCTTCGTATTCCCTGGGGTCATTCCTCTCTCCAGTTATTGCCCGCATCTCACTTTCACGGCGATTTGGGAGTCATTACGTTTTATGGTCTAAGAGAGGCTTCGTGGCTCCGTGTTGACGATTCATTTGCAGGTTGGCTTCTCTTAATTATGTGCATTGGTTCCGCTATCCAACGAACCCTCTGATCGTCTCGAACAATTTTTTGAAGTCTACCGGTTTGGAGATATATGCGTCCATGCCCGCGGCAAGGCACTGCTCCTCATCTTTCCGGAGAGCATAGGCCGTAACGGCTACGATGGGTGTATGCCCGCCACGCATCCTCTCTTTCTCCCGGATGGCGCGGGTCGCCTCGAAACCGTCCATACGCGGCATCTGCACGTCCATGAGCACGAGGTCGTAGTTCCCCTTTTCCCACATCTCGACACCCTTCAGGCCGTCCCCGGCGAGGTCGACCTCGAAATCGGCGCGCCGAAGCAGCACTGCAAAGACCTCACATAGGACGACGTCGTCGTCGACGACAAGAATTCGCCTCATTTTTCACCTTCGGGCCGCTCTGCCGTTTCGAAATGCGGTGCAGACCCCGTCTCGCCAAAGGGAACGGTAAAGGTAAAAGTGCACCCTGCTCCCTCTTGACAGTCGAATGTCAGTGTCCCTCCCATCCGCTCCACTATCTCCCTGCTGATCGCCAGCCCGAGCCCGGTGCCGCCGTATTCGCGGGTATGGGATTCGTCCGCCTGGCTGAAGGCACGAAACACCAGATGCTTCTTGTCTTCGGGAATGCCGATGCCGGTATCCGTCACGGTGAAGATGAACTCCCGTTTGCCGGAAGGGGTGATATCTCCTTTCGTAACCTTTACCTCCACCTTCCCGCGCTCGGTGAACTTGACGGCGTTACCCACCAGGTTCGTGAGGACCTGGCGCAACCGCAGACTGTCTCCTACCACCTTTTCCGGAAGATAATCCGTCATCGTGAGGACGAGATTCAGCCCCTTGTGCCGCGCCTCGGCGCCAAAGATGTCGATCACGTCTTCCACGCACTCGCGCTGGACAAACGGCTCGTCTTCCAGGGAGAACATCCCCGCCTCGATCTTCGTCATTTCGAGGATGTCGTTGAGGATGCGGACGAGGGATTCGGCCGATCTTTGGGCGGTTGCGATGAATCTCCGCTGCTTTTCTTCGAGGGGGCCATCAAGGGTGATCTCCAGCATGCCGAGGACCCCGGCCATCGGGGTGCGCAACTCGTGGCTCATGTTGGCGAGGAACTGGCTCTTGGCCCGGTTGGCCGCCTCGGCGGCGCTCGCCGCTTTCCGGATCTTCTCATCCGCCCGGTAACGCTCGATGGCGATGCTGGCAATATGCGTGGCAATGTCTACAAGTAGTTTTTCTGCAGGGGAGGGACTGCGCACCTCCCGGTAATACAGGGCGAACACGCCGAGCACTCTTTCGTCGGTGGAGAGTACGGGGGTCGACCAACATGCGCGAAGCCCGTAGGGGGTGATCAGGTCCCGGTAACCTTCCCAGAGGGGATCATGGAGGATATCGGTGACGATGACCGGCTCGCGCCGGAACATGGCCGTGCCGCATGAACCGGCACGAGGGCCGATGGCGGCGCCGTCGATGGCTTTGACGTACGCTTCGGGCAGGCTTGGAGCCGCGCCATGGCGCACATGGACGCCATCTTCGTCGAGGAACAGAACGCTTGCCATGAGACCTTTGGAGCCGGACTCCAGAAATCTCACGAGGGCGGCAAGGGTCTGATCCAGAGGCGCGTTGCTGGCGATCATTTCAAGTACGTGCTTCTGTCCCATGAGCAAATGTTCGCTTACTCGCAATGCCTCACGCTCTTCCTCAAGTTCCCGCACCTTTTTATCCAGTTTCCTCGCCAATGCTTCCAGTTGCATCCGGTCGAGATCTTCCGGTTCGGCAAGCGGCTGCAGAGGGACCTTCAGGCTTCTCGCACAGTGTTCATCTATCACAGGCTGGATTGCCCTGAAGAAATCATCGGGTTCCATGGGCTTTATGAGAAAACGCGACGCCCCGAGCGACATCGCCAGCTTTTCATCCTTTGGTTCGACATAGGTTGCCGAATAAAAAATGAAGGGGATGTTGCGGAGCCGTTCATCCGTTTTCACTCTGCGGCACAGTTCAAATCCGTCCATCTCAGGCATCATGATATCGGAAATTATCAGGTCGGGCGGCGCCTGTTCCGCTAGTTTCAACCCCTGAACTCCATTGACGGCACTCTCCACGGAATATCCCTGGCTCTCCAGCGCCCGTTCAAGATATGTCCTCGAATCGGCATCGTCCTCAACAATCAGGATTTTCATTCTCTTCCCCCCAGGAAACTCTTGATTTGGGATATGACCAGAGCCGGATCGATCGGCTTCTCGATATAACCGTCACAGCCGGCTGCAAGGAGCTTTTCACGGTCACCCGACATGGCATAGGAGGTCATGGCTATTACCTTGATGCTGTTGCCGATCTCCGAATCGCGAATTTTATGGAGCACCTCAATGCCGTCCATATCCGGCAACTGTATGTCGAGGATGACGAAGTCAGGTTTTTTCTGCCGGGCCATGTCGAATCCATCCATGCCGGTCATTGCCTGAAGTGTCAGATAACCGGCCTTTTCCAGCAATCTGGTGATCAAAACCATGTTGTCGGGGTTGTCCTCGATAATCAGCGCTGTTTTCACCCATTACCTCCTGTTTTATCCTGTGTCTCTACAAAGTTGATTTTTTGCTGCAAATCCTTTGGCACCCTCAGGGTAAACGTGCTCCCTTCTCCTTCCTTGCTCTGAAACATGACTTCTCCACGCAGGATATCCCTGGCAATCTTCTTGGTAAGATACAGGCCCAGACCAGCACCGCCGGCCTTCACGCGCAAGTGTGTTTCAAACCGTTCGAATGCTTCGAAAACTTTCGGCTGGTCCTTCTCGGCAATACCGATACCGGTATCGCTCACCGACATCGTTACCTGTCCATCCGTTTCTCGTGCAGCAACCGTGATCGTACCTGATTCAGTGTACTTAACCGCATTGCTCAGGAAGTTGAGAAGGCATTGGAGCAGCCGTTTCCTGTCGGTGTTCAACTGCACGCCGGCAGGAACTTCCACGACAAGCCCCACCCCCTTCTCCCTCAACTGGGGCCTTACGGTTCCTATCGCCTCGTCGATAACCTCGTCAAGGGGAATTGCCTCCGGATATGACTCGATCCTTCCTGCTTCAATCTTCGAGATGTCGATAACGTCGGTAATCAGTGACAGAAGATGTTTTGCAGCCTGGTAGGTCCGGGACAGATTGTCCTTCTGCTCATCGTTCAGTTCTCCGGATAATCCCTGAAGCGTCATGCCGGTGAAGCCGATGATGGAGTTCAACGGCGTGCGCAATTCATGGGACATGGAGGC
>JAMXLF010000061.1 GCA_024281055.1 Geobacteraceae bacterium
GGAAGATGCAGGCCGGTCTGCAGTATTCCTACACCCAGAACAAGTACTTCGATGCCCTCAACGGCAGCGGAGCTCCCACGGCAAACGACCACATGGTGTTCACCAGCCTTCGCTACTACTGGCAATAACCTCCTTGCGTCGGCATCCGGGAGCAGATCAGCACAAATTTTGCCAGGCTCAAATCCCTTGAGCCTCCTTCATGGGGAGCTGCGGCTCCCCTTTTTTCCCATGTTGAAAAACCCGCCTTGCGCGGGTTTTTCGCTTTTAAGGCAAAATTTTCAATCCTGTCAATGTGTTGCCACATGGATGTAAAACTAGTCAGGTAATATCTGTCGGTAAGAAAACGTAACTCGAGGAGGTAGTATGAAACTCATACTGCAGGGCGATTATTATGTCTGGTACTGCGAGTGGTGCGACTCGCGCAACCTCACGCTCTGGACGCGGATGGACGCGGAAAATGTGGCGTGTGGCGCATGCCATACGCCGTTCACTGTTTCCGACGAATCCGTAGGTGAGCAGAGAGCAGGCATGATGTGAGGGGTGGCAAAGGTGCCCGGTGCGGACAGGCGTTTCTGCTCCTATTTCTGGCGACTCTATGGCTTGCCTGCTTGGGTGCCGTACCTGCCTGGGCAGGGCAGGGCTCCATTGCCATCATTGCCCCTCCAGAGCTTCTCAGCGATCCCATCACGAAAACCGCCATCGACGATGTCCGATCACTCCTCAAACCCGGGTTTCCCGGTTTTCGAGTCGAACTGAACGACCACACCGCACGGGTGCAGATCGTTCTTTCGCGCCTGCCATCCACTGCGACCGTCCCCGACGTGCCGGACCGCGGAAGGTCCTCCCTCGCTTATCCGGACCATCGGTACGCATGGAGCTCAACCGTGCGGCATGGCCGGGTGGTAATGACCCTTCGAGCCGTTTCTTCCCAAGGGGTGAGTTTCGCCCTCTATGGCCTTCTCCAGGAAAAG
Organism: Geobacteraceae bacterium; assembly: GCA_024281055.1. Lineage (GTDB taxonomy): Bacteria > Desulfobacterota > Desulfuromonadia > Geobacterales > Geobacteraceae > JAMXLF01. The sequence continues at coordinate 972 of JAMXLF010000061.1, forward strand.
CTCGGCTACCGGTTCTACCACCCCAAAAGGACCATTTTCCCTCAGCATGGGCGCTGGCCTCTTCCTGCCCGATTCACGTGGGAGGCTGTCCCGCGATTCCAAAAGAAAGGCTTCCACCTCCACACCCTTCACCCGATCGAGCTCGCCGAACAGCTGAACGACCCGACGCGGCCGGGCGCCTTGGGCGACGTGCAGGAGTACATCGACTGGCTGGCCCGCAACCAGCAAAACACCATGCAGTTCTATCTCCTCCGCGGTGTGGACCGGGAGCGCTGGATCGCTCATGCACGCCGGATCGTGGAGTACGCCCACCGGCGCGGGGTGCTGGTCGGCGTCGAGGTATCCCTTGCCATGCTCCAGCAGCAGGCGTTCCAGGTTGTTACCCTCCTGCGTCCGTTCCCGTCGTATGAACGTCAGGTGGACCGGACACTTGCCTGGCTCTTCCAGGCGCCGTGGGACTTTTTGACCGTGGAGCCCACCATGGGGGAGTGGCTTCCCGACCTGGGAAGATGCATGCCTGGGCTTATGGAGCATCTGACGGATGAAGTGCGAAACCGCTATCACGCTCTCCCCATACTGGCGACGCACGTCATCCGGCACGGCGAAAAGGCGGGGTGCGAGAAGTCGTCCAACACCGGCCTTCTCCTCCACTCGGTGATGTGTTACTCGGTCACCGAGACGAACTCCCCGGTGTACGGAAATAGCAATCAGCAATTCGTGCTGGAGCGGGCCCGCCGCGAGTGCGGCCGTCGGGAGACGTGGTACTGGCCCGAGTCGTCCTACTGGGTCGCCTTCGACACGCCGGTACCGCTCTTCCTCCTCCCCTACCTGGACGCCCGCTGGTCAGACATGGCGGCCATGGAACGTCTTGGCGCGGCAGGCCACCTCACCTTCACCTCGGGGTGGGAATGGGGGTACTGGCTCGTCGACTGGAGCATCGCCCGCTGGTCGTGGCGCCATACGGAGAACGGCCGGGTTGTCCCGAGCGGCCCGCTTGCCCCCTTCGGGGATATCGTTTACGGCCGGCGGATGAAAACGCTCTGGCGCGAGGCCCTGGAGCTCCAGAACCGTTACCTCAAGGAGCGCGAGCTCCTGCGGTTCATGCCCGCCCTTGCACCCTTTTCGGAGCTCCCCTGGCCGTTCGACAAGCCCTTCCAGCCCGCGCCCCGCTTCAGCTATCCATGGCTCCTGCACGATGCCACCGATGCCGAAGCTGAACGGGTGCTGCGGGGACCGGTTGCGGAGCTGGAGGCGTATGCCGGGAACATGTCGGACGTTGTGTCACGCATCGAGCGGGAAGCTCTCCGCGGGAAGGGAAGGGGCCCCGAGGAGCGACTCATCGCCGGAGAGCTGACGCGGGGACTTAAGGTTAGCGCCCTGCGCGCCCGGCACCGGGCGCTCACCATCAGGGTGCTCGTGGCCAGACGGCATCGTTCCGGGGCTGGCGAAGCAGAGATGTTTCTGGCGGAGGCGGCACGGGTCAGAAACGAGGCCCTGGCGCTCGTCCGCCAACAGGAGGCGATCTACCGCTATCCTCGCGATCTTCTCGTCTCCCGGCGGAAAAGCCTCACCGCCTACCAGTTCGGCTACCTCTTTCCCGTCGGCGACCTCTTTTTCTGGCGCCGAGAGGAGGAGCAGGTGCGGCTGGAGCGCTTCGATCCGTTCTTCATGAACCTGTGGGATTTCGGGAGGACGGTCGGTCTGTCGAGCCTGCTGTGATCCGGACGGTCAAACAATTAGTCGATGCACATCCGGCCTTTGCCGATATAATGATAGCATTCATTCTGGTCAAGGGAGGCAACCCATGTCACAGGCATCTCCCAGGGAACACTTAAAAAACTGCACCTGCTGCAGGCAGTGCGAACTCGTCGATGACGGTATTTACTGCCCGACCTGCAACAGGCTCGCCCTTAAGCTGCCCCGCGACGTCGTGAATCTGCTGCGCTGCGAAGAGGTCTGGGCGGAGAAGTGGGATTCGCTACACTCTCTCCTTGCCGACGCGCTCATCGACAAAGGGGCCGCTAAGCTGTTGCGGTTAAACGAGTGAAGTACGGCCTTGGCTTGTGAATCCACAAGGACAAAGGCTCGATAGTTACCTTTTGAGAATGCGAAGCGGATGAAAAGCCGCCTGCGCCGGGATGTTGCCGGCGGGGCGGCTTTTCTTCTGCCAGGGTATTCATGAGAAAATGCAACCTCTGATGGTGCATTTCTAATCGATAACCGCCGTTCATATGATGGTTTTTTCATGGCAATTCTGTTATGTTTCATCCGGCGATTGCACGCGAGACCTGATGAAGGCACACACCCACTTGAAGCCGGGGCAGAACGGGACAAAGCGGCTAGTTGAACGGTTCGGAAACGCGCTCGTTGCGTTCGGTACCGGTATGACGAGATTCACGATATCAGTAGTTATACCAGAGGAAATATGATTAACCCCGACGAAATGATGCGATTGTTAATTGAAGCAAGTCCTTCTTTCGAGGAGAATTGGAAGGAGTTTGTCGCCGATTGGGAAGAGGAAAAAGAAAATTTACCACACTATCTAATTCTATCTGAATTTGCTGATCATATGGTCTATCTGTTCAACGAGAAGGATTTAGATACATTGAATAAAGTCTTCACAGTTGTAGAAAGCCTTCATACCGACGGTGATGACTACGTGAAACTGGCTGCAACTGTTGGCCTGTTGGAAGATTTTCAGTGCTATTTGGAAAAAGAAGGGACAGATATAAATCTAGTTGAGCCTTTTCTTGGACCAGAATCACTCAAATGGTGGAGAAAGCTCACGAGATATTTAAAACATGGAGAATCACTGACAGAATAAAAGGCACCACAGTATAACAAGGTGGCGGCACACAGGCGCTGACGCGCTGGTGCGCCCCCACGACGTGTGCGCCTGGTATGGCGCGTGTCGCGTAAGCGACATATGATCAACTGTGGTGGTTGATCGTTGACTTGGAGGTGAAAGTCCTCTACGGACCCTGATAGTGGGAACCGTTAGCCGAACGGCAAGGGTGTCCGTCGCGAGGCGGAATCTGAAGAAAGCTGTAGGCAAAGTCCTGGCCCGACGAACAGAAATCACATACTGAGGCAGTCGCATCCGGGCGAGATGGCACGTGACATCTAAGCCCAATAACTATCCGGAGGGTGTGGGTGTAAATGTGGCGGGTATATGGGATGAAGGTCGCGCGAATTACCCAGGGAGGTCTGTCGTCCCGCACTGGGCGAAATCCGGTGCAGGGGAGCTGAAAAGCAGTTCCCTCATGTTCGGCAGATGTCAGCAGAAGCCATAGTAGTCGTTCTGACCAAACGATGAAGGGCCGAACCTGTCAGAACATCCAAGATGGATATTCTGGCTGTCTTGAGCAGAAGCCTCGAAAGAGGACCTTAATCATAAAAGTAACGGACGGAATCCGTGAGGGGTGATTAGGGTGCTTATAGGACACCAGGGATGGAAGTCAACAACGGAGAAGCTGTCAGGAACCGCCGTGTACGGAACCGTACGCACGGTGGTGTGGGAGGACGGCGGGGGAGACCCCGCCTCCTACCCGATTATGCGAGAAAAAGAAATGAGATATTCACCAATTGCACATTTCGTCAATATTTTATTCTTAAGTTTTGTTTTCATTTTCCCTTTTGCGTTGTGCATACACCTTTCCAATCTTAGCAACGGTGGTGTTGCCGGAGTAGTTGCCGGCTGTTGGCTCCTTGGCGCGATTCTTTTTGCTGATTGGTATCATTGGCATTTGACAGACACTTTCAAGGGGTGTCTATCCGCAATAACAATAGGACTGCTGGCAGCCGGGCTGAGTTTATTCATAGAGTCGTTGTTGTCTGGCACTACTTTAAGCCACTTATTAAAAATGAGTGGAAATGCATGGCATGAAAGCAGACTCACTCTAAAGTTTTATCTCACAGGAA
>JAMXLF010000062.1 GCA_024281055.1 Geobacteraceae bacterium
CAGGAAAATCCGACCCCCGCTCCGGACACCACGCCGGCCACTCCGCCCCCTGACAACAACCCGCCGGAACCGCCGTCCGAGCCGCCGCAGAACCCGTCCCCTGCACCGGATTCTCACGAACAGCCGCCGCAGTGAGTCCCCCCGGGACTCCATCCCCGGATTCTTTCAGCCACGTCTCCTTCACCCGTAGCAACCGCGCACCCTCGGGCTTTCGAGACACAGATATCCCACACCTCAACCACAAGCACATTTGACCGTCCCTTCCTCTCCGCACTATTTCCGAACCCTCTCATGAAAAAGATTGACGCGAAGCATTGTGCATGATATTTCATGATTTATTTCACCTGAAATTAAATTCACACTCTCTGCCTTATTGATTCTTTCTACTGTAAGAATACTGCTCCGCAATCATTGCACCGAATGAGGAGGACCTGCCATGCAACGGTTAGTTGTGCTCGCTCTGTTTGCACTGATTACACTGTTGACCGGGACCACGGAATCTGAAGCCGACGCCATTGCCAACTGGAACTTCGACAACTGCACAGCCCAGGATGCCAGCGGCCATGGGCTGAATGGAACGATCCAGGGAACGGCAACCTGTGTCACGGGTATTTCGGGAAAGGCGCTCTCTTTTACCGGCAACAGCGGCTACGTCGAAGTCTCCGACGACATCCGCCTCTCGCCTCCGACCAGTCTCACCCTGGAAGCCGCCGTCAAACCGACATCACTGGACAACATCTATAACAGCATCATCCACAAACAGGACACCAACGCCGTCGGCTATTCGCTTATCCTCTATAGCGACCTCGGCATCCAGCTGTCGATTTCATTCGAGGGAGAAACGAGTCAGAGTACCTACCTTGTGTATGGCAGCGGTATCGTGCCGCTCAACCAGTGGAGCAGGATCAAGGCCGAGGTGGACGCCGTCGCGGGGAAAGTACGAATCTATGTCAACGACGTCATGCAGTCGATCTACGCCAACGGGGTGTACAAGCTCGAACAGGACTGTCCCCACAGCCATATCCTCGCCGTAACAGGGCCCGTAAGAATCGGTGCGGGTGACCTGTCCATGGCACAGTACGGGTTCTACACGAACCTGAACGGGGCCATCGACGAAGTGAAGATTTCCACGAGTAACGCCCTGCTCACGACCACGCTCACCGGCACCGGCGGCGGCGCGGTGAACAGCCTTCCTTCCGGCATCGCCTGTACCACTTCCCCCTGTTTGACCTACTTTGCCGCGGCCACCCCGATCACGCTTCTGGCAACACCGGACGCGAATTCGGCCTTCGGCGGCTGGTCGGGGGCCTGCACCAACAAGACCGGCGACTGCGACCTCGCCATGAACACCAGCAGCAGCGTCAGCGCGCTCTTCACCACCACGCTGCCGGTGAAACTTGTCGGAACCCCGGACAGGTACTTTGAAAGCGTGTCGAACGCCTACACACTGGCCCCGACCGGCGGTACGGCGACAATCCTGGCGCGGGGCGCAGCGCTGGCGGAAGACGTGGTCCTGGATCGCGCCATCACCGTCAAGCTCAAGGGAGGCTACGACAGCACGTTCGGCGCCGTCGTCGGCAGAACGGTCCTCAGCGGAACGCTCACGGTAGGACAGGGATCACTGATCGTCGAGAACCTGGTGATCGAATCGGCGTCCTCCCCCATCGTCTCATCGACCCCGCTCGAGGGGGCCACCAAGGTGGCGGTGACCACGCCGATAGAGGTCAGGCTGGGGCGCAGCGTCGACCCCGCGACCATAAGCTCCGCCACCGTCACGCTCCTCGGCAAGGGGCGATTCGGGTTCTTCAACGTCCCGGGATGGGCAAGCTACGACGCCGCGCAGAAACTCATTTCGTTCAAGACCGGCGTGCTGCCTCCGGGATGCAGCTATATCCTGAAACTGTCGGGGCTGAAGGATCCCGTGGGCAATCCTCTTCCCGACATGACGGTCGCCTTTTCCACCTTGAGGAACCAGGTCAAAGAGACGGTCACCTATAACGCGAACGGTTCAGTCCGGGACTATGCGCTCTCCACGTTCAACCCCGCGGGCTTGCCTCTCGACTTCAAGGATTATACCTCCGCCGGTGCCGACGGCATCTGGTTCACCACCGACGATGTCCTGGGCGCCAACGCGACGAACGACTACACCTACAACTACGCCACCCAGAAGTACACCCTCGCAGACGCGAGCTCCTACTTCGGCCTCGACGATGTGCTGTGGACAGATTACACCTTCGACCCCAGCGACAACCTCACCGATGAGGCCTACTACGGAGACACGGACCTCGGGCACACGACCTACTCGTACGACAACCGGGGCTTTCTGCTGCAGGTAACCCGCTTCAACGACGACTATTCCAGCAGCACCGTCATGTCGTATACCGTATCGGTGTATGACGCTCAGGGGAACAAAGTTCAGGATATCACCTATAACTCCAGGAATCCCGACGGGACACCTCTTCCCGGCGACACGGTGGCGCGCTACTCAACCTACGCCCTGGACGCCGAGGGGCGCCTGAGCAGGATCGTCACCTATGACAACACCGGCCCCGACGGCATCTGGTTCACTGCCGATGACGGCGTGTCCGGCTACTGGGATTTCACCTACGGGACCAACGGCCAGCTCACCCGGAGTGCGTACCATGGCGCTCCGGGAGCCGACGGCACCTGGTTCACCGCCGACGATGTCCAGCTGGCCTACATCGTCTATCACTACGATACTGCCGGCAACAGGACGGAGCGCATACGCTACGTGGCCCCCGGCTCTGACGGCGTCTGGTTCACGGCGGACGACACCAGGTCGGTCGTCGACACCTACGATACGACGTGGTAGCAGACACGGGGCAATGGCCGGCGCCACACCGCCGCGGTTTTCCCCTGCCACCGATCGCAGGGCGTGAGCGCGACGGCCGATCCTGAACGCCATGAACAACAGAGCGCTACTAAAACCGATCATCGTCCTGGCGGCAGTCATCGTTGCCTACGCCAATTCCGTCCGGGGCGAGTTCCAGTTCAGTGACTACAACGTCATTGTCTCGAACCCTGCTGTCCATTCCTGGGAGGGATGGCTGGAAACCGCGCGCCACGTCGGCATCCGTCCCCTCCTCAAGCTGACGTATACTCTGTGCTGGATATCCGGACTGGGGGTAAGCGGTTTCCACCTCTTCAACATCGCCGTCCACGGGGTGAGTTCACTGCTGGTGTACCTGCTTGCCGGAGAATTCGGCGAAGGGTGTCTCGGCCGGGAGCGGCAGGAGGAAGTCTCGAACATCGCGCTGGGCACCGCGCTCCTCTTCGCCCTGCACCCGGTGCACACCGAGGCGGTGACCTACGTTTGCGGCCGCTCGTCCTCACTTTCGGCCATGTTCTTCCTCGGCAGCCTGCTCGCCTACGTGCGTGGCGTCGGAACGCAGAAACGGCTATGGTACTTCGTGGTCTCGCCCCTTCTGTTCGTTGCCGCAGTCGCCGCCAAGGAAGTCGCGGTGACGCTCCCGCTGGCGCTCATGCTGTGGGACTTAACCGGTGGCCGCCGGACGTGGAAAAAGGCCCTGGCTGACCAGAGCGTCCACTGGGTGGTACTGCTGCTCCTCATGGCGGTCATTCTCACCCACCCGCGGTACCTGGCGCTGCTGCTCTTCAGCTCGGAGCTGCGCGGCATCCACGACAACATGATCAACCAGATCAACGGCATCGGCTACCTGCTGTCCCGGCTGGTTTTCGTGAACAACCTGAACATCGATCCGGACCTTCCGCTCGTCTCCCGGATGACGCCGGTCATGTGGGGCAAGCTGGCACTGCTGGCGGGGGTGGTGGGTGCCGCTCTTTGCGCGAGGCGGTCGCGGCCGTGGCTCCTTTTCGGGGTCGTCTGGTTTTTCCTCGTGCTCACGCCGAGCAACTCGATCTTTGCGCGGCTGGACCTCGTCAACGAGCGCCACCTCTATCTGGCCGACGTCGGTCCCTTCCTGTCCCTCGGGTGCGAAATCGACCGGCTGTACCAGCGGCGGGTCGCCTGGCGGGGAATGATCTTCGGGGGCGCTGGCGTGGTTTTCAGCCTGCTGCTGCTCTTCACGGTCCTGCGCAACAACGACTACCGGAGCGAAATCAGTCTGTGGGAGAGCACCACCCGGCAATCACCCCGCAAGGCGCGGGCGTTCAACAACCTAGGGTGCGCCTACGAGCTGGCGAACATGGGAGACAGGGCCGCGGTGTCATACGCAAAGGCCCTGCAGCTGGACCCGTGGCACGAGAATGCCCGGATCAATCTGGAACGGCTCAAGGGGCAACGTAACGCGCCATCACTGCGTGAAATGGATCGATAAACATAACCGACAACGAACACATGACCGGAGGTGCGCCATGTCCAAAACAAGAAAAAGCTGTCTCTTTTCCCTGGTGGTTCTGATCGTCGTTGTGTCGGTGGCCTGGTCGTTCTGCCTCTCCCATGCGACATCGTGTACCTGTAACGACATCTGCAACATCGACAATGTCGCCAACGAGGCCAGGGCCGCACAATGGGAGTACAACATTCAGATATCCAGGATCAACAACGAAGACGCGGACGGCCTTTTCCCCACCTGGTTTACGCCGGGCCGGTATGCCAACGTCCAGGCGGCCGTGCAGGCACGAATAAATTCCGTTTCTGCCTTGGGTTCGTGCAGCCCGCCGCTGGATACGATTCGATCGGACACCAACGGAGGAAACTGCTCCATTACCACCCAGGCACAGACCGCATGCATAAAAGAGTACGCCATGGCCCATGAAGGTATTCATCAAACAACGTGCCAGAGTTTCTCCCACATCATGACGTACCAGATGAGCATGTCGCTGGTGGATGTGCTGTCCGAGGAAGTCCGGGCGTATCAGACCGCCATCGACATGAGCAAATCGATGAAAGCGGGGCCGCTCAAGGACTGCTGCTGCGTAAACAAGTGCACCCCCACCACCATCACCCCCACTGCCGCAGCACCGAGCTTGCTGCAGATCGCGCGGAACCTGTTCCGGTGATTAAGGAAACCAATATGTTCGGAATTTCGAAATCGGCACTCTTTCAATTCATGGCTCTTTCGCTGGCGATCGTCACGTCATCGCCGCCAGCACATTCGGGAGAGCCCATAGACGTCCGCGTTCACAACTTTCCCGAGACACAGCAGATACGAGGCTCTGTCTCTATAGAAGGGACAACGGAAACAGTCAAACGGGAAGGGATTCTGGTCCCGACGTCGAGGCGTAACGAACTTACCGAGCTGGTCCACGCCGGCAAGGTCGATACCGGCGGGTACACGTCGGTATCCGTTTCGCTGCAGGGCGAGATCAAAAGCACCACGTTCTCATCGGGAGCCATCGGCGTGATACTGATTCCCGATGAAGAGCCCATCATGCGCGCTTTAAGGGAAGCAAAGCAGATCCAGTTCCCGATCGAGAATGTGGCTAACATCAAAAGCGGCGACTCGGATTATTTCAGCGCAGAGCAGAACCATCAGCGGATCAGCTTCCCGCGCTACCGGGTCTATCTTTACAACACCCTCAACCGGCCTGCCGAAGTCAACGTTTACCTGTATCTGAAAAAATAGAATAATACTTCGGGCTGACGACGCCCCATCACTCCTGCAAAAAAGAGAGGAGCTCCCGGTGGAACCGCTCCTTCGCCTCGAAGTGCGGGATGTGCCCGACCTCCGGAAGCTCGACCAGACGCGCGTTCGGGATGAGCTTCGCCGTTTTCCTCCCCAGCTCCGGGTACTGGCCGACGCGGGAAAGGAGCTCCTTCCTCACCCTTGCCTTGCCGACCACCGTCCTGTCCGCCTGCCCGATCACGAGCAGGGTCTTTGCCGCGAGGTTGCCGAATTCATGACAGACAGGCTGCTCGTAAATCATCTCGTAGGTGAGCGCTGAAGACATCGCCAGCCGCGGGTATTCGGCGCTCAGTTTCCACCGGGCGGCGGCCATCGCATATTCGTCGTACACCGGCTGCCACCGGACATAGTACCCTCTGTGATACCTGCGGATACTCTCCTCGGTGGCGTTCAGCTCGCTGCGGTAGAGCTCCTCGACCGTGGCGTACGGCACGAAGGCACGGTAATCCTCCAGGCCGATCGGGTCTTCCAGCACCAGGTGCGTGACGGAGACGGGATACATGAGGGCGAAGCGCGTCGCCAGCATCCCCCCCATGGAGTGACCGACCACCGCCACCTTTTCTATTCCCAGCGTATCGAGGAGCTTCCGGGTGTTGGCGGCCATACGGTGGAAGCTGTAGTGGATGTCGGGCTTGGAGGACTTGCCGAAGCCGATCTGGTCGGGAACGACCACCCGGTAGCCGCTGCGGGCGAGGACCTCGATGGTGTCCTTCCAGTAGGCGCCGAAGAAATTCTTGCCGTGGAGGAGCAGGACCGCCCTGCCGTTGCTTTTTCCCACCGACGGCACGTCCATGTAGGCCATGTTCAGGTCCTGCCCCTCGATGGTGAGCGGCAGCAGGTGGACCGGGTACGGGTAGGCGTACTCGTCCATGCTGATCGACAGGGGCTTGAGCCCTCCGGCAACCGCGCCGGCGGGAAGAGCCGCCAGGACAAGCGCGAGCGACAGGCCGGCCCCAAGGGCAACGACGATGTTTCTGATCGTACCGCTGATGTTCATAATCGATCCTTTCCGCTCAGCGCCCTGCTTCCACCGGGCGCCGGTAGAGGAGCGAGAAGAGGAGCACCACCGTCCCCCCTGCCGCGCCGTTCAGGAAAAAGGCGGTCCTGAAGCCCGCCCCCTCGATGACTCCCCCCATCCCCGCCGCACTGAGCATCATGCCGGCATAGACACAGGTATTGTAACACCCCATGGCGAGCCCCCGCAACTCCCGGGGCACCACGTCGGCGATCAGCGCGCCGACCGAGGTGAAGGCGATCCCCATGCTCACCCCCATGAGCGCGGCAACGGCCATGAGCTGCGCCACGGTCCGGCAGAGGCCGAAGGCGGCGAGCGCCACGGCGAAGACCGCGAGCCCGCCGGTCACGAGAACGCGCCGGTCGGCCAGCCGGTCGCTCAGCCGCCCGGAGGGGAGACGCGACAAGGCGTTGGCCAGGGCCTGGGCCGCAAAAACGAACCCCACATGGGCCGAATGCATCCCGAGGCTCCGGATATAGAGCGGCATGAAGGTGACGAACATCCCGAAACCGGCGCAGGCGCCGAGGGTGGCCGCGAGGCAGGCGACAAAGCGCCGGTTCCGCGCGAGCCCCTTCAGGGCCGGCGAGATGGCGGGGCGCTGAGCCGTGGCGTGGTGTCCGCCTGCAGGGGCAGGGAGGAAAAAGAGCGCCACGACGAACATGGCAAAGATGAGCCCGCCAGCCGCGAGGAACACCTGGCGAAGCCCCAGCGCCTTGCCGAGGAAGCCGCCGGCAGCCGGACCGACGGTCATGCCGCCGTAGACAGCCATGGTGTACCAGCCGTAGGCCTGCCCCAGCACCTCGGGCGGGACCACGTCGGCCACGTATGACATGAGGGTCGGCGAGAAGGCCGACAGGCCGACGCCGAACAGGAGGTAGATGCTGGCCATCTGCAGAGGGGTGCGGCTCCAGTAGAGGAGGAACGAGGAGAGGGAAAGGAGAATCAACCCGCCGAGGAGAGGCAAACGGCGCCCCAGCCGGTCAGAGACGAGCCCCGAGGGGATGGAGAGCGCCCCCGCCAGCAGCATGAAGGCGCCGTTGATCATTCCCACCTGCACCGAATCGGCCCCGAGGGACGTGGCGAAGAGCGGGACGACCGGAATCCGCATGTAGGAGCCGAAAAAGCAGCCGAAGCCGATGGCACAGGCGATGAGCAGGAGCTTCCCCGCGGGTTCGCGGGATTCAGTGGTCATGGCTCTCTTTTTCTCTTCGACACGGGCAGCTGTTTGAAGTTTTCGCCCGTCACAACCGGCCTGCCGCTCTGCTTCTCAATGTCCTTCCGGGTGCGTCCGGCCACCGCTCCGCCGTCCTGCGCATCCTTCTTCAGCGGCTTGAACCCCTGCGAATCCCGGTCGCGATGGAGCTTGGCCGTGGTCGCCTCGGCCAGCATGGTCAAGATCAGCTCCATGTCGGTCATATGGTCCCGCAGGTTCTCCCGCTCCAGCCCCTTGACCTCCTTGTATTCGTCGACCTTCAGGTCAAAGGCGCCCTGCATGATCTCGTTGGTGAGGATCGCATACTCGATGCTGCTCCTGGCTCCCCGTTGCTGCCATTCGTCGGTCAGGTCCTGGCGGACGGCGATTCCCCGCAGTCGCTTGTCGATCCACTCCTTTGGGTACCCCTTCTTCTCGTACAGCTCCTTCATCCGGGCCATGGCCAGCTCGGGGTTTTCGATCTCCTGAATCCGCTCGTGACCGACCTTTGCCAGCCAGCGTTTGAACGGCTCGGCCTTTGGGGAAGGAATGGACTGGATGATGCGGAACAGCCCTTCGGTGTTGGCGCACAGCATCCGTTGCATCCCGCCTGCGGTTGCGATGGAAAGGGTATGTACAATTTGTACCCACCCTTTGGCGAGTTCCGGATCACGCCGTTTCATGCGCTGGATGTACTGCTTCGGGTCTTTGGAGTCGATCAAGGCAAGGACGACATCCTCAACGACGAACCACCATTCACCGTTGTGGATGGTCTTTCTGATTTCCCGGCCATCGAAAACAGCCAGTTTTGCAATCTCCTTGGCGGTCATGGCATGACTCCTAGCATCAGGGTTTCCCCCTCTCCCCTTGGTGGGAGAGGGTCGGGGAGAGGGGGCAGAACTCCTGCCACGCCCTCGAACAGCGCCGACTCGAATGTCTTCCAGGCAGACTCTCGCAGCGTCTGGGCTTCGGTACGTTTGGCTGTGGCTGTATGGCGTGATGCAATAAGCTCTGTAACTAGACGACATTGCTCATCAATCGGTGGCAATGGAACGTTCAAAAGCTTGATGTCTTTGCCACCAATAGCAAAGTTGCCAACAGCGGTTCGCGCAGCAGCCTCAATTTGTGTTCGGAGAGCACGTAATTGCAATAAGCGCCAGAGGAAAGCTGGTTCAATCTTTGCCATGTTGGGACGGACACGAATAACCTTGTCGGGAAAAATCATGTCGGGAATTTCTTCTTCGACAAGTGCCGACATACCCACATAGGCCAAGGTTCCATTAGTACGGCACATCAAAATGTCACCTTGCTGCAAAGAAAACTGTTCTCTAAACTGAAGTCTGTCGGCGATGTATTTGTTTTCACTCAAATCTAGCCAACCCTTGGTTACAGCACTTATCTTAAGGACGCGCAATGTGGTTGTACTCTTTGCAGGTCCGACAGAACAGCCGTGTTTAACTTCATAAAGTACATCACCTAGGGAAACCGTCGGCCATACTGCTGAGCCGGTGTCGGATTGTACCGCCGAACGCAAAATGCCATCATGGCTCCAGCGCTCAAACTCTTTGAACCGCGCCACGAATACCGGACGATCAGGTAGTGGTGGCGGCGGGATCACCCCAAGCGCTTCTTCAAAAGCCCGCACTCCCGCATCCTCAATGGCTTGCGCCTCCTGCTCCAACTTCGCGGCACTGTCGAGGGCTGCGGTATAGGAAGCAATCAAAGCATCCTGTTCAGGAAGTTCGGGAACGGGAACAGTGAGGCTGAGAAACGCCTCTGGCGTGACCCGCTTTCGGCCGCTGGTTCCCGATGCCTTGCTTTTCAAATCAGCTTTGAAATGTTCGGCTCGAAGGAGATAGTGCAGATAGGCCGGGCGCAGCAGCGCCCGATCGGGAATAAGGACCGGATATTCACTGGTGACTACTGCTTTGGCAATACTTTCGGGAATCAAACCGACAGCGCCGTTACGCGCATCGATTTTCGAGAAAACGAGATCGCCCGGATACGCGGCAAACATTGCCCCTTTGAACACATTATCCCGCTCGCGAGGAAGCAGCTCACCGGAAAACTTGACGGTGATCGCCTGCCAGTCACCCAAATCGCCGTTGAGCTGGAGTGTTTCACGTCGTTCGGTCAGCACTTCATGCAGCGGCACCATTGGATACGTGCTGGTTCGCGCATCCGCAGCCTCATTCCCGATCCAGCGTTCAAGCTCCCTCCACCGCCGGATCACGCAGCGGAGGGCACCTGAAAATTTGGCGTTTCTTCCGCCTTGGCACCTTGGGCCAGCCAGTCTTCAAACTCTCTGTAGGCTTTGAGCAGCGAGGGAAGTTCGTTCGGCACCCCTTCCCCCGTCTCGCCGGTAGAAGTGATTCCCACAGCCTTTGGCGCGGCGACGAACACCGGATAATCGAACTGCTCGCGTACCCACGCCCACAGGGCGGCGGTGTGGGCTTCATCAATTGCGCGATACTTCCCCTTCAACTCAGACAACAAGGTGTCGCAGACCTTCTGCGATGCCGACAGCGCGGCCTGCGCCTGGCGCTTGAGGTCGGCGGCCGTCTTCTTATGCGCCGGGTCAACTTCCCCCTGCCATGCTGGTTTTCCCTGGATGGTGGGACCGATGGCGCGGGGGTAGGCGGGCGCCTCGCCCCGCTGCCACTCCGAAAGTGCGCGAGTCAGCCCCAAGGCCGCCAATTCGGCCAACAGACGCACTACTTCTGCGTCGTCGCCGCTGACGATGCGCGGGGCGTACTCGTCATAAAGTTTATTTCGTTGTGCGTCAAAGGATGCGTCCAGTTCGCCGTGTGCCTGTTTCCATGCGGTTTCCCAGGCTACCGCCTCGTCCTCTGCGAACTTGCGCAGAAAGACCAGCGATGCCTTGACAGTGGCGTTACTGGAACGGAAGGTCTCCTCCGGCAGGCTGACCACGGCCAGAAGCTTTGCCTTGCCTTCGGCCCAGCGGCGGAGCCAGGCGAGGGAGGGGTTGTTCAGGTTGCCGTCGGGAAGGACAATACCCATGCGGGCACCGGGCTTAAGCAGGTTCAGGCAGCGTTCGACAAAAATCAGTTCAGTGGGACGGTTGTTCTTGCCTTTACCGATTTCGAACAGGTCGAGAATCGGAACCCCTTTCTTTCCTTTGCTGTCGGTCGTCTGGGCGGCCTCGACCAGGCGCTGGTGGCTTTCCTCCCAAATTGCGTCATAGCGTTCACGACAGCGGTCAACATAGGCCTGATCGGTTGGCACCCTGGTTTCGTCGCTGCCTCCGACCTTCTGGTCCGAGCCGACGTTTGAACCGAAGGGAGGATTGGTAAACACGAGGTCAAAACGGCCGTTGAAGATGCCGTTGATGTCCAGCAGACCGTCATGGTAGTGGATGCCGCCGTGCCCGTCGCCGTGCATGATCATATTCATCTTGGCAGTGCGGGCGGCGCGCGGTTCGGCGTCGGTGCCGTAGATACACTGCCAGGCCAGACGCCCGACGCGGGTATCAATGGGCTTGTTGTTGTCGTCGCTAGGGAGTAATTCGGCATTGAGGCGGGCGAAGGCTGCTTCGATTTGACGCTCTTCATCTTCCTCGGACGGGCCCAACGCCTCAATGCGGGTGCGCTCTTCATCCTTCTGTCGCTGTACGTCGGCCACAATCTGAGCGCGTACATACTCGAAAGCACGGATAAGAAAACCGCCGGAACCTGCCGCAGGGTCACAGATGAGATCATTTTCCTTTGGGTCGAGCAGATCGACCATGAACTCCACCACCGGGCGGGGAGTGAAGAACTGTCCCAACTCCCCACGGAACGTGGTGCCGAGGAAACGTTCGAACGCGAGCCCTTTGATATCATCTCCGGTTTTTGAAAGATCGAAGCGTTCAAGCTCTTTCACAATACGGCGGAACGTTTGTTCTGAGATATCGAGTTTGTCGGTGGCTGCAAAGAGATCATCAGATTTGTAATGGTCTTTGGTCAGATCGAAAAGACCGTCGTGCACAAGGGGGTCGTTGGGCATGCGCAAGGCCGCGCGGCGGTCAAGATACTCAGTGGTAAAGGTGCCGTGTAGGCCGGTGCGTTCTACGTACATTTTGATGAAGAGCACTTTCGAAATGGTGTCGAAGGCGCGGCCAGGATCCATCTTGTGTACGTCGCGAAGAATGCTATGACAGTTGAACAGCAGGTCCTGGAATTCCTTGCGGTTGAAGGCGCGCAGCGATTCCCGGATTTTCTTCAATCGTTTTGCGTCACCCCAATCGTCAGCCTTGGGAATTTCGTTGATGGCAACGAACTCCCCCGGCAGCCCCGGTACCAGCTTGAATATCGCGGTATGGCGGGTGTTGGTTGCTATAAAAAATTCACAGCCAACGGCTCGGGTGTACGACTCCCCTTGATAGTAGTCGCGTTCTTGAATTTCTATGGTTTCGGTCTTGCACTCTACGACCAGAACCGGCGTGCGATTGGCCGTTTTGTCGGCGGTCGATTGCCAGATGACGATATCGGCGCGTGGGCTTTTATGACCATGCTGTGTTCGACGCTCCTGATCCATCTGCTCCAGGCTGTAGCTGTAATGTTCGACCAGGGTGCGAATGAAGCGCTGTCGGACGATTTCTTCCGGTTTTGCGGCAACATCGCGCCATTCTTGGCGGAGAGGAATCCATAGCCAATCACCTTCCCGGTGCAAAGTATCTGCTGATGCGGGAAACGGCATAGTGGGTTTGTGAGCGGGTTTCTTTATCTTGGCCATGTGAAGGACCTCTCGCATTCGGTTAGGTGGAAGTGCCTTGAATATCGCTCATAGCGTCAGCTCTTGGGTTTTTCGTTCTTCTTGAGGCGGTACTCGGTCAGGCGCTCCATCACCATATCCGCAGCCCTGGCCGTCTCCTCCTCGGCACCAAAGGTCGCGATGATCCGGTCGGCAATGACTTGCGCTGAGAGTTCTTTGAGCGGGAGGTGGAAATAGTCGGCAAACCGCTTGAGCTGCTCATCGGTGGGAAAGCGCTCGCCGAGCTCCAGGCGGCTGAGCAGCGTGGAATCGATCTCCACCGCAGCGGCAACCACCCGGAGCGGGACGTTCTGCTGCAATCTCAGATTGCGAATCGTTTCACCGAAGGAAGACATATGTTGACTATTATCGTATTGACAATATTTGTCAAGACAAAATAGTGTGGCATTGAAAAAACAGGAGCCCGCCAGACCTTGCTGACGGGCTCCAAGCATGAGCCGACCGGAACTGAAAAACGAGGCGACTACTCGCTCCCGCCCCCCAGCACCTTGTACAGGGTCACGAGGTTGGCGAGACGGGAAAGCCTGACACCGATCAGGTTCTGCTGGGCGCCGTAGAGGGAGCGCTGGGAGTCGAGGACGTTCAGGTAGCTGTCGACACCCTTTTCATAGCGGGCCTGGGAGAGGCGATAGCTCTCGCCGGTGGCATCGGTGAGGGACTTCTGCGCCGCGAGCTGGTCGTCGATGGTCCCGCGCTGGGCAAGGGCGTCGGCCACCTCCCGGAAAGCGGTCTGGATCGCCTTCTCGTACTGGGCCACGGCGATGTTCCGGTCAGCCTCCGCCACCTGGAGATTGGCTCGGTTCGCCCCGGCGTCGAAGATCGGCACGGATATGTGCGGCAGGAATTGCCAGACGAAGGAGCCGCTGGCGAAGAGATTGCCCAGATCGTCGCTGCCGAAGCCGACGCTGGAAACCAGGGTAATGCGCGGAAAGAAGGCCGCCCGCGCCGCGCCGATGTTGGCGTTGGCCCCCTTAAGGAGGTTCTCGGCCTGGAGGATGTCGGGCCGGCGGAGCAATACGTCCGAAGGGAGGCCGGGCTTGACATCCTTCAGGGCGGTGAGGGTTTCGGTGAGCGACGCGGGGAGGAGCTCGGCCGGTACCGTCGAGCCGACCACCAGGTTCAGGGCATTTTCGTCTTGGGCCACGAAGGTGGTGTAGCGGGCGATGTCCACCCGCGCCGTATCGACGCTGGTCTGGGCCTGGTGGAGATCGAGGGCGGAGGAAACCCCCGACTCGTAACGGCTCTTGACAAGCTGGTAGGATGCCTGCTGGCTCGCCAGGGTATCTTTGGCAAGCTGCAAGCGCTCCCGGTCGGCAGCCAGGGCGAGCCAGTTGCCGGCCGCCTCGGCCACCAGGCTGATCTGGACGCTGCGCCGGGCCTCCTGGGTGGCAAAGTACTGCTCCAGTGCCTGGTCCTTGAGGCTCCGCACCCGGCCGAAGAGGTCGAGCTCGTAGGAGCTGACGCCGAGGCCGACATTGTACTGATGGATGTTCTCAGGCAGACCCGTCCCCGAAAAGTTTTCCGCAATGCGCTGGAAGGTGCCGTCGGCATTGGCGTCCACCTTCGGGAAGAGGTCGGAGCGCTGGATCTGATACAGTGCCCGGGAGCGCTCGATGTTCAGGGCGGCGACGCGCAGGTCGCGGTTGTTCTCCAGGGCGAGCGCGATCACCTTCCGCAGCTGTGGGTCGACGAAGAAGTCCTGCCAGGGGATGTCAGCCACCGGCTTCTCGGCAGGCTTTCCGGCACCTTCCTTGTACGCCGGGCCGCTCGGCCAGGCCGAGGGTACGGGTGCGCCGGGCCGCTCGTAGTGCGGGGCCATGGTCGCGCAGCCGGCGAGGAAAAGGACGCCCCCTAGGGGAAGGCAGAGTAAGCGTGTCATGGGTTTCATCTTAATTCACCTCCGGGGTATTGGCAACAACCGGCTGGGCGGAGGGTTGCACCGCCTTCTTCCTGGCAAAGAGCCGCGACACCAAGACGAAGAAGAACGGGATGAAGATCAGGTCGATGAAGGTGGCCGAGAGAAGCCCCCCGGTGACCGCGGTGCCGATGGCGTTCTGGGCTGCGGCTCCGGCCCCCTTGGTGAGGGCAAGCGGGAGCGTCCCGAAGAAGAAGGCGAGCGACGTCATGATGACCGGCCGGAGCCGGATCTTCACCGCTGCCAGGGTCGCGTCCATCAGTTCGTGCCCCTGCCGCATCTGCTCCTTGATGAACTGGATGATCAGGATAGCGTTCTTCGTGGAAAGCCCCACGGTGGTGAGAAGCCCGATCTGCAGATAGATGTCGTTGGGGAACATCCGCAGCTTGACCGCCGTCACCGCCCCCACGAGTCCCAAGGGCAACATCAGGAGGTTGACGAAGGGGATGGTCCAGCTCTCGTACAGGGCCGCCACCGAGAGGAAGACCACGAGGAGCGAGATGGCGTAGAGGGCCGGCGCCTGGGCACCGGCATGCTGCTCCTCGTAGGAGAGGCCGGTCCATTCGTACCCGATTCCCGGCGGGAGCTGGGCCACCATCTTCTCGACCTCGGTCATGGCCTCGCCGGTACTCACCCCCGGTGCGGCCTGGCCAAGGACCTCAACCGACGGGAGGCCGTTGTAGCGCTCCAGGCGGGGGGAACCGTACTGCCAGCGGGCGGTGGCGAATGCTGAGAACGGCACCATCTGGCCGTCCTTGTTGCTGACGTACCACGTGTTGATATCCTCCGGGAGCATCCGGTAGCGGGGATCGGACTGGAGGTAGACCTTCTTCACCCGGCCGTCCTGGATGAAGTTGTTGACGTAGGAACTCCCCCAGGCAGTGGAGAGGACGTTGTTGACGTCGCTGAGGGAGACCCCCAGGGCACCGGCCCGCACATCGTCGATGTCCAGCTTGAACTGCGGGGAGTCGTCCTGGCCGTTGGGGCGGACCGCCGCCAGTTTCTTGTTCTTCATTGCCATCCCGAGGAGCTGGTTGCGCGCCGCCATGAGCTTCTCGTGTCCCAAGCCGCCCCGGTCCTGCAACTGGAGGTCGAAGCCGTTCGCCACACCCAGCTCCAGTACCGCCGGGGGGGCGAAGGCAAAGGCGAGGCCGTCCCGGATCTGCGAGAACTCTTTCATTGCCCGGCCGGCAATGGCCTGCACCCGCAAATCCGGGGTCTTGCGTACCTTCCAGTCCTTGAGCTTCACCCAGGCGAGCCCCATGTTCTGGCCGCGGCCGGCGAAGCTGAACCCGGCCACGGTGATGATCCCTTCCACCGTCTTGTTCTCTTTTTCCAGGAAGTACTGTTCCATCCGTTTCAGGGTCTGGATGGTCCGCTCCTGGGTGGCGCCGGGGGGGAGCTGGAGCTGGCAGAGGAGGAATCCCTGGTCCTCGTCCGGGAGGAACGAGGTGGGAAGATGGAGGAAGAACCACCCCATGGCGGCGACGATGGCGCCGTATACCACGAGATACCGCACCGGTTTGCCGAAGGAGCGGCCGACGATCCCCTCGTATTTCCCCCGGCAGAAGTCGAACCCCCGGTTGAAGTAGCGGAAGAACCAGGCGAACCAGCCGGTCTCACCGGTATGGTGCCCTTTTGCGATCGGCTTGAGGATGGTGGCGCACAGCGCCGGGGTGAGGATCTGGGCCACCAGCACCGACAGGATCATGGCGGAGATGATGGTGATGGAGAACTGGCGGTAGATGACGCCGGTGGAACCGGGAAAGAACGCCATGGGGAGGAAGACCGCCGAGAGGACGGTGGCAATCCCCCACAGGGCGCTGGTGATCTGACCCATGGATTTTACCGTGGCGTCATGGGGAGAGAGCCCCTCCTCGGACATGATCCGTTCCACGTTCTCGACGACGACGATGGCGTCGTCCACCAGAAGTCCGATGACGATGACCAGGGCGAACATGGTCAGGGTGTTGATGGAGAAACCGGCACCCGCCAGTACCCCCATGGTCCCGAGGAGCACCACCGGCACCGCGATGGTGGGAATGAGCGTCGCCCGGAAGTTCTGGAGAAAGAGGAACATGATGATGAAGACGAGGAAGACCGCCTCAACCAGGGTGTGCACCACCTCCTCGATGGAGATCTTCACGAAGGGGGTGGAGTCGTAGGGATAGACCACCTTCATCCCCGCCGGAAAGTACTTGGAGAGCTCAGCCATCTTCGCCTTGACCCGGTTTGCGGTCTCCAGGGCGTTGGCGCCGGCCGCGAGCCGGATCGCCATCCCCCCCACCGGCTTCCCGTTGTAGTATGACTGGATGTCGTAGTTCTCGGTGCCGATCTTGCTCTCGGCCACATCCTTGAGCTTTACGGTGGAGCCGTCGGGGTTGGTGCGCAGGACGATGGCATCGAACTGGTCGGTCGTCTGGAGAAGCGACCGGGCGTTGATGGTGGCGTTGAGCTGCTGGCCGCGAACGGCGGGGGTGCCGCCGAACTGGCCGGCCGATATCTGGACGTTCTGGGCCTGCAGGGCATTGATCACGTCGTTGGTGGTCAGGTGGTAGCTGTTCAGCTTCGCCGGGTCGACCCATATCCTCATGGCGTTCTGAGTGCCGAACACCAGGACTTCGCCGACCCCGTCCAGACGGCTGATGATGTCCAGAACGTTGGAGACCATGTAGTCGGTCAGCTGGTTTCTGTCCATGGAGCCGTCTTCCGACACGAGGCCGACGATCAGCATGTAGTTCCGGCCGGACTTGAGTACCGATATCCCCTGCTGCTGCACGACTTGGGGGAGAAGCGGCATGGCGAGCTGCAGCTTGTTCTGCACCTGTACCTGGGCGATGTTCGGGTCGGTCCCCGCCTTGAACGTCAGGTTGATGGACACCGCGCCGGCAAGGTCGCTCGTGGAGGACATGTAGATCAGGTTGTCAATCCCGTTCAGCTTCTGTTCGATCACCTGGGTGACCGTATCCTGCACCGTCTGGGCCGACGCCCCCGGATAGACGGCGTTGATGGCGATCGTCGGCGGTGCGATCGCCGGATACTGGGAGACCGGAAGGGCCTTGATCGACAGGAGACCGGCGAGCATCACCATGATGGCGATGACCCAGGCAAAGATAGGTCTGTTTATGAAAAACCGGGACATAGTGAAAGCTCCTTGGTAGTCGTCCGACCTGTCGGACAGGTCAGACAGGTCGGACAGGTCGGACTATTTCTTGGCCGCAGTCGCAGCAGGTTGAGCTGCGCCGGGTGCCGCTGCCGGTGCACTGCCGAACGGCACGACCTTGACCGGCGTTCCGGGACGGGCCTTCTGGATCCCTTCCAGAATGACGCGGTCGCCGGCTTTCAGCCCATCGGCCACCAGCCAGTTGTCGCCGACAGTCCGGGCAACCTTGATGACACGCGGCTCCACCTTCTCCTCGGCCCCGACCACCATGACCATCGCCTCCCCGGCCGGGTTGCGGGTAACCCCCCGCTGGGGAACCAGGATCGCCTGCTCGTTCACCCCTTCCTCCACGACGGCGCGGACGAACATCCCCGGCAACAGGGTCTGTTTCGGGTTGGGGAAGAGCGCCCGCAGGATGATGGAACCGGTGCTCTGGTCCACGGTGACCTCGGAGAACTTCAGTGTGCCCGGCAGAGGATAGGCGCTGCCATCCTCCAGCAGCAGCTTGACCTGCGCCTGGTTGGCGCCGTCGTGTTTCAGCACGCCGCTGGCCAGGCTCCGCTTCAGCTTCAGCAGGTCGGCACTGGACTGGGTGACGTCCACGTATATCGGGCTGAGTTGCTGGATGGTGGCCAGCGCCGCCGTCTGGTTGGCCGTCACCAGGGCACCGTCGGTCACGGCCGAGCGGCCGATTCGTCCCGAGATCGGGGCGGTCAGCCGGGTATAGGCCAGGTTGATCCGGGCGGTTTCCACTGCCGCCTTGGCAGAGGCAACATCGGCTTCGGCCTGCTTGAGGGCGGCCTGGGCGTCGTCGTTGTCCTGCTGACTGACCGCCTTGATCTTGACGAGATCACGGTAACGTTCCGCCTTGAGACGCACCGTATTCAGGGTGGCCTCCGCTCTGGCCTCGGCGGCCTTGGCGCTGGCAAATGCCGCCTGATAGGTGGAGGGATCGATCTGGTACAGTACCTGGCCGGCCTTCACATCGGACCCCTCGACAAAGAGGCGTTTCTGGATGATCCCGCTCACCTGCGGCCGAACCTCGGCAATGAGGTTGGGCGCTGTGCGGCCGGGCAGTTCCGTGGCAAGGGCCACCCGCTGCGGCTGGATAGCCACAACCCCCACTTCGGGGGGGCCTGCCGGCGGCGGCGCGGCAACGGTCTTTTGCCCACATCCGGTCATCATCAGACCGGCGGCCAGAATTCCCACGGTAGCGATCAGTTTGGCTTTGTACGTGGCTTGCATAGACACCTCTATCATGTACAGAATTGCCGACGGAGTCGGCAGGTTACTTGTCTTCTTTCGCGAAGGCGATGATGACGATCAGCATCCAGACCACTATTGTGGCCACGATTAAGATCGTCATGCGCTCACCCCCGGTGGCGGTTTCTTGCACCCTGCCGGATGCCGGCAGGCCCCATAAAATGAATGAACATTCATTCTTCGACCATCGACAAAAAATTCTGGGCGCCCACGTCCGGTCGTCACCTCTTTACCCCATCCCAGCAGGCCTCGATGATTCGGGCAATCAGGAGATCGTCCAGCGTGACGAAACCGAGAATGTGGTCCCGGGCGGCAGCAAACAGAGGGCCGAAGGCCAAATCGAAGAGGAGGACGAGGGGCAGGTCTTTCATCACCTGTTGAGAAACCGCTTCTTCGAATAGCTCACGGAAAAAATAGCACCCTTCCTTACTTCCCAGAAGCTTGCTCCGGCGGTGTGCCACGCCGAAGGGGGAGTTGTAGAACTGCTCCAGGTAACGGAATTCGAGCGGGTTTGCAATGTAATACCGCAGAAGCGCCGTGCCGAGATGGAGAAACCGCTCCCGGATCGGATTCTTCGTCGAGTACCCCTCCAGGAGGTCCGCATAGATTTTTTCCTCAACCTCCCGGAATAGCTCGGCGATGAGGACATCCTTGTTCTCGAAATAGCGGTAGATCGTCCCGGCCCCCACGCCCGCCCGCTCGGCGATCATCGCCATGGGGGCGCCGTGGAAGCCGAGCTCGGCTATGAGCTCGAGGGCCGCGCGGACAACCTCGTCGCGCTTGTCTGTCTTCGACATGACTTACCTCTTAACAAAATAGAATGAACGTTCATTCCGTTTTAGCACGTTATGGATTTGTCCGTCAAGCTTCTTTGTTGTTGTTCTTGTCATTATTTTTCCTGGCTATCCACTCGACTCCAGTATAGTTCCCTCCCCACCCTCGCCCTCCCCCACCCTCGCCCTCCCCCGCCAGCCACGTGAGAAACTTCTCGTAGCGGGGGACGATGTCGGCAAAGAGCGCTGCAAGTGCAGTCTCACTCTTGCCGTGCACCGAAGGCATCGGGAAGCAGTATGGCCCCGGCAGCTACCACGACCGCGGCAGCGATAAAGACGGCGATGTGGTAGGAACCGGTCCGGGCGGAAAAATGGCCCGCGACTGCCGGGCCGACGATCTGGCCGATCCCGTAGACACCGGTCATGAATCCCACTATCCGGGCCCGGGCCGTCGGCGCGAACGAAGCCCCCTCGGAAAGGGCAAGGGTGACGATCCCCATGAAGGTGCCGCCGTAAAGAAGCGCCCCGACAACCAGGGGGGCCGTGCCGGAGAATGCTGACGGGAACACGATCCCGGCCGCCTGCAGAAAATAGGCGACGACCAGCGGCTTCAACCTTCCCCACCGGCGCGCGGCGCTCGACCAGAGAAAGGCGGAGGGAAGCGCCGCGCACCCAGCTACGACCCAGGCGGCACTCGCTCCCGCAGGCCCGACGGTGGCAGTTGCGGCCGCCACCATGAAGGTGCCGGTAATGATGTAGCCGAATCCTTCGAGACCGTAGGAGGCAACGAGGCGGGCAAACCGGGGGTTCCGGGGAAGAGGCGCCTTGACTGCCGGGGCATCGGCGGGACGGGGTTCGTGATACCGCCGCAGGAGGAGCAGCACCACGGCCGAGATGAGGGCGCTTACGAGGCCAAAGCCGACCCAGGCCCCGCCGGTTCCAACCGCCCGCGCGACCGGGACGGCGGCGAGACCGGTCACGGCTATGCCAAAACCGACGCCGCCGTAGTAAAGGCCAGCCAGGTTTTCTCGGCCGTTGTGGGTTATGATCAGGAGTACCATGCCGGAGACCGCCACGAAGGCGAGGGCGCTGGCCGTTCCGGCGAGGAGCCGGGCCGCGGCCACCCAGGTAAATCCGTGGAAAACGCCGGTGGCAGCGGTGGTGACGCAGGAGAGGAGAAGCCCTGCCGCCAGCACCGGAAACTCACGGAACCGGTGACAGAGGGGCCCGGCGGCAAAGGCGCCGGCCAGGTAACCCACAAAGTTCAGCGACGCCAGCAGTCCCGCCTGGTCCGGGCGGAAACCGTACTCCGTCATCATCAGGGGAAGAAGCGGCGTGTACAGGAACCGGCCGATCCCCATGGCCACCACCAGGGTGATGAATCCCGCCGCAACGCCGCTTTCGACTCTTACCGTAGAGGCCATATTGTGTCCAGCAATCTCTTTTTTCCAGCGCCAGTGGCGGACCTTCTTTTCCGGGGGAGGAAACATTAGACCGGCTGTCTTTCGTTGTCAAGGGGTTTTCCCGCAGGCTTCCGCGCAGTGCAGTCCCTGCCAGCGTCCGATGCAATGCTGCAATCAAGCTATAAACCTAAAATCGGCATTTAATTCACGCGACGACGCAACGACGCAACGAAATTCTTTTGCGTCGCGTTCGTCGCGTTCGTTGCGTGAAACTGCTTTTCCCAGGATAAAAAGACCTCCGGGGTTCAAAACCTCGGAGGTCTGAAAAAAGCATTGTAGTACATACACCTGCCCAATGTTGGGAAGATATCAGGAAAGGGCTTCCGTGGCGCCGCCTTTCCCGGTTTCCGCCTCCGGCTTCGCCCCTTCCCCCTTCTTCTCCTCCTTTTCCGGGGCGGAGAACTTCTTCATGCTCTCCACGAATTCCCGAAGTCGCTTGTCCACCAGGTAGTTGATGGTCCCCTCGGGGTATTTCCCGTCGGACTGCCGCTCGCCCGCCGGGACGCCGGTGAGGATCTCGATCCCCTGGTCGATGGTCTCGACGCTCCAGATGTGGAACTTCCCGTCCCTGACCGCCTCCACCACCTCGTCCTTCAGCATCAGGTGCCGCTCGTTGGTCTTCGGGATGATGACCCCCTGCTCGCCGCTGAGCCCCTTGGCCTTGCAGACCGCGTAGAATCCCTCGATCTTGTAGTTCACCCCGCCGATGGGCTGCACCTTCCCCAGCTGGTTGACGCTGCCGGTGACGGCGATCCCCTGTTTCAGCGGCACACCGGAGAGGGCCGACAGAAGCCCGTAGAGCTCGGTAGAAGAGGCACTGTCCCCCTCCACCCCCTCGTAGGACTGCTCGAAGCAGATGGAAGCGGAGAAGGAGAGGGGCTTGTCGTGGGCGTACTTCCCCCCCAGGTAGCCGGTGAGGATGAGCACCCCCTTGTCGTGGATCGGGCCGGAGAGTTTCACCTCCCGCTCGATGTTGACCATACCGGCGCGCCCCATGTAGACCCGCACGGTAAGCCGCGACGGCCGGCCGAACATGTAATCGCCGAGGGTGAGGACCGACAGTCCGTTGATCTGGCCAACCTCTGCCCCCTCCGTGTCCACGAGGATCGTGCCGTCCTCGAACAGCTCCTGCATCCGCTCCTCGATCCGGTTGGAGCGGTAGATCTTCTCCTCTATCGCCCGGTTGACGAACTCCCGCGTCACCAGCGGGCTGTTTTCCTTCCGTGCCCAGTAGTCGGCCTCCCGGATCAGGTCCGCAATCTCCATGAACTGGCACGAGAGCCGCTCCTGATCCTCCACGCTGCGGGCCGAGTACTCGAGGAGCCCGGCGACGCCGCTCCGGTCGAAGGGGAGGAGGTTATCCCGCTTGCAGTGGGTGGCCACGAACAGGGCATAGTCCTTCATGATCTCCGGGCTCTTCCGGATCCGGCTGTCGAAGTCCGCCTTCACCTTGAAGAACTTCCGGTAGTCAGGCTCCAGGTAGAAGAGGAGGTAATATATCCAGGGGGAACCGATCATGATGATCTTCGCCTGGAGGGGAATCGGCTCCGGCTTGAGAGAGGCGATGGTCATGAAGCGGTACTGCTCCAAAACGTCCTCGATCCGGATCTCACCGCTGCGGATGCAGCGCTTGAGGGCATCCCAGGCAAAGGGGTTGATGAGGACCTCGCGGGCATCGACCACGAGGTAGCCGCCGTTGGCCCGGTGGAGCGCCCCCCGTTTCATCAGGGTGAAGTTGGTGGTGGCCATCCCCCCCATCTGCATGACGTGCTCGATGCGGCCGAACAGGTTGTTGTAAGTAGGATTCGGCTCGAAGATCACCGGCGCCCCGCTGGTGTCTTTATTGTCGACGAAGACGTTCACCTGGTAGCGCTCGAAGGAGGGCTCCTGGCGGGGAAGCTTGAGCCCCGGGATGGGCGAGGCCTGCGGGGTCTGTTCCTTGAAGTCCTCCAGGTTGAGGAGGACATCCTCCTGCACCGCCTCCAGGTACTGCAAGACTTTCGGGTATTCGGCGTATTTCTCCCGCATGGGCTCCAGGTGGTGGCCGACGGCGGCCAGCCCCAGGTCCCGGTCGAGCTTCGCCAGGGCGTCCTTGAGTACCTTCTCGTTCTCCCGCACCTGCCGGAGCACGTCATTGAGCCGCTCGGTGAGCCGTTTCCCCGCCTCATCCAGCTTCTCGCGTTCCTCACCGGAGAGCGCCTCATACTCCTCCTGGGTGTAGTTGCGCCCCTCCTTCTGGGGAACCATGACGAGACCGGAAACGGTCCGTTGCACGGCGAACTGCTCCGCCGCCGCCTCCTGCTCCAGGCCGGCGAAAAGGACGCCGTTCTTCTCCTGATACTCCTCTAGGATCGCCGCCTTGTTGGTCTCGTACTCCTTGCTGTCGAGGGCCTTGGGAATCACGGCTCGCACGGCGTCGAGGAATTCCTTCATGTCGTCGGCGAGCTCGCTCCCCACACCGGCGGGGAGAGCCAGTGCCACTGGGTTGTCTGGGTCCTTGAAGTTGTAAACATAGCACCAGTCGTGGGGATTGGGCTCCGCCTTCGCCCGCTGCTTCAGGAGATTCTTGATGGTGGACGAGCGGCCGGTCCCCGGCTCGCCGGCCAGATAGAGGTTGAAGCCGTCTTCCCGCATGCCGAGGCCGAAATCGATCGACTTGAGGGCCCGCTCCTGGCCGATGGACCCCTCCAGTTCGGGGATATCGGCTGTCGTCTCGAAATCGAACTGGGACGGGTCGCACACCCACCGCAGCTTCTCCACCGGGATTTTACAATTGGCGACAGACATGGCAGCCTCCTTGGAATTAAGCATGGCAGTTACTAAGAGAAACACTGACTACTCATTCTTTTTCAATCTCCACCCATCCCTCCCCCGCTGGGGGAGGGCAAGAAGTTCTCCCCCCGGAGGGGGGAGGAAGGAGGGGGGGCTGGATAGTCAGATTAGTTGTCATTCTCCTGTCTCGTCAGGCGCTCCTCCAGCAATCCTGCAAATCGTGCGGCAACCCGGGCCTTGACTTCCTCGAGCGGGACGTTGCCACCGGCCTCCTCCGCCAGAGAGGTGACCGGGCATCCGGCCATACCGCAGGGATTGATACGGGCAAAGGGGGCCAGGTCTGGCACGACGTTGAGGGCGAAACCGTGCATGGTCACCCAGCGGCGGACACCGACGCCAATCGACGCGAGTTTGCCCTGTTCCGTCCAAATCCCGGTCCGGCCGGGAATCCGCCACGCCTCCACCCGGAAGTCGGCAGCAACGGCCATAAGGAGTTCCTCGAGAAACCGGAGGTAGCAATGCAGGTCGCGCCGCCGCCGGTCGAGACTGACGATGGGGTAGCCCACCAGTTGCCCCGGCCCATGCCAAGTGACGTCCCCCCCCCGGTTGATGCGGACGGGAGTGACATCCGGATCGAGGATGTTAGCCTCGCTCCCGCCGCTGCCGATGGTGTAGACCGACGGATGCTCCAGGAGCAGGAGCGTCTCCGGCTCGGTCCCCGCCGCCACCCCGGCGGCCAGCCGCTCCTGGAGGGCCCAGGCGTCCTGAAAATCGATTATGCCGAGATCGCGAATTACCATAACGCTAAAAAAATCACAAATTTCAAATCACAAATTCCAAACAATATCCAAAAGCAAATTTTAAAGAATTATATTTTGTAGCTTGTTTGAGTTTTGGTGCTTGGAATTTGGAATTTGTAGCATTCAAACCAGCATGGTGACCGGATTCTCCAGCACCTTCTTCAGCTCCCGCAGGAACTGGGCCGCGTACACGCCATCGAGGAGCCGGTGGTCAGACGACAGGGTGGCCCGCAGCACCCGGGCCGCAACCAGGTGCCCGTTGCGGATGACCGGTCGGTCGGCGACGGCGCCAACCGCGAGGATCGCCGCCTGTGACGGCATGATGACCGCGGCGAACTCGTCGATGCCGTACATCCCCATGTTGGAGACGGTGAAGGTCCCGCCGCCGATCTCCGTCTCGGTGATCCTGCCGGCCCGCCCCTTCTCCACCAGTTGCCGGCTCTGCAGCGCGATCTCCTTCAGGGTGAGGGACTGGCACCCCCTGATGACCGGGACGATAAGCCCGTCTTCGAGGGCCACGGCAACGCCGATGTTGATGTCGTTATGGAGCTCCATCCGGTCTCCGGCAAAGGAGGCGTTGGCCCGGGGGAATTTCTCCAGGGTAAGGGCGCACGCCTTGATGATCATGTCGTTCACCGAGACCGGTGAGGCCGACTCCTTGAGTTCCTGGCGCACCCGCTCCGCTTCCCCCATGTCGATCTCCACGGTGACGTAGAAATGGGGGGCAGTGCGCCACGACTCGGCGACCGTCCGTGCGATCGCCGCCCGCATCCGGCTGAGAGGCTGCATGCCTCCCACCACAGGGCTGGCGGGGGGCCTTTCGGCCTCTTCTCGGGCCTCGGACCCGGCGTCCCGCGCCTCGTATCTGTCCAGATCCTCCTGAAGGATGCGCCCATTGGGGCCGCTCCCCTGCACCCGGGCAAGGTCTATCCCCTTCTCGCGGGCTAGCCGCCGCACGAGGGGGGAGGCCTTCTCCCCGGCTGCCGCGGCCACAGACGGCTTCTCTTCCGCCACTTCAACCTCAGGAGTCGCAATGATTCGCTCAGGAACCTCCCCCGCTTCAATGGTTTCGGGAGAAGGCTCCACCGGGGGCTGCCAGGTCGGCGGCGGCTCGGACGGCGGAGCGGTTTTCGGCGCGACCGAAACGGGCGGAGGCGCAGTCGCGCTCTCCCCGACCGCCCCGATGACGGCGATCACAGTCCCCACCGGCGCCATCTCTCCCGGTTTGATGCGGGTCTCAAGGAGAATGCCCGACGTGAACGCCTCAAGCTCCATGTTCGCTTTGTCGGTCTCCACCTCGGCGATGATGTCGCCCCGCTCCACTTTTTCTCCGACGCTCTTCTTCCAGGAGATGAGCTTCCCCTCGGTCATCGTGTCGGACAGCTTCGGCATGGTGACTTCAGTTGCCATAAGTTATACCTCGTCTCGCCTTGAGGTTTCAGTAAATCACAAATCTCAAATCACAAATTCCAAACAAATATCTGAAAAAGCAATTTGGGAACTTTGTTTTTGCAGTTTGTTTGAGATTTGGTGCTTGAAATTTGAGATTTTATTTTCAGTATTTCTCGTTCATAACCTTCTTCACCGCAGCGACGATCGTCCCCACCTGCGGGATGCAAAGCTTCTCCAGCTTGCGCGAATAGGGCATGGGGACGTTCAGGCCGGAGACCCGCTCGACCGGCGCCAGGAGCTTGTCAAAACAATTCTCGTAAATGCGCGAGGCGATCTCCGCACCGAGGCCGCAGGTCCGCCAGCATTCCTCCACCACCACCGCCCGGCCGGTCTTCGCCGCCGAGACGACAAAGGTGTCTGCGTCAAGCGGGGAGAGGGTACGCAGGTCCACCACCTCGCAGGAGATTCCCTCCTTCTCCAGTTCAGAGGCCGCCTGAAGAGCCAGCACGGTCATGCGCGAGTAAGCGACGATGGTCACATCCTTCCCCTCCCGCTTCACGTCGCATTTGCCGAAGGGGATGACGAACTCCGGGTCCTCCGGCACCTCCCCTTTGCTGTTGTAGAGGAGTTCGTGCTCCAGGAACATGACCGGGTTCTCGTCGCGGATCGCCGCCTTCAGGAGCCCCTTGGCGTCCGCCGGGGTGGCCGGAACAGCCACGTGTATCCCGGGGGCGTGCATGAAGAAGGTTTCGAGACTCTGGGAATGCTGGGCCCCCAGCTGGCTCCCGCCGCCGCCCGGAGCACGGATCACCATGGGGAGGTGGGTCTGACCGGCGAACATGTAGCGGATCTTGCTCATGTGGTTGATGATCTGGTCCATGGCCAGGAGCGCGAAGTTCACCGTCATCAGCTCGGCAACGGGACGCAGGCCCGCCATGGCCGCGCCGACGGCCACGCCGACGATGGTGTTCTCGGAGATGGGAGTGTCCAGGACCCGTTTCTCGCCGAACTCGGCCAGCAGCCCCCGGGTCACCTTGAACGACCCCTCGTAGAGGGCCACGTCCTCCCCCCAGGTCACAACCATCGGGTCGCGGCGCATCTCCTCCTTCAGGGCCAGGTTCAGGGCATCACGGTAAGTCATTTCGGGCATAGTTGGAACCTCTCTAAGACATCAAACATAGACGTCGTTGAAGACTTCATCATCATCCGGCCAGGGAGACTCCTCGGCGAACTTGACCGCCTCCGCCACCTGTGCCGCGGCCGTCTCGCGGACCTTGTCGAGGAGCGGCTGCCCGGCGATCCCCTCGCCCAGCAAACGTTTGGCAAAATTGGGGATCGGATCGCGCTCCTTCCAGAGCTCCACCTCGGCCGAAGCCCGGTATTTTCCCGGGTCGGACATGGAGTGGCCGCGAAACCGGTAGGTAATCGCCTCGATCAGGTAGGGCCGGCTATGCTCGCGCACCCACTCGGCGGCATGCTTCACCGCCTGGTAGACGGCCATGACGTCCATGCCGTCCACCCGTTCCGATGGAATATCGTAGCCGCAGGTCCGCTTGTGGATGTCGGCGAGGGCCGAGGAACGGTGCACCTCGGTGCCGATCCCGTAGAAGTTGTTCTCGCAGACATAGAGCACCGGCAGCTCCCAGAGGCGCGCCCAGTTGAGCCCTTCGTGGAAGGTCCCCTGGTTCACCGCGCCGTCGCCGAAGAAACAGGCAACGATCCGCTCCTCCCTGCGATAGCGGGCGGCAAAGGCGAGCCCGGTGGCGATGGGGAACTGGCCGCCGACGATGGCGTAACCACCCATGAAATGGAGGTTGGGGTCGAAGAGGTGCATGGAGCCCCCTTTCCCCTTGCAGATGCCGGTCGCCTTCCCGAAGAGCTCCGCCATCACCCGCCGCGGATCGGCCCCCCGGACGATCGCCTGGGGGTGCTCCCGGTAGGCGGAAATGACGTAATCGTCGCCGTGCAGGGCGTGGGTGGCTCCGGCCGCTACCGCCTCCTGGCCGCTGTAGAGATGGAGGAAGCCGGTGATGTTCCCCTTGGTGTACTGCTCGGCGCATGCCTCCTCGAACTCGCGGCAGAGGACCATCTGCTCGTAGAGCCGGATCAGTTCGTGGTCGGGGAGGATGGAGCGGAGTTTGGTGTCCATTGATGCCTCGCCTGGTTGTGGTAGGGGCACCCCCATGTGGGTGCCCTGTCTTTGGGCAGCCACAGAGAGCCGCCCCTACGGATTGCCCTTCTTCACATAATTCAGCGTCCCCCCCGCCAGGAGATCCTGCCGCTCCCGGTCGGAAACCTCCAAAACGGTGACGATCTCCCGCCCGTCCACAATGATCGGTATCTCCCGCGCTCCGGCCGCCACGAGGCTCCGCAGCCCCTTGAACGTGACCGTGTCACCCTGGCTGATCCGGTCGTAGTCGGCCGGGTCCTTGAAGGTGAGGGGGAGGATGCCGAAGTTGATCAGGTTCGCCTTGTGGATGCGGGCGAAGCTCTTGGCGATCTTGGCGCGGATCCCCAGGTAGCGAGGGGCGAGCGCCGCATGCTCGCGGGAGGAGCCCTGGCCGTAATTCTCCCCGCCCACCACGACGCCGTTTCCCTTTTCCTTGGCGCGGGTGTGGAACTCGGGGTCGAGCTGCTCGTAGACGAACTGGCTGATGGCCGGGATGTTGCTGCGGAAGGGGAGCACCTTGTTGCCGGCCGGCATGATGGTGTCGGTGGAGATATTGTCCTCCACCTTGATGATCACCTCCGCCGCGAGATCCTCCGGCAGTTCCTCGAACTGGGGAAACGGCACGATGTTCGGGCCGGTGACGATCTCCACCTTTGCTGCCTCGCCGGGAGGGAGGGGGAAGATGATGCTCGAGTCGTCGAGGAGGTACTTCTCCGGGTTCTGGACGTTGGGCCAGGCCATGAGGTCGCCGAGCTTGCGTGGGTCGGTGATGACGCCGAAGATGCCGGCTGCCGCCGCGGTCTCCGGCGAGCAGAGGTAGACCCGGTCGTTCTTCACCCCGCTGCGGCCTGGGAAGTTGCGGGGGAAGGTGCGCAGGCTCACCTGGTTCGTTCCCGGGGCCTGCCCCATGCCGATGCAGCCGAGACAGCCGGGCTGGTGGATCTGCGCCCCGGCCAGCAGCAGCATCATGAAGCCCCCCTGGGCCGCCACGTTCTCCAGCACCTGGCGGCTCCCCGGGTTGACGTTGAACGAGACGTGGGGCGCGACCCGGCGCCCGTCGAGGATGCGACAGACGGTCATCAGGTCCCGGAAGGAGGAGTTGACCGAGCTCCCGACGATCACCTGGTCGACCTTCGTCCCCTCCACCTCCCGGACCGGCTCCACGTTGTCGGGTGAGGAAGGGCAGGCTATGAGGGGCTCCAGGGAGCTAAGGTCGATCTCGTCGTACTCGTCGTAGGTGGCATCGGGGTCTGCGGCGAGTGGCCGCCAGGCATCGCCTCTCCCTTGGGATTCCAGGAACTCCCGCGTCCGCTCGTCCGACGGGAAGACCGAGGTGGTCGCCCCCAGCTCCGCCCCCATATTGCCGATGGTGCCCCGGTCCGTGGTCGACAGGGTTGCAACGCCGGGACCGTAGTACTCGATGATCTTCCCCACCCCCCCCTTCACCGAGTGGCGGCGGAGCATCTCCAGGATCACGTCCTTCCCCGAAACCCACGGCGGGAGCTTCCCGGTGAGCTTCACCCCCCAGATTTTCGGGCAGGGGAGATGGAACGGGTGGCCGGCCATGGCCATGGCCACGTCGAGCCCGCCCGCGCCGATAGCGAGCATGGCGAGACCGGCGGCCGTCGGCGTGTGCGAATCGGCGCCGAGCATGGTCTTGCCCGGCACCCCGAAGCGCTCCAGGTGCACTTGGTGGGAAACACCGTTTCCCGGCTTGGAAAGGTTGATGCCATAGCGCTGGGCCGCGGTCATCAGGAAGATGTGGTCGTCGGCATTCTTGTTGTCGGTCTGCAGGAGGTTGTGATCGATGTACTGGGCCGCCAGCTCCACCTTCACCCGCTCCGCCCCCATGGCCATGAACTCCAGCATCGCCATGGTGCCGGTGGCATCCTGGAGGAGCGCGTGGTCGATCCTTATGGCGATCTCCCGGCCGGGGACCAGCTCTCCCTCCACCAGGTGGGCTTCGAGTATCTTCGTTGCGAGGTTCTTTGACATTGTCTTCTCCTTGTTTCCCTGAGTCTACTAAGGACAATTTCGTTACCAGAATACCCCCGCCCCTCGAACAGCAATCAATGTCCCATCGTTGCATCTCGGGCTCTGCGGATTTGTTCCTCCGCCTGTTCCTGGGCTTTGCGGGCCGGAAGCTGGGCGTCCTCGATGGCCTGGCGGTCGCGCCTGATCTGCTCCTCGGCCTGGTTCTGGGCCCGGCGGGCTGGAGAAACGGTCACAACCGGCCCCTTCTCTTCGTACTTGCGGTGATGATGCTTCTTCGGCTTATGCCCACCCGCAGCGCGGGTCTTTTTTACCGGCTCCGCCCGCGGCGGCACGCTCTCCTGAGGCGACTGCGATGGCGCCACCTCATGCCGGGGGATGACGGAAGGGGTCGCTTCACCCTCGACCCGGGCCTTCTCCCGGTAGCGGGCGGGGATGTTGTCGTAGTTGTCGGAAAAATGCACCGCCCCCTGCGCGTCGGTCCACCGGTAGGTCGTGGCTCCAGCATCGCCCACGAACCACATGAGCAGGATAATCGCTGACAAAATCCTTTTCACTCTTAACCCCCTCGGTTGCAATAAACTACCCCGCCGCAAGCAGCGGGGTATTGACTAGAACAAGGCAAGCTTATGATCTACGTGTAGCGCATGATAGGTTCTCCCCTGACTCTTCACGTAATTCCCTATCATGTTCTCGTTCCC
>JAMXLF010000063.1 GCA_024281055.1 Geobacteraceae bacterium
TCTGATTGTTGCTCAAAACCGCGCATACTTATTCTCCAAAAATATCAGATAGTTATGTGCGATATAATAGCATAAAACTGTGTCAAAGTGGTTGTAAATAGTAAGTGTTTTTCAAAGACCTGATACAAGATGCGTGGGCTTGCCAATGTGGTAGGTCTACCCCAAAGTTTCCCATCTGGGATCATGGTCGGGAGCCGCAATTCCCGGCCGCCAACGGCATTATAGTATCCTCACAATCGAAAGAACACAACACAATGTTGAATTTCGTCATGAAACGGATGAAGCGACCAGCGGCGCAGACCGAGGGAAAAATCTACTCTTGACACACAATGGTTATCATGTGGTAACCATTTACCTATGACGACCCTTGTCCGCACAATTGAATCGAACTCCGAAATCCGGGTTGCTCTAATCATCGAACAAGGTCGGATAAAGCCGGTTTGGTTTGAGGAAATTGATAAACCCGGAAGAGATCGGATTGTTATCAAGGAGATATGTTATAAGTGGATTCACTCTGAAGGGAGAGTAAAGATCATCAACTTTTCAGTCTGGGACGGAAGGAATAACTATCGCTTATCTCTCAATACGGTCGATTTTACTTGGGAATTAGGAGTAGCGGAGTATGTGTCGTTCCCTTAATTCCATGTCCTTCGAGCAAGGGGGAAGCAGGTCGTAAACTTTGAGGTGGCCGAGGTTTGCCGCAGTCATCCAGTTCCTGCAATCGAAGATTACATTTTTTGCACAATTCCTTCATATTACATGCATATTCATGAAGTATAAAATTAAGCATTGGCCCGGCTCTGTATACCCTCCTTAAGAGCCGGGCATTTTTTCATTACGATTCTTGCAGCATTGCCCTGCGCTCGAAAAAATGCCCTGCCCGAACATTTCGTAACAAACCAAGGTGTCACGATGGCCAGAAAATTTATTACTGCCACATGCTTTGCAATTTGTAGCTTATTGATAAGCGGATGCTTGTACAGAAATGATGGAATTTTCAAGCAGATCGGTGATTCCGATTATAAGGCGAGAATCAACGTGAGTCATATATTTTCAATGTCAGATGGCAAACCAACCAATATAAACGGTACTGTGCTATTGGAAGACCACATAACACCACTAAAAAATACACACCTTGTACTCAAGAATAAAGATCAGCAAATAATCATTTCTAATGTCTATACAGATCATGTCGGCAGTTTCAGTATGTCGGGGAATTTGTCCCATGACTCCTATACTATTGAAATAGATTCTCCTGAATATCAAGGAAGCAAAGATTTTTTAGTTAAACCTGATACTAAAAATAAGCTTGAAATTATAGCCAGCAAGAAATGATCGTTGCCATCTTAAACCCCATCAAGATTTAAAAAAGCCCACTACCGATTTCGTAGTGGGCTTTATTTATTAACTTTTCCCCGTTTTAATGGGGTATCAGGCATTTCCTTCAGCCTGCAATCTACTTCTTATGTCACCAAGTAGCCCGGTGGAGTGTCCTCAGTCATACAATCCTCCTTCGCAACTGGCCTTACTGCTTGGGACTTCACTCCTTCGTTGTTGCGGTACTACGATTTTTCTCCTTTTGCTGCTTTGCTTCTGCTACAAGGTAGCTACCTTGATAATATAATATCAAAGCAAAACAGAAAAACCAGACTACCAAAAATTTTTTCTTTGGCGTATAGTTTTAAATTGTGTGGAATTGACAACCCCCGAGGGGGTTCCCGCTAGTGCTGCACCGTATGCCCTCCGCAAAGACTTGATAATCCCCAATCTTACGCTTCCGCCACTCAAAAGCCGACGAACAACTCCATCATGTGCAGATTCCAGTCGGAATTCTGCTTAAAGATGTTCCCGTTCGAGATGTGCAGGAACCGGAGGACCGGCATGTCCGATCCCACAAGAAACTGGCAAGCCAATAGTGCGTAAACCCGCGCTCTGCGCACGTCTGCGCAAATTCTAGCGACACTTTGACAATTCGTAATCGCGTCGCATAATCAATTCGGCGGGTATTTAACGAAGCAGGAGGTACAGGTCATGAAAGGGAAAAATTGGGCGTGGGCCGCACTGGCGGCGTTCTTTCTGGCATCCTCGCTGTTAATCTTGCAACTTCCGGGATGCGGAGGCGGTGGCGGTGTCAATAGTGTTGTTGTCAGCAGCGGAGCAACCACTGGCACGCTCCAGGTGGGGATTACCGACAGCCCTGCCTTTCCTGAATTGTTAAGCGTCCACCTGACGATCGATAAGGTCGTGGCGGTCCCGGCCGGCAAAGAAGGCTTGGCGGACAACGATCCCGGCCTGCCGGTCATCGTGACTTTCCCCGCGGGCCAGCCCGTCGACATCCTGGATCTCCATTTCGTGCCGCAGATCCTGGGGAGTACAGCCATCCCGGCCGGCTCCTACAGCCAGATCCGCCTCATCCTGGCGCCGAACCAGCCGACGCTGAGCAACTACGTCATCCTGGCGAGCGACCCCAACCAAAGGATTCCCCTGACCACGCCGAGCGCCCAGCAGACGGGGCTGAAGGTCGTCGGCACCTTCACGGTCACCTCGGGGGCCTTCAATACCATCGTCCTCGACTTCAACCCGAACGATGCGATCGTCATTGCGGGAAAATCCGGCAAAATAATCCTGAAGCCGACCGGCATCCGCATCAGCCAGGTCTTCAACTCCCTGAATAACGCCGGGGGAGTATCGGGGACGATCCGCTCGCCGCTGTTCGAGCCCTGGTCGAGCGCGGTCGTCTCGGTCTTTCCCCGCGGCCCCGCAAACAACGCCGTCACTTCCGGGGTGGTCTTCAGCAACTTCAGCAGCCCGAGTGTCTGGAAAACACCGTTCGCAGCGCTCCTGCCGCCGACCGGCAGCGCGGTCATGCCGTCGGCCAGTTACAAGGTGTTCGTTCAGGCGTACCGGGATACCAGGTTATTGACCCCCGCGTTCGATCTTTACTCTTCGCCGGCTTTTGCCGTGACGACCGGCGTCGACACGCTGGTCCCGGGAAGAGGGGCGGTTCCGGACGGGATAGTTCTGTTGGGACCTTAGCGATCTTGCCCGGCAAATAAGTCTGAAAGGAGCCTGTCGTATCGGCAGGCTCCTTTTTTGTGGCTCGCTGTCTATGCAATCATCACTGAGGAACGGCAGCGACAGCGATAATGGAATGCTTCCCTTGGAAATCAAAACGATTGACAGGATATCATGACATGCAGCGTATCAGTTCAATCCCCATCAATCGTCTGATGACGGCCTTTAGTTTCATCATTGCCCTGGCTGTAATTGTCCCGGCGACCGTATGGGCAGGCCCGCCATTCATAACAGATGACCCGGAGCCGGTTGAATACCGGCATGGCGAACTTTACATCTCCTCTATCTACACGAACACCAGGGACGGCAAGACAGGAACATTGCCCCATGTCGAGTTCAACTATGGCGTCGTCCCCGATGTGCAACTGCACCTCCTTGTCCCGCTTGCCTTTTCCCATCCCAACGGCGGGCCGACCATGTACGGCCCCGGCGACACTGAGCTTGGCGTGAAGTACCGCTTTATCCACGAGTCCGACTATATTCCGCAGGTCGGCATTTTCCCGCTCGTTCACGTACCAACGGGGGACAGCGACCGTGGTCTCGGCAGCGGTCATGTGCCGGTATTCCTGCCGGTATGGCTTCAGAAGAGCTGGGGACCGTGGACGACCTATGGCGGCGGTGGCTACTGGATAAATCCGGGCACGGACAACAGGAACCACTGGCAGCTTGGCTGGCTCGTCCAACGGGACATGACCAAGGCTCTGACTTTGGGCGCGGAAATCTTCCACTTTGGCAAGCAAACGACCGATGGCCGCGACGAGACGGGTTACAACATCGGCGGGATAATCAACGTGAGCGAAGCACACCATATCCTTTTTTCTGCCGGTAGTGACATTGCCGGAGATACCAGGTTTAACGCGTATCTGGGATACCAATGGACGTTTGGCCCGAAGGAAGAGGAGAAGAAGTAGACTGATCATGCGGTGAAACGTAACGTTGACAGACTGATTGCTCAACTGCCGGCCTTCCTGGGTAGCATAGCTTGCACAACCTCGTTGACACGGGGAAATTTCCTATTATAAATAAATAAACGCAATTTAATCCTTGTTATCCCCTTGGGAAACAAATCCGCAGAACACCGCAATCTCTGCCGATTGGACGGGTGGGGCATTTGTGAAACGATTTCGGCGTTTCGTCATAGCCTTGATTCTCATCGCAATCTATTCGGTAAGCGTCATGGGCTCCCTTGCGCCGCTCGCCAAGCGATCGGCGCTGATGACGCATGCCATTACCGGACAATGCGTCGGCGATTGCGACATCTGCGGCTGCTCGCCGGAACGGCGAGCCAATCATACCTGCTGCTGCTGGAAGAGGGAATTGCAGCGCGAACAGGCCCCTGACAACATACCCGATTGCTGCAGGAATAAGGAGCAGACCGGCACAGAAGTTCTGGCCAGCAGTTGCACCTGTGGCAGCGATACGGAGCCCGGCCTCTGGGACGACGACAGGGAACAGCTCCCCTATCACTTCTGCCCTAACATTCCCCTGTTCCCCGAAGAGGACATTGCAGCATCCTCCCTCAAGCGCCTGACCGATCGTCACGACGCCCCACCCGTACCACCACCGAAACTTACGATGCTCTCCTGACAACGTCCTGTTTTTCTCTGCTTGCCACATTTCAGGGCGAACCTTCGCGTTGTGCCGGGAAACCTGCATCCCGCGGTGCCCATGGAAAGCCGTGGACAGCTTTGCGTACCGATTGCGGACGGCGAACGGTCCTCGTCTATCCATAGCGGTGGCGTGTGTTTTGAATCACATTCGAGGAGTTCATCATGAAGAAATACCTCTCATTTCTGATAGTCTTGTGCAGTATGCTCGGCACTGCTGGGCAGGTTGTCGCGGCTGAAAACCTCATGCTGGATGAAATTGTCGTCAAGGGGGAGAAAGAGGCCCCAAACCAGGAAAGCCTGAGCATCAAGGAGGTACGGGAGAGCCCCGCCAAAGACATCGGCGAGGCGCTCGAACAGGTTGAGGGGATGGACATCGTGCGCAAGGGGGCCATCGCCAACGACGTGGTACTGCGCGGATTCCAGCGAGACAACATCAATGTGCTGGTGGATGGGGCGAAGATATTCGGGGCGTGTCCCAATCGGATGGATCCCCCGGCGTTTCATTTCGATTTTGCCGAGGTGGAACAGATCAGGATCATCAAGGGGCCTTACGACATCGAGAACCCCGGCAGCCTCGGCGGGGCCGTGGAAATCCAGTCCAAGTGGCCGCACAAGGGGTTCGGTAGTGACCTGAATCTTACGTACGGCTCTTACAATGCCGTGAGCGGCTCCGTAACGGCATCCTACGGGACGGATATGCTCGACGGGCTGCTCGGGTATGCCTACAAGCGCTCCGATGTGCCCAAGTCGGGTAACGGCAAACTGATCACCGACATTTACCCGGCCATCAGCCCCAACCGTTACCGCCTTGACACGATTGATTCGAAAGCCTACGAGATCAATACCGGCTGGGCCAAATTCGGGTTCAATCCGACGAGCACCTCGCGAAGCGAGATAAGCTACTCTTACCAGGATGCGGAGCACGTCCTCTATCCCTATCTGAAGATGGACGCTGACTATGACAGAACCAATCTGCTCAACTGGACCTACCGGATCGGAAAGATTTCGCCGCTGGTCAAGGAATTAAAGCTGCAAGCCTATTGGGACCGGGTGAGCCACCTGATGAATGACAGTCTGCGCCAGAGCTCGGTAGTCCAGTTCCGCGGGTTCTCCATGCAGACCGATGCCAAGACCCAGGGCGTGGGGGCCAAGATGCAATGCTCCCTGGCAGC
Organism: Geobacteraceae bacterium; assembly: GCA_024281055.1. Lineage (GTDB taxonomy): Bacteria > Desulfobacterota > Desulfuromonadia > Geobacterales > Geobacteraceae > JAMXLF01. The sequence goes on from JAMXLF010000063.1 coordinate 5,858, forward strand.
TGGCCCGGGATCGCTGACAGCAGGCCTCGATTACTACGACCGCAACTGGGATGCCCTGAACCAGCGCGCCTCGTTCACTATGACGAATCCGTTCACCCCGGTGAACATGATTCCCGATGTTTATGTCGACAATGTGGGGATGTTCGTCACATATGATCTGCCGCTTGCCGAACAGGTCAACGTGAAAGCCGGCATTCGCGGTGACCTGACCTGGGTAAAGGCGGATAAGGTCAATACTCCTGCCCTCGCGAGCGGCAGTACCGATTTCGGCGAGGTGAGCGCCAATATCCAGCTTACCTACAAGCCGGTGAAAGAGGTCGAGTTGTTTCTCGGCCTCGGGCGCGGCGTCCGGCCACCCGACCCGGAGGAGCTGTACATCGACGTGCCGGCAGCGGCTCCTGCGGTAACCTGGCGGGGAAATCCCGGCCTCAAGCCGACGATCAACCATGAGGCCGATCTGGGGATAAAATACGCCACCGACCGTTTTTACGTTAATACGTCGCTCTTTTACAGCGACCTGACCGACTACGTGAATTTCTTCCAGGCGTCTCCCTCGCTGAAGAGCTACCAGAACATCGATGCCACCATATGGGGGGCGGAGCTGGGAAGTCAGTTCTCCCTTCCCTATGATCTGTTTCTGAAGGGAACGCTTTCCTACACCGAGGGGAGGAACAAGGATGGCGACCGGCCCCTTTCCGAAATACCGCCCCTGAGAGGGATGGTGGCGATACGGTATGACAATGGGACGTTCTTTGTCGAAGCGGCCGAAAACATGGCCAGGGAGCAGGACCGGGTCGATTCCGGCCTGAATGAGCAACCGACTGCCGGATGGGCGACCACCGACCTGAAGGCAGGCTACCACTACAAGGCACTGTCCGTGTATGGCGGGATCTACAACGTCTTCGACAAGCAGTACTACAATAACCTCTCCTACCTCCGCGATCCATTTACCAGCGGAGTCGGTGTCAAGGTGCCCGAGAACGGGCGCAACCTTTACATAACGGTGGCTTACACATTCTAGGAGATGCGCCATGGCAGAAAGCCGTGTATTGCCACAACATCCGTTCTTCATGCGGCGTACGCATCTGGTGGGAAAGCCCCGGTTACTTCGGCTCTCCCTGCTGTCAGCGTTAGTGCATGGCATAGCACTGACGACCTTGCTGGTCTGGACCGGCGGAAGAGCAAAGCTCTCACCGCCGGTCCGTGTCATTACCATTGACCTCACTCAGTCAGACCTCCCGGAGAAAACGGCGCAGCAACATACCCGCCCGAAGGCCATATCGGCGCGACCGCCACTTCCTGCCCCGTCGGCACCGGTAACGCCCCGGACATCGCCGGAACCACCGGCAACGAGTCCCTCTCCGGTAATGCCCGTTGCCCCGGCAGCGCAAACAGTCACGGCCAAGACAGCGACAGTACCATCTGTAATGAAGGGGCGAACCGTGACGACCGGACCAACGGAGGGTGCTCTGACTGCCCGTCCTGACGCAACCGTTCCGACAAGCCCGATCACGGCCCCGGCACCTCCTCGGGTTCGCTCTGCAGGCGGAGGAGCAGAGGCATCCAGCCTCCGTGCCGGCTATATGCAACTCTGCCGGGGACTGATTGAGCGACATAAGGAATATCCTGTCATGGCCAGAAGGGGACGGGTACAGGGCACCGTTGTCGTTCGTGGCACGCTTGCCCGTGACGGTTCCCTGCGCCAATGCACCGTTAACCTGACATCCGGATCTTCCCTGCTGGACAAAGCCGCGGTAAGGGCGGTACAGAGCGTCGGGCGCTTTCCGCCTGTGCCGGCGGAGCTGCCCGGTGAAGAACTGGTGTTGGAGGTGCCCATCTCGTTCACATTAAATGTTGACTAGCACACAATCCCGATGGTGAGCTGGAACTTGTCGTTGTCGAGCGCCTGAAGGGGCTGGAAGAACTCATTCCGGCAGCGGATCCGCATGGGGCACAACGGAACAGTTGCAGCGGGGCGTGAGGAATGTTATAAGTCCTTAAGTCTCCGCAGTCTCTCTACCAGTTCGGGAGGAAACATGTTCAGGCTGATCTGTTCGGGAATTGCCCTCTTGTTGATACTATCCGGCTGCAGCTCGGACACCCCGACCCGGCACAACGATTTCGTCCCCCTGACCTCGATCGAGATCGTTGCCGTTGACCTTCCCCCCGGAAACTCAGCCATCGCGGCGAAGACGTCCACCAAACTCAAGGCAATTGGCAATTTCTCGGGTCAGTACACCCGCGACGTCACCAACCAGGCGACCTGGTCGAGCAATGCACCGACCGTTGCCAATTTCGTGACCCCGTCGAGCCCGAGTCGCGTGTCCGGCCTCGTCCCGGGACCCGCGGTCCTGACCGCGACCGTGGGGGGCGTGTCGGCCACGTTCAACCTGACGGTCACCTCGGCCACGGTCACCGCCATGACGATCACCCCGGCCGCACCGACGGTCTCCAAGGGGCTCACCACCCAATTTCAGGCGAGCGGCACATTCACGGACAACACAACCCAGGACCTGACCTTCGATGCCACCTGGACTTCGAACGCCACCGGCATCGCGACCGTCGGTGACACCGCCGACAGCAAGGGGCTTGCGAAAGCCCTTGCCGCCGGCACTGCGACGATCACCGCGACCTTCGAGGGGGTAAGCGCCACTGCACTTATGACCGTAACCGAAGTGGTGCTGCAATCGATCACGGTGACACCGGCCAACCCCTCGATCCTCAGCCTCTCCACCGCTGTTTTCAAGGCTGCCGGCCAATACTCCGACGGATCGAGTGCGGACATCACCGGCCAGGTGGCCTGGAGCTCTTCCCAGCCTGGCATTGCCACCGTCGCCGCCGACGGGACGGCAAGAACCCTGGCGCTGGGAACCACCACGATCAGCGCCACCCTGAACGGCATCAGCGGCGCGTCGAGCGTCAAGGTGACCGGCGGGGCTCTGACCGGCATAGTCCTCTCGCCGGCCACTACGAGCCTGGTGAAGGGCACCGTCGGCCAAATCACCGCAACCGGCTCCTTCAACAACGGGAGTTCCCGGGACATTTCCGGCGCGGTCAGCTGGTCGGTGGCCCCGCCGACCATCGCGACGGTGGCCACCCCGGGGGGAAACGCGGCGCTGATCACAGCCCTCGCAGCGACGACGACAGCCAGGATAACGGCGACGTCCGGCTCAGTGACCACCAATGCCAACCTGACCGTCACCGCCCCGACCATTCAGTCACCACTGAACCCGATCTCTCCGGCCAGCCTGCAGCTGCCCGTCGGAACCAGCGGCCGCCTCGCCCTCACCGCCGTGTTCAACAACGGTACAAGCCAGGACGTGACCCTCAGCGCCGACTGGACATCCAATGCAACGGCTACAGCCCCCGTCGACAACACCGGGCTTACCAAGGGGCGGGTCCACGGGGTCTCAACCGGCCCCGTCACCATCACCGCCAAGTACGGCGGCCTGACCATGACAACCACCGTTACGGTGGTACCGAAAACCGTTGCGACGCTGGCCGTCTCGAACTTCCCCGCCGCTACCCTGTCATCAGGCAACCAGGTCCCGTTCATTGCCACGGCAACTTTCACCGACAATACCACCCGCGACGTGACCGAGGATGCCGCATGGACCATCGACAACATGAACGTCGCGACCTTCGCCGACAGCCTGAACCAGCCGGGGCAGGTCGTCGGAGTCGACAGCGGTTCGGCGACTCTCACGGCCAGCTTCGGCGGCAAGAGCCAGAGTGTGAAACTCACCGTGCCATAGGAAAGAGAACATGACAAAACCGATTTTCCGGACAATGATACTCATGTGCCTGCCGCTCCTCTTCTGCGGACCGGTCCGGGCAGCGCAGCACACGGGTCCCTACGTGGGGGCCTTTCTCGGGGGGAACATCCTGCCCGACAGCAGTGCATCCGACAACCTCGGAAGCTTCAACCTCAGCTTCAATCCGGGGTGGCAGGGGAGCTTTGCCGCCGGGTGGGACCTCAAGGCGAACAACCCCCTGGGACAGGGGAGAATGGAACTCGAGTACACCCACCGCAGCAATTCCCTGGACCGGGTGGAGTTCCGCGAGGGAAAAGTCGCGGGGGATGGCGACATGACCGCGGACAGCCTGCTGCTCAACTTTATCGGCGTCGTCCGCAGCGAGAGCCGCTGGTCCCCGTATCTCCTCATCGGCATCGGCGCCGCCCGCATCGACGCTTCAGGACTCAAGGTGGCCGGTCAGCCCCTGGCCACCGACACGGCCACCACCTTCGCCTACCAGGTGGGGTGCGGCGTCGATTATGCGTTGACCGACTCCCTGGGTCTCGACCTCGGCTACCGCTTTTTCGGCACCCCGCCACCGAAATTCACCGAGGCCAACGGCAGCAAATTCACGGCCGATTATATCAGCCACAGCATCGTTCTCGGTCTTCGGGTGGGCTTTTAGGGGCTCAGCCATCGCCTGGAAATCTGCCAGCTAAGCTGGCTCCTGCCGGAAACAACAAGGGGATCCGCATTTTGCCGATCCCCTTGTTGTTCATGACAATTCTCCCCCCTGCCTTCTATGCCATCCCGTGGGCTCTGCCGTCCTGCTCGCAAACGTCGGCCGTAAGCATGCAAAGTTGGATATCTGTGATAAAATTTTTCATTATGGTCCAAGGCTTCCCTTTGCGATCTTTCAATCTTCCGAAAAGAAAACACCCTTATCGAAATGAAGGCATTCTCCAAAACATGTCATTCGCATCCAACATGAAAAGAATCATCCCGATTTTAATTGTTGCCTTTGGGATGGGTGGATGTGCCACGTTGACCAAGCCGGGCGGACTTTTTTACCCCTCCGGGCAACAATTGAAATTGTCCAAGGCAATGACGCTGTTGCAGCAGGGGGATTCGTCAACTGCCGCTGGGCTGCTGAATGATATCTCTGGAGAGCCGGCGGTGCCCGGAGTGACCGATGAAGCCCTGTTCCTGTCAGCCATTCTCCGGCTCGGACCGGACTGGGGTATGAACAACATTGAACAGGCGCAAAACGACTTGGAACGGCTCGTGAAGGGATATCCCTCGAGCTCATGGTCACCCCTGGCCTCAAGCCTTGCCGTGTTTCTCGCCTCCGTCCAGGAGGCGAGGAAGCAGGAAGCTGCGCTGAATGAATCGAGCTTTTCACTGAAGCAGGAAAACAAGGAGTTGACGGACCTCAACCTTGCCATGACAAAAGAACTTACGGCTGTAAAAGATTCGAACCTTTCCCTGACGAAAGAAAACGCGAGACTCCGTGATATTATCGAAAAACTGAAAAACCAAAACCTGCAGCTTTCCGATATTATTGAACAATTAAAAAACCTGGACCTGGAACTGGGGAGCAAACCGCACCAATAAAACTGGTCACTTCTGTGTGGTCGCCCCTTGATCTGCCAGTCCTGATCATGGTTGAGACCGGCACCGGCAAGGAGAAGCTGGCCCCCTGATTCACTCCCTCTCCGGTATGAAAAGTTCTTGCTTCCGCAGCCTTAATATGTATATTCTCTAATCTTAATCCCCGGAACAATGGTACACCGAGCCATGCCAGAGGGGGAGTACGCGGAATGCACGTAAGTTGTGACACAAATACAGGTTCAGAAAGGCTGTATGGTATGAAGCAGGCAAGAAAGTTTTCTTCGTATGTTATCCCCTCTATAGCCGACATCCTCTTTCTGTCGGTTTTTCTTTATCTGGCATTTTCCATCGGACAGGGGCTTCTGAACGATGCCGATGCCGGTTGGCATATACGGGTCGGCGAGTATGTGCTCAATACCCGCTCCGTTCCCCGGTACGATATTTTTTCCTTCATTACTCCGCCTATTCCCTGGACTGCCCATGAATGGCTGGCGGAAGTCGTCATGGCGATGATCCATCAAAACTTCGGGCTGACAGGCATCGCGCTTTTCTTCTCGTTCATGATCTCGATGGTCTATTATCTTTTGTTCAAGATGCTGCGGACATGTGACGGCAACATCCTGATCGCGGTCCTCGTGGCTGTGCTGGTCATCGTGGCATCTCCCATGCACTGGCTTGCCAGACCCCACGTCTTTACCCAGCTATTCCTGATCATCTGGTACATCGTGCTGGACGGATATCAGTCGGGAAAGCCCCGCCGTTATTTGCTCGTGCTCCCCATGACAATGCTCCTGTGGGTGAATATGCACGGGGGATTCATTATCGGGTTTTTCCTTCTGGGGATTTATCTCATCGGGAACATTCTTGAAGCATTTTTCGCCCAGAAAGAAAATCGGCTGGCCAGTCGCGTTAAAGTGAGAGAACTGGGGGTGGTGGTTTTCCTCTGCCTTTTTGCCTGCCTGGCCAATCCGCGTGGCTATCATCTTCTGCTCTTCCCGTTCAACGTGGTGGGGAACAAGTATCTCATGGACCATGTCGTGGAGTTCATTTCCCCCAATTTTCATGAACCCCTTATGGTCAAGTATCTCCTGTTCATGCTCATCGGACTGCTGGCACTGTCCCGCAAACGATTGAGCGCGATCGAGCTTCTGCTGATCATCGTCTTTCTCAACATGGCCCTCTTTTCGATCCGCCACGTTCCACTCTTTGCCCTTGTCATGGCGCCGATTATCGTCCGGCAGGCGACAGCTGTCTTTGGCGGGTGCAATGGCAGATTTGCCAATCTCGTGCGGAAGAAAGGGGAGGGAATTGCTGCAGTCGACGCGTCTGCCCGCGGAGTAACGTGGTTGGTTGCCGGAGTTGCGGCGGTGGCACTATGCGCCGCGACAGGGATGATTCACTTCGGTTTCAACCCAAAGATAAAACCGGTAGCCGCAGTAGAGTTCCTGCAAAGGGAGCCGATCCAGGGAAATATGTTTAATAACGACCAGATCGGTGGCTATATCATCTACGCCGCTCATCAGCGGTACAAAGTCTTCTTTGATGGCCGCTCCGACATGTACGGCGTTGAGCGAATGAAAGAGTATAATAAGGTTATGGGGTTTGAACCTGGCTGGGAAAAGGTCCTGGAGAAATATCGGATAACATGGATAATCTTCGATGCCAAATCGATGCTGTCGCGTTTTCTCTTGTCAAACGACCATTGGCGCCTGATATATGCCGACAAGGTTGCAAACATTTTCGTGAAAGATATCCCTGAATACCGGTACTTGCTCGACAAATACAAGGACGTCAAGCCACTCCCCCATGATTACGACGACAAATCGAATTGATGCGGGGAAGGCTGAACACCTAAAAAAGGTATGAAATGATGCCGGAGATATAGCCTTCCTTCGGGTGTTGACCATAAAATTCCTCGCCTAACACGACATAGGAAGCGGTCGCCTGGAATTGCCGCGCCCAGAATGAAGCGCCGAATTCGGCCGCGGGCAGAAAAATGCGTTTGTCAACGCTTCGGCTCTTGGCAAAGGTGTTGCCGTCGAGCACGAGATTTCTGGCGACCAGGCTTGCTCCCCCGCCGGCAAAGGCATAGACTCCCCACGTGTGGTGCGCATCGTCATCTTGCGGAAACGGCAGATAGCTGATCCCGCGCAAGATTGTGGTCCCGAAATCGTCAGGGAGGTGGTACCCGATGCGACACTGCACGTCGGCTTGGGCCTGAATCAGGTAGTTGCCCAGGAAAGCCCCGCCCATGGGAATCAGTTCGACACCCACCACAGCATCACGAGGAGTGAATGCATACTTGTGGCGGTACTCGTAGAGCAGATTGACGACCGGCTCATTCTTTATCTGGTAACTCCAGCCTTGGGGTTGACTGTAGCCTTCTATCCTGTGGACAAACCGTTGGACGTCTGCTGCATACGCCTGGGGGCCAGCGATACCGAGAATGAGTTTTAAGCTGTGCAGGCTCTTTTCCCGCACCAGGTGCGTCGTAAAGCCGAGGTAGAGTAAGCCCGCATAAGGGTGTTCGTTCGGTGGCGGGTTACTCAGCTCAGTATGGTAAGGGGTAAACATGAGCTGTGTCAGTTCATACGTTGCGTACCGCTTACCTTCAGCGTCTCCAGCCAGGTCCCACACCCCGCCCAGAAGTCCCCTCCCCTCCTGGGTCAGTGCAATCGAGATTCCGTTTGTATAATTCACGTCATGACCGCCAATCGCGTCATTTTCATCGCGGACTGAAAAGGAGTTCTGGATTGGCTTAACTGGCGCCTCTGCGGCAAACGACTCAGATGCTGCAACACAAATAACAACAATCAGGTTGAGAATAATTCTAAAAATCACTCGTAACTCCATCGCCTTCTGGGCACCATGCAGGTCAGCTGCTACTTCGTCGTAGTCTTACTGTTTATTAAATTTATCATCCAATCTCTTCATTGGCAATCTCTACTCCACTTTGCGGGGCGTTTCGCTCCAAACACCGTATGGCTTCCGCTTTCTCATCAGAGGTTAACGCAGGAGGGGTGATTTCTGCGGCTGTATGGAACCGCGATATGCGTGTCCAGTTCTGCCTGCCGGAGAGTATGTCAACATATTGACCTGCACCACTCCGAAAAGTTGCACGATTTAAGACATAATATCACCGACCCACCCCTGATGCGCCCCTTACTGTGATTTCAGGCCGGGAAAAGGCCGCCATCTCCCCCTCCACCCCCTGTAAAATCGCGTATACCTTGTGTCATTACCAGTGTCATTTGTTTGACTCACACATGTGTCTTCCCCCATTACAAGGGAGCTGACAGTACCGTGCAGACTCTCCCCGTCATGGTTGGCACCCAACTTGCGTATCAACATCACGCTGAGCCACCCCCATGACGAACGGAGGATACCGATGCGGCTGAAAATACTCCTCGTGGATGATCACACGATCGTCCGTGAAGGTCTCCGTGCGCTGCTGGAGAATGAGCCGGACATGGAAGTGGTGGCGGAAGCGGGCACCGGCAGGGCTGCGATTCAGCTTGCTCGCGAACACCACCCCCATGTGGTGGTCATGGACATCGCCATGCCCGATATGAACGGCATCGACGCCACCCGCTGCATCAGGGAAGCAATGGGCGACGTGCGGGTGCTGGCCCTCTCCGTGGAGTCTGACCGGCGTTTCGTCGTGGAGGTCCTCAAGGCCGGCGCGAGCGGTTACGTCCTCAAAGACTCGGCCTTTGCCGAGCTGGCGGCGGCAATCCGCACGATTGCAGCAAACAAGCCGTACCTCGGCCCGAGAATTACCGAAATCATCATACGGGAGTATCTGCAGCGCATCCCCTCGGATGACACCCTGACCTGTGACATGCTGACCCAGCGCGAAAGAGAGGTCCTGCAACTCATAGCCGACGGCAGGAGCACCAAAGAGATAGCCTTCGCCTTCGACATCAGCATAAAGACCGTTGAAAACCAGCGCCACAACATCATGCAGAAGCTCAACCTGCACAGTATCGCGGAACTGACCAAATACGCAGTACGTGAAGGACTGACCTCCCTCAGGTAGAACTGTCGGTCATTGCACCCGGCACCCCTTCTCCATGGGATATATCGCATTCCCGCCTCGCAATTCCCCTATGGATTGCAGCTCATCCTGTATTGCAATATTATGACACACAGATTCCCACTATGCCTGGGAAAGAGGTTATACAGTATGACGGAAGAATTCAAACCCGAAAACGAGAACAGGGCCAAGGACTCCTCTGCATCGGGTAGTGGCGATGTTTGCCGGACGAAAGGTTTGGCGGAGAGCGTTTCCGAATGCCTTATGAACAGTCCGAGGTGCGAGTATGCCTTCTCCTTCGGCTATGCATACTTCTGCAACCACCCCCGACATCGCGAATTCAGAAAATAACCGTGATGCGACAGGACGACAAAAAAGGCTTTACAGATTTCCTGTAAAGCCTTTGCAGAATTGATTTATTCGGACTGAAGGTCTTGCAGTCGGGATGGCTTCCGTGCCAGCCGATGGTAATGTTCTTGGCGGTACATTCTAAGGAACTATGACCGGAGTTTCGAAGCGAGCCGAAGTTTTGGAATGAAGGTCTGGTCTAGTTCCGCCATGCGATGCGCGCCAAGGTTCGTCAGCACCTCCCGCAAACGGTCGGCTGCGTCGATAAGCCCGTCAACATCCACGCCCTGACATACCGGTCGCACCCGCCGCAGGCACTTTGCACCTCTTTCCAGGAGGAGGAGCGCTCCGTTGAAGTTTCCTTCACGCCAGTGGTGCAGGGCGACCGCGACCTGCAGGACTCCCTGGTAGAAGTCCCGCATCTCCAGCGCCTCTCCCGCCCAGAGATCTTCCAGGGTTTCGTGACAGTCGAACCAAGCGCCCCGGTTGAACTCATCGATAGCCCGAAGCAGTTCTTCAGGCGGCATATCGTCGCAGTGGCGCATAATATCTTCTCCCGATCCCAGCTATCCGCGGCTTGGCATTTGTTCACCGGGAAAATTCGATCGGCTGAGAACAGGCGTCCCCCCCGGCATTGTAGTCATAGACCATGCGTCCACCCAGGTCACCACCCAACGCAAGAACGGTGAGCGTTGCCAGCATGAGCACCAGGAAGAGCCATCTCCCCTTTTTCGGAAAAGGACTCTCGGTAGCTGCCCAGGCTGCCGAAACGATGCCGAGCGCCGTCGTCCAGAGCATGTACGTCTTGTGTTGATGAAGGAGGTGAGCCCGGACCGAGCGCGCAATCATGACGCCATCTTCGGCATAGAGCCCGGTCCCGGCTGCTGATATGGCGGCAAGTGCACCAAGGATCAGGAATACGAACGCCGCGGTAGCAATATCCTCCCGGTGGAGCAACCACGCCAGCACGTAAAGGAATGGGGCGGCGACCAGAAACGCGATCGGGAAATGAACCGCCAAAGGATGGATATTCTGGAGATGCGCCACCCCTGGGAAAAGTGTCTCGAGCATAGCCGTTTATTTAAGCGCCTCGACCGTCATAAACTGGCTACCGCCGACAGTATAGACCTTACCGGTAATGGTGGCCTGTCGCCCCATCCTGTCCATGACTTCCTTGGGAAGAGAGGTCTTGTCCTTCTTCGGAAGGAGCACATAGACCTTGTCGGTGCCGTTCTCGAGGAGAGCCATCGGGATTCCCTTCGCCGCACACGCCAACCCGCATTTCCGGTGACCCTCGCCCTTCGCGCCCATAAGGGAGTAGCAGTAGGTGTCGACAATTTCACCGGTGATCGTCGTGGTATCCGCGGCATGACTCCTCGTCACCCCGCCAAATACCGTCAACATGCTGACCATCATCCCCAAAACCATGATTTTCCGCATCGCCTTCTCCTTTCTCTTGGTAGATACGTCCCATCCTTTCACCTCTATTTCGGGTGAAGGCCCGGGAACGCTGACATTCAGCGGAAGATGTCATTGAGGCTGCAGGAAAGGCAGCTTCGCAATTCAAGCTTACTTGCAAACGAAACCGAGTCAAGCATACATCTTCTTTGTCATCTCTCTTCCTGCGGGTGGTGTTCGCAGGTTGTCGCCCTGTCGACGTCAACAAAAGTTGCCAATCATATAATAAGTGTGCAAAATAGAACTTAATCAAACAATGACGAGGTCATCAGCTTGAGACAGCGACTGCGCATCATCCTCTATCTTCTTGTTTCGTTGACAATTGGGATAATAGCAACCCTGGCTGTAGACAGTTTTGAGAACATCGCGGTCGAAAAGAGCATACGAAAAGAATTGGAGCAGGAGATCAGGGTCGCTGCCACGGCTTTCGAGGATTCCGCGGGGACTTCGAACCCCGAGGCGCTCCTTCGCTTTCTCCAAGATTTCTCATCCAAAGCACTGAGTGGCAAAGTCGTTGCCATCGACCCTACCCGCGGGAGAAAACCCGCCAACGGTCAATTTACATTCCTGTTTACTTTCACGGCAGGAAACGGACGCCTCGATTATTACATAGTAAACTCGTTCCTGAACGAGCAACTCGCGATTCTCGACCCTCCGGAGCTCATATTCGGTCTCCTCACAACCGTCTTCGTCTTCGCAGGCGTCGTCTTCTATACGGAGAAAAGGAAACAAGTCAAAGAATTGGAGCAGCACTTCGAGGTAAAACACGAGGAGATACGGAAGGTTCTCGAAGAGCATGAAGCCTTGGCGTTGCTGGGACGGATGGCTGCAACCCTTGCCCACGAGTTGAAGACGCCCCTGGCAACCATCTCAAATCTTCTCCAGGTCCTTCCCGAACGGCTCGATGACAAAAAGTTCACCAATCGATTCATCGTGTTGACGAAGGAGGAGTTGGGCCGGACCCATCAACTGATCAACAACCTCCTTGCCTACGGGAAAGAGATCGATGCACGTCATGCGGAATGGTTTCCTCTCGCTCCCCTTTGCAGCGAGCTGGCAGCCAAGAACGCGCTACAGATAGACGCACCGGCACCTTGGGAAGTATACGGGGACAGATTTTACCTGGGACTTCTTTTTGACAATCTGCTGCGGAACAGCCGTACAGCAGGGGCAGAGTGCGTACGGGTTGCTGTGCAGGTGAACCCGGCAGAAGATAACGGGAGGGTGGCCATTCTCTTCGAAGACAACGGCAGCGGTTTTCCAGCAGATGCCGACCTCGCCTCCCTCTTCAGCCCCTTTGTCACCTGCCGTTCCAGCGGCGCAGGGCTTGGTCTCTACCTCGCCGGGAAGATCGCGGCGGCCCATGATGGTATAATTACCCTGTACCGGCCGGAGCAAGGGGCGGGGGTCAGGATATCCCTGCCGCACAGCAGAGTGAGGATGCATGAACAGGCCTAAACCATCCCTCCTGATCGTAGATGACGAACCGAACTTCCGGGAGTCTTTAGCCATGGCTCTCGAAGACTCCTTTGCAATAGAGATGGCCGGTTCCCTTCGGGCGGCCGTCGATGCCCTGCAGGCCAGGATACCGGACGCCGTCCTCCTCGATATAAACCTTCCCGATGGAAGCGGAATAAACCTCTTCCAGCAATTGAACGCATTGAAGCCCATGCCGGTGGTCGTTGTCATGACCGCCTATGGCACAGTAGAAACCGCCGTCAAAGCGCTCAAGGAGGGTGCTGCGGATTACGTCGTCAAGCCCTTTGAGCTCGACCGGCTGAAGCGGGATCTGGGCATCCATCTGGAGAACCGCTCCCTGCATCGAAAAGTTGACGCCCTCGACCGGGAGATCCGGAAGATTGCCCCCCCGTTTGTCACGACCGGCAGCGGCAGGATGAAAGATATCGTGGAAAAGGCCCGGATGGTCGCCCCCCTTGACCTGCCAGTACTGATCATGGGTGAGACCGGCACCGGCAAGGAGAAGATGGCCCGATGGATCCACTCCCTCTCCGGCACGCAGGGCGAGTTAGTGGCGATCAACTGCGCGGCGCTACCGAAGGATATCATCGAGAGCGAACTGTTCGGCTACACGAAAGGGGCCTTCTCCGGGGCCGTCGCCTACAAGGAAGGGTTGGTCGAAAGGGCCAACGGCGGCACCCTCTTCCTCGACGAGATCGGCGAGCTGCCGGAGGTCGTCCAGGCAAAATTTCTCCGGGTCCTTGAGGACGGAGTCTACTACAAGCTCGGCGACACCAGGGAGCGGAAAGCCAACTTCCGGCTGATCTCCGCCAGCAACAGGGAGTTGGCCGACACTGCCGCATCTTTTCGCAAAGACCTTTACTACCGGATCAACGGCATCACCTTCGATCTTCCTCCACTGCGGGATCGACGCGACGACATACCCTTGCTCGTTGCGGCGTTCATAAAAGAGGCAAACTTCGCCTACAAAAAGGGAGTCAGGGGGGTGTCCCCCCGGGCCATGCAGCACCTTCTCTCCAGCGACTGGCCGGGGAACATCAGGGAGCTCAAGTGGTGTATCAACCGTGGCGTTGCCATCGCCACCGGTGAGATACTCGAATCAGCAGATCTCACCCTGCCCCTTCCTGCTGAGTCTGAAAAACTCCCCACCCGGATTCATGTCGATTATGAGGTCCCCCTGGATGAGGCAGTCGAGCAGCTCGAAAGGGACCATATCTCCCATGCCCTGCAGGCCGCAGGCAACAACCGGACCGAGGCCGCACGGCTGCTCGGCATATCGGTCCGAATGCTCCACTACAAGATAAAAAAGTACGACCTCTAGCCGCACTCCCTTCCGCAACTTTCGTAGTGATCCGACAATAATGTCTACATTTTTTTCACACCTACCTCTCTTTTATTTCTAATATCTTATAAATTTCAATATGTTATACATTGGCACTGGTTTTGTTTATATGCTCAACGGCGCCACTGCGTCAAGCGCAGCACCCCTTTGAGCGAAGAGATTCTGGGGCTGTCATCAACCACCACAAGACAAGTCTGGAACGAGGTACTTCCATGCAATTCAACAAGAAAACTACCCTGGTGAGCGCCGCAGTGGCAGTGCTGGCCATCTCGACCGGCGTATACTTCTCGAAGAATTCTGCCCCGGTGCACGCTGCCCAGGGCCAGGCGTCTTCTACGTCGGGGAGCCAAGCCCCGCAAAGCGTAACGTTGAACGAAGCACAGCTCAAATCGGTCAAGATCGAGTCAGCTGGAGAGCGTCTCTTCAAGATCGAGCGGGAAGCGGTCGGCAATATCGCGTTCAACGACGACCGGTCTGTCCAGGTCTATCCACCGAACCAGGGAAAGATCATCGAGCTGTTCGCCGACCTGGGGAACGACGTGGCAAAGGGGAAGAAACTCTACACGATCAACAGCCCCGACCTGAGTCAAGCCGAGTCGGGCTTGATCGCCGCCGCAGGGGTCATGGAACTGAACAACCATGTGCTGGATCGTGCCAGAAAGCTCTACGAGACGCAAGGCGTCGCCCAGAAAGAGCTGCAACAGGCCATCTCCGACCAGCAGACCGCAGAAGGGGCGCTCAAGGCGGCCCGCCATGCCGTCAGCATCTTCGGCAAGACCGAGTTCGAGATCGACCAGATCGTGGCCAAGCGTAAAATCGACCCGGTCATGGTCGTGCACAGCCCGATATCGGGCCGCGTAACGGCTCGCAACGCCGCGCCCGGCATGCTGGCACAACCGGGCCCCCCCCCCGCTCCGTTCACGGTTTCCGACATCTCCACCGTGTGGATGGTGGCGTTCGTCTCCGAAACCGACAGTCCGCTCTTCCATGCGGGACAAGCGGTCAAGGTGAAGCTCATGGCCTTTCCGGGCAGGGTGTTCGAAGGGAGGATTTCCACCGTCGGTGTAGCCGTGGACCCGAATACCCACCGGCTCATGGTCCGCTCGGAGATCAGAGACCCGAAACACGAGTTACGGCCAGGCATGCTCGCCACCTTTACCATCGCCACGGGCGCCCCGGTACGCTCTCTTGTCCTTCCGAATGCCGGCGTAGTCCGGGAAGGGGACGGCACCATGACGGTATGGGTCACCACCGACCGCCGCACCTTCACCAGGCGCACCGTAAAGGTAGGTCTGCAGCAAGATGGCTGGTTTCAGATCGCGGACGGCCTGAAAAGCGGCGAAATGGTTGTTACCGAAGGAGGCGTGTTTCTCAGCAACATGCTGAACGCGCCGCCGGCGGACTAGATCGCTAACAACATAACTCCCCCTGTCCCCCTCTTAACCTAAGAGGGGGAACGCAAATGGGACTCCAGCCGGAAGTTCCACCGATAGTTGCTCCGTGCGCCCCTCCCCTTAGGCTAAGGGGAGGACAGGCGGGGTTACCATAAGGATTACCCATGTTCAAATCCATCATCGCCTTCTGTCTCAGCCGCCGCGCGATAGTCGTGTTCAGCCTGCTGCTGTTTGCCGGGGCCGGCCTCGTTGCCTACAACAAGCTCAATATCGAGGCATATCCGAATCCCACGCCGGTCATCCTGGAAATCACCGCGCAGGCGCCGGGCCTCTCCGCGGAGGAGATGGAGCGCTACTACACACGCCCGATCGAGATCGGACTCTACACGACCCCCGGCATCGATGTCATCCGCTCGACTTCGTTCTACGGACTCTCCTTTGTCCGGGTCGTCTTCAAGTACGGCGTGGACTACCATTTTGCCTACAGCCAGGCTGCCGTCGCCCTGCAGCAGAATGTGAGCCTGCCGGGCGGCCAGACACCGACGATCCAACAGAACAGCACCACCGGTGAAATTTACCGTTACCAGGTGGTGGGGCCGAAGAATTTCGGACTGGCCAATCTCCGCACGGTCCAGGACTGGATCGTGGCACGCCGACTCAAGACCATTCCCGGCATCGCTGCGATCAACAGCTGGGGCGGCCCCACGAAACAATTCGAGGTCGAGGCCGACCCCCGCAAGCTCGAAGCTTACAACATCACGGTGCCGCAGATCATTTCCGCCCTGGGCAACGCCAATGTCAACGTCGGTGGGCGTGAGATCCGCATCGGCCAGCAGTCCATCAATATCCGCGGGGTCGGCCTCATCGACGATGGCGGGAACGACGATTTGACCCAGGGGTACAAGGTCGACGACATCGAAAACGTCGTCCTGACCCAGTCAGGCGGTGTTCCCGTGCTGGTGAAGGACGTGGCCAAGATATCGGTTGGCAATGTGCCGAGGCTGGGCATCTGGGGCCACGACCAGCAGGACGACGCAGTGGCGGGGATCGTGGTGATGAACCGCACGGAGAAGACCATCGACATGCTGCCGAAGGTCAGGGCCGAGATCGAGAAAATGAACCACGACGGGAGCCTCCCTCCTGGAGTCAAGGTGGTCCCCGTTTATGATCGCGGCTCGCTCCTTGCCGTCACCACCCACACGGTTCTGCACAACCTCATTTTCGGGTGTCTGCTGGTCTTTCTGATCCAGTGGGTGTTCCTCGGCAATCTCCGCAGCGCGCTCATCGTGGGTCTGAATATACCGTTTGCGCTCTTTTTCGCCATCATGCTCCTGGTGCTTCAGGGGGAAAGCGCGAACCTCCTCTCGGTCGGCGCGGTGGATTTCGGGATCATCGTCGATTCGGCGGTGATCCTGGTGGAGAACATCTTCCGGAATTTTCAGAGGGATCCGGAAGAACGGCAGGGGCTGCTCAATGACCTTGCCGAGGGGCTTTGGGGGCCGGACCCGACGAGAGATCCGCACCATACCGTGCCGATGCACGGCTGGACGGACCGCCTGCGCCTCATCCTGGTCAGCGCGATGCAGATCGACAAGGCGGTGCTTTTCTCGACCCTGATCACCGTGGCCGCTTTCGTGCCCCTCTTCACCATGCAGGGGGTGGAGGGAGCGATATTCGGGCCCATGGCCCGCACATACGCCTACGCGCTGGCAGGCGCCCTGATCGCAACATTCACCGTCACCCCCGTGCTCGCATCCCTGCTCCTCCCCAAGCAGGTTAAGGAAACCGAAACGATCATCGTCCGCTGGCTACACCGGCTGTACACTCCCGCGCTCCGTTTCGCGCTCGCCCACCGCGCGGTCATGGTGGCTATCGGGATTGCTTTTCTTGTCCTGACGGGACTCTTGGTCACACGGCTTGGAAGCGAATTCCTCCCGGCTCTGGAGGAAGGGAATTTCTGGATCCGCGCATCCATGCCGATGACTCTCTCGCTGGAGGACGGCGAGGCGGCGACGAGAAAGATGCGGCTGATCCTCCTGAAATACCCGGAGGTCGTCACCGTATTCTCCCAGCATGGCCGCCCCGACGACGGGAGCGACGCCTCACCGTTCTCCAACGTGGAGCTCTTCGCGGTGCTCAAGCCCCAGGAGCAATGGCCCAATGGGATGAACAAGGAGAAACTGACCGAGCAGATCAACGCCGACCTTGAGCGCGAGTTACCGGGAGTTAACTTCAACTTCTCCCAGTACATCCAGGACAACATTCAGGAGGGAATCTCGGGAGTGAAGGCGGTCAATTCCATAAAGATCGTCGGTCCCAATCTGGAAACATTGACAAAGCTGGCCGGGCAGGTACGGGACGAAATGGTAAAAATTCGTGGCGTTACTGACCTCGGCATTTTCCCGGTCCTTGGACAGCCGAACCTGAACATCAAGGTGGACCGGGCCAGAGCGGCACGCTATGGCCTCAATTCCGGCGACATCAACACCATCGTCCAGGCGGCGGTGGGAGGGGCGGTGGCAACCACCGTGCTGGAAGGGGATCGGCAGTTCGAGGTGGCGGTTCGCTACCCGGCAGAATACCGCGACAGCATCGACAAGATCCGCAACATCAAGGTGGCCGTCCCGACGGGAAGCGGGCCGAACGCCTATATACCGCTCTCCGAGCTGGCGACGATCACGCTGGACACGGGTGCCTCCTGGATATACCACGAGAGCAACGAGCGGTTCATCCCGGTCAAGTTCAGCGTGCGTGGACGGGACCTGGGGAGCACCGTCGCCGCGGCCCAGGAGCAGATCGCCAAGAACGTGAAACTCCCGAGCGGCTACCGCCTGGTCTGGGCCGGCGAGTTCGGGCAGCTCCAGGCCGCCAAGGAGCGCCTGGCGGTGATCGTGCCGATAACGCTGGTGCTCATCCTCGGGCTCCTCTACACCATGTTCAACAAGATGGTGGAATGCCTGCTGGTCCTCTCGGGAATTCCCTTCGCCGTGGCCGGTGGCGTGCTGGCCCTCTGGGTTTCGGGTTTGAATTTCAGCATCTCGGCAGCCATCGGTTTTGTGTCGTTGTTCGGCGTATCCGTCATGAACGGCATTCTGCTCCTTACCTACTACAACCAGGCCCGGCTTCGCGGCGGAGCGCCCACGGACGCCATGTTCCACGCCGCCTCCACCCGAATGCGGCCGCTGCTCATGACGAGTCTCTCCGCCTGCATCGGACTGCTCCCCGCGGCGCTGTCGACCGGCATCGGAAGCCAGGTGCAGCGCCCGCTCGCCACCGTTGTGGTGGGAGGGATGCTGATCGGCCCGATCATGCTGCTGATCGTCGTGCCCGCGCTCAAGATGGTGTTCCTGGGAAAGCCGGAAGAAATGAATGATGGAGAGACGGCATGAAAGTAACGCGTATCTCGTTTGTTGTGGTGGTCTTGCTCATGGCGACGCATGCCGCTTTTGCCCAATCGACCAACATCTATAAAGCCGCACCTCGAAAATCCGGCAAACTCGGGGGTGGCGCCACGGGAGCCAGGAAGAATGGTCCGTATATCAACGGAACGAATATTCGACGCAAGTGATAGAGGACATAACTCCCCCTAACCCTCTCTTAAGAGGGGGATTTAATCCCTCCCCTTAGTTAAGGGGAGGCGGGAGGGGTTACTCCAGATGCCACAAAGATGATTGGCAGCTCACAAGGAATATTATGTGTAAAATGTACTTTCCAGTTCTCGCAGCGGCATCGCTGACGATGGCCCTCCTTTCCGGCTGCGCAGTGGGTCCGGACTTCCGCCGCCCCGCCCCGCCAACCGTCAGCGGCTATACGAGAGAACCGCTGTCCGTAACGACCTCTGCCCCCACCGTGCCCGGCGGCGAGGAACAACGGTTCATAGCTGGAATGGACATCCCGCAACAATGGTGGAGGCTGTTCAAGTCGCCGCCGCTCAATGAGCTGATCGATGAGGCGCTCAAGGCCAACCCCACGATCGACGCGGCCAAGGCCGCATTGCGACAGGCCCGGGAGAACGTCTCAGCCCAGAAGGGCTATTATTATCCCACAGTACAGGCCGGTGCTTCCGTCACGCGGGCGCACGACTCGGGAACGGTTTCGCCGGTACCGAGCTCGGGTGCGGAACCCTATACCCTCCATACAGCACAGGTGAGTGTCGGCTATACCCTCGACGTCTTCGGCAAGAACCGGCGGCAGGTGGAATCCCTCACGGCCCAGGCTGATTTCCAGCGCTTCCAGCTGGAGGCAACCTATCTCACCCTCACGTCGAACGTGGTGGCCGCGGCCGTGCAGGAAGCCGCGCTCCGCGCCCAGATTGCCGCGACGCAGAACGTCATCCAGGTCGAGGACGAGATGCTTGAGCAGCTTCGCCAGCAGTTTGCAAACGGTTATGTTGCCGGGCTGGACGTGGCTGCCCAGGAAGCGGCCCTTGCACAGGTGCAGCAAACATTGCCACCGCTGGAAAAACAGCTGGCACAAAACCGGGACCAGCTTGCCGCACTTGCAGGCCGCTTTCCGAGCGAGGAACTGAAGGAGAAGTTTGCACTCGCGGCGCTCACCCTCCCGCAGGAGCTGCCGGTCACCCTCCCCTCCAGGCTGGTAGAACAACGCCCGGACGTGCGCGCCGCCGAGGAGCAACTCCACGCCGCCAGCGCCCAGGTGGGCGTTGCCGCCGCCAACATGCTGCCTGACATTTCCCTCGGCGCCAATCTGGGCTCCACTGCCGCGACGATCGGTCAGTTGTTCACCGCCGGCACGGGCTTCTGGGGCTTGGCCGGCAACGTTGCCCAGACGGTTTTCGACGGGGGGACGCTCCTGCACTCGAAACGCGCTGCCGATGCCGGGCTGGACCAGGCGGCGGCACAGTACCGCAGCACGGTCATCGCGGCCTTCCAGAACGTGGCTGACACGCTGCATGCGCTCAAATCCGACGCCGATACCCTGAAGGCAGCAGCGGCCTTTGAACAGGCCGCCAAAATGAGCCTTGACCTCGCGCGTCGGCAGTTCGAGCTCGGCTACGTCAATTACCTCTCGCTCCTCTCCGCAGAACAGGCCTACCAGCAGGCTGTGATCAATCTCGTGCAGGCCAAGGCCAACCGTTTTGCCGACACTGCGGCGTTGTTCATGGCGCTCGGCGGCGGCTGGTGGAACGGCCCCGACCTCGCTTCGGTGGCGCAAACGGCGGCACCGACCGGCGCACCAGAATGAGCAGGAAGAACCGCCTGTTGTGGCAATTCCACGAAAGGATCTCTCTATGAACGTAATGATCGTCCTGGCTGCATGTGTATTTCTGCTCGGGGGATGCGCTCACCATACCGATCTGGCAAAAAACTGCCCGATCGCCGCCGATGGCACGGTTTTCCGGGTGATCCCCAGCAAGGCCTGCACGAGTCCCGGTGCAACGACACTCAGGATCACGGCATCGCTCAAGACCAGCAAACCCGGCGTGCTTCTCTTCGGCACAAAGAGCCACGGTACGTCCGATTACAGGATGAGCATCAGCATAGACGGCCAGAAGACAGTATTAGGAGGGAATCCACAGCCGGAGAATGCGGGACAGACCCTGTTCCGCAGGCCCGAAGAAGGGGATGGGATGAGGTACACGTTTGAAACCATCCTTGAGATTTCCCCGAAAACCCATCGCATTATCGTGGCCCTTCCCGACGACGGAGTGGCCTTTGAGAAAGAGATCCGTCTGGAACGAGGAAAGGAGAATCTCCTGCGTCTCGAACCTGAGTATCATGCGGTGCCGACATCGCAGAAACCTGCAAATTACGGTGGGACATCTTTTCTGCAGGGAATACGCGGACTCAACCCGATCCTGAATGGGAAACCCATCTAATGACGGGACCATGACCGTCTAGTTTCCTCCGAAGTTCAAGAATCGGCTTGGCGAACGGTGACCCCACGATGTCAACCACAACCACTGCTTTACCGTTTATATGGGAGTGAATGCATTTCTTGAAGTCGGCCGTATTGACCGCTTTGAGGTTGGCAGCATGGAATTGAATACCATCATATCACGTTTGGCGAGGCTGCCTAAATGGCTCCTCCTGGCAGGATGCCTTCTCCTCGCCTTTTCTTTGGGGGTACTTGACTACATTACCGGGGATTTTTCCCTGATGATGTTCTACCTCCTCCCGATCTATCTCGCCAGCTGGTTCATCGGCAGGGGACCCGGCCTGGCCATCTCGCTCCTGTGCGGTGCGGAACTCTTCACTACCAACGTCCTTCATTCGCCCGGCGGTTTTTCCCAACTGGGCCTCAGAGCCTGGAACTCCCTGATGGAGGTATTCTTTCTGGGCTTCTCCTCCTATCTGCTGAGCGCGTTAAAGAGTGAACTGACGTTACACAAAAAACTGGCGTTCACGGACCCGCTGACCGGGCTGCTCAACCGCAGGAGCTTCTATGAACTGGCCGACTATGAACTGCGCAGAACGTCCCGCTATGAGCGCAAGCTCACCATGGTTTTCATCGATCTTGACAACTTCAAGGCCATCAACGACACATTCGGGCACGACAGGGGGGACCGGGTTCTGAAGACAGTAGCGGTCACCATCAGGGAAGCATTGAGGAGCAGTGACGTCGTGGCACGGTTTGGTGGTGATGAATTTGCCGTCCTGCTCCCCGAAACAGGAGAGGAAGCACCGCAAGCGCTGGCCAAGCTCCATTCCCGCCTCACCAAAGCGCTAGCACACCTTGAAGGGCAAGTGACCACCAGCATCGGCGCCGTAACGTTCAGATTCTCTCCCGCCTCGGTTGAGGAAATGATAAATCTTGCCGACCGGTTAATGTATGAAGTCAAGCATGGCGGCAAGAACCAGGTCAAACACGTTGTCCGTGGAGAAGACAGTTCTTCCCTCTCCCGAGCATCTTGAACAGCTCAAACCAGATAACGCTGAAGGCGCCGGCAGAGATGCGTGATTCTTCAAGAGCAACGATCACGTACCTGACTCCCGCCTCACCACGCCCTTCTCTGTCATGCTCGTATACACGATGAACGTCACAAGCAATGAAGCGAGAATGAGGGAAGAACCGGCTGTGCCGAGATCGAGGCCTCCCTTTGCCACGGGCTTCGTCAAAAGGTCCCCGAAGGTTGCCCCGAACGGCCGGGTCAGGACGAAAGCGACCCAGAACAACATAACGCGATTTAGCCGAGTAAAGTAAGCCGCGACGACAACCGCCCCGAGCAGCGCCGCGATGAGAGCAGCCCCTCCCAAAAAGCCCAGTCCCGAGTCATCGGCCAGGAAGTCCCCCAGGGCCGTTCCCAGCGTGTTTGAAAACAATATGGCCGCCCAGTAGAAAAGCTCCGCCCTGGTTGTGCGGATGGTGCTGACGGACAGGTTTTTTTCGCTGAAACGCCAGACCGCAAGCACTGTCAACAAACATCCTATCAAAATTAGTGAGCCTTTCGCATAACCGAGCGCCAGGGTTCGATCCATGAAATCCGACATCGTGGTGCCAGCAGTACTCGTCGTAAGTATCACCGTCCAGTACAGGACGGGTCGGAATCTGGTCGATCTGAGCTGTGCGACAACAGATATCAGGAACAGGGCAATAAGTATAACGGAACTAAGGGCGTAGCCGACGTTCATCGTCATCGAAAGTAGATCCCCGGCTGTTTCACCGAGAGTGGTTGCACAGATCTTCATGATCCAGAAGAAGATGGTAACTTCAGCAATTTTATTCATAACCGCTCCGTTTCAACCAAGGCAATCCGCTAGGCAAAGTTCACCATATTACCGATTGATTATGCAGGAATACGAGACAATTGGGCAAGGAATAAGGAAGAAACTGGGAAATGTGTTCACGCTGAGAGGAGAATAGCCATTGGTCTTATTTGCATACAGTGTCACATTTTACCGTGCATTCTGCACAGTCCCGTTGGCACGGCTCGATGTGGACGAGGATGTGGCTGTGGGGAAGGCGCCCCTCGATTTCTGCACTGAGGGCGTGGCTCAGGCTGTGTGCCGCTTCGAGGGGCATGCGCTTCGGCACCACCAGGTGCATGTCGATGTGCCGCGTATGCCCTGATTTCCGCGTCCTCAGCTTGTGGTATTCGAGAAATTCCCGGGCATGAGCCGCCATTACTTCATGGATGACAGCCTCTTCGTCATCGGGAAGTTTGACATCCAGGATGTGAAAGAACGCTGTCCTGGTGAGATCCCAGGCCGCCTTGATGATCATGAGTGCGACAACAATGGCGATGATGGGATCGAGCATGGTGATCCCGGTGAGCTTGATGGCGACCAGGCCGCCCAACACGCCGGCCGACGTAAAGACGTCGGTCCGCAGATGCATAGCGTCAGCTTCGAGTGCCACGGAATCGGTTTTGACGGCGACGTTCAGCAGATGCCGCGACACCAGATAGTTCACGACAGCAGACACGCCCATGACCAGCGCGCCTATGCCGAGGGACTCCACCTCCACGTGACCGGCTGCCAGTTTCCTGCCAGCTTCCCAGATGATATAGACCGCCGCACCGAAAATAAGGAAGGCCTCGATGGTGCCGGCGACGTTCTCGATTTTTCCGTGGCCGAACCGGTGCTCGTCATCGGCAGGCTTGCCCGACTCCCTCACCGAGAACCAGGCGATGATCGCAGCCACCAGATCGAGACCGGAGTGCACCGCCTCAGAAAGTATCGAGACCGACCCCGAGATCAGTCCTATGGCCAGTTTTGCGACGACCAGGACCGAGTTGGAAGCGATAGACAGGCGCGCAGCCGCCAGCTTTTGTCGGTTGAATTCCGTTGGCAATTACCTATTCCTTCAGCAGGGTGGCCGATGTAGTTACCACTCTGGATAATACATTAAAGAATACACATGACTGTACTAAGGATCAAGAACTTTCCACAAGAAGCGCCATCGGGCATCGGCAGGCTGTCCCGGGGCAACATCTTGCGTGCAAGCGCCGGCCAAAACCGTTCTAAAAACTCAGGTGGGCCCGCAAGCCATAGACCTCGGCCGGCCCCCGGTCCCTGTTGTATCCGGGGTTCTGGATGAGCTGGAAATCGGGACTCACCTGGATGTAGGGGCCGAGCTGGACGCGGTAGTAGAGTTCGAGGGCCTGCTCCCAGCCGTAACGCAGCTTCCCGTCGCCAAGGAGGATGCCTGTGCCGCCGGCCGCCAGGTAATTCTTGTGATCTGTCGACAGGCCGTTCACCCCGTAAGCGATGCCGAACCGGTCGTCTTTCCTCCCCCAGTGCACACCGCTCACCTGGAGCCCGAGGCTGGCATGGCGGTCCGATTCCACATAGCACCATGTCTCGTGGTGCCCGTCGTTCCAGCCGAGGCGCCCGAAAATCCCTGTTTCCCCTTCGTCGGCGAGCGGCTGCTCGACGTTCAGGCCGAATCCGTACTTGGTCTCCCCCTGTCTCTCGACCAGATGGAGGTCGGGTGTCGTGCCGGTGGCGGCTCCGAGCGCCAGGGCCTCGTCGTAGCTCCCCATCCGTCCCTCGTTGAAGTAGGAGAGGAGCCGGATGACTGTTCCCGTGTCGTTCGGCTTCAGGGTGAGCTCCAGGTTGTAGCCGAGCTCCCGCACGTCGATAAGGTCGAACTCGGCGCCATTGCCGGTATTGGGCATCATGTAGACCCCGAAGGCGAGCCGCCAGCGCGGCTGGACCAGGGCCGTGACGAGTCCGTAAGTGTAGCCCCTGGTGTCCGCGGCATAATCCCAGGCAGTGTTATACAGGAAATCATAGTTGAGAAACTGGGTACGGTTATTATTGGCATAACGGTTCAGGTCGAAATCGTCCGAGACACTCAATTTTCCGGCTTTTACGTCCAACCTGCTGACGGGCTGCTCTCCGGGAAGTTGATCCATGCCGCGATCCACCTTCTCTGTTTCAGATGAAAGCGGGTAGAAGTAGCGCAGATACAGCCGCGCCACATAAGGGGACTTCGACACGTTCGACGATCCCGCCCTTATGACATCGCCGTTTACAAAACCCGCAAGTCCCACACCGTCGCTCACCCCGTTTCCCTGGAAATATTCCAGGTCCAGATAGGCCTGCAGCGTCGATGTCAGTTGCGATCCCAGATAGACCCCGTATGTATGAGTAAAATCCCGCCCGCGGCCGTTTGTGGTTGTGAAACTGTTCTGGCCCTCGTAGGGACTGTGGAAAGCCGGCACGTTCTGGTAGACGCCGTTGAACTGCATACCCGCGACCTTGGGAAACCAGGGTGGCAAAGATTCCACGAGCGCCTGCGCCGCTGAGGCCGGCGTGGCCTGCGCCGCTGAGGCCGGCGTGGCCTGCGCCGCAGGCGCCGGCTCGACATATGCCTGCGTGCCCTGGGCGGTTCCTGCTGCACCCGTATCGGCACAGGCAAGGAAGGCCATGGCATTCAGCGCGACCCCGATGAAAATTGACAGGCAAAACCTACTCCAGATATTCATGACACGTTCTCCATATAGATAATTCCCCTCAAAAAAAACGGAAAAAGGCCGCGGGAAACCCCACGACCTTTTTCAATAAGACGCGTTCATTCCCCTCTCGTAGGTTTTCGGCAGTGCACAACGTAGGTTCGGAAACCAGCTACCTTAGGTAAAGCCTTAAGCCGACAATACCTGGTCTACCCATTGGCGTCTTTCGACGTTTCCGGGCAGTAGCCTCTGTTTGTGCAAACGCCTCATGCTAACGAGGAATCGTTTGTATAGCGGATGCCTTATAGAGACGCACCACTGGGGCGTCTCTACAGTCTTTACGCAAATCGATGCTCCAGACTCATGATGTCGCGGTAGGGAATGACCCCCAGGATCATGTCATCTTCATCGGTGACCGGCAGAGCACGGAAGCCGTAGCGGGAGAATATCTCCCGCGCCTCGGCGATGCTGTCGGTCAGACTGAGGCTGACGACATCCATGGTCATGATCTCCTTCAGATGTGTTTCCGGCTTGGCCATGAGGAGCTCCGGCAGGCTGGCAACCCCGTGGAGCCGGCCGTCATGGTCGACGGCGTAGATATAGTCGAGCACGTCGGCTTCCGCGGCCACCTTGCGGTATGCGGCAATGACCAGCTCGATGGGCACATCGGGCACAAACCTGATGAAGCCCTTGGTGGTCAGGTTGGCGATGGTGTCATCCTGCTGCTCCAACAGAGACTCGATCTTCTCAGTTTCTTCGTGTTCCATGAGGTTGAGAATCTCTTCCGCCTCGTTGGCAGGCAGGACCCCAAGGACATCGGCCGCCTGGGCCGGGGTCATCTCGTCGATCAAATCGGCAACCCTTTCCTTGTCCATCGAGGAGATCAGTATCCGCTGCACCCGGGGTTCGATCTCCTCCAGCGTGTCGGAGGCATGCTCCGTCTCCAGTTCCTGGAAAATGGCCAGGCTTTGCTCATGGGCCAGCTCTTCGAGGATGTCCGCAAGGTCCACCGGATGGATCTCGGATAGCTTGTCCTTCATGACTTTCAGCTTGACCGCTCCCCTGAACCTGCCGATGTCTTCTGGCAGGGGCTGCACGTACGCCCAAGAAAGGGTCTCCTTCTTCAACAGGTCGCTGCCGCTGAAGAGCTTCTTTACGATCGGCTTGAGCCCCAGCCTCTTGAACTTCGCGTAGTTGCTGAAATCCACATCCGTCACGTACAGCTTGCCGCCGCGGGCAACCAGCTTGATGTCGTAGACCACATCGATCTCGTTGTCTTCAAGATCGATGACCTTCTTGTCCAGGACGTGGTCCCGCAGCAGAATCTGCGACTCTTCAGGCTCGCCTTCGTATTTCTCCTCCGCATCGATATCGATGACGACCTGATGCAGCGATATTTCAACGACCCGCTCCCAGGGGATGAGAAGTGGCCTGCGGCCGAACGGGCGACCGACCACGAGGCAGGTCACTTCCGGCAGCTTCTCGTGCTCGCGGATGGCCAGGTCATTCAGTTTGCCGATTTTGCGGCCGTGGACAAGAACCTTAAGGCCGATGACGTCACTGAGAAAATAGACGGATTCCCCGCGGTCCTGCACCTGTGAAAAAATTGCGCTCATGACCCGACTCCTTATCTCACAAGAGTGTGATGAACTTGTACAGCAGCAGACAGACCAGGAGGATCAGGTAGAGTCGCAGAAAGAGGAGCGAACTCTTCACCCACCGGGACATCTCCACGTTCGGCTTCGCGTATTTCCTGTTGATCTCCTGCACCTTGGCGAATTGATGGGAAAAGAAACTTCTGATCATGGTTCCTGCCTCCTATTTGAACAGGTTCGGGAACAGGGCGCTGATCCCGTACAGAGTCGACAGAATGACGATCACCACCACGATTATCGAGGTGACGATATTCTGCCAGAGTGTATTGGTATACTCTCCCATGGTCTTCTTGTTGTTCAGAAGGAGGATCAGGAAGACCAGGGCCGCCGGCAGGAGCGTCACGGCAACCACCTGTACGAACAGGGTAATCAGCACCAGCGGCGCCTTGGGGATCAGCACGACGCATCCGGCGGTTATAAGGGAGAGGAAATAGCTTCCATAGAACCAGGGGGCCTCGCGGATCTTGTTGTTGAGCGAGTGTGCCCAGCCGAAGACCTCACCGAAGGCCCAGGAGCTGGCCAGGGAGATGCATATCGCCCCCAGAAAGCCCGCATCGAACAGGCCGATTGCCATGAAGGTGCCGGCATACTTGTTGGTCTTCATCAGCATCAGTGACGCCTGGGCCGCATCATCGACGTCGACGCCCGGCAGGATCGTGCCGGTGACGATCACGATGAAGATCGCGACCACCACGGTTATGACCGATCCGACGAAGGTATCCACCTTGCCCCAGGGGATGTCCTTCTCCTTGGTCCCCTTGTCCACCACGGCGCTCTGCTGGAAGAAGAGCATCCACGGCGCGATGGTGGTGCCGATGTTGGCCATGATGAAGAAGAAGAGGTCGTTGGTGAATCCTCCCGGCGGCATGTGCGGCATGAAACCGCTGTGAATGACGTCATGCACCGACGGATTGACCATGAAGGCCCCGGGGATGTAGATCAGGTTTACGGCACAGAACAGGATCGCAATCTTCTCCCAGGTCCAGTAGTTCCCCTGCACCACCATGATGAGCATCACGATGCAGACGACGATGACCGTGAGCCATGGCGGAACGCCGAAGATCCTGAGCGCTGAAGTCATGCCGATGAATTCGGTCACCAGGGTCAGCCAGTTGACGATCATCAGGTCGATCAGCGAGAACCATCCCCAGAAGGCACCGAAGCCCGCAAAGATAGCCTCGCCGTGGCCCCGCTTGGTGACGGCCCCCAGCCGCACGGTCATCTCCTGGACATAGTAGGCCACCGGCACCAGAAGAACGAGGAACCAGATCAGATGATAGCCGTACTTAGCGCCGGTGGCGGCGTAGGTGGTGATGCCGCCTGCATCGTTGTCGGCTATCATCACCACAAGCCCCGGGCCGGAGAGGATGAAAAAAAGCGAGATCGCCTTCCATATCCTGCGGAATTCGTAATAGATGTTTGAAATGCTGAACATTCCGAAGTTCTCCTTACTATATGCTTCTTGCTCGTTGCAACGCTCCCGGTGCGCGCAGGTTTCCCGGCCGTGTCAGTCACAGGGCGAGCGAAGCCGCACCACGACTCTCACCGCAGATGACAATGAGCCGACTGAGGCTATGTTAAAGAAAAGAGATATCCGACGAGGGATTCCCTGCTTTTCCGTTTCCCCGCTCCACGCAGCGGAAACAACCAAAGCAGAGAAGAAAATGAGGGGGGCTTTGATTGGTTACCACCGGGGGAACGGGATGGGCAATGGAGGATACTCGCTACTATGACTTTCCAATGTAAAAAACCACCACCTTTCCGCTTCGAAAGACACTCAACAAAAAAAGGCCACGGGGAACCGTGGCCTTATGAAAAACATCGCCGTGATTCCCCACTCGTAGGTTTTCGGCAGTGCACAACGTAGGTCGCGATGACCAGCTACCTTAAGTCAAGCCTTAATCCGGCAAGACCTGGTCTACCCATTGGCGTCTTTCGACGTTTCCGGGCAGTAGCCTGTGTTTGTACAAACGCCTCATTCTAACGAGGAACTTTATCCTCTATACGATAAATTGTGCTGGCTGTCAATCCACTTTTTATTTTGATATTATCATGTGCTGAAATCAATTCTTTCCGGATGAATTTATGTCACGTTTCTCTAAATGCGCAATTGATGATCCGTGTTTAGAGGTGCATGGTTATATGAAACGGCTGAAGCGACCAAGTCACCGGCCCATGGTATACTTAACAGGCATGAGGCCACTCACTCCACCCGAAAAAGCACCGGCCACGCCATGAACCGTTTCGCCTATCTCGCTACCGGCCAGGCCATCCGCTTTGCGTCCTGGCTCTCCGCCGCGAACATCATTCTGCACGGCGCGGAGAACATCCCCCGCGGCTCGATCATCTTCGTCATCAACCACTTCACCAGGATCGAGACAGTCCTGGTCCCCGTCCAGATCTACGACCTGACCAAGGTGCCGGTCTGGTCCCTGGCCGACTACCGGCTGTTCGAGGGGGCCCTCGCCACCTATTTCGACTCGATCGGGATGGTCTCCACGAAAGACCCCCACCGCGACCTGCTTATCGCGAAGACCCTCCTTACCGGCGAAGCGAACTGGATCATCTACCCCGAAGGGCATATGGTGAAAGACAAGGCGATCGTGGAGCGGGCCCGCTTCATGATCTCCAGTGCGGGGGGAAAGCGCCCGCCCCACACAGGGGCCGCCGTCATGGCGTTGCGGACGGAATTCTACAGGCAGCGCCTGCAGAGGCTGTCCGAGAGCAATCCCGGCGAAGCCCGGCGCCTCATGGACCTCCTGCAGATCGACTCCCTCGAACCGGTCGTCAACCGCACCACCTGGATAGTTCCGGTGAACATCACCTACTACCCGCTGCGGGCCCACGACAACGCACTGAGCCGGCTGGCCGCGCTCATGGTGAAGGAGATACCGGAGCGGGTTCATGAAGAGCTCATGACCGAGGGGGCGATGCTCCTCTCGGGGGTGGACATCGACATCCGCTTCGGCGCGCCGATCGCGATCCGGGAGTGCGTGGAATGCTCACCCATCGACCAGGACATCCATTCCCCGCGGCGCATCGATTTCGACGATCGGATCCCGTCACGCCGAAAGATGCACCAGGTGGCACTGGAGATCATGCAGCGCTACATGTCGGCCATCTACGACATGACCACGGTGAACCACGACCACCTCTTCGCCTCCATGCTCAGGGCAATCCCCTTCCGGAAATTCGACGAGGAAGAGCTGAAGCGGCGGGTTTTCCTCCTGACCACGGAAAACCTGGAGCAGATGGGCATCCATCTCCACCGCAGCCTGCGCACGAACCAGGTCTCGCTCCTGACGGACGACCGCTACCACAAGTACCGCGATTTCATCACCCTGGCCATCGACAAGGGGATTGTCGCGAAGAAAGATAATCTTCTGGTCAAGGATACGGTGGAATTATCGGCCGCCCTGGACTTCAACCGGGCCCGCACCGACCACCCCATAGTGGTCATCGCCAACGAAGTGATCCCGTTGGCGCAGCTGCAGCAGAGAATTCGGACCATCGCCTGGTTCTTCCCCTTCCAACTGCGGCGGCGCATCGCGGATTACCTGTTGGCCAAGGGAAAAAGCAATTTTGCGTCGGATTACGATGCTTTTTTCATACCGGGAGAGTCAAAGCCGCAGGAGGTGGGCGCGCCGTTCCTCGTCGAGGGGAGTTCGCGGGAGCTTGGAATAGTGCTCCTGCACGGCTTTCTTGCCGCCCCCCTGGAGGTAAAGGAACTGGCGGAGCATCTCGGTCGCAGGGGATGGTGGGTCTATGCCCCACGCCTCAAGGGGCACGGCACCTCTCCGGCGGACCTGTCCATGCGGAGTTGGCAGGATTGGGTCGAATCGGCCGATGAAGGCTATGCCCTCGTGAGCAATATCTGCAAGAGGGTCGTGGTCGGTGGGTTTTCCTTCGGCGGCGGACTGGCGCTCGACCTGGCGGCACGGGTGCCCGGCGTTGCGGGGGTGTTCGCCGTCTGCCCTCCCATGCGGCTCCAGGACCTCTCCTCCCGGTTCGTGCCGGCCATGAACATCTGGAACCGGTTGATGGACCTGGTTCATTACGAGGCGGTCAAGAGGGAGCTGGTAGACATCAAGCCAGAGCATCCCCACATCAACTACGGGCGCCTTCCGGTCAGCGCGGTGGGAGAGATGGAGCGTTTCATGGCAGACCTGGAACAGAAGCTGGGCGCCATCAGGACCCCTACCCTCGTCGTCCAGTCCCGCGGCGACCCGGTGGTCGATCCGGAGGGGACAAAGCGGCTTTTCGACGAAGTCGGCTCAAAGGACAAGGATTACCGGGTCTTCGACTTCGAGCGTCACGGCATCCTTGTCGGACCGGATGCAGAGCCGGTCCACACGGCGATCGGAGAGTTCATCGAGCGGGTCCGAAAAGGGGGGGGAGGCAGACATTTTCTGTTTGGTCGCAGAAGGAAAGGCTAACATCCCAAAAGTCTTGTCCACGAACCACACGAAAACACAACAAAATCTGAACTTCAAAACAATATGTGTGTTAAATAGCCAAGCCATAAACTGGCAAAGCCATACTTGTATTCATTCGATGTTATTTCGTGTTTTTCGTGTATTTCGTGGACAACTGACTTTTCTTTTTTTCCGAGTTTCAATCCGCCACATGGCACTTGTTGCACAACGCTCTCTGGAACGGGGCGAACATGGTGACGGGTCTGTCGTAGAAAGCCTTCTGCGCTTCCAGTGCGGACCTGCCCTGGGCGCATTCCGCCGGCGCGCCGTTGTCGATGCCGGGATAGAGGCCGTTGAAGGTTATGAACACCGATTGCGTGTTCCACCGGGCCATGCTGTCCCAGCCGGAAGCATGCGCCCGGTGGCAGGTGAGGCACATCACGGTGGCGCTTCTGGTCGGACCAGTGAGGACAGAGCCGTCGCTGTTCGCCACGCTCTTGAGAAAGGCATAATCGCTGGTCCCCATCTCGAAGGGGACCAGGGAGGTGTAAGCGCTGGCGTACACACCGGTCAGCTTTCCGGTCGTCACGTAGCCGTTGTAATTGCTGACGATTGCGTTTGACAGCTGCGACCGTACGCCCACCGGATGCAGATGGGTGGCGTTGTCGTTGATATTGACATGACAGTTCTGACACCACTCGGACATGCCACTGCCGTAGGCAACCCGCGTCTCGCTGACGCTCTCCGCCCGGTTGTAGAGCGGTGGTGCGACCGCAGCGGGAGGGTCGGCCGTAAAGGCATAGATCCCCCCGAGGGACTTGGGCTGGTACCCCCTGCCGGCCAGCATCCTGTAGGTACCAACAGTCCCTTTGGGGCTCGGGTCAGGACTGGTGCTGTACGAGCCCGAGGCGATGATCGGCAGGCCTTCGGTGCTTATCGCCCCGGATGCAGACCGCCGGTAATTGCCATGCGGGTCGTGACAGCTGATGCAGGAAAGGCTGATGCTCGGGTAGTTGCCACCGGGCGCATGGAGCAGCCTGGTATCCGCCGAAAAGCCGAAATCCTGGGCAACGATGTTGTGGCCGTGACGTTCGCCGCGGCTGTAGAATGTCTGCGCCGATCCGGTGAGCGACCAGCGATAGTCCTTTTTCACCCAGCAGAAATCCCCGCCCGGCGCCAGTTGCAGACACATAGGAGATATCCGCGTGTCCGTGGCCACATAGGCGCCCGAAGGAACGAGGACATTCAGGGGGGCCTGGTGGCAGAGAAGACAGGTTGAACTGGAGTCGGAAGCTCTCAATTCGGGAGGAGTCGTGTGGCACCCCTGGCAGCTGCCGGTTCCCCCGTTATGGAAAACTGTCTCACCGGAGCTTGCCCCGGCGCTCAGGATGATCAAGGCTGCGACGAACAGATATCTTCTCGATCCGCACATGATCTGCCTCCTTCTCCCTGACACGATCAGATATCCGATGATCATGGAAAGCCGGTAGCAGCCCAGCAGAGCGAACATTACACTACTGTCTCTTTTGTGTAACCATTCTATCTCGCCCGCAGCGGATGTCAAAAGTTAACCCGAAAAAAGACATCTGTCCACGAAACACACGAAATACACTAACAATATCAAGATACTATAATAAACTGTGAGGTTACCCTCATTCCTAAAGAATTCTTTTCGTGCCTTTTGTGATTTTCGTGGGCAAAGCCGTTCGCCGTCACCCGTTCATTGCCCTGTCCAGGTCGGCGATGAGATCTTCCGCCTCCTCAAGTCCCACCGACAGCCGCACCAGGGTGTCGGTCACCCCCCGCGCCTCCCGCTCGTGGGGAGGCATGGCGGCATGGGACATCTTGGCCGGGTAGGACAGGATACTCTCCACTCCGCCGAGACTCACGGCAAAGGCGGCGAGTCGCGACCCCTCCAGGAGCCGGCGGGTCACATCAACCGAGGCAAGCTTGAAGGAGAGGACTGCCCCGGGTCCGGACGCCTGGCGGGCGTGGACGTCATGGCCGGGATGTCCCGGAAGACCGGGGTAAAAAACCTCGGTCACCTGCGCCTGGCTAGTCAGCCAATTGGCCACGGCCATCGCACCCCGCTGGCTCTCTTCCATCCGCACCTTGAGGGTTTTGAGGCCCCGCAGGACAAGCCACGAGTCCTGCGGGCCGAGGATCGCACCGAAGGCATTCTGGACGAACCTGAGCCGCTTGGCAAGCTCCGCGTCCCGAACGACGGCAAAGCCGCAGATCACATCGCTGTGGCCGTTCAGGAACTTGGTGCCGCTGTGGAGGACAATATCGCAGCCAAGCTCCAGGGGACGCTGGAAATAGGGGGTCATGAAGGTGTTGTCCACCAGGGTGAGGATTCCTCGTTCGCGGGCAAGCTTCGCGACACCAACGAGATCGGTGATCTTCAGGAGCGGATTGGACGGGGTCTCCAGGAAAAGCCCCCGCGTCTCCGGACGCAGCGCCGCCTCGATGGCCGCGAGACTTGTCGCGTCCACGAAGGTGGTCTCGATGCCGAGCCGGCTGAAGAGGGAAGTGAGGACACGGAATGTGCCGCCGTAGACATCCTCGCAGACCACGAGGTGGTCGCCCGGAGAAAAGAGGAGGAGCGTCGACGAGATCGCCGCCATCCCCGAGGCGAAGGCAAAGCCGTGGGTGCCGCTCTCCAACTGGGCGACGGTCTCCTCCAGCGCCTCCCGCGTCGGGTTGCCCGAGCGGGCGTAGTCGTACTTGCCGAAATGGTCCAGCGACTCCTGAGCGAAGGTGGACACCTGGTAGATGGGGACGGAAAGCGCCCCGGTATGCGGGTCGGTTTCGTGCCCGTTGTGGATGAGCTTCGTGCCGATTTTCATATTTTCTTTCCTTTCTTTGCAATCAGATGACATTTCTTGACTGATGACGCCCCACCCCCTCACCCGGCCTGCGGCCACCCTCTCCCACCGTGGGGAGAGGGTTTTCTCCCCTCGCCCCTTGTGGGAGAGGGGCGGGGGTGAGGGGATAAAGTCACTGCGCTAGCGCCTGAGAAAGATCGGCAATCAGGTCCTCCGCATCCTCTATCCCCACGGAAAGCCGCAGGAGCACATTGCTGATGCCGAGCCGCGCGCGGATCTCCGGCTGGATGTCGGCGTGGGTCTGGGCCTCGGGGAAGGTGATGAGGGTCTCGACCCCCCCGAGGCTCTCCGCAAAGGAGATCACCCGCGTCTTCATGAGAACCTGCTCGACGAGCGCGGGATCGCTCACCTCGAAGGCGATCATGGCGCCGAAGCCGCGAGCCTGACGTTCGAGAATAGCATGGCCGGGATGGGTTGCCAACCCCGGATAATAGACCTTCCCCACCCGGGGATGCTCGGCCAGCCAGCGGGCGATCCGGTCCGCATTCTCCTGCTGTCGGTCGAGTCGCACCGAGAGGGTCTTCATGCCGCGGATGGTTAACCACGAGTCCTGGGGACCGAGTACCGCGCCGACCGAGTTCTGGTGGAAGTAGACCGTCTCCGCCAGCTGCGGGTCCTTCACCACCACGAGCCCCGCTACCGTGTCGTTATGGCCGGCCAGGTACTTGGTGGCGCTGTAGACGGTGATGTCGGCGCCCAGGTCGAGGGGGCGCAGCAGGTACGGGGTGAGGAAGGTGTTGTCGACGATACAGAGGAGCCCCCTGTCCCGGCAGAGCCCGGACAGGGCGGCAATGTCGGCCACCTTGAGGAGCGGGTTGGTGAGGGACTCCACAAAGAGGGCGCGGGTCTCGGGCCTGATGGCCTCCCGGACCTTCGCCACATCGCTCGTGTCCACATACGTGAAGGAGAGATCGTACTGGCCGAAGACCTTCTCGAAGAGCCGGTAAGTGCCGCCGTAGAGGTCCTCGGTGACGATCAGGTGGTCCCCCTTCCTGAACAGCAGGAGAAGGTTGGCGATGGCCGCCATCCCCGACGCGTAGGCGAAACCCCGCGCCCCTCCGTCGAGCCGGGCGATCCCCTCTTCCAGCGCCTGGCGGGTCGGGTTGCCCGAGCGGGTGTAGTCGTAGCCGGTACTCTGCCCGAGCCCGGGATGGCGGAAGGTGGCCGTCTGGTAGATGGGGACGGTCACCGCACCGGTCCTGGTGTCCCATTCGAGTCCGATCTGTGCTGCCTGTGTCGCGATGTTCATGTAAGCCTCCAAAATGAAAAATCCTCTTCCGGGGTGCGGAAGAGGACTTTTCCAAGGCTCTCTCTTCCTTATCTCCCGAAACCTCGCGGTTCCGCAGGAATTGGCACCTTCCCCTTGCGGGGGGTTGCCGCGACGTCATCGGGCCTGTCCCTCAGTCGCTCTTGATAAGAAGCTGCTGCTATTCAATTGTGACCCGGCACGTTTTCTTACCGGGATGGTAATCAATAACTGAAAGTAACCTTATCAGTGCGGTAAAGTATTGTCAACCACAAATTTTCACCTTAGATCAAGAACAGCAATTCCCGCCGACCCCGCGCATCTTCCTCTCCCGGAACCATTCATTGATGAGCCCGGAGGCACAGCCAACCCCCGCATCGACCAGGATGGCGGCCGCGGCGCAGTTCTTCGCACAGGCACCGCACTCCATGCAGGCATTCTTGTCCGTGATGCGTGCCTTTCCTTCTGCTACGGCGAACACCCCGTGGGGACAGACCTCCACGCAGCGGCCACAGCCGGTACACTGCGCCCGGTTAAGCTCCAGAGTCGCGACATGCTGCAGATAACGAAATCCCTTCATGTGTCCCCTTTCTCCAGTTACAGGAATAAACCCGCAAGGCACGCCCCTCCGGCAAGGAGGAGTGCACACCCCATGGCGGGGATGGCAAGGCGCATCTCCTTCTTCACCCCGGAACGGGAGGTGAAAGGTGTGCTGCCAGTGAAGTTGAGGGCGTAAAAAGCACTCACCGCCGGAAGCGCAAGAAAGGCAGCCCCTACCGTCGCCCTGCCCCACCCGGCACCGCCGGCGACAAGATACCAGAGGATGCTCCATGCAAGCCCTGCCACGGCCCCCTTGAAGGCAAAGCTCGGCCCGGGAATTACGGGAAGGAGTAAGGGCGTGACCACCGTGCCGGCCAGCACGGCTCCGAACCAGGCAAGGATGACGAAGAGAGCGTTAACGGGTCCGGCCGCTGCCGCCGCGGCCAGGAAGAGCACGACACAGACCACGACTGTCGGCTTCTGGGCCATAACCACCTCCACCGGCACGAGCGCCAGCCGCTCCCGGAAGGAAAAGGTCTGCTCCCGCATGGCCTGTGTGGTCACCATGCCATTGTCCAGGTATTCCGGGAGGTCCGTCGCCCGGATCGTCGCGTAGAGGACGGCAAAACCGGTGTGCCTCGTCACTTCGTGGGCAGCCACCCCCGGCGCCCCCAGGATCGGCAGGATAAGCCGCCGGTGGCTCACCACCCGGGCAAGCCCAGTGGCCCCGATGCGCCTCACCAGCTCATCCGTGCCGAAGGTCCCCTTTCCCGCCGCACACCAGACATTGATCCCGAAGGTCTCCAGAACGAGGAGCCAGGCGTTGCGCCCGGAAAGGGCCTGGCGCACGATGTCGTAGCTCATCTTGTAGTTGGCGGTCACCAGCACCGGGTCGTCCGCTGTGGGTGTGCCGACTGCATAGAGGCCGGCCGGGACCAGGTAGCTCATCCGTCCGATCCCCCACCGGGCCTTCCATCTCCCCAGCAGATCGCCGAAGGTGAGCGTTGTCGCGATCTCCGCAACCCGTCCCACCGCGGTGGCGCGCCAACCGAGGAAACCGGGCACCGTCTCGTCGATATCCCCGCCGCCGGCGGAGGTACGCGGCCCTCAGCAGGGGGGCTTGTCGAGAGCGTCAGCCGCAGTGCCGCAACCGGTCGGGGCTATCTTTTTCTCTGCGATCGAAATTTTCCTGATGTCTCGGATCTCCATCGATGTAGCTCCCGGTTTATTTGCAGCATGCAACCTTTTCGCCTGTAGGTGCGCTCCCCGCCTTGGACAGCGCCTCGTTGAGCAGGCCAAGCGACCTGGCCACGGTCTCCCGTTCGAACGGGGTCAGGAAGGAGAATATCTGCCCGATCTTCGCCGCCATGTATTTGTCTATCTGACCCAGCACACGCGCCCCCTCGTCCGAGAGCCCGAGCAGGCTCACCCGCCGGTCCCCGGGCGCCACCCGGCGTTCGACGAGCCCCTTCCCTTCCACTGTCTTCACCTGCCGGCTGAAGGTGGTCACATCCATCCCCAACTCGTCCGCCACCTGCTGGATCGAGGGGTTCCCCAGTCGCCGGATCTCGAAGAGTATATGACTCTGCACCGCCGACACCTGCTCGCCGCAGCACTCCTCGCAGCAGTCAGCGTTCAGAAGCCCGAAGCGGCGAACGAACACCTGCAGTTTTTCCCGGACCGATTCCATCTCTGCCTCCACGGAAAAAACCGTAGCATATTTATTTGCATTTTACAACTATTTTGGAGATGTATTTTTCTGATCGGCCGATTCCGCATCTTCCTGCCACCAGTGCTTGACTCCGGCCAGGAAACGACCGCGGCTCGTGAGAGGCTGCGCAACAGCTTTCCGGATTGCTCGCGACACCTTGCCGGTGGCAATGAGTTGAACACCGGCGGTATGGAGCGCCTGCTCCACACGCGCGACCGGCCCCACCGGCACATCTTCGGCCATCAGCATGGCATGAGGCCGCAGCAGAGTGGCCACGACCGGCATGTGGCTGTTCAGGGCGGCCGCTTCTACGTGTGCCAGTAGTGGAGCGAAGTTCTCCGTTTCGTAGTAACCGCATACCGCCGCCAGCGCCAGGTTGGGCATGCGCGGATGGCGAGCGGGATGGCGGCAGCGGCCGTTGCGGTTGAAGATGTACGGGTGGACAAGGGGAATCGAACGGTCGAGGAAGTTCTTCAGTATCCCCGGAACGCCGTCCACGTATAGGGGGAGCGCGATAACCAGCAGGTCGTAGACTGGAATCCGTGTCAACACTTCGGCCATGTCGTCCTCGATCAAGCAGCGGCCATCGGCGACCTTCCAGCAGGCAAAGCACCCCGCGCACGGCCGTATGTCCCGCTCCGCCAGGTAGAACGTGTCGACCGCGGCTCCCGCCGATTCCATGCCGGCGATGAGCGGCGCAAAGACCTTTTCCGTGGCCCCTCCCCGGGCACGCGGCGACGCCTGGATGGCGAGCACGCGCTGCGGCTGCCGCCAGATGCCGCGTCGGCGCTCACATTCGTTTTCCGTTTCCCCGTAAAGACCTGCTGGGACTTCCGTACCGTCCGGGTCGCCGGAGAAGAGCCGGTTGAACCTGAGCATCAGGAACCTGTTTCCACGTACCTTCAGCCCGGCACGGGCCGCCTGCCAGCCGCCGAGCATCCCGGCGGCGAGGTCGAGCCAGACCCGGGCCGGGGCCTCAACAGTCACGGTGGGCGCATCGGGAATCCCCTCCTCGAAGAAGCATTCGCCCCGTTCGATGCGCAGTGTGTATTCGCCGCCATCCTCCCCGTGGAGACGGAATGCAAAGGTCGCCACCAGGTTCTTTGCCACCCGTCGGTTCAGCATCCGTGGCAGGAAGCGCAGCACCCGCCTGACGGCTGGTTCGGGCGTATCGATCATAAAAAATACCTCAGTACGGTGGAATAACTTCAGCAACGCGCGGATGGCAGCCTTTCCGGGATAAAGCCAGCAGGAATGTCACTCTCCGAGGGAGGCAATCACATCCGCAACCAGGGGGGCAAGTTCATCTTCATCAAAGCGCGCCCCCTGCGTCAGGCCGAACCGAACGATCACGAGCCGCCTGGAGGGGACAATGAAAAGGCGTTGCCCGAGGACACCGGAGGCGAAGAACGAATCAGGTGGCATCCCGGCGAGAACGCGCCTTTCGGCTTCCCGGCCCGTGCCGCGGTTGGTGCAGAAGCCTGCCCCGTAACCGCTCTCCAGCGTCGGCGTCGCCGAGTAGCGCACCCATCCTTCAGGCAGGATGCGCTCCCCGTTCACCACCCCGTCATTCAGGTAGAGGAGACCGAATCGCGCCCAGTCCCGGGCTGTGGCGAACATGTAGGTTGACCCGACCGGCGTCCCGGTTGCGTCGAATTCGAGCGTCACGCTGCCCATCCCCAGGGGCTGGAAGAGGTTGCGTCGCGCGAAGGCGACCACGTCAGCCGCGTGGCCTCCCACGGCATCGCGGATGATCCGCGACAGAATTAACGTATTGCCGCTGCTGTAGGACCATCTGCTACCGGGGGGTGCATCGAACCCGGCGCGTTCGGCAAACCCCGCCATATCCCGCTCGACGAACAGCATCTGTGACACCGGATCGAAGCCGCTCCCGCTCTCGTCAAGAGCGAGCCCGCTCGTCATGCGCAGCAGATGATCTATGGTGATCGACCGGCGGGGATCGTCAGGTCTCTGCCAGGCGGATACCGGTGCCGGCTGATCGGGTGACAGGCGCCCCTGGCGAACGAGGATGCCAACCAGCGCATTGATGACGGACTTCGTCATCGACCATCCGAGCATTGGCGTATCGATGCCGTAGCCGGGGGCATAGCGCTCCGCCACGACGCTCCCGTCATGGACGACGACCACCGCCTTCGTCCCTCGCTGCGGCTGCCGGCCCGGTTCTTCGAAGGCCCGGTCGAGTGCCGCCCACAGCTTCCCATTGACAGGCCCGACCACTGCAGGCCCGGCAAACTCGGGAAGAACCGACATCCTTCCTGTGTCAGGAACCTTTTCCGGCCGGATTGTCTCCGCCTGCTCGGCGCCGTCCACGACAAGGCAACCGAATCCGTCGCGGTAGACCGCGCAGCTCTCGAAGGCACCAAACAGCGAAGCGGTCACCTGACGATGGACAGCATCGACATCGTAGCTCAGTGCCCACTCCAGCAGCCCGATGCCCGGCATAAGCTTTATATTTTCGGCATAGACCAGATCAGGGTTATGGCCCGACACAAACGCAGCTGAGCAGAGCGCATGACTGGTCAAGCCGGTGGCAGCGCGGAGCGCCTTGTCGGGCCTCGCGAGCGAGCACCCCTCGATCGTCATCGCCACGCCAGCGGTAAGCAGGATCAAGATGGCCTTGCGCATCCTGCCTTCCCCCATAACACCAAGCGGTTTCAGTGTTCAGCCATTCAAGTATAGCACAGGAGTCATGCGGGTGCTTCAGGCGGAAAGGCCTTTCGCTCCTATTGGACGTCAGCCAGTTTCCCGTCGATAAAAACCAGCTTGATGTCCTTGTAGACGAACACGATCTTCGACCCGAGAAGGATTTTCTTCTCGGGCGCACCGAGAATCGCGGTTACTTCTTCGGGCGTCTGTCCCAGGTGC
Source organism: Geobacteraceae bacterium (assembly GCA_024281055.1). Lineage (GTDB taxonomy): Bacteria > Desulfobacterota > Desulfuromonadia > Geobacterales > Geobacteraceae > JAMXLF01. The sequence continues at coordinate 46,964 of JAMXLF010000063.1, forward strand.
ACGGTTCTTGTTACCGTCTCTTTCTGCTTTTCCTCGACTTTGCCTTTCGACTCACCCTCTGTCCCGAACCAGGCGCCGATATCTTCAATGACCTGTTGCGCGGTAACTGCCGCCAGCCCTCCGTCATACAAGAAACGGACGGAAGCCTCCAGCGGGATCGGTCCCCGGGTGCCGCTCCCGGTGACGACGAAGGTCTTGGCGGTAAAAAGGGTGAGTTCGACGTAACCGTCTCCCGTCCGGACTCCGTACAGATAGAGACGGTCGCCGGTCTTAAGGTTGCCGTCAACGTTGCTGCCCAGAGGCACATCGCCGCCGCCGGTCGAGGTGATCTGTCCCTTCACGATGACATTCGGTTTGAACGCTTTCGACGGCCTTCCCGCTTTCAGTCCTTCTTTCTGAACGATGAGGACAGAACCCTGCTCATCCACATTGCCCAGAAAGCCGATTTTCGTAACCTTGTAGCGAGTCTCGACCGCGGCTTTAACCTCTTCCCGGGTGACGGCGAACGAAGTTCCGGCCAGGAGTTGAAAGAGCAGCAGGCCCAACGCCAGACAAATCCGACAGTGCATGTACACCCTCCTTGTTTCGTCAGTTGGCTGACACTAGTTTATCACGAGACCGGGGTTTATGGGAGAAAGGATGCTTGACCCTTGAGGCTTTACTCTGGTACCTTCACCCCATCGTTACCGACATAAAAGGGAGATGTACGTGGATGAACAGAGTCAGTTGGTTCGCGGTCTGACACCGGTCCATGCCGGCGCCCTGGTGGTAGGGACGGTGATCGGCACCGGCATCTTTCTCAAGGCAGGGATCATGTCCCAGACCGTAGGCGCAGCGCACTGGATGCTCCTTGCCTGGATCGCTGCCGGCATTCTGTCGTTCAGCGGCGCGCTCGTCTACGCCGAGATCGGCAGCATCTTCCCCCGGGCCGGTGGCGAATACGTCTACCTCCGCGAGGCATACGGCGATCTCGCCGGGTTTCTCTATGGGTGGATGCGCTTCTGGATTGCCTCGCCCGGCTCGATCGCCGCCTACGCGGTGGGCGGCGCGACTTTCCTCGGGGCGACCGGTATTCCGGGCTTCGCCGGCTGGCGAAAAGAACTCGCCGTCGGGTTTATCGTGTTCTTTACGGGCCTTTCCTGCCTGAGCGTCCGCTTTGGCGGACGGGTGCAGGCGTTCGTCACGGCGCTGAAGGTCGTGATCATCGTCGGACTGACACTTGCCATCTTTCTCTTCGCCCCGGCCGGCAGCTGGAGCCATCTCATGCCACATGCCGCCGGCGAGGGAGCCTGGCCAGGCTTTGCCGCTTTCGGCGCCGCGGTCCTCGCCGCGCTCTGGGCCTACGACGGCTGGAACAACATGCCCATGGTGGGGGGGGAGATCCAGAACCCGCAGCGCTCCATCCCGCTTTCTCTCATCATTGGCGTGGGAGGGGTGATGCTCATCTACACCCTTGCCAACATCGCCTATGTGTACGCCCTCCCCTTCGGAGAGCTCCTCAGCGCCAACTCCAAGCTCCACCCGGCGGGGCTCCCCGCCGCGACCAAGGCAGCGGCGGGCTTTCTCGGCGCCTCCGGGACCATACTCCTTTCGGCCGCCTTCTTCATCTCCGCCATGGGCGCCCTCAACGGCTCGATCCTCACCAGCTCCCGCATTCCCTATGCCATGGCCACCGAGAACATGATGCCTAAGTTCCTGGCGGCTGTCGATCCCCGGAGCCACGTACCCGTGCGCTCGGCCCTCATCCAGGGGGGATGGGCGGCCATCCTGGCAGTTTCGGGGACCTTCGACCAGATCACCGACTACGTCGTCTTCGCGGGGTGGGTGTTTTACGCCCTGGCGTCCATCTCGCTCATAGTTTTCCGCTTCAGGCTCCCCGATGCGCCCCGCGGCTACCGTGTTCCGGCATATCCCTGGCTGCCGCTTGTTTTTGCCGTCGTCGCCGTGGCGCTGCTCGTCAATACGCTCGTGACCTCGCCCATGGAGTCGCTCACAGGGTTGGCATTCATCATGTCCGGAGTGCCGGTCTTCTTCTGGATGCGCCGCGGCGGAAACGTGGCAGAGGGTGATCTGTCATAACAAGGGGAGAAGAGGTTCGAAAGAGCGTGTAATGCGGGCTTTTTTATTGCAGATCATCCATGTTTTCTACGAAATCCTCGTAATTCTTGCCGAAAATGTACCTGATTTCGCAATTGTTGTAAAAAAAGTACTTGATCAGAACGTAACCGATCCTGTCGATGTGATAAAAGGATATGAGCAACGTAAACAATATGAAAACGAGATACGCGATTATATCTTTCTCTGCCACGACCATCCACGCTCCAATGATGCAAAAAACCAGTATACCCATCATTTTCAGGATGGATGAAACTTCCTTGTGAATCATTCTCAGCTTGTCATACAACTCATCGTTGTCGTTGTTAGCCATTGTTGCAAAGTCTCCAACGGGAGCGCTACACGCAATAGTTAATAATAATTAATATAATCTCTGTTGTGCCTCAAGTCAAGGAATTCAGTCAGAATACAACTGAAAAAAGCGGATATGGCAGTCCGTTCCGCGCCGACAAACACGGAAGTTCTATCACCGTTGAGTTTTTTCTTTGAATTCTGTCCCGAAAAAAGCTATATATGTACTCCCTTTCATTACATCGCATACTGTGTACATCTAATAAGTTTAACATAATCAAGGCACAGGAATAGTCATGCGTCAACTTCGACCCATGCTGAAGAAGTGGGCCACACCGATCACCATTATGCTGATCCCCCACTCCCGTTCCAATTCACTGCGTCTGAAACTGCCCTTCCTCGTCCTGGCCAGCATTCTCCTCTTTGCAGTCGTCGGTGTTTTCTATACAGCCGCCCTCACCGTTCGAGTCGTCGATTATTACCAGACCAAGAAAAAACTGGCCTACCTCTCCGGCCAGTTCCAGGAGATGCATGCAACCGTGTCCGCGCTCAAAGAGTCGGAATCACAGTTCAAGCGCCTGTTCTCCTTTTCATCCAAGAAACAGGTTCTTGAAGCGCTGGATAACGACAACAACGGCTCCATTGACGTTGAAGAACTGAAGAAGCAGATCAACGCCTCCATGGAATCGGTTTCGGAGATCCGCGGATATCTGGCCAGACAACGGGACGTCTACCGCATCACGCCGACGGGGTGGCCGGTGAATGGGCACATTTCTTCCGGTTTCGGCATGCGTGAACACCCCAAATACCACACGCAGAAATTCCATACCGGCATCGACCTGTCAGTGCCTCAGGGGACACCGGTACACGCCACGGCGGACGGTATCGTCAGCTATGCCGGCTGGAGCCCCGGCAACGGCAATATCGTCGTCATCGAGCACGGGCAGGGACTCAGCACCGTTTATGCCCACAACTCCAAGAATCTGGTCCGGGTCGGGAAGACCGTGCAGCGGGGCGAGGTCATCGCCGCAGCCGGGGCTACCGGCGTAGCAACCGGCAGTCACGTTCATTACGAGGTCTGGAAAAACGGCCACTTTATCGATCCCACCGCATTCGCTGGCAAGGAGAGCTGAGGTTTCCTGTAGAGGAGGAGCATATGTTCGGCAGAAAAGAACCCGAAATGGAAGTCATTGTTGGGCCCCAATCAGGGATCAAGGGGGAAATAACCTCTAAGGGAACCGTCCGTGTCGACGGCACGTTCGAGGGGAACGTGGTGGCGGAATGCGTCATCATCGGTGAGACAGGCACGATTAGCGGCGACATCACCGTGAAGACCTGTATCATCGGTGGCAAACTGACCGGCAACGTACACGCCAGCGAAGGAGCGGAAATACGCCATCGGGGAGTTATCTGCGGGGACATCTATGCGCAGCGGCTCGTTATTGCCGAAGGCGCCCAGTTCGACGGTCGTTCCTACATGCAAAGGCCGAAAGAGCTCGAATACAGGGGACAGGAACCATCGCTGGAGATGTAGCAGGCTATTGAAAAACGTCTTGAGGAGGCCGGGATGCTAGGCGCAAGCGAGCGAAAAAGCGAGGCGTACCCCTTGGTACGTTGAGCTTTTGAGCGAGCGGCAACACCGCAGACCGGCCCCGCAATAGTTTTTCAACAGCTTGATAGAGGCGTACTGACAGCCGAAAGGAGTTAATGCATGGAGATAATCGCAATCGATATCGGTTTCGGGTTCACGAAAGCGACGAACGGCACCCGCTCGCTGGTATTCAAATCGATCCTCGGGGAAGCTACCGATATCCAGTTCAAGGGAGCGATCCTGGGAGACGGAACCCCGGAGGAGAATATCCAGATCGAACTGGACGGGCGCACCTGTTTCGTGGGGGAGATGGCCGAACGGCAGAGCAACGTCCGGTCGTTCACCCTTGACCAGGCCCAGTTCTTCAACAGTTTTGCCAAGCACCTGGCGTTATCGGCAGCCGCACGCATGGTGGGAAACTACATGCCGATAGGACTGGTGACCGGCCTGCCGATAGGCTATTACCGGGAATACAAGGATGAACTGGTGAAGGTCCTCCAGGGGGACCACAAGGTGGCGTTGACCATCGGCAACGACAAGCGCGAGGAAAAGGTCATCAAAGTCAGCAATGTCAAGGTGATCCCCCAACCGTTCGGTTCGCTCTTCAACCTGATGCTGAACGATGTGGGCGAACTCGGCGACCGGCGCTACGTGCGGGAGAAGGTCGGGGTAATCGACGTGGGTTTCAAGACCTCCGATTTCACGGTCTCCGACAAGATGCGCTACTCCGAGCGCGGCAGTCGCACCGTCGACATGGGGATCGCCCGGGCATACGGCGTGATTGCCGGTAAATTGCGGGAAAAGAGCAACGTCAATGTCGAGCTCTATCGGATGCACGAGGCAGTGGAGCGGGGATCGATCAAGATCCGCGGCAAGGAGTATGACCTCAAGGGACTCACCGAGCAGGTATTCGGCCAGTTGGCGACGTCCATCGCCAACGAGGCGGACCGCCTCTGGACCGACGACTGGGACATCGACACCATCGTGCTGACCGGAGGGGGGAGTACCGTTCTTGCCAGGCACCTGCAGCCGCTCATCAGCGGCCAGACCCTCACGGTCGATGCCGCGAAAGATGCCCGGCTCTGCAATGTTCAGGGGTACTGGAAATTTGGAAAACACGTCTGGGCCCGCGGAGTCGCTTCGCCTCCCCCGCAACCGGCAACATAGATTCCATCAGCGCATGCATCAGGATATGACAAAAAGAAAAGCCCGCACGAGCGGGCTTTCGTCGTTCGGATTCCGGAGAGCGGACTGTAACGAGAGGCACTACCCCGACGCTCCGTCGGTGACGATGGCTATCACCCACTCCGCCAGCAGGGCCAGCTGATCCAAGGCGATACGCTCTTCGGTGGTATGGACCTTTTCGTAACCGCAGCTCAGAACCACCGACAGGATCCCTTTGCTGTTGAGAATGTTGGCGTCGGACCCGCCTCCCGTCGACTTGAACCTGGCAGGCACGCCTATCTTCCTGGCCGCCCTGGCGGCACGCTGCGCCGGCTCAACATCTTCCGCCAGCCTGTAAGCCGGATAACAGGAAACGGAGCGTATCTCGACGCTGCCGCCGAATTCCGTCGCGGCAACCTCCATCGCTTCCGTCATCCCGGCCACCTGGGCCCGCAATTTTGCTGGGTCGAGAGAACGGGCCTCTGCTTGCAATTCGCAACGGTCCGCAACGATGTTGGTCGGCCCCACGGCGTGTATGCTGCCGATGTTGGCCGTTGTTTCCGCATCTATCCGCAAAAGCTTCATGCGGCTTACGGCCGCGGCGGCGATCTGGATGGCCGAAACCCCCTGCTCCGGCGCGAACCCTGCATGGGCGCTGCGGCCATGGAAAACGGCGTTGATCTTCACCTGTTCCGGCGCCTGGATGACGATCTCCCCGACCGGGCCGCTCGCGTCGAGGAAAAAGCCGCAGCGGGCGGTAAGCCTGCCGGTATCGAGATGACTCGAACCGACCAAGGCCAGTTCTTCGGCGACAGTGAGGACTATCTCCAGCGGCGGATGGGGGATGTTGCGCTCCCGGAGCGTGGTCAGCCCTTCCAGAACGGCAGCCAGGCCGGCGGCATCGTCGGCGCCGAGAACAGTCGTGCCGTCACTGACGATGAAGTCTCCATCGATGCGCGGCTTCACCCCGAAACCCGGAACGACCCGGTCAATGTGGCAGGAGAAGAGGAACGGCTCGCCCGGTCCGGTGCCGTCCAGGCGAGCAATAAGATTACCCGCGGTGCCGCCGATTCTCTCTCCCGTGTCATCCTCCGTAACGGTGCAGCCGAGCTCCGACAGAAGTTCCGTAAGCCTGTCCGCCAGCAGGCGCTCCCTTGTCGGTTCGGAATCGATGGCACATAATTCCATGAAGCTCGAATAAAGCCGATCTCTATTGATCATCAACTTTCCTTTCCCATCTCTAGCCGCCAGCGACACCACCCCGAACGTCATCTTCATGTACCATTTTCTGCGCCTCCTGGTAAAGGGAAATGTCTGGAGGCAAGCTGATGGCCTGTCTATACAAGATGACACGACGCGCACTGCGGTTCCCTTTCAGGGCATGACTTTACAAACGGTAACAATTAAGTAAAATTAACAGTGCATTTATGAAATAATTATTACCCTGAATCGTGCTGAAGAGGGACTGGGATGGGACAGACCGCGGAACTGGAAGTCACCAACCGGCAGTTACTCGCAATCAACGCGGAACTGCAGGCCGAGATCGCCAGGCGACAACAGGCGGAAGAGGCCCTGCGGCAAAGCGAGCAGAGGCTGCGCTTGCTCGTGGAGACACTCCCCCTCGGCGTGTATGAATGCGACACGGACGGCGTTATCACTCTGGCGAATGAGGCCTATTGCCGTATGACCGGGTATGACAGTGATACAGTCCTGGGAATGGCGATATGGGACTTCCTGGAGCCAGGCCCACAGAGAGACGCACTGTCAGCCCATCTACAACGTTTGATCCAAGAGCAGCCCGAGCCTAAACCCTATATCTGCCGGGAATTCACCGCGGATGGCCGTAGCTTCGACGCCCAGATCGACTGGACATACAAGCGTGACGAAACGGGCCAGGTGATCGGCCTGGTCTGCATCCTGTCGAATATCAGCAGGCACCGGGAGATGGAACAGGTAAAAGACGAAATGATCTCCAGCCTCAGCCATGAGATGCGCACACCGTTGACGGCGATGCTGGGTTTTACTGAATTCCTGCTGGAAAATACGGTGGATGAAGCGAAGTCTAGGGAGTTCCTCGGTACCATCTACAGAGAGACGGAACGACTGCACGAGCTGATCAACAATTTTCTCGATCTGCAGCGCATGAAGTCCAGGCAGACAGTATATCACTTCGAACCCCTGGAGATACGTCCTTTGCTGTATGAATCCGCAGCCCTTTTCGCCAGCGCTTCGAAAACGCACCGGATAACCGTAGATATCCCTTCGGACCTGCCGCCGGTCACAGGCGATGAGGCACGTCTGCACCAGGTCCTCAACAACCTCCTTTGCAACGCCATCAAGTTTTCGCCCAAAGGCGGCGAAATCACCCTTGGTGCACGGCGGGATGACAACGTAGTGATCGTGTGGGTAAAGGACGAAGGGATCGGCATTTCGCCGGCAATGCTGGAGAAAATCTTTGATCGATTTTATCGGGTCGACAGCTCGGAAAGCCGCAGGACAGGCGGAACCGGACTGGGGCTCGCTCTCGTAAGGGAAATTGTCACCGCACATGGCGGACGGGTTTGGGTAGAAAGCAAAGTGGGTAACGGAAGCACATTCTTCTTCTCCGTGCCCGTGGCGCAGGAATCTGCCGTCCTTCGCCATGGCAGTGACATCTATCAGTGAACATTTCCGTCATCAGCTCTGTGCAGTGTGATATGATATGACAAGTGTCGTATCCCGCCGGATGAATCGGCCGGCCCCACGTCGGAGCTACCATGACCCCCACCATCACCATCGGCGTCAGCAGCTGCCTGTTGGGCGAGCACGTCCGCTACGACGGCGGCCACAAGCTCGACCGCTACATTACCGACACTCTCGGCAGGTTTTTCCGCTTTGTGCCGATCTGCCCCGAGGTCGGCTGCGGTATGCCCGTACCCCGCGAGGCAATGCATCTTGAAGGAGACCCAGCGGCCCCCCGCCTCGTCACCATCAACTCCCGCATCGACAAGACAGAGCAGATGCTCGCATACTGCCGGCTGACGGCGCACGAGCTGGAGCGGGAAGAGCTGTGCGGCTTCATATTCAAGAAGAATTCCCCCAGCTGCGGGGTGCACGGGGTCGAGGTCTATGGCAGCGGCGAGCCAACCAGGACGGGGCGCGGACTGTTTGCTGCGGCGGTCATCGAGCATATCCCCCGGCTCCCGGTGGCGGAGGAAGGGGACCTTAGCGACCCGCCCGTCCGCGAGAACTTCATCGAGCGGGTGCTCGCCTGCAGCCGCCGCTGCCTCAACCTGCACCCGACAGAAAAATAAAAAGGAAGACGGCTTCCCCTGTCTTCCTTTTCCTGTCCGAGCATGTCTTTTGCGACAGCCTATTTCCCCATCAGCAGCTCCATCAGCCGGAACCCCTCGTCGAGGACAAGGCCGGTCGCCCTGGCGGATTCCTCGTCATAGCCGGCAATCCCGTCATGCAGCTCTTCCTCGCCGCCGTAGACGATGAATGGCACCGCCTCGGCGGTATGGGTCATGAGTTTGACCGGGGTGGGATGGTCGGGGGTGCAAAGAACCCTGCAAGCACCGAACTTCTTGATGCCCGCGAGCACCGTCCCGACCACAAGCTCGTCAAACCGCTCGATGGCCGTGAGCTTATCCTGCAGGTTGCCCGAATGCCCCGCTTCGTCCGGGGCCTCTACGTGGAGATAGACATAGTCGACCAGCTCGAGCGCTTCAAGGGCAGCTTCGGCCTTTCCCCGGTAATTGGTGTCGACGTACCCGGTCGCCCCCGGTACCTTGATGATCTCGAGCCCCGCATAAACGCCGATTCCCCTGATCAGGTCGACCGCAGAGATCACCGCACCGGTGAGACCGAACTTGTCGCGGAAGCTTTCCATCCGTGGAGCCTTCCCCTGCCCCCAGAGCCAGATGGAGTTGGCCGGGAGCTTGTTCTCCGCCTTGCGGCGCCGGTACTGTGGATGGTTGTAGAACAGCATCTGCGAGGCGTTCATCAGGTAAATGAGCCGGTCCGCCCCTTCTCCCTTGGGCAGATAATCGGCCACTTCCTGACCGGTGACGTCGTGGGGTGGCGTGACGGTCATCGCGTCGATCCCGCCGCGCCAGACCATGAGATGGCGGTACCCCACGCCGGGGTAAAATTGGAACTCCTTATCACCGAATTGCTCCTGGAGGGCCTGGATCAGCTCCCGTCCCTCCTCGTCGGAGATGTGGCCGGCGGAGTAGTCCTGCATGTAGAGCTTGCCGCCGTGGGGATTGAGATTCACCAGGTTCAGACGGAAGGCGACGTCGCTGGGCCCAAGCTCCACGCCGATGCTGGCCGCCTCCAGGGGAGAGCGGCCGGTATAACAGGTGCGTGGATCATAGCCGAATACGGAGAGATTGGCCACGTCGCTTCCCGGCGAAAACCCCGATGGCACCGTACGGGCGAGCCCGAGACGCCCCCGTTTCGCCATGAAATCCATATTCGGGGTCCTGGCGGCCTGGAGTGGTGTCTTCCCTCCCAGTTCCTCCAGTTTCTTGTCGGACATGCCGTCGCCGAGCAGTACGATATACTTCATGCGTTATCCTTTCGCAAAAAAATGTTCGACGTTCGGAGTTCAAGTTTAAAAGATTTGTGATTCTGTTTCAAGGTTCATAACGTTGAACATCGAACGTCGAACCTCGAACGGTCTTTATCCTCTCGGGTGAAACTCCGCGTGGAGACGCTTCAGTCGCTCCCGCGTGATGTGGGTATAAATCTGCGTGGTCGAGAGGTCGGCATGACCGAGCATGATCTGAACGCTTCGCAGGTCCGCTCCATTTTCCAGCAGGTGGGTGGCGAATGAGTGGCGCAGGGTGTGCGGCGATATCCCCTTGGCGATGCCGGCCTGCCGGGCCCGCTTCTTGATGATGTTCCAGAAGGCCTGCCGGGACATCCCCTCTCCCAGCCTGCTCAGGAAAAGGCAGTCGCTGCCTCCCTCCCGGTCGAGCTCCCCTCGGGCCGCGACAAGATAGGCGTTCAGCGCAGTGCGCGCCGCCTCTCCCATCGGCACCAGTCGCTCTTTCTTCCCCTTCCCCATGGTCAGGAGGTATCCGGCGTCGTTGTTCACGTCCCGTACCCTGAGGGCCACCAGTTCCGACACCCGCAGGCCGGTTGCATAGAGGAGCTCCAGCATTGCCCGGTCCCGGACCTCAATGGCTCGCTCGCCGACAGGGGCGGCCAGGAGCCGCTCCACCTCCCGCGCCGAAAGAACCACCGGGAGCCTGGCAAGGGCCTTCGGCGCTTCGATGATGGCGGTCGGGTTGGTATCGCAGTAGTTCTCAACCATCAGAAAGCGATGGAATACGCGGAGGGCTGAAAGTGCCCGGGCCCGGCTCCGCGGTCCCACCCCTCGCTCCTTCATGGCAACGATGAACCCTGACACGTGGATAGGCCGGATATCAAAGGCGTCCACCACCCCTTGCCGCCGGAGGAAATCAAGGTACCCGCCGATGTCACGGCTGTACGCCTCGAGGGTGTTGTTCGCCAGCCCCTTCTCCACGAGGAGAAAGTTCAGGAAGATGTCAAGGTAGCGGTCCATATCATAATCCGTGAGGCGTAAGGAGTGAGGGCGGGAATCATACGGCTGATGGGTTTCTCTCATCACGCCTCCCCCCTCACGCCTCACTATCTGTCGCCTGCAGGAGTCGATCCTTGATCTCGGTCAGCTTGTCCTCCGCGGTCACCTTGTGGCCAAAGATATCCTTGACGTAGAAGACGTCCGCCACCTGGTCCACCTTGGTAGAGATCTTGGAAACGCCGATGTAGAGCCCGAGGTCGGTCAGGGTGCTCGTGATCCGGTAGAGGAGCCCCACCTTGTCGTGGGTGTAGATGTCGATGACCGTATAGTCGAAGGATACCTCATTGTCAATCTCCACCCGCGAGGGAAAGCGCGGCTTCGGCTTTTCGACGAGGAGCGTCGGCCGCTGCCGCTTCGCCACAAGGGTCTGTACCTGCACCTTGCCGGACAGCACCTGGCCCATGTCCTCCTCCAGCCGTTTCCAACGGTTCTCGTCGGTAATGACGAACCCCTGCGGGGAGTTCACCTGGAGGATGTCGAGCGCCTTGCCGTTTGTGCTCGTGTGTATCTGAGCCCCGAGGATGTTGAAGCCGTTGGCGGCCATCACCCCGGTTATCTTGGAAAAAAGGCCGGGGATGTCCAGGGTGCAGATGGTGAAGTTGGAGTACCCCCGCTCCATTTCGTGGCTCACCCGGATGATCATCGACGCCTCGCTCAGGGCGAGCAGCAGCCGGACCTGCTCCGCCAGGACGGCAGGTGGATTGGAGAGGAGATGGCGGGTGGTGAGCGCTCTGAGCTCCTCCTTCACCTGCTGTACCGGGAACTCGTCCCCGAGGATCTCGATCACCTTCCGTTTAACCCCCCGTACTCTCTCGCTGCTCGCCTCCAGTTGGAAATCGCCCCGCTCGAGCACCTGGAAGGCCTTCTCGTAGAGCTCCTGAAGGAGCAGGGCTTTCCATTCGGTCCAGACGTCGGGGCCGACCCCCTTGATATCCGCATAGGTGAGGAGGTAGAGCATCTTCAGGTTCTCGCTCTTCCCCATCTGCCGGGCGAACTGGATGATCATCTTCTCGTCGTGCAGGTCGCGACGCTGGGCGATGTGGGCAAAGAGAAGGTGATTCCTGATGAGGAACTCGAGCCGCTCGCTATCCTCCCGGCTAAGCCCCATGCGTCGGGCGATGGTGGGGACCATATCGGCCCCCTTGTCGGCGTGGCCGCCCCCCTCCCCCTTTCCCATGTCGTGGAGGAGAACGGCCATAAGAAGCAACTCCCGCTTGTCCACTTCGTTGGCAATCTGGGTGAGCAGCGGCAGGTCGTCGCGGTGTTCCCCCTTCCACAGCTTCACGATCTCCTCTACGCAGAAGAGCGAGTGAATATCGACCGTGTAGATATGGTAGAGGTCGTGCTGTACCTTGCAGTAGATATGTTCGAACTCGGGGATGAAACGATTCAGGAATTCCAGGTGATGCATCAGCTGCAGGGTTTCGGCTACCCCCTTGTCGGCGCGAAGGATATTGAAGAAGGAGGTGTTGACCTCCCGGCTTCTGCGGAACTTGTCGTTTACCAGGTCGAGGCTCCGCCGTATGAGCCCCTTGACCTTGATATTGAGGGAAACCCCGTGCTTCTGGGCATACTCGAAGAGCTTCATCAGCCGGGCAGGGTCCTTTTCGATCACCGATTCATCGGGAATGACCAGTTCCCCCTTGAGGATGTAGAACCCTTCACCCACCGGTCGACGGACAAAATAGCCGAGGATCCGCCGCGCCCCTTCCTCTCGCTGGGCGCACCGGGAGACCATGAGCGAGGTGATATGCTCCACCCGGTTGGCATGCAGGTAGTAGTCCCGCATGAACTCCTCCACCGCCAGAGTCTTGCCCCGATCGACATAGCCGAAGAATTCGGCCAGCTTTTTCTGGGCGTCGAAGGTAAGTTGGTCGTTCTTGCGTCCTGCAAGGTAATGGAGCTCGTTGCGGATCCTCCACAGGTAGGCCAGTGACCCCCGATAGGTAGCCAGTTCCTCCTCGGACATGACCCCTTTGATGATCAGCTCGTGGAGGTCGGTTATCTTGTACTTGACCTTGGAGACCCAGAGGGCGGTGTGGAGGTCGCGGAGTGCCCCTTCGCTCTCCTTCACATTGGGCTCGAGGATGTAGACGCTCGATCCGTACTTCTCCCGGCGTTTCTTCAGTTCCTCGACCTTTTCCCTGATGAACGCATCGCTTCGTTTAGCCAGGATCTGTGAGAGCCTTACCTTTTCGAACTCCTTGAAGAGGACACGGCTGCCAATGATGAAGCGGCTGTCAAGGAGGGCGGTCCTGACGGTGGAATCGCTGCTGGCCATCTCCACGCAATCGGCCGGAGTCCGGACGGAATACCCCACGTCGAGACGCATGTCCCACAGGAAGTAGAGAAGCTTCTGGGCGATGTCCTCCACCCTCCGCGGGTCCTTACTGTTGTAAAGGAACATGAGATCGATGTCGGAACAGGGGTTCAGCTCACCACGGCCGTATCCGCCGATGGCCACCAGGGTCAGCTGCTCGCGTTCCCGTCGATCGGCGAACAGGTCGCGGGTGATGCTGCGGAAGAGCTTTTTCACCAGGGTATCGGTCATTGCCGTGAGCGTCTTGACGACCCAGGCGCCGTCTGCCCCTTCGCGATGGCGCTGCTTCAGCTCTTCCCGGTAGTGATTGAGGAAATGCTTGCTGGCGGCAAGATAGAGGGGTCGCTTCTCCTCAAAGGAAGCCCGTCCCGAATCGCCGGAATCGTATGTTTCATCGGGGAAATATCTGTCGATATCGAATTCCATATAACCTCTAACGGGTTGTCCTGATGCAGGCAACCCACCGGTCTTGATGCGGGCGACCCGCCGGTCGCCCCTACTTCAGCGTTGCGGCATAACCGCGGATTCCATCGACGATACCGCTGGCGACCAGTTCCTGGTAGGCGGGGTCCTTGAGACGCTCCTCTTCCCGTGCGTTGCTCACAAAGGATGTTTCAACAAGAACGCTCGGCATGGTGGCGCCAACAAGCACATAGAATGGCCCCTGCTTGACACCCAGGTTCTTTACGCCATCGTACCGCCCGCTCACCCTGTTGTGAACGGCCTTCTGCACCTCGTCTGCAAGCCTGGCGGAATCGTTGAGCTTGTAGTTGGCCATGAGGTCGAAGAGTACGGCCTGGAGAAGGCTCACCTTCTCCAGAGTCGTGCCGTTCTCCTTGGCGGCCAACTGGGCGACCTTTTCGGTCTTGGCCAGGTTCAGGTAATAGGTCTCGATGCCGGAGGTAGCCCGGTTGAGCGCCGCATTGGCATGGACGGAGACGAACAGGTCGGCGCCGACCTTGTTGGCCAGGGCGGTCCGCTCCTGCAGTTCGAGGAACACATCGGTCGACCGCGTCATCACCACATCGACGCCGAGCTCCTCGCGCAGCTTTTTGGCAAGCCGAAGGCCGATCTGGAGCACCACATCCTTTTCCTTCGTCCCCCCCGCGCCCATGGCGCCCGGGTCGTGGCCGCCGTGGCCCGGATCGACGACGATGCGCCGGATCTTGCCAGGCGACAGCCGGGCAGCAGGTGGAATCGATTTTTCCTCGGCAGGCACGACGGCGATGGCCGGAGGCGGCTCCGGAAGTGATACCAGCTCGGCTTCTCTCGGCCGGGATATTTCCTCGCGACGCTCTCCCTTGATGTCGACGATGATGCGGAAGGGATCGGAAAAGGCAACGACCTTGCAATCCCCGAGGCTCTCCAGGTCGAGTACCACCCGGACAGTATCCGCACGGTACTGGGCGACCCGGGCCATCTTGAGGAGCCCGTCGCCGACATGAATGTCTTTTACTCCCTGGGCCAGGCGGGCGCCGTTGATGTCGATATAGAGACGGGGTGGAGCGCCCGTATCGCGATTTGCCGGCAGCTGATGGTATTCGTATTTTGCATCACGGTCCAGGGTGACCGCGATCCTGGTATAGTCAGGGGTGGACCAGTGCCGTAGCTCCTTGACGATGGACGTCCCGGCACTTGCCGAGCCACCCTCGCCACCCGGCAGAGCGGCCGGTTTGACCGTGGCGGCAAGAGCCTTTTTCTGGACGCTGTTTTTTTTCATTTTGACGACCGCCGGCACGGCCTTTTTCTTCTTTTTCTTGTGGCCGGCCACCTTTGGGGCTTTGGTCGGCTCGTCCTCTTCGGCAGTGACAATATGCGGCAACCAGACAGCAAGCATCAGACAGCAGGTTATGAGAATGACTAGTCTCCGCATCGTATCAGCTCATCCTTTTCAATTCGTCGAGCACATTCAGCGCTTCCAGGGGGGTCATCGTCGCTACATCCAGTGACTTCAGGCGGTCACGCAAAGGATCGTCCGCCGCGAACAGGGAAAGCTGGGAGGTGCTCACAGGCGTCCGGCCGTTCTTGCGCCGAGCAATTCGCGGTACCCCTTCCTCGGCATACTCCCCTTTCTCCAGGTTGACCAGGATCTCCCGTGCCCGATCGATCACCTCGGGGGCAAGCCCGGCCAGCCGAGCCACCTGAATGCCGTATGAATGGGAGGCCCCGCCGGGGACAATTTTGCGGAGGAAAATGATCTGATCGTTCCATTCCCTGACGGCGATGTTGAAGTTACGGACCCGGCTGCGAGTTACGGCCAGCTCAGTCAGCTCGTGGTAATGGGTGGCAAAGAGCGTCTTGGCGGCGTGGGCCTCGCAGTCGTGGAGGAACTCGGCCACAGCCCAGGCGATGGAAACACCGTCGAAGGTGGAGGTACCTCGCCCGATTTCGTCGAGAATGACTAGGCTCCGCGGCGTGGCCTGGCGGAGAATGTGGGCGGTCTCCATCATCTCCACCATGAAGGTGGACTGGCCGCGAGCCAGGTTGTCGGCAGCCCCCACGCGAGTGAAAATCCGGTCGACCAGGCCTATCCGCGCCTCGGCGGCCGGGACAAAGCTTCCCACCTGGGCCATGAGGGTGATGAGCGCAACCTGTCGCATGAAGGTGGACTTGCCGGCCATGTTCGGGCCGGTGATGATCAGGAGCTGGTTTTCCCGGTTATCGAGCCGGGTATCGTTGGGAACGAACCGTTCCCCCAGGTGCATCGCTTCGATGACGGGATGCCGCCCGTCCACGATGGCGATGGTGTCGCCGTCGTCCACGAGGGGGCGGCAGTAATTCTGCTCATGGGCCAGCTCGGCCATGGAGAGGAGGACATCGAGGGTGGCCAGCAGGTCCGCGGTCCGCGCCACCCGCGCACCGTGGGCCGCGACCCGCTCCCTGATCTCCTGGAAAAGGGCATACTCCATCTCCACGATCCGCTCTTCGGCCCCGAGCACCTTCTCCTCGTACTCCTTGAGTTCGGGGGTGATGAACCGCTCGGCATTGGCGAGGGTCTGCTTCCGGATGTAGTCGGCCGGGATGGCCGCCAGGTTGGTCCGGGTGACCTCGATGTAGTAGCCAAAGACCTTGTTGTAACGGATTTTCAGGGAGTTGATGCCAGTCCGGGCCTTTTCCTGCGCTTCGAGCCGGGCGATGAACCCCTTCCCCTCCCGGCTGATGGCCCGCAACTCGTCCAGCTCGGCATTGTACCCCGTAGCGATGATCCCCCCTTCCCGCAGGACGAACGGCGGGTTCTCCACGATGCCGCAGCCGATGAGCTCGGCCAGGTCGGTCAAGGGATCGATCCCGGCACGCAGCTCGCACAGCAGCGAAGCGGAGGACGAGGAAAGGAGTTCCAGCACCGCGGGAATGCGCAGGAGCGACAGCCGGAGGGCCACCAGGTCCTTGGCCGAGGCGGATGCCAGGCTGATCCGGCCGTTCAGCCGCTCCAGGTCGTAGACGCCGTCGAGCTGAGCGGCAAGGTCTCTGCGCCGTCCCTGGTCATGCACCAACTCTTCGACCGCATCCTGGCGTTCCCTGAC
Source organism: Geobacteraceae bacterium (assembly GCA_024281055.1). Taxonomy (GTDB): domain Bacteria; phylum Desulfobacterota; class Desulfuromonadia; order Geobacterales; family Geobacteraceae; genus JAMXLF01. The sequence goes on from JAMXLF010000063.1 coordinate 63,562, forward strand.
AGTCCGGACATTTATCAACGGATAGTTAATCCATTGCCGCAGCTTTCGCCCCCCCATGGCAGTGATCGTCCGATCCATGAGGCCGATGAGCGACCCCTTGCGTTTCCCCTCAGCCAGGGTGGCGGTCAGTTCCAGATTCCGACGGGTTGCCTCGTCGAGCACCAGGTATTCACGGGTCTTGTAGGGGATGATGTTCGTGACGTGGGCCGCCCTCCCCTTCTGGGTCTCCTCAAGATAGTGGAGAATCACGCCAGCCGCCAACACCCCTTCGTCAAGCCCCTCGCACCCCACGGCCTCCGCCGTTGCCCCGAAATGGTCCCGGAACTGGCGCTGGACGTAATCCCGGTCGTATACCCATTCGTCCACGTAGGTAACGATCCGGTCGGCAACGAGGGAAGCGAAATCCTTCCCGCAGGTGGTGTCGCGAAAGGGAGCTGGGAGCAGGACTTCCCGGGGAGCCACGCAGGCCGCCTCGGCCAAGGCGGCATCGAGCCCTTCCAGTTCCGTAACCCGAAACTCGCCGGTGGAGATGTCGAGGTATGCCACTCCCCAGTGGTCCCCCTTCCCAGCACAGAGGGAGAGGAGGAAGTTGTTTTCCTTGGGGGAGAGGCTCTCGGCATCAATAACCAGCCCTGGGGTGACCACCTTCACAACCTGGCGTTTGACAATTCCTTTGGCGCTCTTCGGGTCTTCCACCTGTTCGCAGATGGCAACCTTTTCTCCGGCCTCGATCAGCCTGGCGATATAGGGGTTGGCGGAATGGAAGGGAACACCGCAGAGTGGGACGTCGGCGCCGTCGGCATTCTTGTTGCGGGACGTGAGGGCGATATCGAGGATGCGCGACGCCTTGACCGCGTCATCGAGGAACATCTCGTAAAAATCGCCCAAACGAAAAAAGAGGATGGTATCAGGATAATCGGCTTTTATCTCGAGATACTGCCGCATCATCGGTGTAAGTTCGGACATAACTACCCTTTGTTGCTCATTTTGCGGAGATCAATCCTAACAAAATCGACTCCCCTTGTAAAACAAAAACAGGTCGTCCGTGACCGTGGTCACCATTGTACGTTTGATGAATTGGATATGACGACGGAAAGAGAATCGGAAAGAGAAGAGGAAGGTACAAAAGTGAGGGCAGAGCCTCACCAGACAGGCCTGAAGCGGCGGGATGAGTGTCTATGTGTATTCACAGAATCGGAATATGAAGCTCAAGCAGTTTTAACTACTGAACGATTTATTACGTTCCCACACTGGTCCTTCTGGTAGTAATGCCGCAAAAAGTGTAGGCCGGACAGTACCCGACCAAACCGGTCGAGAATAACAATACCGATACTACTACGAATATTTCTTCCAATATTTCAGGATAGTAAAGATATGGCATAACAGTTATTATTGCTATACTAAGCGCGATCCTCACAACCTTGTCGATTTTGCCCACATTGCTTTCCAGCAATTCAAATTTCTTTCGTCTCAAAGTCTATCCCCTCGTCGATTAATGTTTTGCCGTAGCTTATACAATGGAAGACCGCCTCGCCCCGAGTGCCGAACATCGCATCGCGCTTGAATAATTTGATATTGTTTTTGTACCTGATGGTCAGCTGTATCTTCCAATACCCTGAGTCTATGTCTATCCGGGGGGTTGGATAAATAATGTGATCTTTATACTCGTAAAAGTTCATATGACTTGCCCGTATAATGTGTGCGCTTCGTGTTAAGCGATATTTCCCGTCCTGCGGCAGTAGATCTGGCAGGATTGGAACCCTCTGTCACAATACATGAGAATTCTCGGAATATTTGAGCTCGTGAGGTTCATGCAATAGCACTCGGGAAACGGTTTTTTCAAAAAGACGCACCCGCTGCTCACCGACGGAACGACCAATTGTGTGCCATTTACATCGATAGTCTTTGACATCGTCAAAAGCCTCGCGCCCCGAAGCCTCATGCCCGCCTGGAACATTGAAGCAACAGCAGTGCCACATCTGTAACCGGTTGAACTTGCTAACGATGATTGAAATTGATTTTAAAGGAAGGTATGCAAACTGCGGAGGAGAAGAAGGCGGCGGTAGGCAAAATGCAGAGTTTTACAGTTTGTACTTATCGAGCATGCGCTTGAAGCTGCTATAGTCAACATCCAGCAGGCGGGCGGCTTCCATTTTTTTCCCGCCCGTGGCCGCGAGAGCCTGTCTGACGGCGTGGCGCTTGAACTCTTCCAGGGTCTGCAGCCGGCCACACCCTTCATCGGCCCAGTCACCGTTCACGCAGGTCACGAGCTCTTCGCCCGTGAGTGTTTCCCCGGCAAAAAGCGCCGCCCGCTTCATGACGCTCTTCAGCTCCCGCACATTGCCCGGCCACTGGTGACGGTTCAGCAGAAGGATGGCGTCCGGCGCGATACGGGGAGGCACCCGGTTCAACTCCAGCGATACGTCCCGGAGAAAGGTGCGGGCCAGTATCGCAATGTCAGCGCCCCGTTCGCGCAACGGTGGCAGCGTGATCACCAGGTCGCCGAGCCGGTAGTAGAGGTCCTCACGGAACTGTCCGTTCCGCACTTCGAGCAGGAGGTCACGGTTGCTCGCCGTGATTATGCGGGTGTCCACCTCTACCTCCTTGGTCCCCCCCACGGGGAAGAACCGCTTCTGTTCGACAGCATGGAGTATCTTTGCCTGTATCGCTGGGGAGGCGCAGTCCACATCGTCGAGAAAGAGGGTCCCTCCGTGGGCCTCGTCGAAAAGCCCCCTCTTTGCGGAAATCGCCCCTGTGAAGGCCCCCTTGATATGGCCGAAGAGTTGACTCTCGACCAACGATTCCGGCAGAGAACCGACGGTAACCGCGATGAACGGCTGGTGTTTGCGCCGGCTCAATCCATGGATGAGCGAGGCGAGATGGGACTTGCCGACACCTGTTTCTCCCTGAATGATGACGGAAAAGTCCGTTTCCGCGATCCGTTGCGCCTGCCGGATGACATGCTGCATTGCAGGGCTCTCCCCAAGGAGAAGCTCCAGAGGAGACATCTCCCTCTGCCGCACCCGCTCCAGCTCGATTCTTTGCAGGACCGGGGTGGCGGCCCGGGTGATTGCCTCGACGAGCTGCCTGCAATCGAGCGGCTTGCGCACGTACGCCGACACCCCCAGTTCGATGGCCTTGAGAAGATAAGCCGTCTCAGTGAATGCGGTCGTGAGAATGACGGGGATATCCGGCGCACTGTCCCGCATCGCTTTCGTCATTTCCAGGCCGTCCATTACCGGCATCATTATATCGCTGACGACGATGTCTGGTAGCTCACCGGAAAAGACATCGAGTCCCTCTCTTCCGTTTGCGCACGCATGAACCCGCTCGAAATGCATTTCGAGGACGATGCGGACACGTTCGCGAAGATCCGGTTCATCCTCCACATAGAGCACGGTAATCGGTACTATTTCACTCATCGCTTTCATCCTTTGCCGGGTCGTATCCCGTCAGCTCCATCACGAACACCGTTCCGTCCGGCCGGCTGGTGAATCCGAGCCGCCCCCCCATGCTCTCCTCGACAATGAGCTTCGACATGTAGAGCCCGATGCCGGTCCCCTTCCCCTCGGATTTGCTTGTAAAATAGGGTTCGAACACCTTGTCGGTATGCTCGGACGGTATGCCGCACCCGTTGTCGCGGACCTCGATCACGACGTTCTCTCCCCGGCGGGCAACGCAGATGGTCACCAGGGCGTCAAAGGCATAATCGCCGCCAGGCCGGTCACCGTGGCCGCATTTTTCGCTCACGGCGTCGAAGGAGTTGCTCAACAGGTTGAGAAGCGCCTGCTTGAACTCATTTTGATAGCCCTGGATTTTCACCGGGCAACCCGCAAGTTCGTCGACCACGTCCAGCATGACGCTGGAATGGGCAAACTGGGGAGAGACGAGCAGGACCGCTTCCCGAACCTTCTCCATGGCATCGAACACCTCCATGACCTTTTCGGGGCTGAAGAAATTCCGGAAGTCCTCGATCGTCTCGGACATGTACAGGAGCTGCTTTTGCGCGTCCGACTCCGCTTTGGCCAGGAACTCATTATCGATGCACTGCCGTTCCCACGCCATCCTGATGCTCTGGATAGTTGCGCCGAGCGTCGCCAGAGGCTGGCGCCACTGATGGGCAATGGCGCCGATCATCTCCCCGATGGCGGCCAGCCGGGCATGACGAGCCAGAATACGTTCGTGCTTGAGACGCCGTTCAGTCTCCTCTTCAACCCTCTTCGTCAAATCCTGATTCAGTTCGTTCAGTACCCTTTCTGCCCCCTTGCGCTCGGTGATGTCGTGAGATGTGCTGCGGGTCAGGAGAAACGATCCGTCCCTCTCATACAGGGCTGTCGCATTCAGAAGCACCGGCAGCGTCGAGCCGTCCTTCCGGACGAACTCGAATTCCATATCGCTGACATATCCCCGCGTCTTGAGCAAGGGGAAGCTCACCTCAAAATTTATCGCCCCCTCGGCGGTGAGAATATCGGCAAACTTCATTTTCCCAACCACCTCATCGCGGGTGTATCCCAGCCAGCCAAGTTCCGTATCGTTTATCCGTACGAACGTACCGTTCCCATCCAGGGAATGGTAGCCACACGGGGCGTTATTATAAAGATCGTTGAGCTCTCCTTCGCTCTTGACCAGGGCAAGCTCTCTTCCCGTCAGCTTTCGCGCCATTTCATCGAAGGTTTTTGCCAGACTTCCCAGCTCGCCCCCTTCGACGATCTCGGAAACCCGGACAGACGGGTCTCCGTCGGCCAGGCGCTCCGCAGCCTCCCGGAGTTTGCCGATCCGATCCACGAAACAATGGTTGCCGATTCTTACGGCAACAAGAACGACGGCCCCCAGGAACAGGGAGAGAAAGGCGACATCGTAAATGAGCGCGCGCGCTGCGTTTCCCTGGATTCCCCTGAGCGGAATGCTCGTTCGAATGTAGAGATACGGGGACTGTTCATGCTCCAGGCGCAGCTTGCGGTACGAATTGATCGCTTGCTCGCCCGTCGAATCGGGACCGATGTAGGTGTCGTCGTCGGCACCGTTTTTCATGCGCAGGAATATGTCTTCATTTAGCCTCGTGCCGATGAATTTCTCGGGGTCCAGATTCCTGTTTATGATGACCCCGTTATGGTCTATGATGCTGAACGACGTGCCCTTGGGTAAACCGGCGTGTTTCAGCAACTCGTTGAAATGGCTGAAATTGATATTTGCGGCGATTACGCCGTCCAGTTCACCGCGGGCGTCGATTACCGGATAGCCAAAACCGATGCTCGCCCTGCCTGAAGTTCTGCCAACAAAATACTCTCCCGAGGAGAACCGCCTGCTACTGACGGTATTCTGGAACGTGCGCCGCTCTTTCAGGGAGAAATGCGCTCTCCTCGGGCGGGCGGATGCCCAGACATTGCCGTCGCGGTCCGTTATTATGACATTTCCGTACTGGGGGCTCTTTTTCAGGACATCGGCCAGAATCGCTGAGGCGGCCGAAATATCATGTCCCTTTACTTCGGGCAGCTGGGCAAGGACCGTCAGCAGCTGTTCCACGTCGCCGATGAGATTGTACTGCTCGGTGGCTACGCTGTATACCAGCTTTCGCGTCTCTTCGAAACCTTCGTTTATGGCGTCCCTTCTCAGCTGCAGCCCCGAATGTACGATCAGGGCAAAGGCGGGCAAGGCAAGCAGGATGGCCATCAGAAACAGCTGGCTTCTCAGTGACAGGGCCTGAAAGCGACGTAGCACCGCATTCTCCATTCAGCTTCGTTGGGAATTACCGACCGACATCGACACATCATAAACCAGGGAGGCGCCGAAGAGCAAGGGGATGCATCCTCATTTCTTCCTCATTTGCTCCACAATTGTCCATTACCCTGTAAACAGGTGATTTTACCCTCGACGCTTTTTATCCATTTGCACGTCAACCATTCGCAGTTCTGTACGTTTAATGAGGAATATCGGCAACAGAAGGAGGAGGAACAGGCATGAAGAAAGCCGTATCTATTGCAGTGGTAACCACAATACTGCTGCTTGTGGGTTCCATGCCCGCGCTGGCGCACGGGTATGGGCACGGAGGAATCTGGATCGGTCCGGGATGGGGACCGGGCTGGTGGGGTCCGGCGTATCCGTATCCGTACTATGCCGCGCCGCCGGTCGTGATCCAGCAGCAACCGCAGCCCCCCACGGAATACATCATGCCGGAACAAGCGGAGGCACCGAGCTACTGGTATTTCTGCCAGAATCCCAAGGGATACTACCCATACGTGAAGCAGTGTCCGGGCGGCTGGATGAAAGTGGTTCCGCAGCCGGCTCCGGCACCGGAAGAGGAGGAGTGATGTCATGGTGAAGCGAAGCGTTGCATCGATTCTGGTGCTGCTGACGGTGGGGGGGTGCGCGACCGTCCCGACGGGGCCGAGTGTGATGGTGCTGCCGGCTCCCGGTAAACCCTTCGAAGTATTTCAGACCGAGGAGATAACCTGCAGGCAATGGGCTAGCCAGCAGATCGGGCTAGCACCCCAGGAGACTGCCAACCAGGCTACCGCAACCGGGGCCGCCGTCGGCACCCTTATCGGGGCAGCAGCCGGAGCCGCTATAGGAGCCGCCGCAGGAAACGCGGCAACAGGCGCGGCCATCGGCGCCGGGAGCGGCCTTTTGGTCGGCACGGCCACGGGTGCCAATGCCGGTCAGGTATATGGCTATGAAGCGCAGCGGCGTTATGACCACGCATATCTGCAGTGCATGTACGCCTACGGCAACCAGATTCCGGGTACAGTGCGAAGGGCACGCCGGTTCCGGAGAAGCACGCCGCCCCCTCCGCCGCCCGATTATGAGCAATCGCCACAAAACTTACCCGAGAATTACCCGACACCGCCGCCTCCGCCGCAATAGCCGCCCTTCATGGGGCCGGTCTTCAGGAGTCTGATACAGAAGAACGCCACACCGGCAAACGTGACGGTAGGGGATTTATCCAACCTGGTGATCGAAAGGTTGGGGATGGTTCTTTATTCTCTTATGGAGCGCCTGGCGGGTGATCCCAAGCAGCGAAGCCGCCACGCTGCATCTGCCGTTTGCCAGTTGCATCGCTTTGTCGATCAGGTATTTCTCCACGTCATCGATAGTCGGAAACCGTCCGAAAAGACCGATAAGTGCATCCTCACTACCTGAAGCTGCACAGGAGTGTAAATGAGAGAGTGAGAATTCCTCCCTGTCGACCACGTTGAAATTCTCCAGAGTAAGTTGGCCGTTTTTCTGGCGAATGACTGCTTCATGAACCATTGCCCGCAGTTCACGAACATTTCCGGAGAATTTCCGGGCAGCCAGAAAATCGACAACATCCGGCGTAGGGGCTGGCTTTGCCATATCGAGCGCTTTTGCCGCTTCTTCGACAAAGTGATCGAGCAACAAAGGGATATCTTCAGGCCGTTCATGAAGCGGCGGAATATGAATCTGGTATGCACAGAGACGATAATAGAGGTCTTTACGAAATTTTCCGCTGGCGAGAAGACGGGCAATATCCTGGTTGGTGGCAACAATTATGCGAGCATCGCTTGTTTTCGCCGTATCTGAACCAAGCGGATAATACTCCAACTCCTGTAGCAGTCGCAGGAGTTTGACCTGAGACTGCTGATTCAGATCGCCGATTTCGTCGAGAAAAAGCGTACCGCCGGCAGCCCGGGTTATGAGGCCGTCCCGGGGAGTTGCGGCGCCAGTAAACGCTCCCTTCTTGTGGCCGAAAAGGGTGTCGGAAAACATCGCATCATCCAGGCCGGCAATATTGACAGCGACAAACGTGCCGCTCACGCCGCTCAAACTGTGGATGGCCGATGCCATCAGTTCTTTCCCCACTCCCGTCTCCCCCGTAATCAGTATCGGCTGCCGGGATTTGGCAATGACTCCGGCATACTGGAAAATACTGCGCATCTTGCCGCTACAGGTTATTATCTCGGAGAATACGTCAGCATGCTCGAGTCGGCCCGTCAGCAGACAGTCCTTGAGGGAGGAGACCTCCCGTTGCAGGTGATGTATCTTAAGAGCCTTGGCGACGACCGACACGAGCCGGTTCGGATCCACAGGCTTCAGCAGGTAATCAAACGCCCCCATTTTCAGGCATTCCACAGCTGTTTCCACATCATCAATCGCCGTCATGACTATTACGGGAATGTCAGGATGATCACCGATGACACTCTGAAGCAGTTCAATGCCGGAAAGGTGCGGCATCATGAGATCGAGGACAACTGCTGCCACATTTTCCTTTTCCAGATACGGGAGCACCAACCGGCTGTCGTCAACCATATGGGTATTCTTGATCCCTTCACCTGCAAGCGCCAGTCGGGTCAGGTCGAGAATATCCAGTTCGTCATCAATAAGAAGGACCGGAAGATCATAGTGACTGAGTGAGTTCATGGCGTTTCCTCTTTTTCAAGTTCATCGGGGCACGTGCTGCACTCTCGTCCTGTTATCTCCAAGGGGAGTTTGACCAGTGCTGTCGTACCTTTGCCGGGTTCAGACACAAATTCAAGGGTACCGTTGTGCTCCTTGACGATGAAGTTGGAAATGGCAAGACCGAGGCCAGTGCCACCCCTGTCAATCTTGGTGGAAAAGAAGGGCTCGAAAATCCTGTCACGAACCTCTTGGGACATGCCGCACCCCTCATCATGCACGGCAATGATGACAAAACCGTTGACCATGTCCGCCGAGGTGACGACCCTCACCCCCCGCTTCTTGTCAGGAAGGGCCTGAAGCGCATTCAGAATGAGATTTATCACCACCTGTTCCAGCTGTTGGGGATTGCCTTTGATGCTCGGCAGCTTTTCGGCAAGCTCAAGCTTGAAATGGTTGGTCTGGCGCTTGATATGACTGTTGAGAATGGATGCTGATACTGACACAACATCGTTAACATCGGTCGCAAGAGAGAGGTTGGCTTTCCCCTTGCGGACAAAGTCCTTCAAGTTGTTGATGATCCCCTCGATGCGGCGTGAATTTTCCATGATACCGGCGATATGGTAAGGGAGGGTATCCCTAACATGTGAATACCGATGCCCACCAACGACAAAGTCTCCTTCATTATCACGATAGTTATCGAGTATAGGCCCGATATCCTTCCACGACTTGGCGAGCAGATGGGCGGCAAGCATGATCGAACCGTTGGGGTTGTTGACGTCATGGGCCAACCCCGAAACCAGGAGCCCGATGGACGTCATCTTGTTGGTTTGAACGAGCTTTGCCTGGATCATTTTCTTTTCTTCATCAGCCGCTTTTCTCAGCGTGATGTCGCGGGCGACATACACAAATCCCGTAACGCCGCCATCGTTTTTGCGCAATGGTGAAACGGTCACCCAGAAATGACTCGCGAGGCATTCTTCATAGACTTCCGCACTGTACGCGACCTCCCCGACACAGAGGGGATAGCAATCGGCCAGCGCTTCGGCTCCCCGCAACAGAGCTGAACAGAGCCGACCTACAACCGCTTCCTTGGCACATCCCAGCCGTTCGGCCATCGTCTTGTTGACCCGGACTATCCGGAATTCCTTGTCGAGAATCGCAACCAGGTCGGGCACCGTATCAAAAGTACGCTCCCATTCTTCCTTGGCTTCCAATTTTTGGGCAAGCCTGAGTTGCTCCTGCAGCTGTTGTTTTTCCGATTCCCGCCGTTCCAGAGAATCTACCATTTCATTGAAGGCTATGGCGACCCGTCCCAACTCGTCCCTTGTCTCAACAACTATCCGCTTGGAAAGTTCCCCTCTCCCCAGCGCGTTCGCCCCTTCCATGAGCTTGTTCAGAGGCGTCGTTACACCTTTGATTATGAAAAAAGCACTGATCGACCCAAGCAACAGGAAAAGCGTTCCGAGCGCGACGCCCATGGCAACGAGATTTGTCATCCGCTTGTTCAACTCCCCTTTGTCGAGAACGATCCTGGCCACACCTGTGACACTTTGTCGTTGCGATGGCTGTGTTTCATCGAAATAGAGAGCTTCAGCAGACCGGGCGGGAGCTTCCGAGATTATGGGCGTAATCAGTTCGATGCGGTCCTCACCCGGGAAATATATCGTAGATCTCTGCCTGACAGCCGGTCCTATGCGATCGCGGATGTCAATATGGGCAAGGACATCGTGCCCTGATTTTGCCTCCTCTATCAGCGCTCTCCCATCTGGAGCATATATACTGACCGCGAGGACATGCTCTTGAGGCATGATCCCCGCGACTACATCTCTCAGCATGGTCCTGTTTTCAGAAAAGACCGCAAGCCGGGAATTATAGACAAGGATTTTCGAGAGCAGTTTTCCTTCGGTGAGGAGTTTCTCGGTATGCGAACGGCTCTCGTGCCAGATGAAGAAGGAGGTGAACGAACAGCAGATAACGATGATGAAGAGGGCAAATATGGCAAAAATCTTGGTCCTGAAACTTTCCCGCAAGCTGGCAAAAAGAGGTATCCGCATCCGTCAATCCTGTTTATGGAGACGCATAACCGATTTCATCCAGGGAGATGCCCAGTTTTTTCGCGACATTCCGATTGACCTTGAAGACAGTTTTACGGGCATCGGTCGGCGGCAGCTCTTTGACGGGCGTGCCGTCGAGGATTTCCCGCGCCATCTCTCCCGCCTGCCGCCCCAGATCGACATTGTCGATATCGAGGGAGAAGAGAGCCCCCATATCCACGTACTTGCCGGCAAACGTGACAATCGGTATCCGCTGCTGCTGGGAGAACATGAGCAGGTATTCGACAATAACAGGAGTCACGACCGAGGTATCGGGAACCATCCAGATTAGGTCGACAGTGTTTTCCATCTTCTCCAGGAGTGCGGGAACATCCCGCGAATCGCGGACCTCGCTCACCACTATCTCCAACCCTTCCTCCCTGGCCGCCTGCTGCGCCTTTCTCACCAGGTAGCCGGTATGGTTGGGATCGTAGAGGACCCCGATGCTCTTGCGGCGCAGCGGCAATTTCTCCATCATGGCAAGGTATTTCACGGCCGGAACATTCATGCTCACCCCGGTGATGTTTTTCCCGTCCGCTATTTGCTGGGGGTTCAGCACCATGAGATACACGATGGGGATATCTTTGATCATTTTTACCCTGGAAAGGGCATCGGCGCCGATGGCGAGGATCAGCCTGGGCCGTTCCTCGCGCACGGTCTTTATGATGTCAATCCCTTCGGTATCGGTGTAGACGATCTTTTTCGAACCGGCTGTGCAGGTGCTGGCAAAACCCTGCAACGCCTCGTCGAACGGTTTCACCCGCATACCCTGGATGACCAGGATGTCGTGGGCGAAAACCTGTCCCCCGAACAAAAGGGCATTACATAATATGGCGATGAACAGCGTTCTCAATAGCAACTACCTTCACCGAGAAGTGGTATCAGAAACGACATCAAAAGCTGCACCGTACCCCGCCTTCCACCCATCTGCGGGGGTTTTTATTGACAACGTTGTCATACTGAGCGCCGTTGAAGATGTTGTGGGCGGCAAAGAATATCTCCAACGACGTGTCATTGATGTTTAAGATTCTTTTCGAAAGATTGAGGTCCCAGATAACGGCGCTGTATTTGCCGGACAAATCCGGGGCGGCATTCCACCAGACGTAGCGGCCGAAGAGCGCCCCCTTGAGAGAATGCCGGTCATCATACTGAAGCCCGAGCTTGACGATCTGGCTCGGGATGTTCGGCAGGGTTTCGCCGCTTCCCCACTTTTTCGCCTCAATGAACGTATAGCCGGCGGCAAGAGCGGTGTTGAAGAGGGGAACAGTGCGCCCTTCCACTTCCACCCCCTGCTTCAGCTGCTTTTCAGGGATTTTTGTCCCGATCACGGGGTCGAAGACCCCGACATCCGAGAGCTGGTTCCGGAAGAAGGTGGTCTTGAGCCACAGGTAGGGGACCAGGGTGGTCTCTACGCCCGCCTGGAGGGTGAAGACCTTCTCCTGGGGCTGATCTGGAAGGAGCACGGGGAGACCGTATCCCCGGGCCCCGTAGGCGCGAAAGATGATATGTTCAGTGAGACTCCAGGCAATCCCGAGGCTCGGGCTGATGAAGTCGCCGGTCTGGTTCATCCGGTCGTACCTGATGCCGGGGGAGATGGCAACGTCCCCGTATTTCAGGGTATCGTCCAGGAATACCCCCCATTTGTCACTTGTGACTTTCACCTCGGTAGCCATGTTCCCTAGGAACAAACTGTTGACATCCGACGTATGGTCGATATGGTCGAAATCCGCGCCCACGGCAAGGCTATTGAGCCCTCCACGCCAGGTGAGCTTGGCGCTCCCGCCAAGGCTGGTCTCTTTTGACGGAATGTCCGGCAGCGGTTCGCCGGCGCTCAGGGTCATCGCATAATCGTGGGTGCTTCTCGATGTGGTCCTGAGGGAAAGGTCGAGGTCGGTTCGGTCGTTCAGAGGGTAGTTCAGGGAGAGAGTGGAGAAAAAGTAGGTGTACGTGTTCTTGGCCAGGAAATCGAGGGAGGTGGTGTCGCCATCCCCCCGCCCGCCATGGTTGTAAGCGGTCGTGAAGAGGAGACTCCCCCGCTCGGGGAGTTGCCAGCGGAGCTTGGCGTAGAGATTGCTCTCATCGACGGCGGTCTGGGGACGGAAGCCGTCGGAGGCAAGGTGCCCGCCATAGAGGTAGTAGCCGAGTCTCCCGACGCTCCCGGTGGCTTCTCCCCGGAAGTCCTGCGTCTGTCGTTCCCCCACGGACGCGGAGACGGCCCCGCCAAGCTTTTTTCCCTCGCGGGGGGACTTGGTGACGATGTTGATGACGCCACCGAGGGCCGAACCCCAGGATGACGACCCAGGACCCTTGACGATCTCGATCCGCTCGATGTTCTGTATCGGGATGGCCGAGATGTCGGCATGGCCGTCCCCGAGGAAGTTCAGGGTGACGCCGTCGAGCAGGACGAGGATATGAAAGAAATCGGCTCCCTGGATGGAGACCCCGCTGAAGAAACCCACGCTCCCCGTTTCAGCCTGGATGCCGGGGACGTTGTTGAGAACGTCGGTGACGGTATGGGCCCCCATCATCTCGATGTCGGCGGCGGTGATGACGGTGATGTTCTCGGCGCTCTCGGAAAGGGTTTTCGGATTACGCGATGAGGTAACGACCAGGTCCTTCGCCTCGTAGAACATGTCGAGGGTCTGCTGGTCGTCCGCCGTCGCGGCCAGGACTGGAGCGCAAAGGCAGGCAAGGACCAGGAACGCGGCAGCAAAGATGAATCCTGTTTTTTTGGAGAAGCTGCGCCTCATGGACACCCTTGCGGTATGGCATACACTGCATGTATACAAGCTTGAGATGCTAAGCAATGTATTAAAAAGAATTGATTTGCGTCTACATGAAAGTGTGTATAGTATCAGTTCATGAAAAGTGCCTGACTTAGCGGCGCAACAGTAGCAGAATTGCCGAATCTTGTCCATAGTAATTCCGCCTCTCTCGCGGCTTCTCCACAGGGTAGCCGCCTATTACAATGCAAGGAGGATCAAGGGTATGGAAACTGAAAACAGCGGTATCGTGGTCCTCGACGAGGGGATCGAAGAGTCGGCGGAGAGCCTGTCCGCCTGCTGCCAAACAGGTCAAACCCGCGCCGTTGCCTAACGTCTGACACGCAACTTGACGAGGCCTGCGACCCGGGGGAGCCCACTCCCCTGGGCCTTTCTATCCATGCGCCTTTCCACTTACCTGAAAATCTTTCCCTGTCCCGATAACCCCGGCCACCTCATCCTCTACGCCACCCGGCGCGCTGCCGTGGTGCGCGTCCCGGAGAAGACTCTTCACCAAATTGAGAACGGGACCCTCCCCGAGAACGACCAGAAGGAGCTGAGTCGTCTCGGCATCCTCGTCCCCGACCCTGAGAAGGAACGGGAGGAAGTGCGCACCCGCTTTGCGGATGCCAATCGGCTGACCAAACGGTTCCACGCCATCGTGGTCCTCAACCTCGACTGCAATCTCGCCTGCCCCTACTGCTTCGAGGAGGGAGTGCGCGGAAAGTACGCCATGTCCGCCGAAACCGCAGCGCTCCTCGTGGAATGGATCGAGCGGGAGCAGCTTGCCCACGGCAGGAAGGTTTCCCTCGATTTTTACGGAGGCGAGCCGCTCCTGAGCACCGGCCTCATCAGGTTCATCGCCACCCGGCTTGCCAAATCATCCGCGGACAAGGGGCTTCCCTTCGAATTCTCCCTCGTGACCAACGGAACCCTCCTTGACCGCCCGCTGGCGCTGGAGCTGGCCGCTCTTGGCATGAAAGAAGCGAAGATTACCCTGGACGGACCCAGGGACACACACGACCGCTCCAGGCCCTTTGTCAACGGGAATGGCTCCTTCGACACCATCGTCCGCAATATCCGGGAAATATGCGATGTCATCGGCGTGCAGGTCGGCGGCAACTTTACCCGAGAGAACTACCGGGAATTCCCCAGCCTTCTCGATCATCTCCTCCAGGTCGGGATCACTCCGGAGAAGCTCCGGGCGGTCCAGTTCAACCAGGTGACCGGCAGGATCGGCGCCCCGGGCATCCCCGATTACGCAAGCAGCTGTAACTGCACGGATGAGGAGTGGATCCATAGGGCGACCCTGTATCTGCGGGACGAGATCCTGAAGCGCGGCTTCTCTACCCCCAAGCCCGGCCCGGCCGGCTGCATGGTCGAATTTCGGCACGACCTGGTGGTGAACATCGACGGCACCATATACAAATGCCCTGCCTTCGTGGGCCGGGAAGGCTTTGCGGTCGGCGACCTCCGAAGCGGCATCGTCTCCGCGGGCGAAACGTACAACCTGGATGTGTGGAACAAGCCGGAATGCCTGGAATGCGCCTATCTCCCCCTCTGCTTCGGCGGCTGCCGATTTCTCGAATTTCTCCGGAGCGGGAAAATCGACGACGTCGACTGCTGGAAATCCTTCCTCGACGCGACCCTGGAAGGGTGCATCCTCCAGGATCTCAGGTATCGGCCTCATGGCAAACAACAACTCGCATGACACCCTCATGTCTCTAACATCTCGGCCATCAGAGTTTCGACCATTTTTTCCCGTCCCAGCGGCGCAGGGTATAGCCAAAATCCTTGCTGTTCATCGTCAGCGCCATCGCCGCCCCGGACGACGCCTTGATGTAAACTGTTCCTGAAGTTCCTGTCAGCCTGGAGTTGCAGACGAGTATATGGCTCCCGAAGCCCATGGCGATTCCGTCGTCCGTCTCGGCAAGTCGCTCGGGATCCGTAACAGGGCCGTACGTTCCATAACCGAAACTGAGCCCGCCACCCTTGCTGGCAAGGCGTACGCTCCTGTTGATGATGTCATCGCCGGTATTCCATTTGCCATCAGGACCCTGATCCTCCAGAAGAGAAAATCTTCCGCCACCCGGGTCGAATACAATAGCGTAGTCCTTATCATCCACTGCTGCCTTCCCTTTCGCCTCTTTGATCATACCTGCAAGCTCGAACATGGCTGATTTGACGCAGCACTCTCCGTAGTAAGAAGAAATGGCCGACGTTGCCACTGCGGCCAGAATTCCGATGATGGCTATGACAATAAGGATTTCTACCAGGGTAAATCCCCGGTTTCCGGATGAAAGCCTCACCCGGCACCATGCTCTTACACCTGGATCGAGTTCTTGAGCCACAGATGCACCCGTCTTCACCTACAGGTGGATTTTTGCTCACATAATTGGCTACGTTATTTACCAAATGCATGCCAATCGGGTTTTATCGGATTTTTACAAAAGATTACAGCAAGTTAGAAATAGATGACTACGAGGGACGCTCTGGGGTGTATGTAAATAAAGTTTACGCCGATAGCCCTTGAGCCTGGGGGGAAGCCCGTCAGAGAAGAGATTGGGAGGGATGTAAACAAAGTTTACACATGTAAACTTTGTTTACATCCAGGAGTTGACTCAACAAAGGAAAAATCGAATGTTTGTGTTTTTCACCGTCTAGCCGCACGCTTGTCCGCACACACATGCAGCTGGCAATGGAGACACTTGCGCAGGTAAAGGAGAGTCATCCCGTGCATATGGAAGTAGTTGCCGCAGCGGGGGCAACGGGCGAGGGCCGAGTAAGTTGCGGCAGCAAAGACGAGGACGAACCAGATGCCGAAGACAACTTCCACGGCACGGTACGTCGGCGACACCTTGAGGGTCAGCCACATGGCAGGGACATAGACGAGAATTACCAACCACAGGTACCAGCGGCGCCGGCGAACTACGCTGAGTCCCGGACCGAAATCTTCAATTTCGGTTGTCGTTTTCTGGCCCAAGGTGGTCTTCCTCCTGTCGGCTGCGTACCGGGACGTTCTGCGGTCTGGCTGGCCGTATCGTCTGCGGATGTACTACCGGAAATTACGTGCGGAATCCTTCCTTGTCAAGTGAAATGGACTCCACCCGCACGCCGGCACGTAACTGCTGGACCGGCTCGATACGTTGTGTTATGAATTACCCATGGGCGAAAAAATCAATCTTCTTCGCGAATTCTCCATCCCGCTGCTGGCCGGGGTGATCACTGCTCTGCTCTGGTGCAACGGAGCGCCGGACAGCTACCATAGTTTCGTCCACGGTAAGTTCTGGGGGCCTTTCACCTTTCATTTCGTTACTAACGACCTGTTCATGGTCTTTTTCTTTGCCATTGCCGCCGCGGAGATAACCCAGAGCTGTCTTCCCGGCGGTGATCTTAACCCCGTCAGCAAGGCCGTCAATCCCCTTCTGGCAACGCTGGGCGGCGTGCTCGGGCCGGTCGCGGTTTATCTGGTGCTCAACCTCCTGATCGGCTCGCCAAAACTCACCCATGGATGGGGGATACCCACCGCCACCGACATCGCCTTCGCCTGGCTGGCCGCACGGCTGGTCTTCGGCCGCAACCATCCGGTCATCGCCTTCCTGCTCCTTCTGGCCATCGCCGACGACGCCATCGGCCTGTTGATAATCGCCATCTTCTATCCCGACCCGCTTCTCCCCATTGCGCCCTCCTGGCTGCTGCTCACCACTGTCGGCATTCTGGCTGCCTGGCTCCTGCGCCGCAAACAGGTGCAGAACTACTGGCCCTATCTCTTCTGCGGCGGTCTCCCCAGCTGGATCGGCCTGCACAACGCACGCCTCCACCCAGCCCTCGCCCTGGTCGTCATCGTCCCCTTCCTTCCCCACCCCGCCCGGGAAACAGGGCACCTGTTTGAGGCAGACCCACGGGACTCCTCGACTCTGGCCCGGTTCGAACACGAATGGAAGCTCATCGTCGATTTCGGCCTCTTCATGTTCGGCCTCGCCAATGCCGGGGTCGCCTTCTCCGCAATGAACACTGTCACCTGGCTGGTACTCTGCGCCCTCCTGTTCGGCAAGACGGCGGGCATTTTCGCCATGGGAGTTCTCGGACAGCATCTCGGCTACCCTCTCCCCAGGGGGATGGGTAAAAAACATCTCTTCGTGGCCGGCATCATCGCAGGAATCGGTTTCACCGTAGCTTTATTTGTCGCCGGAGAAGCCTTTACCGTTCCTGCCATACAGGGGGCGGCCAAGATGGGGGCAATGCTGAGTATCGGTGCTTTCCCGATTGCCATGGTAGCGGCCAATATCCTGAGGATTACTAAAAAAGGCTGAATAGTGACGTAGACGCGTCAAAGCACAAGTACTCACTGAGCCGCCGGTCTTCATACCAGCGGCTTTTTTGTGCCATTTACCCCGGCGTGTCCTCCACGGCAACAGCCTCTCTGCCGGTTGCACGTCTACCAAACAGGCCGTATAGTTTAATAAAGGGTGACGGAGGCAACATGATCCCCAACGGGAACGAAGAGCAGCAAACAAATATCTTTGGCAGAATCTGGCGAACAATAGTCGGCGCCCCCAAGCATATCAAGGACCCGCACCTGTTCCACAAGATGTCGCTCATCCCGATCCTTGCGTGGGTCGGTCTCGGTTCCGACGGACTCTCTTCATCGGCCTATGGTCCCGAAGAGGCGTTCCGGGCTTTGGGCACCCACACCTATCTGGCCATCCTCCTCGGCCTGGCAACGGCAGTCACCGTTTTTATCATCTCCTATGCTTACTCCCGCATCATCGAGCACTTTCCCCACGGCGGTGGTGGATATATCGTTGCAACCCACATGCTCGGCGAAAAGGCCGGGGTAGTTTCCGGGAGCGCCCTCCTTGTCGACTACGTCCTCACCATCACCGTCTCCATTGCATCCTGCGTGGATGCGGTGTTCAGCTACCTGCCGATGCATTTCCACCACTTCAAGGTTCCCTTTGCCTGCTTTCTCACCATTGTTCTTATCACTCTCAACATCCGGGGAGTGAAGGAGTCCATCGCGGTGCTGGCACCGATCTTCGCCATCTTCGTGATCACTCACATTCTCATGCTCCTCGATGGCGTCTTCACGCACACCCACCGGTTCGTGCCGCTGGCCAACGAATTCAAGAGTGGTCTCAGCCACGATCTTTCAACCATAGGCTTGTTCGGCATCCTCCTCCTGTTTATGCGCGCCTACTCCCTCGGAGGCGGTACCTACACGGGGATCGAGGCAGTTTCCAACGGTCTCCAGATCATGCGCGAACCGCGGGTGCAGACCGGCAAGCGGACCATGATCTACATGGCCACTTCCCTCGCATTCACTGCCGGAGTTCTTTTCCTCTGCTACGCCCTCCTCGCGGTCAAGCCGGTGGAGGGGAAAACCCTCAACTCCGTCCTCGCTGACGGGTTGTTTGCCGACTGGCCGCTTGGCAATTGGATTGCCTTCATCACTATTTTCTCCGAGGGGGCGCTCCTCCTCGTTGCCGCCCAGACCGGCTTCGTCGATGGGCCGCGGGTCATGGCCAACATGGCCGTCGACTCGTGGTTTCCTCATCGCTTTGCCGCTCTCTCCGAGCGGCTCACCATGAGGAACGGCGTCGTCCTTATGGGAACGGCCTCACTGGTCCTCCTCCTCTACACACGCGGCTCGGTCGACGCACTGATCGTCATGTACTCCATCAACGTCTTCATCACCTTTTCCCTATCCCAGTTGGGGATGTCGCGCTTTTACATCAGGCGTCGACGTGAAGACCCGCAGTGGATGCGGCACCTGAGCGTTCACGTGGTCGGCCTCGCCCTGTGCGCGACCATTCTCATCATCACAACCGTGGAAAAATTCGCCGAGGGAGGGTGGCTCACCCTGGTGATCACGTCGGTGGTCATCGTTTGCTGCTACCTGATCAAGAGCCATTATCTGACGGTGCGTCGGGGGATGGCCCAGCTCGACGAAACCCTCCTCGATTTCCCCACACGCGGTCCCGTCAATCACG
The DNA here is from genome assembly GCA_024281055.1 of Geobacteraceae bacterium. Lineage (GTDB taxonomy): Bacteria > Desulfobacterota > Desulfuromonadia > Geobacterales > Geobacteraceae > JAMXLF01. The sequence goes on from JAMXLF010000063.1 coordinate 82,765, forward strand.
CCCCCGTCAATCCCGACGAACCAACTGCCATCCAACTGGTCTCGGGTTACAACGGGTTCGGTGTTCACACGCTTCTCTCCATCGTTACCACTTTCCCGAAGACTTACAAGAACATCATTTTCGTTTCGGTAGCGGTGATCGACTCGGGATCATTCAAGGGGGCGGAGGAGATCGCAGCGCTGGAAAAATCGGTCCGCACGGATCTGGAGAAATATGTTGACCTGGCCCGGCGTCTTGGCTTTGCCGCGGACTACCGGATTGCAGTGGGAACCGACGTGGTGGAGTGTGCCATGAACCAGTGCAAAGAACTCGCCCAGGAGTTTCCCCGCTCCGCTGTCTTCACCGGGCAGCTTACTTTCCGGCTGGAGAAGTTCTACCACAAGATGCTCCACAACGAGACCGCCTTCGCCATCCAGCGCCGGCTGCAGTGGGACGGCATTACCACAGTTATTCTGCCGGTTCGGGTGCGGTTGTGAAGAAGGTCCCTGACTCCGTATCCCTGACTGACTGAGGATTACCAAAAAAAGACCGGAAGGAAACGATATGTCGCGCTCTTTCGATGTGGATGCGATGGAATGGCAAGCTGTCCGGCCGGACACTGCCCACGAAGTCTTTGGCAAGATCCTGCTGGCGGACGGGGTCCGCATGGTACTGACCCGGGTAGCGCCGGGAGGCGGTTTTTATACTCACACGGATGACTACGGGCACCTTTTCTACTTCCTGGCGGGGACAGGAATCGTCAAGGTCGGGGAGGAGGAGTTCCCGGTCCGGCCGGGAACGGTGGTGCAGGTGGCAGCGGGGGAAACACACAGCTATGTCAATTTGGGTACTGAGGAGTTGCTCCTCATTTCCCTCAACTTACCTGTCCATGGTCCCTGCTAAGCAGGGAGCATGAACCAGACCCTGGTACCGCTCGTATCGCTTTCAGCACCGACAGTTCCCCCGTGTGCCTCGATAAGTTCCTTAACGATGGACAAGCCGATCCCCGCGCCGCCCGCATCCCTGGAACGCGAACGGTCCGCACGGAAGAAGCGTTCGAAGAGGAACGGGATATCGTCTTCGGCAATGACCGCGCCGGTGTTGGCAAAGACGGTGCGGACCCCTTCCGCTGACCGCATGGTTGAAATGGAGACGGTTCCTCCCCGCGGTGTGTATTTCCAGGCATTATCGATCAGGTTGCGAATCGCCTGCAACAGCTTGTCGCGGTCGGCCGTTATGGTGTCGCTGTCCGGTTCGAGGTGCCATTCGACGGCGATATCCTTCTCCTGGAAGTTCGGTCGGTACAGGTCCATGATCTGGCCAAGCAGTTCGTGCAGGGATAGTTCCTGGAGGTCGAGGAAGGCCTTGGCGGCATCGGCTCTCGCCAGTTGCTGGAGGTCTTCGACCAGGTGGACCAGGCGCAGGACCTCTTGTTCGAGCATGCGGAAGGTATCCCGGGAAGGGGGTATGACCGAGTCGCTCAGTCCCTCCAGGTAGCCGCGCAGATTGGTCAGCGGTGTGCGCAGTTCATGGGCGATGTCCGCCACCATGTTCTTGCGCAGACGTTCGATCTTCTCGAGGTTGTCGGCCATGTCGTTAAAGGCATCGACAAGTTGGCCGACCTCGTAGCGCGAAACCACGTTCACGCGTTCGGAGTAATTGCCGACGGCAACCTTCCTGGTGACTGCGGCGATCTGGAACAGGGGACGCAACACCCAGCGGGTCAGAAGGTAGGTCAGAAGCAGCGTCAGCGCCAGCGCAATGAGGGTTCCCACGAGCAAGTCACGGTGGATGGCGGACAGGAACATACGGTGCGCGTCATCCGGAGCGATCCGGTAATGGCCTGTGAGCACCGTGTAATACTGGGCCGCCGAGCGGTTTATGGCATGCCACACCACCAGGGCAGTAACCGCAAAGACGGGAACGATGTGACCGATCAGCAGCTTCCAGAGCAGGCGCTGCCTCATCCTTCCTCCTGAGCGCCGCTCTCGTCGCTGAAACGATACCCGTGCCCCCGTACCGTCAGGATGAAGCGGGGCCGGGAAGGATCATCCTCGATCTTTTGGCGGAGCTTCCCGATGTGGACGTCGATGACCCGGTCGATGACCACCTCGCCATGCCGATAGACATGATTTAGGAGTTCATCCCGGGAAAAGGCCCGGCCCGGAGAACTCATCAGAGCGAACAGGAGCTTGTACTCCGAGGATGTCAGCGAAATCGCGCGGCCATCGCGCGTAACCCTGTGCTTTTCAGGGTTCAGCTCAAGACCGTCCAGGGAGAGTACTGCCGGAGACTGGGGAGAGGCCGGGCTGCTGCTGCGGCGCAGGATCGCCTTCACCCGCTCCACCAGTTCCCGGGGGCTGAACGGCTTGACCACGTAATCGTCGGCGCCCATGGCGAGGCCCGCAACACGGTCAACCTCCTCCTCCCTGGCGGTAAGCATCAGGATCGGGACGTCAGATGCTTTCCGCAACGTCCGGCAGACATCCCATCCATCCACCTTGGGCAGCATTACATCCAGGATAACGAAAACCGGATTGCTTTCGCCGGCGGCCCGGAGCGCCAACTCGCCGTCATGGGCAAGTACCGTCGCGAACCCCTCTTGCTCGAGATACGTGGCAACGAGTGCGGCAGTGTTGCGATCGTCTTCGACAATCAGCACTGTTCCTTTGTCGCCGATGGATTGGGACATGCCTTCTTCGCCTCTGCGTGTCACACGCTAGTTGCCAGCCTTGAAAGCCGACACACTATTCTCCGGTGACGGTGCTCTTTCGTTTCGCCTGAAGGTCAATTCAGGTTAGTTCAATCCAACACAATCAGTCAATACAATCTGCCCGGGGTTACCGTTGACCTGCCCTGCCCCACATTAATCATTCATCCTTCGCACGTTCATTCCCGCCCTCTTCCTCATCCCCGTCGGCATCGGACGGTGAAGAAACAGCTGGTGAAGGTTTGACGGTATCTCCGCCATGCTTGGGACAGAATTCGGTCGGCTCAGTCCCCGGGATGTAGAATTCGTCCCGTTTTGTCGGGCAGGCCGGCGTCGCCAGGAAACCTGTCGCAGGGTCGATGGAAACGGAAACGACCGTATCCGGCTTGACGAAATCCCTGGCCGGCTTGCCGGTCAGGGCCGAACGCATGAACTGACCCCAAATGGGAGCAGCGACACCCCCTCCGGTAAAGCCCTTTCCTCCTGGACGCGGCTTGTCATACCCTACCCAGATGCCGGTTACCATCTGGGGGGTATAGCCGACAAACCAGGCATCCCGGTAGTCGTTGGTGGTGCCGGTCTTCCCGGCGGCGGGACGTTCCTGGCTGAATTTTTTCAGCCCCTTCGCGGTGCCGTACACCAGGACGTCCTTCAGCATCTGCGTGGTGACAAAGGCCGTGGCCGGAGCAAGGACCGTGGTGACTGCCGGCGGATTCTCCGTCCAGGTGCCACGGTTGCGATCGAAAACACGGATGATGGTGCGGGGTACCGGCCGCGAACCCCCGTTGGCCAAGGGGGTGTACGCCAGCACCAGATCTTTCAGGGTGACCTCTTCGGTCCCCAGAGCGAGGGAGAGGTTCTGCGTCCGCAGGGGGAGCCCAACCTTCCCGGCGAAATTGACGAAGTACGGGACCCCGATCTTATCCAGCAGCTTCACCGTAACGACGTTATTGGAATGGGCCAGTGCCTGCCTGAGGGTAAGGTCGCCGTAGCGCTCTCCCCCATAGTTAAGTGGCTTCCAGTCTTGGCCGTTCCCCTGGTTGTAAGCCACTGGCGTATCGTTCCAGATGCTGCCGGCGGTAACACCCTGCTCCAGGGCCGCGGCATAGATGAAAGGCTTGATGGATGAGCCGGGCTGGCGCTGAGCGACAAAGGCGCGGTCGTACGAGTTCTTGGCGGAATCGACTCCACCGACCGCCGCCAGGACGTCGCCGGTGGCGGGATCCAGGCAGATGAGCGCCCCCTGGAGCGAGGGTGAAATCCGTTTCACTCCGTCACGCAGGGCCTTCTCTGCCTGCTTTTGCAGGTTCAGGTCCAGGGCCGCGGTGACTTCCAGACACCCTTGCTCGATGATCTGCTGTCCGAATCGTTCGACCAGGTTGTTCCGGACATGGGCTATATAGTACGGCACCTGACTGGCCTGCGTGACCGTTGGGGGATGGTCACGCAGGGCCTGCTGCTGCCGGCGGGTGATCATCTTCAGTTCCACCATCCGTTTGAGGACCACGTCCCTCCGTTTGACGACGTCGGCGGATTTTCCCAGAGGGTTGTAGCGGCCCGGCGCTTTCTGCACGCCGGCCAGCAGAGCACATTCGCCGTCGGTCAACTCCTCCGGGTTCTTGTCGAAATAGAGCCGGGCAGCCTGGGCAATGCCCCAGGCCCCGTTCCCGTAATAGATTTCGTTGAAATACATCTCCAGGATCTGGCTCTTGGTGTATTTCTTCTCGAACTCCAGAGCCAGGCGGGCTTCCTCGATCTTCCTGTCGATGGTCTTCTCCCCTGACAGGAACTTGTTCTTGACGAGTTGCTGGGTGATGGTCGAGCCGCCTTCGGCCATGCGCCCCTTGACCACATCCTTCACCACGGCCCGGGCGATCCCGCGGACATCGATCCCGCCATGTTCATAAAAACGTGAATCTTCAACGGCCACCACCGCCTTCTGCAGAAAAACGGGAATACGGTCAATGGAGACCCAGTATCGGTTTTCCGTCAGGATCCTGCCGACAAATCGCCCCTGATTGTCGAAAACCCGTATGGAAGAATAGCCGGCTGGCAGGGGTGGGTACGTAGCGATATTTTCCACGGCCAGGGCCGGCAGAACGGAGATTACGAGCAGGAAGAAGGTGAACGCGGCGCAACCGACCGATTTATTGAACGACGAGGATAAACGGGACATCGGGATAATCGTTAACTCCTTCAGCAGGTTTGGACCCGACTTGGCAAAAAAGCGGGCCTATATCGAGGCTAAGGGAAGTACGCCCACAAGTCAAGGGAGAATTTCCCCCACTAACGGCAAAGGCCGCATCCTGTCGGAGGATGCGGCCTATTTTGCGAACCAGGAAAATCAACCTATTCGAAGACTGGAATACCCTCCAGTTCAGTCTCGGGGAGTACGAACTCATCGTCTTCCTCGACCAACTCGTTATTCAGCACCAGCTGCATCCGCGTGGTATCCAGCTCGTTTTCCCAGCGGGAAACGACCACCGTGGCTACCCCGTTGCCGATGAAGTTTGTGAGCGCGCGGGCTTCGGACATGAACCGGTCGATACCGAGAATGAGCGCGAGGCCGGCCACCGGGATGGTGGGGATGGCGGCGAAGGTGGCTGCCAGGGTGACAAAGCCGCTGCCGGTAACTCCAGCCGCCCCTTTGGAGGTGAGAAGCAACACCGTCAGAATGGTGAGGGTCTGGCCAAGAGTGAGGTGAGTGTTAGTGGCCTGAGCGACGAACACCGCAGCCATGGTGAGATAGATGGAGGTGCCGTCCAGGTTGAAGGAGTAGCCTGTGGGTACGACGAGGCCGACCACCGACTTCTTGCACCCCAGGTGCTCGAGCTTGGCCATCAACCGCGGCAGGGCAGATTCTGAGGAAGAAGTGCCGAGGACGATGAGAAGCTCTTCCTTGATGTAGCGGATGAACTTGAAGACGTTGAAACCGCAAAACCTGGCTATGGTGCCGAGAACCACGAAGATGAAAATGAGGCAGGTAAGATAGAAGCTCCCCATGAGAAGCCCGAGCCGGGAAAGAGAGCCGACACCAAACTTGCCGATGGTAAAGGCCATGGCGCCGAATGCTCCGACGGGAGCAGCCCGCATGATGATGCCGACGATGCCGAACAGGACATGGGAGAGCTTGTCGATAAACCGATAAATGCCCTTTCCCTTATCCCCCAGGGCAGCCAGAGCGAAGCCGAACAGGATGGCAAAAAAGAGGACCTGGAGTATGTCCCCCTTGGCAAAGGCATCGACCACGCTGTTGGGAATGATGTTCATCAGGAAGTCTGCGGTGCTCGCGGACTTGGCCTGACTGGTGTAAGCGGTGAGCGCCTTGGTGTCGAGCTTTGTCACGTCGGCGTTGAAGCCTGCCCCGGGCTGGATGACGTTAACAATGACGAGGCCGATAACCAGTGCCAGAGAGGTGATCACCTCGAAGTAGAGGAGCGCCTTGGCGCCGACCCGTCCGACCTTCTTCATGTCCTCCATACCGGCGATGCCGGTCACCACCGTACAGAAGATTACAGGAGTGATGATCATCTTTATCAGCTTGATGAATCCGTCACCGAGCGGCTTCAGGGCGACACCGGTATCCGGAAAGAAGTTGCCGACGGCAACACCGGCGGCGATCGCCACCAATACCTGGAAATAGAGATGCTGATACAGCTTTTTTTTAGCCATGAGACACTCCTCCCTGACGCAAATTATGAATATCGTGCTGACCGAACCGGTTGCAGAACTTTACCTCAGGAAAACATGCGGACACTTACTCCTAGCAACCGGAGTGCCATTCCGTATACAAAAGATAACCAGCCGGAACATAACGCTTTTTTAAAAAGGGAATTGGGAGGAGCTGGCAAAAATATGGCTGAATTTCGCCAGGAATGATGGCCGGAACTTGCCACTGGGGATCGAGGGAAATTTTTTATCGAGTTTTGTGGCTAAGAATCATGAACGCAGACCGGCGATGCGGAGGAAGTTCCCAAGGATCCGGCGGGATGCCTGTCGATAGGACTCCTCCAGCCGGTCAAAGGCGACGAGGAAATCATCGGCCGAAGAGGCGGTTTCCGCACTCCACCGTGCCCAGGTATCGACGATGTGCCGGTCAACCTCGGGATGAAACTGGGTGCCGTAAGCGTTCGCTCCGTAACGAAAGACCTGGTTGGGGCATGCGGGGGACGATGCGAGCAGGACTCCACCGGCGGGGATGGCAAAGCTGTCGTCATGCCATTGAAATGTGACGAATTCCCGCCCGACGCCCGCGAACAGGGGATCGGCCATCCCCTCCGGGGTAGGAGCGACCGGCAGGGTGCCCTTCTCCCCGCAGTGGTTTGCGTGGACCCGAGCGCCGAGTACGTAAGCCAGGAGTTGACCACCCAGACAGATGCCAAGAAAAGGAATGCCGGTGCGGATACAATCGGCGACGAAGGCCTTCACCTCCGCCAGGAAAGGATGGGCTGCCGTGTCGTGCACGCCCATGGCGCCACCGAGAACGATGGCAGCGCGGATCTCACCGAGCGGCGGCAACTCCTCACCGGCATAGGGATGAACGGTGCGGTACGGCACTCTCTCGTCCCGGAGACACTCACCATACATGCCGGCCGGCACTTCCGGGTCGTTCTGGACAATGAGGAGCATGGCGATAATTACTCTTTCTAGGCGGGGCGCAGTCCTTCCGCCACCACCTCGGCAATGTCGCGAACCTTCGTCTCGCCGGCCTGCCGGTCCTTGAGGCCGTCCTCGAACATGGTCATGCAGTACGGGCAGGCAACGCAGATGGTGTCGGCTTCGATACGCAACGCCTCGTCCACCCTATTATGATTGATCCGCGTCCCGCTGAACTCTTCCATCCACATCCTGCCGCCGCCGGCGCCGCAGCAGAATGAGTTCTCCTGGCTTCGCTCCATCTCGACAGGAGCAGCGCCCGTCGCAGTGGCGATGACCGTCCGGGGAGCCTCGTAGACATCGTTGTGGCGACCGAGATAGCAGGAATCGTGAAACAGCACTTTACCCAACTCCTCCACCTGCTTCGTGAGCTTCAGCCGCCCCGCGGCGAGAAGGTCCTGCAGCAGCTCGCTGTGGTGGACTACCTCCAGCTCCAGCCCGTACTGGCGGTAGTCGTTCTTCAGGGTCGAGAAACAGTGGGGGCACTGGGTGATCACCTTCTTCACCCCCTTGTCAGTGAAGAGCTTGACGTTCTCCCGGGCCATACGATCGAAGACGTACTCGTTACCGAGGCGCCGCAGGCTGTCGCCGCAACACTTCTCTTCCTTGCCGAGAATCCCCCAGGAGACCCCGGCAGCGTCGAGGATGGTGGCGAGCGCCACGGTAACATGCTTCTGCCGGGCGTCGAAGGAGCCGGCACACCCGACGTAAAAGAGGTATTCGGTCTCCCCCGCCTCGAACTGCTTCACGGCAAGGGTCGAACACCACTTGGTCCGTTCGGTGGGGGCGATCCCCCAAGGGTTGCTCCTGCTCTCCATGTTCTCAAAGAGGTTCAGCAGCTCCTCGGGAAATTTCGCCTCCATCTGCACCAGGTGCCGTCGCATCTTGACGATCTTCGGCATCTGCTCGATGAAGACCGGGCACGCCTCCAGGCAGGCGCCGCAGGTGGTGCAGGCCCAGATGGTTTCCTCGGTGTTGGTCCCCTCCCCTTCGCCGTCGATGAGGGGGACAAGCGGCTCCCCACCCTTCCGGAGGAGCGGGCCGTTGGCAAGGAGGTTGGTCTTGATGGCATGGACCACCTGACGGGGATTGAGGCTCTTCCCGGTGGCGTTAGCGGGGCAGGCGTCCTGACAACGGCCGCATTCGGTGCAGGCATAGCCGTCGAAGAGGTCCTTCCATGTGAACCGGTCGACCCGGCCGGCGCCGTAGCTCATTCCCTTCGCAAACTCCTCCCGAGGCTGGGTATTGGGCTTCTCCAGGCTGCGGAAGAAGCAGTTGGGGATGGCGGTGAGGATATGCATGTGCTTGCTCATGGGGAGAAAACAGAGAAAGGCGATAAGTACGAGTGCATGAGCCCACCAGAAGCCAGCTCCCCACGGCAGCAGACAGCAGTGGGCACAGCCTCCGGGAGAGGCGCAGGAAAGGAGTCCAGCCGCGACGCTGGAAACCGGCATCCATGCGCCATCCTCCTGACCCATGGCAATCTTCACGCCATGGAGTCCGAAGTAGGCCAGCATGAGGAGCATGATGAACGTGAGGATAAGAAACCCCTCGACGCTGCGTGCCTTGACATAGGCACTGTCCAGATAGGCGGGCTTGAGCAGAAGGCGGCGCCCCATGGCCAGCAGCACGCTGACTAGCGCAAGGAGGGAGACGATGTCGAAGGCCAGGAGAAGCACGCGATGCAGCGGCTCCGGCAGGAGCGCCAGGCTCACTCCCGGGAAGACACCGTTTACCAGGAACTCCCCGTTGGCAATGAGGAGGATGACAAACGACCAGAAGATGATGAAGTGGTTGATGCCGAAAGGGCGCTTCACAACGCGTAATTGGCCGAAAGCGTAGAGGAACATCTCCTTGAGCCGTGTGCCGACGGCATCGAAGCGGTCCTCGGTCCTGCCGATGGTGACCAGGGAAAACCGTTTGTAGCAGCTCACGGCGAAGAAGACGAGCGCGGCGAGCAGCAGCGGGGTGAAGATGGCGGAATCAGGGGACATTTAAACCTCAGTTTTGAGTTCTTAGTTATTAATTCAAAATCCAAAATTCATATTTCATACTTCATAATTGCTATTATCAGGCGACCTTTTTCTTATGCTCGGCTTTAAGTTCTCTCAGTATCTGGGTGAGGGCCGGGACGATCTGGAAAATGTCGCCCACGATCCCGTAGGTGGACACCTCGAAGATGGGGGCATCCTTGTCGCGGTTGATGGCGATGATCGTGTCCGAATCCTGCATCCCCACCAGGTGCTGGATAGCACCGGAGATGCCGCAGGCGATGTAGATCTTAGGGCGCACCGTCTTCCCCGTCTGCCCGACCTGGCGCTCAGGCGGCATCCAGCCGGCATCCACGGCGGAGCGCGACGCCCCTACCACCCCGCCGAGTTCATCGGCCAGTTCCTGGAGCATGGCGAAGTTCTCGCTCCCCATGAGCCCCCGACCGCCGGAGACGATGAAGTCGGCGGCAGCAACATCAACCTGCTCCTTCCCCTTCCGGTCATCGATGATCTCGATAACCTTGGTGCGGATATCCTCCTCCCGGACGGGACAGCTCTCCCGGACGATCTCGCCGATGCGGGCGGGTTCATGCTCGGCCATGGGCATGACGTGAGGGCGAACGGTGGCCATCTGCGGGCGGAACTTGTCGCACATGATGGTAGCCATGATGTTGCCGCCGAAGGCCGGGCGGGTCTGCATGAGATTGTGCTTATCGTCGATATGGAGACCGGTGCAGTCGGCGGTGAGGCCGGTCTTGAGCACCGTGGCCACGGCGCCGGCAAGATCGCGCCCCATGCCGGTAGCTCCCATGAGGATCACCTCAGGCTTGTAGTTCTCCACCAGATGACAGACCGCCTTCAGGTAGGCCTCGGTGCGGTAGTACCTGAAGACCGGGGCATCAATGAGATACGCCTTGTCGGCGCCGTAGGCGAACGCCTCTTTACAGAGAGGCTCCACCCCTTCCCCGATGACGACCGCGGCAAGCTCCACCCCGAGGGTGTCGGCAAGCTCCCGCCCCTTGCCGAGGAGCTCCCAGGATACCTTGTGCGGCTCACCCTCGGTCTGCTCGACGAAAACCCAGACGCCGCGATAAGCGGCAAGCTTCGCGGCGAGGGCCGCTGCCTCTTCGTCCACATCCTCGGCCGGTACCTTTCCGGCAGCGGCGAGTTCGTCGAGGATCTTCTGCTCCTCGGGAGTGAAGAACATCTCGATGGCCTGGGCAGGACAAACCTTCACGCACTTGACACAGCCGATGCACTTCTCCAGGTCGATGATCGGCTCGCCCGCCTCGTTCATCTCGATGGCGTCAACCGGGCAGGCGCTCTGGCATCGAGCGCCGCAGGCGATGCACTTCCCTTCCAGCAGGCACGCCTTGCCGCGGGGTTTCTTCACGGGTTTCTTCGGTTCGGTCATGGTAACCTCGGATAAATCTCAAGCTCCAAATCTCAAATCACAAAAAACAATTTTTTGCTTTCAAATTTGTGATTTGTTCGAGATTTGATGCTTGGAATTTGGAATTTTCTAAAGAGGCAGCAGATCTTTTGCGAGCAACCGCTGGATCAGCATCCTTGCCGCCCCTTGCGGGTCGTGCGCCCCGTCGCCGATGATCTCCCCCTTTTCCCGCTCTGGAGAAAAGATCCGGCTCACCCACGTGGGGGAGCCCTTGAGGCCGATGGTGTTCACATCGAGCTTGAGCACCTCGTTGTTCCAGAGTTGCACCTCAGCCTCCGTAGACGCAAGGCGCATGGGAACGATCGGGTAGCGGGGACGGTTCAGCTCCCGCACCACGGTCAACATCGCCGGAAGTGGCCCCTCGACGATCTCATGACGCCCTTCCAGCTTGCGTCGGACCCTGATCACCCGGGTCTGCGGATCGATGTGTTCGATGCGATCAACCAGGGTGAGTTGGGTAAAGCCAAGCCGTGTGGCGATTCCCGGACCGACCTGGGCGGTGTCGCCGTCGATGGTCTGCTTGCCGCAGATCACAAGTCCCACCTCCTCCTGGTCGGCGAGGCGACTGATGGCCGCCGAAAGAACGTGGCTCGTAGCCAGGGTATCGGCCCCTCCGAAGACCCTATCCGAGAGGAGAATTGCCTGGTCAACGCCCAGCGCCAAGGCCTTGCGCAGCGTCGCCTCGGCATTGGGCGGTCCCATGGAGATTGCTGCAACGCGAAAACCGAAGCGATCCTTGAGGCGCAGACATTCCTCGATGGCGTGGGTATCGTAGGGATTTACGATAAAGGGAATCCCCTCCCGCACCAGGGTGTTGGTTACCGGGTCGATCTGCACCTGGGTAGTGTCGGGGACCTGTTTGATGCAGGCTACTGCAAGCATGTATGTACCTCTCAGGAAATATTCATCAAGGCTAGTAATGAAAGTTTACCCGGTTATCGGGTAATTTCATTGACGTGAGTCAATTTTTGCCCGACTGGCGGCCCTGCGCATGTCCCTGCTCCCGCAACCACGCTACATGTCTATATTTTGGGCAGGTGGGATTTTACCAAAAAAACCGACTGGCACGCAAGCCTATAATGCATAATTTTTAATCATATCTTATTATTAAACCAGTAACCACAGAGCCGGATGTTCCTTAAGATGAATCAACCAGTCGCCATCGGCGGCAACGCCTATCCCATGCTCCCCATGCTTGCCAATGCATAAATACGTGCAGGGACGTACACCGGCGGTTCACCAAGACACATGAGCGTGGTACTTCCCCGGATGGTGAATCCTGCGGTGTGGAGGAGCGCTGCCGCATCCACATTACCGACCGGCACATCGAGAAAGATATGTGTTCCAGTGGCAGTCTGGGCCAGTGCAGTGGCAAGGAGCGACGCTGCCGCCTGGCGCTCCGTCGCCCCCCAGGGACCGAACTGAAAAGCTTCGCCACACGGCTGTTTCACCAGGAAACCTCCGTTCCGTACAAACGTTGTTCCTCGCTTTGCGACTTCCTCGAGGATTGGCTGCCGGATATCCCCCCAGCCGGCCATGTCGATCGCCATGATATCGGCCACGGAGGCTTCGTCCCTTGCCGGCTCTCCCGGGGAGTTCGCAGCGCCACGCCACCTTTTGATGGTATCGAATTCGACAAAGCCGAGCCGTTCATAGACCGGCTTCCCTTCCGCTGAAGCGGTCAGCCAGACAGTGCGGGCACCGGCTTCTGCCAGAGAGGCCAGAACCTTCTTCATAAGGGTATTTCCGACTCCCATGCCTCGCAGCGCAGGCCGGACGATGAGGTTGCCGACCCAGCCGCTCGTTCCGTACTTGACGGAGGTAATGAAACCGATCGGCTTTCCGGTCTCCCTCGCCACCAGGCAACCATGAGGAAAGACGCGGAGGAGAAATTCGAACTCCCAGTTCTCACAGATCCACCCCTCCGCATCCGCCGAAGCCATAAAGTCAGCCACATCTTCATGTCGGAATTGGTCGATTTGCATCTCATACCTTGTTTTTCTGCCCTGACGACACGAAAGTCCCAAACGGCTTCGTGGCAGGTCCTGAATCGGCTTATACCGCCTCGGCCAGCTTAACATCCCGGCCTATAAGGCCCACGGCATCGGCCCGGCATTGCCGGCAATGTTTGAACTGGCCGATGATTTTCTCGTTAGCTGTCCTGATCGTCTCCAGCGCCTCGGGCGACGGGGGCACGATATGAGCTAAGTCGGCCTGGGGAATGAGGGGCATGATATTCATGACGAAGGCGCCAAGCTCCCTCACTTTAGAGCCGATGAGCGGTACCTGGTCGTCATTGATCCCGGGGATGAGGACCGTGTTGACCTTGATGGTCATCCCGTGGCGGGCCGCCCTCTCGATCCCTGCCAACTGATTGGCGATAAGGATGCGCGCTGCCTCAACGCCGGTATACCGTCGCCCATGGTAGAGAATGTGGCCGTAAATCCGCGCTCCGACTTCCGGGTCGAGGGTGTTGAGCGTCACTGTCAGGCTGTGCAGTCCAAGATTGTGGAGAAAATCGATCTTTTCAGGCAGGAGGAGTCCATTAGTGCTCATGCACAGCATGAGATCGGGGAACTCGTTGCCCACGAGCCGGAATGTCTCGAAGGTCTCTTCGTTGGCCAATGGATCACCCGGGCCCGCAATGCCCACCACCTTGATGATCGGACCGAGGACCGGGCTTTCCTTCACTTCCCGTACCCTCGCCAGGGCCTCCCGGGGCGTCAGGATCTTGCTCGTGACGCCGGGGCGGGACTCGTTGGCGCAGTCGTGCCGGCGGGTGCAGTAACCGCACTTGATGTTGCAGCGCGGCGCCACCGCCAAATGAATTCGTCCGTTCTTGTTGTGGTTGCCGCCGAAACAGGGATGCCCCTGAACGTTCTTTCGCATATCGCAAGCTGTCGCCATCGTTTACCTCCTCTCCCTGAATCCGGTTTTTGGCTCAGGTCAAGAAAAAAGGCGCTGAGCCCGTGAGCCAGCGCCTTTGCCGAAAAAAAAGCCCGGCGAAGGTCTTCCGCCGGGCTCCGTTGCCATGGTAATCGGATACATCCGTTGTACCCGTTTGTTTTCCTTATTGCATTTTACGTGCCAGATGTCTCATCGAAAGGTGATACCTTGTTTTTTCAGGAAGTTGCCCTTTAAAGAGGTTCTTGCAATTTAGCCGAGACGCCCGATTTTTACTGGTATGCCCAAAAATTCGGCAACGCCATCACATAAATCCCCGGCCCCGACATCGGTACCTGCTCTGACAAGCAAATGACGGGCATCCGTATTACGGATTGGTTATTGCATCCTCATCCACGTGATCACAAACCACGATTCAACCGAAGTAGTCACCCGGGCCCGGGGCGCGTTTCTGGGATGCGCAATCGGTGACGCGCTCGGAGCGCCTGTGGAGTTCATGACGGCCGCAGAGATCAGGGCCAAGTACGGCGTTCTGAAGGAGATTGTCGGGGGCGGCTGGCTGCGCCTCAAACCGGGACAGGTGACCGACGACACCGAGATGTCCCTCTGTGTTGCCCGGGCCGTGGTTGCCGCAAACGGCTGGTCACGGGAAGGGATCGCCGCGAACTTTGCCGCATGGCTCAGGTCAAAGCCCGTGGACGTGGGGGATACCTGTCGCCGTGGAATTCGGAACTACATGCTGAAGGGTGAGCTGGAGACCCCCTACAACCAGTGGGACGCGGGTAACGGCGCCTGTATGCGGATGCTGCCGGTCTCCCTCTGTACCCTGGGCGACGACCGGCTCCTCGCACGATGTGCCGTGGAGCAGGCCCACATCACCCACAACCACCCATTCTCCGACGCCGCATGCATTTACCTGGGGAAATTAGTCCACCTGGCGGTACTCGGTTATTCCAAGACCAGACTGCGCCGTGAGCTGGAAGGACTGCTGACCAGCCACGAGAATTTCCGCTTCGAACCGTACCGGGGCCTTGCCAGTGGTTACGTCGTGGATACCCTGCAGACCGTGTTCCACTATTTCTTCACGGCGCGGGATTTCGAGGATTGCCTCATCAAGGTGGTGAACCAGGGGGGAGATGCCGATACCACCGGTGCTATCGCGGGGATGCTGGCCGGGGCCTACTACGGAGAGGAGAACATCCCGCGTCGGTGGCTGAAAAAAATGGACAGGAAGGTCGTGGACGAAGTGTCGCTGCTGGCCGAGCGGCTGGTGACGCTCTCGCCATGGGCAGCGGCAAGGCTCAGCGCACCGACAGCCGGTGCCTGAACCTTGCCAGCTCGGTGCGCAGGAGATCAAGGGTCGGTGCGATCGACCCACCACTGGCATGGATGAAATACTCCACCTGGATATTCACCATACTACCCTCGTTGTCCGCTGCCAGCCGGAAATCCCCCCGATAGCCGATGACCGGCTTTCCCAATGCCGCTCCGTAGCCTATTTCGGCAGCGGTACCGCTTTCCACGTCGGGGCCGTCAAGGACCGCCACGACAATATCCGCGTCCCGAATCGCCCGGGCGTTGTTCTCGCCGATTACCCGGTTGACCTCCCGCCAGCGCTCCCTTCGCTCCTCACCATAGGGAAGCGTTGATGCCTCTTCGATGAGCGCAGGCGGAGTCAGGGTCCACGGGTCAAGCACGTCGAATCCCGCATCACAAACCAGCGGCACAAAAAGTTCCCGGTAAAAAGAGCGCCCGGCCTCGGAAAATCCGTAAGGCCCGGCCAGATAGGCTGTCGGTGTCTTCATGGTCTCCTCCACTGTGAGGACAGATACCACAATAATCGACCCGAAAGCAATAGCATTGCATTACCGGACAGTACAGCCTAAATCGTACACATCACCTGCCTGACCCGGTATTCCCCGCCGATCACCAGGTATTCCCCCTCTCCTTTCATAATGCTGTTGGGGAGAAGGTCGCTGAAAAAGAAGACTTTGGCAAGGGGCACCCGCACCTCCCAGACCGTGGAGCCGAATTCCCAGGCCCGCTCTTCTTCTGAGGTAAAAGAGACGAGATTGTTGAGGCGTACGATTCGCTCCCGCCTCGTGAGCGTTTCCAGCACCTCGTGGTCGTCGGCATCGTAAGTTCCGCGATAAAGGGTGAGGGTGTCACAGGCAGGGTATTTCCGGGCGAGTTCGTACTGGCAGTACTCATAGAGGAGATCGAGCTGGGAGTTGATGGCACTGGTCCGCTGGCTTCCCAGGGTGCGGTCGACCACGTAGACGTAGTACTCTTCCGAATGGATGCTGCCGATCCGCACCTTGTGAAAAGTCGGGGCAAGCCCCATGCGGCTCTCCACCCATCCCTTGAGAACCGCTCCCTCGATGGAGTTGGAGTCCATCATCCAGCCGCGAAGAAAGCGAAGATAGCTGTTCCGGAGACTTTTGCGGGCCGTATCGGTCGTCTGGTTCTGCCATTGGTGAAGCTGAAACTTCACCGACATGTAGTCGTTGAAGACGTGCGCTCGCTCCTCCGCTCCCGCAATTCCGTCAAGCTTGGCAAACAGGAAGCGGTTGGCGCTTCTTACCCCCTGGATCTCCAACGACTGCGGGGGTCCGTTGAAATGAAGCGAGGCGATGACCCAGGGTGGTAAATTGCAGAGATTGTAAGAGCTGCCGGACATGGGTCATCACCTCGTTGTGACAGGAGTTCGTTACAGTTTCTGCCTTTTCTACAAAATCTTCGCCAGTTCCAGGAGCGTCGCCTTGATAGGCCCCTCGGCAACATACGTGTCGATCCCGAGGCGCTCCATCTCCATCTGCGGCCCTTGGCCGATCTGGGCGCAGATCACGGCACGGCAACCCGTGAGGGCATTGGCGATGGCCTCGAGAATATGGGCACGCAACGGGTGGTCAGCATCGCAGGAGCAGTAGCGCGCCACCTTCTTCTCATCCACCAGCCGCACCTCGCTCCCTTCCACCTCATACACGAGGAAGCGCTCGGCATGGCCGAAGTGCTGGTTGATGTCGCGACCGTCTTTGGATGCAACAGCGATGAGCATGGTTGGCCTCCTTTTGTAGGGGCAACCCCACGTGGTTGCCCTGTCGTCGGGCGGCCACATGGGGCCGCCCCTACAAAATCGTATCCGTATCCGTACTACAGTACTACCGGTTCGAAGGAGAACGCCTTTTTTGAACATGTCCTCCCGCAGGCCTGACAGCCGATGCAGTTGCCGGGATTCGCCACCTTCATGAACATCTTGGCGGATTCGTCTTCGTCCACCTCTTCGAATGCCAGCACATCCATAGCGCAGACCTTGTAACAACGGCCGCAGCCGATACAGAGTTCTTCGTCGATGGTCTTGATGAACTGCGGAGTCCATTCCTTCTTGTCTCTCGTTAAACCTGTGATGTACGCCATGATTTACATCCTCCCTGTTGTGTTTTACGATGTTATTGCCGCGCTCCTCAACTTCTGCTGCATAGGTATGCTCCACGTCCAGTTCGACATATATCAATACGTGTATCGATAAATTTGTACATACCAGTATATTTACTTACATTATCATTCGTCCATGAACGACCCACCCTGCTCCTTGGCCAGCGCCTTCCTCAACCAGGGTGGCGGATTACCCCTGAGCACTTCCTGAAGCTTGCTGACCACCTCGCTGACCGGGACGGCGGCATTGGTCTTCATGGGATGGATCTTTCGTGCTACCAGTTTCGCCGCCGCCGGACCGCCGATCTGCATGGTATAGACGATGGCGCACTCCCTGAGAACCTCAGCCCGG
This sequence comes from Geobacteraceae bacterium, assembly GCA_024281055.1. GTDB lineage: Bacteria > Desulfobacterota > Desulfuromonadia > Geobacterales > Geobacteraceae > JAMXLF01. Next base: position 100,245 of record JAMXLF010000063.1, read on the forward strand.
GCCGCTATCTTGTCCTCCTCATCGTCGCCATGGGCTCCTACGGCAACCGTTTCCACGTAATGAGCCTCGTCCGGGCCAATCTCCCACACTTTGAAACTGTCCGACATGCCGAAATGCTGATCGATCATTTCGCCGGTCGTGCTGGTAAATGCCACTTTCATTTCCGACTCCTTTTGGGGTACATATCCCATCCCCTTCTGGGAGCGCCGATTGTGTCCTGCCAAGGCGCTCCTCTTTTAATTGTGCGCCAGTTTCTGCGCCTCTTTCGCATTTGCCTGAAAAATGTTTGCCACCTCGAACACCAGGTTCATGGTCCCGCGGTAGCCGATCCACATCTTCTGGTGGGCACCGAGGCGGTCAAACACCGGCAGGCCGGCCCGGAGATGGGCACCGATCTTCAATCTTGCTGCAGCTTGGCGTCCATTGCTGTTAGCCACCAGAAGCTCGGCTCCCTGGGCTACCCCTTCCAGGTCCTCCAGGTCGCCGACGAAAACGTTGTCGCAGGGGAGGCTATCCAGTCCCCGCGTGCGTGTGGCGGCGATCGCCGCCTGAATCTCGCATCCCATCCCGGCCAGAAACCTGGTCAGTGTCTTCAGGTTGTCCGATTCGAGGGCAAGGGCAACCTTTTTCCTGCCGAACTGGTAGTGGCAGTCGACCATGGCGTCCATGAGCCGGCTGCGCCAGCGCCGGTGCTTTTCAGGAATCGGTCTGCCGCTGATGGCCGAGAGCGTAGCCATCAGCAGATCGGTTTCGGCGAGCCCGGTGACCGACGTGAAGCCGTAGGCCGGTATGCCAAACCGTTCCCGCAGCTTGATTCCAGCCTTTGCCAGGGAGTCGCCGATATAGATGGTCGCCTGACTGCGCCCGGCGCGACGGATATCCTCAACGGAGATGCCGCCTGTCGACAGGGGGGAGACCTCCGCGTCGATATGGCCGTCCAGGGCGTTGGCGATATCGGGAATGGCGAGGCAGGTAAGGCCGAAGGATTCGATGAGCTCTTTCAGCTTCTCCACATCCGCCGGGGTGAGATGCGCGCCGGGGAGCAGGTTTACCTGGCCCGGGGTCGTATCCCCTCCCTCCGGCAGGGTCGCCACGATGGCCTCTACTGCGGCGGCATACCCTTCCTGGAGCGAACCGCTGTAGTCGGGGGTCGAGGCCCAGACGACCGGCACTGCTGCGAGCTCGGGATGTTCTTCGCGAAACTGGTGGATGGCACTACGGATGTCGTCTCCCATGGTTTCCGTCAGCCCCGAGGTCATCACGCCGACGACTCCGGGATGAAACTTCTCGATGACCCGGGTGATACCCTTTTTGAGGTTTTCCCAGCCGCCAAAGATAGCGGTGTCCTCGCTCATCGCCGTAGAGTTGAGGGCGATGGACTCCTTGAAATGGCGCGACAGCTGGAGACGGATAAAGGTGGAGCATCCCTGCGCGCCGTGCAGAAGCCCCAGCATACGGTCGATACCGAGGTAAGCAAGGGTAGCCCCTAGGGCTGGCGAGTTCTTCTGGGGATTGACCGTGGCCTGCTTGGTCGGGACCTTGACCCGCGAGGCGGAAATGTCCTCGGCAAGGTAGGTTTCGCCATGGTCTGACGCCAGCACGACATCGGACGCCAGCTCTTCGTCACTCTTTTCCCATGGTGCCGGCGCGTTCAGCACCGGCCAGATCGGATTGGTGACCGTCAGGTCAAGCTGGCGGGCAAAGGTGACCATCCCTTCGTAACCGGCATAGGGGTGTGACCGGCCGTGGTTGATGTCGAGGAACGGCGTCCTGGTCTTCAGGGCCAGAAACTTGGTCTTTCCCCCGGCGACGATCAGGTCGGGCATCTTCTCCCGCATGATCCCCAGAAGCCCTGCGGTTGAGGTATCGTCGATGATCTTTGCGTCCTTGTGCATCAAACCCTTCATCCGGTAGAAGTCTTCCAGAGTCGAGTTCTGAGTCCCGGCGGCAAGTATCTCCACCCCCAGCTCGCGCAGGGCATTGACCATAGACCAGGTCTTCACCCCACCGGTGAAGAGCACCGCCCGCTTCCCCTCCAGCCGCGCCCTGTAGGGGGCGATCCGTTCACGGCAGAGCATCTCTTCCTCGGCGAGGAGTTTTTCCACCCGGTCCTGCATGACCCGCTTTTCCAAACCACCCACCGCGTCATCCAGCTCCCTCGCAATGTCCCTGAGTGCCTTGGCAGTATCGGTCATGCCGTAGAACGACTCTTCCAGGTAGGGCATGCCGTAGGTCTTCTGCATCTTCTTGGCGAGGTTGGTGAGCGATTTGGAGCAGATGATGATGTTCAGCTTTGCCCGATGGGCATAACGCAGCTCGTCGAACCGGGCGTCGCCCGAGAAGCAGGAGAGTATCTGGATGCCGAGCCGGTCGAAGAGCGGCAGCATCCCCCACAGGTCGCCGGCGATGTTGTACTCGCCGATGAGGTTGATGGGGTATTCGCCGAGTTCCGGCGGCTCGGCCGTGCCGATCACATACTTGAAGAGAATCTCGCCGGCAAGCCTGTTGCCGATGTTCTTGTCGCCGATGAACCCGGGGGTGTTGACCGGAATCACCGGGACCGGCACCTTTTCAGCAGCGGCTTTGCAGACCGCTTCCACATCGTCGCCGGTCATGGCTGTGACACAGGTCGCGTACACGAAGATGGCCCTGGCTTCAGGGTAGCGGCAGGCCAGTTCCAGAATCGCCTTGTAGAGCTTCTTTTCACCACCGAAAATAACATCGTTTTCCAGCATCTCGGTCGTGAAGCCGCGACGGTAGAGCTGGGAGCCGCTGGATCGGGCGCCCCGGTTGTCCCAGGAGTTGCCGGCACAGGCAATGGGACCGTGCACCAGGTGGATCACATCGGTGATAGGCATGAGGACTACCCGGGCACCGTCGTAGGCGCAGGAGCGCTCCGTCCCCTCACCCGGTTCGGATTTCTTGCAAAACTTTGGAGCCCCTTTTTCTTGGGTGTCGCACTCGGGAGCGTCATAATAGTCGGGTCGGGCCATACATACCTCGCTAACTGGCTTTCCGGGGCCTACTGTATCCCGGCGCCCTTTGATCCCTGCCCGTAACAAAAAAGGCGCTCCATTCATGGGAATGGGAGGCGCCTTTGCCTGGATCAGTTCTGGACAAATCTGGTTTATCGTCTTCAGAGCACGTGCCGTGCCAAAATTTAGTTGCGAGGCCAGTTCACTGATTCCAAGGGAGTTCTTGGTGTCCAACGAATACCTACTCGACAAACCTGCCCATTAATTAGGCAATCTCTTGCTCAATAATCGCCAATTGTCGTGATGTGCACGTGTTGACACCCGGATTCGGAGGATCAATTTGAACTTAATGGTTCGGAATACCGTGACGCTCGGATCAGAGGGTTCTCTGTGGTTTTTGATTTTGATTATCAATTGCGATTTATTTCCGGAGGTGGTAACATGAAAATGTAGAGTAAAGAACGGCTTGCAGCCGGGAAAGGGAGAGGTAGAAAGCTATGACCTACGTTATTTTGGGCGCCGTTATGCTGGGCTCAGCGATTTTAGGTGTGCAGATGCTCAGCTACAAGTCTACGGATAAAAAGTAGACAGACTCCCACGCGCGTCCTGCAAAGCCGGAATCGGTTTGGTTCCGGCTTTTTTTATCGCCACACCTTTCAACCGAACCTGTAGACCTGCCGTCCATCCTGGTAAAGCTCGATCGGTCCATCCTGCGAGACTTTTATCACCTTGCCGAAAAAAGAGGCGGCACTGGCGGCGGTGGTCCTTCCCCCGCCGGTGACAACCTCCCGGGCATGGGAGGTATCGATGATGAAGCCTGTTTCCAGAAGTTTTCCGCTTTTATCGAAGACGGTCATGCCGTCGGCGGAGAGAATGCGCAGCAATCCCCCGGCCTGCCGCAATTCGCCGACTCCCCGTCCTCGTGCCTTGCCGATGAGGAACCGGCCGATGGGATCGTCCCCACCAACCGACCCCTTCTTTAGGGCGGCCAACTGCCTCACCCCCCGGTCATAGATCAGGACAACCGTCCCGTGGCGGATTTTGGAAAGGGCATAGACTGTCCAGAGAATATCGTCAATGGCCGCCGGATCGATGCTCCCGGCAAGAAACGAACGGATGATATCGGGATCGAAGATGCACCATACACCCTTGCGCCGCACCAGAAGCTTGTCGGGGCTGACCAGCACCTCGATCTCGGACGCCTCGTTGACGGTGACCGCAAATGCCCCAGTCCCGGCATTGCGGATAAGGGAAAATAACTCGCGCTGGGTAAAACGCTCCACATCGGTCTGTACAACGGCACCGCCGGTCCTGAGGACACCGGTCACCTGCATCTGGATATTGGCGACAAAGAAGAGATTGGTGCCGTCGATGAAGCGGTACGTGAGCGGGTTGGCAAAAAAGGTTGGTGAGACTGCGTGGGAGGGCTTGAGGGGAATGAGGGTATGCTGCCGTTGTCGGACCAGCTTGCCCAGTTCGTCCTGGGTGGTGCGGTGTACGATGAAACCGGTGGTGGCAGGTTTGCCTTCGTAGCGCTGATAGGAGAGGTTTTTCAGGAGTTGGACCAGTTGCTGGATTGGCCAGAACCCCTTGCGGTTGTCACCGCGCAGGAAGCGCGCCACCGTGATATCCATGATGGAGGCGAGGAGTGCGGTGCGGAAATGGGCCGCGTACCCTTCCTGGCGAAAACCGGAGTAGAGGCCTGAAAAGGCAGTGAGGAGCTCACGACAGAAAGCCTCCTCGCTCCGCGTAAAGGGAAGGACTGCCCGGCGGGCCGTAAAAAGGTAGGGACGATCTTCGATGCTAACCGCTGCTTGGATAGCAGCGATACCCATTTTTTCCTCTTCCCCGCCGGGAACGAGGTCCACCTCGGCCCCTCCCAAAAAAGAACGTATATTCCCCCGTATGGCATCGAACACATCAATCGGCATGGACAATCCTCAAGTGCAAATGGTAAACAGTGCCAGAAAAAACCGCCGTGGGTCGACACAGTCGCAACAGTTCATTAAGTATACCAGCATTTCTTCGGCGCTGCGCAATCCGGTTATTCCATCGTCACATGCCGCCGAATGAGCCCCAGTGGGTTTCCTGTTCGATGACAATATCATGGATCTCTCTGATGGCGATAAGCGGGTACGTATATACTACGCCCTGCCGCTTCTCGCTTTTCTGTCCCACAACCTCCCCCGCCATCGTCACGAGCGTTCCCGGCTCAAACTTGGCAGAGTCGAGAGATTCGGGAGTGGTGGCCAGAAAACGACCGCGTGAAGAAACCGATTCATCGGGCAACTCCCTACTGTCGAGGCGGTGCTCGATAACTTCGAGACGTGTTCCTTCCCTGGTATGCTCTACCGCAGCCACGGTACCACCGAGCATGATCATTTTCCCGTGGTAGGCGTAAGGATTTTCAATGAGTTGGCGGAAGGTAACGGACCGGTCGACCAGCGCCCGTGACGGCGCGCTGATATTATGTGCGCAGCCAGCGAGAATGATCAGCAGGGCAGCGGCTGAGATGCGGAGTTTGCGCATGGGAACCTCCAGCACTGATATTTCCCAAAGAATATGCGCAGACTGGTGAAAAAGCAAGCGATGACCGAAACGTCATGCTGTTCGCGAAGAGGCCTTCAGGTGAAAAACGACAAAAACCCGCACGTGGCGGGTTTTCGCTGAAGAAAAGGCGGGGGATCGACGCCCCCCATGAAGGAGGCCCAAAGAGCTTCTTGAGCCCGGCAAACCAAAACTCTTGTTCCGGCATACATCAAGAGGAGCGTTTTCGGCGGAAACGCCCCTCTTGGCGTACTAAACGTAATGGTGGAACAAACTACAGCCGATCAGTTTCTACCGCATCATTTCGAAATGCCGTTCATCGCACGTCTCGTCCGTGATATCGATGAACTTGTTGCAGATGGTGGTGAGCATGTTCATCACCCCCTGGTAGCCGATGAGGGGAATACGATGCAGGTTCACCCGGTCGAAGATCGGGAAGCCGAAACGAAACAGCGGAATGTTGGCGTCTTTTGCCGCGAACTTGCCGTGGGTTTCGCCAATCATGGCGTCCACCGGCTCGGTCACGAGGAGACTCCGCATGTGCCAGAGGTCCTTGTTGATGTAGATCTTCCCCTCCTTGCCGTACATGGAGGTGTCGAGGAGCGCCTGGATCTCCTTCTCCAGCTTCTTTGTCCCCTTGGAGCAGAGGATGTGGACCGGCTTGGCACCCAGTTCCAGAAGGAAGGAGACGTAACCGAGGAGGTAGTCGGGGTCGCCGTACACCGCAAACTTCTTGCCGTGGATGTACTGGTGGGCGTCGGTCATGAGGTCCACTGCCCGACCACGCTCGGCCTTCAATGACTCGGGGACCGGCTTGCCGAACAGTTCGGAGACCTTCATCAGGAAGGCGTCGGTCTTGGCAATCCCGAACGGCATCGGCATGGTGACATGCTTGCCAGCGTAATTGTCCTTGATCCAGGTAAAGGTCTTGGCGGCCGAGTAGGCGCCCAGGTTGATGGTCACCTTGCCGTTGATGGAATCGGCGGCATCGTCGAGCTTGGTGCCGCCCGGGTAGATGCGGTAGTGGCCGTCCAGGGGCGAATCGAAGGTCTCGGAGATATCGGCCAGGAGCGTGTAGGGGATGCCGAACTCTTTGAGGATCCGCTTGTACTCACGGTAGTTGCCGATGTTGGCGTCAAAGCCGGCGATCAGATTCAGTTTGCCGGTGCAGCGTCCTTCCACGGCCTTCCCTTCCGTCAGGGTCTGGAGGATAGAGAGGAGCATGGCGTCATAGCCATGAATGTGAGAACCATTGAAGCTCGGCGTGTTGGCGTAGGGGGCCGGGAAGTCCTGGGGGATGCACCCCTTCTGCCGCGCATTCTTGATAAAGGCGGTCAGGTCGTCGCCGATGATCTCCGGCATGCAGGAGGTGAAGATCGGCATCATCTTCGGTTTATAGAGAGCGTAGGCGTTCTCCAGAGCCTCGTGCAGGTTGTTCTGGCCACCGAACACCGCGCCGTCCTCTGTCATGGCGTCGGAAACAGCCGGGGCCGGCTCACGAAAGTGGCGGTTCATGGTTGAACGGTAGTACGAGGCGCACCCCTGGGAGCCGTGGACGAAGGGAAGACTCCCTTCGAAGCCGTGGGCAGCCAGCTCGGCACCGAGCGGCTGACAGGCATGGGCCGGATTGATGACCAGCGACGTCCGGGCGAAGTTCTTTTCCTTGTATTCTTCGGTATTGATCCATTCCGCGACCCGTTTGATCTCCTCTTCGGTGGTCTCGGTGACGGGCTTGACTGCAAGTCCAAGATTGTTAGCCATATCAATATCTCCTCATCCGGCCGAGGACTCATCCGTCCCACAGTCCGGGATTTTGTTTTTGCATCAACCTAACGGCGTCCGATTTTGAGATCAGGTCGGTGGCTTCCGAGGAAGAGTGCGGAGGCGTAGCGGAGCTACGTCGCACAAGCGATGACGAAGGAAACGCCGAGATGGCCCATAAGCGGGCGCCGCCTACCTAGAACGGCGATTTTACCAGCGACCATGTGGGGCTGTTGATCGCCATATCTACATCTCTCGCAAAGATCGGAAACCCCTTGTAACCGTGATACGGTCCGGAGTAATCCCAGCTGTGCATCTGCCGGAACGGGATCCCCATCTTCTGGAACAGGTACTTCTCCTTGATCCCGCTGCCGATCAAGTCGGGCTTCAGGGCATCGGCGAACTGCTCGAACTCGTACTCGGAGACGTCGTCGTAGACCACGGTTGCGTCTGGCATCTCCGAGGCGGTCCGGTCATAGTCGTCGCCATGGGCGAACTCATAACCGGAACCGACGCAGCTCATCCCCAGGTCCTCATAGGCGTTGATGGTGTGACGGGGACGGAGGCCGCCGACATAGAGCATCACCTTCTTCCCATCGAGGCGCGGTTTGTACTCCTCGATCACCGCCTGCATGATCGGGTCGTACTTGGCGATCACCGCCTCCACTTTCTCCTTGATGGAGTCGTCGAACAGCTCTGCCAGCTTGCGCAGACTCTCTTTGATTTTGGTCGGGCCGAAGAAGTTGAGTTCGATCCACGGGATTCCGTACTTCTCTTCCATCACCTTGCACATGTAGTTCATGGAGCGGTAGCAGTGGATGACGTTCAGCTTCACCTGGTGGGTGGCGGCGATCTTCTCCATCTCACCGTCGCCGGTCCAGACGGCCTTGACGTTGAAACCGCACTCTTCCAGGAGGGGCTTGGTGGACCATGCATCGCCGCCGATGTTATACTCGCCGATGAGGGCGATGTCGTACGGCCCGATCGGCTCGGCGAACTCGCGGGTTTCGATGATGTAGTCGCGGATCGTGTCGTTCGAGATATGGTGCCCGAGCGACTGTGAGACGCCACGGAACCCCTCGCAGTTACAAGGGATGATCGGGATATCGAGCTCCTTGGAGGACTGCTTTGCCACGGCATTGATGTCGTCGCCAATCAGACCCACCGGGCACTCGGAGAGAATCGAAATCCCCTTGGCGAGCGGAAAGAGCCCCTTTGCCTCCTCAAGGAGCACCTTGAGTTTCTTGTCGCCGCCATAGACGATGTCCTTCTCCTGGAAGTCGGAGGTGAACTGCATGGCGAAGTTGGTGACGCCGTTGATGCCGCTCACCAGGTTGCGCCGGGTCCCCCA
>JAMXLF010000064.1 GCA_024281055.1 Geobacteraceae bacterium
AGCCATCATCTTGAAGCGCTCGGGGCATGCCGGCATGTTGTAGCGGCAGACGTCGACCAGGGCGATGGCGTTGCACAGGCCGTGGGGAGCGTCGTAGAGACCGCCCATGGCGTGGGCCATACTGTGGACAATGCCGAGGCCGGCGCTGTTGAAGCTGTACGCTGCGGCCATTTCGGCCCAGACCATCTGCTCGACGGCGCGGTCGTTGTTGCGGTTGGCTGCCGACTGGCGCAGGTTCTGGAAGATTTCGCTGATCGCCCAGAGGCCGGGGCCGTAGGCGGACTGTACGCAGAGACGGGAAGCGATGGCTTCAACGGCGTGGGTAAGGGCGTCCATACCGGTGTAGGCGGCCAGGTTCTGCGGCATGCACTGGTGGATCAACGGATCGTCGACCGACTTGTTCGGGGTGCAGTTCGGATCGAAGAGCGCCATTTTGTACATCTTCTCGGTGTGGTTGATGATGGAGAAGCAGGAGACCTCGGACCCGGTACCGGAGGTGGTGTTGATGGCGAGGTGCGGGATCTTGTTCTTCTTGGTGCACTTGAAGGCGCCTTCGAAGGTCCGGACGTCCTGGCCGTCATGGCTGTAGACGAGCTTGATGGCCTTGCCGCAGTCCTGGGAGCTGCCGCCGCCCAGGGTGATGATGCCGTCGAACTTGCCGGCGGCGAGGGCTTTCGCCCCTTCCATGACTTCGAAATCCTTCGGGTTCGGAGTAGCCTTGTCGAAGACTTCCGAAGCGACGCCGGCGTGCTTCAGAACGCCCTGGACCGCCTCGACGATGCCGGTGCCGCGGAGGCCGGTGGTGACGATGAGGGCATTGGTCATCCCCAGGGCCTTGGCGTCGTTGCCGACCATGGTGTGGGCGCCCCAGCCGATGTTGACAGAAGGATAGGCGTGCTGCATCTTGATCGGGTATTCACGTCTTTCGAGGCTGAGGGTCCGTTTTACGTCTCTAAAATGTGGCATGGGTACTTCCTCCTTTGTGTGGTGTGAACTCCCTGAGAGTTCATGCTTGTTTTTTTCTGTGATTAGGTACAGCAACCGGCATCGATATCAATTTCTTTTGGTCACCTCCTATAACTTCGTTCTACCTAAAAAATGCGGCATAAAAAAAGAACCGGTTAAAACAGCTGCCAGGCTCAGTGTGACCATTTGTCAGTGTATATAGCAACTAGGATGCCAAGCTGAAACAATGGTTTAAAAACAGAGGTTTTCGGGGTTTGGTCGGATTATGGGGATAAAGTGCAGGGGTGAGTGGCGAGGAATTGTGAAACACTATTTGAGGGAAAAGCGCTCTTTACGGCCTGACAGGGCTATGGATTTTGTCCACAGTGGGGAATTTCCCCACGCCTGTAGATGGTCTGTCTCAGTTCGCATCGGTCGTCCGCTGCCGTGAGCTCGCCGCAACTCCCCCACGCGCGACCCATGCAGCCGCCGGCGCAGGTAAGCCGGCCCGGGCATTTCCCGCACTTTCCGATCGTGTCGACGCGACCTTGACTGATCTGTTTTAGAGAAGACCAGAGGGCGGCTCCATCGACGAAGGCCTCGGCAAGATTTTTTTCGAATACGTCGGAAACGGCGAAATCATCCGTATGGCAGAGTACGCAGGGGTAAAGCCTCCCCTCCGGGGTGAGGTAGGGGTTTTCGACAAAGGTGCAGCATTCCGAACGCCGGACCGCGGGTTTCCGCCATTCCAGCGCTGCCATGTTTCCGATTTTTCCGTAGAGAGCCCGGAAATTCGCATCGGTGTCGAAGCGGTCCAGCAACCGCAGATACTGGTCCGTACCGGGAGGCGCAAGCGATGACCCTTCAGCTGCCCGGCCGCCATGGACGAGGGTGCCGGTAACGACGGAGTCGATGCCGAAACCGTCGGCGAGTTCGAGAAGTGCCGGGATATCTGCCAGGTTGTGGCGCATCTCCGTGCAGAAGACGGTGATGCGTCGCGCCAGCCCTCCCTCTGCGAGCCGGTTTATTCCGGCCATCACCCCGTTGAAGGCTTCTTTCCCCCGAACCATGTCATGGGTTGCGGCCGTTGCGCCGTCCAGGCTGATCTGGATCGAGAGCCCCGGAAAGTCCAGCGCGCACAGGGCGGCAACCTCCTCGGCAGTGAAGAGCATGCCGTTTGTTTGCAGCGATACCGTGGCGAACCCCTGTGAACAGGCGAGCTGAACGACCTCCAGCCAGTCCGGGTGGCAGAGTGGCTCGCCGCCGGTAAGCCTGATTCCCTGCCCGCCAAGGGCGGCGAAGTCTTCGACGAGTCGGAGGAGGGTTCTCTTCGGCACGTGGGGGGCTGAGGATGACACGCCTGCGTCAACCAGGCAGTGACCACAGGTGAGATTGCAGGCGCCGGTGATGGCGAGGGTCAGCGTCTTGGGGACATGAAGCCCATGCTGCTTGAGGGTTTCCAGTGGAGCGAAGGTTGTCATGATACGTTTTCCTCTAAACATTATCGACGGTGTGGAATATGTCCACACTGTAGAAATATTACCCTATTGCGCTGCGCCGGGAACTCGGTGTAAAGGGGGGAAGGTTTGCGCGTGGCGCTCGAAGCTGCGAATAAATCGAGGCATTGCGGGCTGTTGTGCGGGGGGAGCTTTTTTCTCGCAGACTCGGACTGTGGTCAAAGCGTGGGGAGAAATTCAACACTATCTCTCGCTCAGCGACGTGCGGTGCGTGTTACGGGTCGAGCCGCCGGATCCGGTCGCCGGGTGAAACGGTTCCTCCGGTGATGACCCGGGCGAAGATACCTTCCTTCGGCATGACGCAGTCTCCCGCCTGGTAGTAGATGGCGCAGCGGGTATGGCACTCCTTGCCGATCTGGGTGACTTCCAGGAGCGTCGGGCCGATGGCGAGCCTGGTGCCGATGGGGAGCGAGGGAAGGTCGATCCCCTCGGTGGTGATGTTTTCGGCAAAATCGCCGGCATCTACCGCCAGCCCCATCTGCTGCATCTTGGCGATGCTTTCCCGGGCCAGCAGGCTTACCTGCCGATGCCAATCCCCGGCGTGGGCGTCCCCGGCGATGCCGTGGTTCTCCACGAGTTCCACTGATGCCACGGGGGTTTTGCGCTCTCCCTTGTTCTTGCTTATGCAGACGGCGACTACTTTGGCTTGCATCAGAACTATTCCTCTTATTCCAACAGTTTTCGAGTTAACGGCCTTTTCCCCCTCACCCCTGCCCCTCTCCCTCAGGGCGAGGGGAAATCAAACCCTCTCCCTCTGGGAGAGGGTGGCCAAAGGCCGGGTGAGGGGAATAGAATTATCCCCCGACGCAATTCATGGCAAAGGGGTCGTGATCCGCCTGACGGTCCGACAGTTCGTGCATACCCGGCTTGAATGTAACGAGCCGGCGCACGGCGTCATGGAGCGCGGCGGGGTCGGACGTTCGGAGGTGCGGTTTCAGGTCCAGTGTCGTTGCGGCAAAAAGGCACCCCTTGGCCATCCCTGTGGCGGTCACCCGTATTCGGTTGCAGTCGCCGCAGAAATGTCCGGAAATGGGGGTGATCACGCCGATGGTGCCGGCCCCGCCGTGGACACGGTACTCCCGGGCCGGCCCGGCCAGGTCTTTCCTGGCCACCGGGCTCAGCGCGAACCTCTCGCCGACGCGCTCGATGATCTCCCGGCCGGGGACCAGCAGGGACTGCCAGTTCTTCTCCTTGATGGCCGGCATGTACTCGATGAACCGGACCGTGTATGGCTTGTGAAGGGCAAGGGAAGCGACCTCGACGACTTCCTCATCGTTAACCCCGCGCATTACGACCATGTTGATCTTGATCGGGAACCCGGCGCGCTCGGCGGCGGCGATTCCCGCCTTCACCCGTGCCAGGTCGCCGCCGCGGGTGATGCAGGCGAACGTTTCCGGTTTCAGGGAATCGAGGCTGATGTTCAGGCGCTGAACCCCCGCGGCACGGAGCTCTCCGGCCATATCCCCGAGCATGAGCCCGTTGGTGGTCAGGACCAGTTGTTTGAGTCCGGGTATGGCGGCCAGCCGTGCAAGAAAGGTGGTTATCCCCTTGCGCACCAGCGGCTCGCCGCCGGTAATCCGGATCTTTTCTATGCCGAGATCCACCGCCGTGCTGGCGATCCGAAAAAGGTCCTCATAGCTGAGAATGTCCTCGTGGCGGAGTTTGCCGACCCCGCCCGCCGGCATGCAGTAGCGGCAGCGCATGTTGCAGCGGTCGGTCACCGAGAGGCGCAGGTAGTTTATTTTTCGTCCAAAGGAATCGATCAGTTCCATTGCTACCTCAAGAGGGCTAAAAATTCCAAATCGCAAATCACAAATTCCAAACAATTTCTTAAAAGAAAAAAGCAAAAGGCTTGCCACGTCTTAAAATTTGTTTGTCATTTGGTGCTTGTGATTTGGTATTTTGTTTATCCTCCCAAGCCGTACCTCTCCAGTTTAGTGTAAAGGGTCTTGCGATCGATTTCCAGGATTTTCGCTGCCTTACTCTTGTTTCCTTCAACCAGTTCGAGAACTTTTTCGATGTGCGCCCGCTCGATGACCCAGAGGGGAAGCGGCTGGACCTCCTTGGCGCCACCGCTCGACGGCAGGGGAGGAAGGACCTTGGGCGGCGAGAAGGGGAGGAGGTCCGAGGAGATTACCGGCTCGCTGGCCAGAATGCAGGCGCGGCGAATGGTGTTACGCAGCTCGCGGATATTGCCGGGCCAGCTGTAGGCGCAGAGGGCCGCCATGGCCTCTTCGGAGATCTCCCAGTTTTCGTTGCCCCGTTCGCAGGCGGTCTTGATGAAATACCAGGCGAGGGGGAGGATGTCGTCCGGCCTCTCCCGCAGCGGCGGCAGGTTGATGGGGAGGAGGTTGATCCGGTGGAAGAGGTCCTCGCGGAATTCGCCCCGGTTGACGCACTCCTGCAGGTTCTTGTTGGAGGCGAACACCATTCGCACGTCGACGCTGATGTCGTGGTTCCCCCCCATGCGGCGGAAGGTGCTGGTTTCCAGGACCCGCAGGAGCTTCACCTGGACGTCCAGGGGCGTTTCCGATACCTCGTCCATGAAGAGCGTGCCGGTGTGGGCAAGCTCGAAGAGGCCGGCGCGTCCCTTCGTTGCCCCGGTGAACGCCCCCTGCATGTGGCCGAAGAGCTCGCTTTCGGCGGTGTTGATGTTGAGCCGACCGCAGTTCACTGTGACAAAGGGTTTCTGGGCACGGCGGCTGGCGTCGTGGACTGCCCGGGCGATCAGCTCCTTGCCGGTGCCGCTCTCGCCGTGGATGATCACGTGCTCGTCGGTCGGCCCCCAGCGCTTGACGGTCTCCAGGACCTTCTGGATCCCCTGGCTCTTGCCGACGATGTGGTGGTCCTCGAACTTGTTGACTTCCAGTTTCAGGTTGATGTTCTCCAGCCTGAGGCGGTTTTTCTCATAGGCCTTGTCGATCACGATCTCCAGCTCATCGAGCTTGACCGGCTTGGTGAGGTAGTCGTAGGCCCCGTGCTTGATGCACTCGACGGCCGTCTCGATGGTGCCGTGCCCGGTGAACATGATGATTTCCGGGATGTTCGACTCCGCCCGCATCTGCTGGAGGATCTCGACGCCGTCGGCTCCCGGCATCCGCACATCGAGGAGGACGATGTTGAATATCTGCTCCTTGTACATTGCGAGGCCTTCTTCGCCCTGGGCAGCGACCTGCACCTTGTAGCCGCTGCGGGAGAGCTCCATCTGGAGTAGTTCCCGGAGAGGCTGTTCATCCTCGACGATGAGGACCTTGACGTCTTTGCGCATACCTACTCCTGGCATATTGGTAAACTTACGGTAAATACGGTTCCTTCTCCCTTCAGGCTCTCCACCTTGATCTCGCCGCCGTGCCGCTTGACGATGTTGAAGGTGACGGCCAACCCGAGTCCGAGGCCCTGGCCCACGGATTTGGTCGTGAAGAACGGTTCCCAGATGTGTTCCAGGTGGTCGGGATGGATGCCGCACCCGGTGTCTTTCACCTGGATGAGGACGACGGGACCGTCGCCCCGGGTGGATATCTCCACTGTACCGGTGCCCTTGATGGCCTGATGGGCGTTGATGAGGAGGTTCATGAACACCTGGCGCAGGCCGGCGGCATCGCCCCGGACCAGGGGGAGGTCGGGCTGCAGTTCCTCCCGGATCTCGACCTTTTCGTAACGGGACTTGTGCCGCACCAGCTCCAGGACCTCGCGCAGGATGAGGTTCATATCGACGTTTTCCATGGTGCCGTCGGATTTCCGACTGAAGGAGAGGAGGCAGTCGATGATCCCCTTGCAGCGGTAGGACTCACGGATGATGACGTCCAGGTACTTGGGGAAAACATCGAGCCGTGGATCGTCGCGCAATGCAGCTTCGTCACGAAAGCGCCGCAGCAGGGCCTCGGCATAGCCGGCCACCGATGTCAGGGGATTGTTGATCTCGTGGGCCACGCCGGCGGCCAGCAGGCCGATGCTCGACATCTTCTCCGCCTGGAGGAGTTGCAGCTCCTGGAGCCGCTTTTCCGTCACGTCGCGGAGGAAGATGAGCGCCCGGTTCCCGCCGCCTGAGTCTTCGATGGGGGTTGCCGTGACATCGAAATAGCGCTGCCCCGTGCTCTCCTTGGTGGTCGTGAACGACATCTCCACGCTTTCGCCCGCAAGGGCGCGTTCGACGGGGCAATGTGCCGGGGAGAGCGGGTGCTCGGGATGGAAGAGTCTTCCGCAGGAAGAGCCCACGATGGTTTCCCGGGGGAAGAGGCGCGGGCAGATGTGGTTACGGTGCTGGACGTGGCCGGTGCTGTCATAGATGGCGACGCCGTCGCCGATGGAGTCGAAAACCGCCTGAAGCTCGCTCGACTTGGCCCGCAGCCCCTGGTTGGCAGCCTCAAGCTCCTGAATCTTCTGCTTCACCTCGGCGTAAAACCCCATCTTGGAGCTTCCCAGGCCGAGGAGACGATCGAGGCTCTCCTCGTCGATATGGGTGCGTTTGACTTCGACCATCAGTATGCCTTCTCCAGAATCCTCAGCAGGTCCTTTTTATCCGCCTCCCGCGGGGAGGTGACGATGCAGACGTCCTTGAGCGCCTTTTCCGCAAGGTCGGGGAGGTCTTCCCGGTTCACGCCGAGGCTTCTGAGACTGCGCGGTGCGCCGCAGGCATCGAGCAGCGATTCGACGGTTTCCTGTACCATCTCCACCGCGCCGCCGGTATCCCCGTTGGTCATGTGGCCGAGCCCCCAGGCGAGCTCGGGCAGTTTCTCGGTGACGACGGGGAGGTCGTAGCGCAGGACTTCCGGGAGGAGCACGGCGTTGACGCTGCCGTGGTTTGCATCGTAAAACCCGCCGATGGGGTGGGCCAGGGCGTGGACGATGCCGAGCAGGGAGTTGGAAAACGCCATTCCCGCGTGGAGGCTTGCCCGCGAGAGGTTTTCCAGGTCGTCGGGCCTGCGCTCCTGCACGGCCTTCACCAGGCTCCGGGAGAGGAGGCGCACCGCTTTGATGGCATGGACGTCGGTCAGCGAGGTGGATGCCACGGAAAAGAAGGCCTCCAAGGCATGGCTGAGGGCGTCGGTGGCGGTAGTGCACACGTATTCGTCGGGCAGTGTCTCGAGGGTATCCGGATCCGTGAGGCTGATGTCGGGGGCGACGCAGCGGCTCATGATGGTCATCTTGCAGCGCCGCTCGGTATCGTTGATGATGGCGAACTGGGAGACGTCGGAGCCGGTGCCGCAGGTGGTGGGACAGAGGACCAGGGGGGGGAGTGGGCGGATGATCTTGTCTGGTCCCTCGAAGTCCCTGATCCGGCCGCCGTTGGAGACCAGGATCGCGATCCCCTTGGCGGCGTCCATGGCGCTGCCGCCTCCCAGGCCGACGATCACGTCGGCGCCCTGGCGGATGTATTCGGCTGCCCCTGTCTCGATCTCCACATCCTTGGGGTTGGGGGTTATCTGGTCGTAATAGACGAAGGAAAGCCCCGCATCAAGCAGGCTGTGCATGGCCTGATCGACCCATCCTGCATTGAAGAGCCCCTGGTCGCTCACCAGGAATACCTTGCGGCCACCGAGACGGCGTGCGCAGGCGCCTACCTGGCTGAGCAGTCCCCTGCCGAAAACGATCTCCGGCACCTCGAACTTGCAGTGCTGAAGTATCTGATCATGTCCTTCCATGCCTTATATCCTCACCATAAACACTTTTTTGTTTGCGGCTGGGCGGTCTGGCTCCGTGTAATGAGGTTGTCTGCCCATGAATCAATTGTAGCAATACCTGTACCAAAAGGTCAAACAAAGTTTGATTTCGTTGTTTTAATGTTTAATGAAAGTAAAAAGCCTGAAAGTCGGATTTTTGATTAAATTTTATTATTAAATCCGGTGGGCAGGTGGGAAAATATTCCCCGTTGTGGTGCTCTTCCCCAATATTCCTGAAGCTTCTGTCCAAGGGGCTTGAGCGACTGTTGTCCCATAAATCTACAAATTCGGTCACACCTCCCTTTGGGCATGAAAACGTAATTTGATCTGTAAAAACGATGTTTTATGTATTGGCACTCCGGTTGCACAAGGGAAAACGCAAACCTTACGGAAAACGCAATGGCCCTCAAGGATCGATTCATAATCGGCCAAGGACCAGTGGAACGGGCTGCAATCCGTTCAACACAGGTGGCATTTCAAGCTTGGGGCGGAGGGAAGGTGCCTCCTTCAACCACCGCCCATTTTTTTTATCCGAAAATAACCATAGAACATCGTTTCGACAATGGTGTTGAAAGGAGGTGTCCAGATGCGGGACTTGTAACGAAGGTGAAGTAAGGTACCTTTTAATGTGGAAAATAGTTAACGAAAATTTCATGAAGGAGGTTACACGTGATGAAAAAGGTAAGTATAGGAGGAGTGCTCCTGGCCGTGACGCTTGCCGGGGTCAGCCCCGCCCGGGCAGCATTCGTGATCGGCGGTGAGAATGGATGGTCGCTCAGTACGGACGGCATTGTGAACGTCTTCGGTGACTACCGGACCACCAGCCAGCTTCCTTCCGGGAACCGCTTTACGAGCTTTCTCGGCAACAATGACCAGAATTTCGGTGTTGAAACCGGTCTTCTGCCGTCGGTGTTCGGCTTCACCGTCAAGGCGCCCACGGTCAACGGCATCGACTCGAGCGTGAGGATCGGTATTTATCCGAGCATCCAGAACAGCAACCAGGACCACCGGTTCGATACCAACCCCAACATCGACTTCCGCGAGATTTACTACACCGCCAAGGGAAAATACGGCGAGCTCCTCGCGGGCCGCGCCCTGAATCTCTACCAGGGGAAGAACATCCTGACCGACATGACGCTCCTCACCGTAGGTGTCGTTCCCGGCCCGAACACAACCACGACCCTGGGTCATATCGGCTACGGCTATCTCTACACCAACTTCGGTCCCCAGATCCGCTACACCACCCCCGATCTTAACGGGTTCAAGCTCGCCGTGAGCGTTGGCGAGCCGTACCATGTCAGCGGCGCTACGGCCAAGACCCCCACGCCGCGCGTGGAAACCGAAATCTCCTATGCCACGGTCTTCAGCGGCGGCTCCACCTTCCAGGCCTGGGGATCCACTCTTTACCAGACCGCCACCCGCAGCAGCGCGCCCGGCGTGTCCCGCCCCGGCGACCAGAATACATCCGTTGGCGGCGCGGCCGGTGTCGAAGCCGGCTTCAAAGGGGTCGATCTCCTGGCGTCCGGCTATTACGGCAGTGGACTCGGGATGATCAGCGCCCAGGATGGCGACGAGTTCGGCTCCTCATCGACCGATGCCGCCGGCAATGAGCGGACCCAGTTCGGCTTCCTCCTCCAGGCGACCTATATGTTGACGCCCGATATCAAGATCGGCGCGAACTACGGCCAGAGCCGCCAGCTCGAGAGCGATTACGACAAGAGCCAGCGCGGAGTGGCCGGCGCGTTCAGTCCCATGAAGAAGCAGGAAGCGGCGGTCGGCATGATCACCTACAACCTGAACAAGTTCATCCAGTTCGTCGGCGAGTACACCTATGCCCAGAATACCTGGCAGGACGGCGCCACGCAGCACTCCAACAGCATTTCACTGGGTACGTTGTTCTACTGGTAGCCAGCTGTCAGCCAACAAATTGATCACCAAGGAGGTGCGTCATGCCAAAATATGTCATCGAGCGGGAACTTCAGGGTGCGGGGCAGCTGTCCGCCGAGACGCTGCAGGCGATATCGCAGAAGTCGTGCGGCGTCCTGAGCGGGTTGGGTCCCCAAATCCAGTGGGTGCAGAGCTATGTCACCGATGACAAGATCTACTGCATCTACATTGCGCCTAACAAAGAGATGGTTCTGGAGCATGCCCGGCAGGGGGGCTTCCCCGCCAACAGCGTTGCCGAGGTTAAAGGGATTATCGATCCTACCACCGCTGAATAGTACGCTACCCCACCACCTCCCGGGTCCGCCCCGAAGTCGGCCCGGGAGGGGAATTAAATCATAAGGAGAAAGATCATGACGTTAGCATTGCTTGTTTTGATCAGCATCATGTGGGTTCCGGTCGGTATGTTTTTCCTCGGCTACGGCGAGGCCAAAAGTACCGGGTTCGTCAGCGCTGTCGTGGGCATACTCGTTGTCATCGGCGCAATCATTCAGGCAGCGGTTTTCAAAGATCCCTTCACCGCCGGGCTCCTTTTCGTATTCGGCGTCCTTTACCTGCAGACCGGTCATGCCCTTATGACGGGTGTGACGGATCTGCGCACCGTAGGAAACGGTGCTTTGCTCGTCGGCATCGTATGTGCCGTGTATGCGTATTTCTTTGCCACCGGCGGCGGCGTGAAGCCCGATGGGAAGACCGTAATCGACGTTGCCCCCTATCTGGCATTCATGAACATTACGTTCGTCGTCATTTGCTTTACCGTTACCGGGGTGACCTATGGCAAGCTCAACGCGAAGATTGCCGCGTGGATGTTCATCGTCCTGACCTTCACCTGCCTTCTCACTCCGGCGTTCGACCTCATGGGATATGGCAAGCTGCCGTTCTAGGGTTCTCAGTGTATAATTCATTTACGGAGGAGAGATATGAGAAATAGAGCAATTTTGGTGCTGGCAGCAGTAATGATGTCGGCCACAGTTCCGGTCCTTGCCCAGCAGACCAATGAAGAGAAAGTCATCTGCGAGCTCGCGGCCAAGAATTGCCTGAACAAGGCGGAAATTCTGCAGAAGAGGGTCAAGAAGCTGAAAGCCGAGATAAAGAAAGGGAACACGAAATACTCGGCGGAAGACATGAAGAAACTCGAGCAGAAGCTGAACGAAACCCAGGAGCTGCTCGACAAAATGGAAGGGAAAGCCCCTGCCAAGTGAGAAGAATAAGTTGCAGTGAAAACTTTCATTGGGTAGAATTTGCATGAGAAGAGGGGCGCGCTGCGCCCCTCTTCCGTCATTGACACGAGCGTTCGACAGCCGGCACCAGAGGGGCTGAACCTGCACAGGGGACGGAAAGGGAGAACATGATGCGAGAAAACGGCAAACGGGCTTTGTGGTGGTTCCTGATGATGCTGGTGACGGTCGGGGGGGGAGCGGGTTGCGCCACCGCGGGCGCCGGCCCCGCAGCCAGAACCTTATGGGAGTCCCGCGAACAGTTCGTGAAGATCGAAAAGCAGGACAAGCCGGCGCAGGGAATTGCGCCTGCCAACGCTCACCCGGCGGATGTTCCCGTCGAGCGGCTGCGTGAAATGCTCGCATCGATCGAGGTGCGAGTCGCCGATAAGGACAAGACCGTTCCCCTCTTCTACGATGAAGAACTCGATATCCTGAGTGACAAGCTCCATGCCGGGCTTGCCGCGGCCGGCCCCGACGAGGATGTCGCCTTCGCCATCATCGGCCATTATCCCGTCCTTCTCGGGTTGAAGGAGCGGATGGTGACGACCGGCAGGGTCTTCTGCCGGGACGGACGGCTTGACATCATTTTCGGGGATGTCCACAGGCCGGTGAAGGACAACGAAGACCGTCGTCTGTATCCGTTTCTGCAAGGCTCGCGGGCGGTGGCCCGACAAGGCGCGTGGGCGCTGACCGCGCGAGCGGGGGGCGAGAGTTTTGCCATGGAGCGCCCCGACTGGATCACGTTCCCCATCGTGGGTTCCGCGGCTCCCGCGGTTGCTCCGGCAGTCCGCGAAGAAACGGGCAGACCGGCCGTCCCCTCCGCCGTTTCTCCGGCAAAGCCGGCCGCTACAGCCAGGAAGAGCATCGAAGAGCGGCTCAGGACCCTGAATGACCTGCACGACAAGAAGCTCATCACCGACGAGGAGTACCGGACGAAGCGTCAGGAGATACTGAACGAACTTTGAATGAAAGGGAGGATTCCATGGCGAACGGCAAAGTGACGGTGGTGGCCAGGTTCAGGGCAAGGCCGGGGATGGAGGAGGCTGTCAGGAAGGAGCTTCTGGCACTTGTCGCCCCGACCACCCGGGAACGAGGGTGCATCAATTACGATCTGCACCGGGCGGCCGAGGACAGATCTCTCTTCATGTTCTACGAAAACTGGCGCAGCAGGGATGACTTGGACGAGCACCTGGGGAAACCCCATTTGCAGGCCTTCCTGGGAAAGGTTGACGAGCTTTTAGCCGAGCCGGTCGATATCTCGTTGTGGGAAATGATCGAGTGAATCGATTGAAAGTTGGCAGTGCGTTTCTCACGGTCATGTCACTTCAGTTCAAGGAATGAGAAAGGGTAGAATTCTGCTATAATTCAATCCTGCAGATATGGCCAATTGATGCGCAGTCTTGTCCACACGGGATGGGGATGGCGCGATGGAAACGAACGAGTTCGCCCTGCGGAAATTCGTTGCCCCCGAGTTCGTCTTCGGTGTCGATGCCCGCAAACTGGCGGGAAGGTACGGCAGGAACTTCGGTGCCCGCAAGGTGCTGGTGGTCACTGATCCCGGCGTGATGGCCGCCGGCTGGACCGGTGATGTCCTCGCGAGCCTCCGGGAGGCGGGCCTGGAGTGCGCCGTCTTCTCCTCGGTCACCAGCAATCCCAAGGCGGACGAAGTCAGGGCCGGGACCAAATTCTACCGGAGGGAGAACTGCAACGCCATTGTCGCGGTCGGCGGAGGCAGTCCCATAGACTGCGCCAAGGGTATCGGCATCGGCAGCTCCAGCGGGGCGGACATCCTCTACTGCCAGGGAGTCGACAGGGTGGACGTGCCTATTCCGCCCCTCATCTGCATCCCCACCACCGCCGGCTCTTCCGCGGACGTTTCCCAGTTCGCCATCATCACCGATCTCCAGCGCAGGGTGAAGGTTGCCATCATCAGCAAGATGATCGTTCCCGATGTCGCCCTGATCGATCCCCTTACCACGACGACGATGCCGCCCGATCTGACGGCGAACACGGCCATCGACGCCCTGTGTCATGCCATCGAGGCATTCGTTTCCACGGCCCACTCGCCGATCACCGACCTCTTTGCCCAGAAAGCGATCAGCCTGATCGACTCCAATCTTCTGCCGACCCTTGAGGCGCCGGACAACAGCAACTTCCGCGGCCGGATGATGCTCGCCAGCCTGGAGGCGGGGCTGGCGTTTTCCAATGCCAGCCTGGGGATGACCCATGCCATGGCCCACAGCCTGGGGGGAATGCTCGACTCCCCCCACGGCGAGTGCAACGCCCTGCTGCTTCCCCTCGTGATCGACTTCAATTTCGACACGGTCCCCGAGCGCTACCGGCTCATCGGCGAGGCGATGGGGCTGGCAACAACGGGGATGTCCCCCGATGAGCTGCGATCGGCCCTGCATTCCAGGATTGCCAGCCTGCGGGAGATGGCGGGCATCACCCATACCCTGAGCCAGTTGGGGGTTACCGGCAGGGACATTCCCCTGCTCGCCGAAAAGGCGCTTCTTGATCCGTGCATCTTCACCAATCCGCGTCAGCCCCAAAAGCGGGATATCGAGGCGATCTATGAAAAAGCCCTCTGAGCCCCCGAAAACATGGGACGAGGAGCGGGAGAAGATCATCGGCCTCGGCGAGCGCTCCATGCGCAAGACCTATTATCCCGAGCTCCAGCGGAAACTCGATGAGCTGGAGCGCTTCCGGGCACTCCTCGACCAGAGCAACGACTGCATATTCCTCCTGAAGATTCCCTCCCTCGCCTTTATCGATGTCAATGAGTCGGCCTGCCGCCAGCTGGGATGCGCCCGGCAGGGGTTTCTTTCCTTTTCCCTCGAAGATGTCTTTCCTGAAGATGCGGCGACCAGGGTGAGGGAGCTCGTCGCCTTCGGACATGTGGAAGGGAAGGACCAGGACACGATCACCACCAGCTTGCGCACATGTGCCGGCGGCTGGCTTCCGGTCGAGATGACCATCCGCCTGGTTATCTTCAACAAGGAGATGTACGGCGTGGCGGTGGCCCGCGACATCACGGAACGAAAACGGGCGGAAAAGGTTCTCCTGGAAAACTCTCTGATACTGCGGGACATGCAGCTGGCCAGGCATATCCAGCTGTCGCTCCTTCCGGCAGCTCCGCCGGAGCTCCCGGGCGCCGAGCTCACCGGGCTCTGCATTCCTGCCGCCCATGTGGGAGGTGACTATTTCGACTACTTCCGGCGTGAAGACGGGGCGGTCAACATGGTCATCGCCGATGTCTCGGGACATAGCATCGGCGCGGCCCTGATGATGGTGGAGGCGCGGTCGGTCCTTCGCGCGCGGGTTCACTTCGTCACGGCCCCCGGGGACATCCTGGCATCGCTGAACGATCTGCTGAACGCGGACCTCAGCCAGTCGGGACTCTTCATCACTCTCTTCTACGTGCGCTATGACCCTGCTACCCGCATCGTCACCTATGCAAACGGCGGCCATGTCCCGCCGTTGCTCTTTCGGCCATCCGAGGGAGGGTGCCGGCAACTGGACGCCGAGGGACTCGTCCTCGGGATCAGGGAAGGGATAGTCTTCGAGGAAAAGCAGCTGCGAATGGGGGAGGGGGACGTGCTCCTTCTCTACACCGACGGCATCACGGAAACGGAGAGCAGTGCCGGCGAGCTGTTCGGTGTAGAGCGGCTGTGTGCCGTTGTTGCGGCACATGCGGCCGGTTCCCCCCAGGGGGTGATCGACGCCGTGCTCCGGGAGGTGGCGTCATTCCGGGGGGACACCCCCCAGGCAGACGACGTGGCGATGATCGCCATGAAGGTGGGGTGATGGCGGTCTTTCAGAGGCGGTCGAGGATCTCCGCCAGTTCCTTCGGGAGTTGCGGCCGTCCCTTGGCATTCAGCGCCGTTCCGGTAACCAGGCCCTTCACAACCGGCTTTCTGTCCGGCAGTCGGTAGATATCCTGGCGGAAACCGATCCGAACTGGCGATATCCGCTCCGGCCGCACCTCGACGACGAAACGGTCGCCGCTGGTGAGCGAGGTCTTGTAGTCGATCTCCACCCGCGTCACCACCAGGTTGATCCTCTGCGCCGCCAGCGCGGCGAAGTCGATGCCGATCGCCTTCAGGTACTCGTGGCGCGCGTGCTCCAGATAATTCTGGTAAACGGCGTTGTTCACCACCCCCTGCAGGTCGCACTCGTAGTCACGCACCGCCATTTCCAGCGTAAAACACTCCTTGTCCATGCTCAAAGCCCCCTTCATATTGCGAACTGAAAGGCCAGTTTAAGTGATTGTTTCCTCGAAAGCAAACGGCAATTACCTCCATGTTCCGGATAGCAACCGGTTGATCCGCCAGAATTCAATATTTACCAGCAGAAAATGTTTGCTGTGATGTTAGCAATATGTTAACTTAAACTATGTTCTCGATCGAATATTCGAAAGCCGCCCGAAAAGCACTGAAAGCCATGCCACGCAATACGGCCCGACTCATCATGGAAAAGGTCGAGACGCTGGCAATCGATCCGATGGCACCCAACAACAACGTCAGAAAACTTACCAATCATCCGGGTTATCGGCTGCGGATCGGGGATTGGCGTGTCGTTTACCTTGTTCACGAACAGGCCCTCTTGATTGCAGTGGTCCGAATCGCCGCCAGAGGAGATGTATACCAATGAAAGCACAGATTATCGAAAAAAATGGTCGTCCTGAATTCGCGGTAATTACCTATGCAGACTACCGGCATTTCCTGGAACTGCTTGAGGACGAAGCCGATGCGCATACTATCGCTGAATTTCATGAAGCCTATGCCGCCGGTTGTGAGTTTCTTGTGCCGGATGACATTATGCGCCGCGAGCTTGCGGGAGAATCATCGATAAAGCTATGGCGTGAACATCGTGGCTTGACGCAACAGGAACTCGCAAAAAGGGCGGGAATCAGCAAGCCTTATTTGTCGCAAATCGAAACCGGCAAGCGCCAGGGTACAGTCGAGACGCTTTCTGCACTCGCTCGCTCGCTTGATGTTCCACTTGACGTTTTAACTGATTGAGAACTGAAAAGGATGGTGGCAGCCGCGCCGGCGGGGAATGATGCCTGATTTGGGGGATTGTAATTACTCATCGATTTTAGTATACGTAACAAGCGCTGAAGAAAATTCAATGAATCAGGAGGAAACATGTTCAAAAAGGTCTCGGTATTACTTGCTGCTCTTGCTCTTATTTCAGGGTGTGGCCATATCTCTGGCGGTGTTGCTCCGTCAAACGTTCCTCTTGCGCCTGACTCATATAAAATACTTGGTTCTGTGCGAGGGGATACGTGTGTTTATAATTTACTGGGGCTGATTCCAGTTACTCCGGGCAACGAAACAAAAAATGCTCTCGCAGATGCCTTGAATCAGAAACCTGGAACAATCGCCTTGATAAACGTGACAGCTGATACCTACAGCCAATATTTCATTATTTTCTCGAGGATGTGCACACAAGTGGACGGCATAGCTGTCGGTCCGAAATAAGAGCATTGCGCCATACGGACCGGGAGAGGCTATGCCAACCTTGTGTGAACTCACAGCGAAAATCGTAAAGGCACATGCATCAACAACCCCGATGGCAGCTGGTGAACTCATTCATGAGATCCAGAGGGTGTATGCCGTACTTGAAGCCCTCGAAGCCGATACAGGCGCAGCAGGTGGGTTGGCGGAGAAGAACGCCGCGCCTGGTAACCCTGCCGGGGCAAAAGCAGCTGCCAAGGATACGTAGGGCAACAATGAACAAATTATGTGGCAAAAAAGCGGCTCATTCGGGCCGCTTTTTTGTTGAGTGGCTACCTGCTCGTAATTTGCATAACCGGAAATTTTGATTAGAGTATAATTTTGATTAGAGTATACAGAAAAGTGCATCGACTTGTGTGCGAGGGGAGCACACCGGCCGCGTTTAAACCGAACGGAGGGAACCATGGATTTCGATCTCGAAGAGTGCACTCTCAAGACGCCGGGGGGAGCCTTCGCCCAATTGAAGGTCAAAGATCTCAGCCCCACCCAGAACGCGGTCGGCTTCGACGAGGTGAACGACAAGGTTGACAGGTTCAGTGCCAGGAGCAGCAGCGCCCTCAAGGATTATCTCCTGGTCCATTCGATCCCGGTCGTCATCGGCAACGGCAGCAAGTTCTACGTGATCGACCATCACCACCTGGCCAATGCGCTGTGGAAGGCCGCAAAGGGGAAGAACAAGGCGGGTCTCGACACCGCGAATGTCACCGTCGTCGTTCAGGTGATGCGGAACTGGCGGCATCTGCAGGGGTATCACTTCTGGCAGTCGATGTTCAAGGCGCGGTGGGTCCATCTCTTCGACGCCAACGGCGGCGGGCCCATATCTCCCGGGAATCTCGTCTCCCATGTCAAGGACCTGCGGAACGACCCGTACCGAAGCCTTTCATGGCATGTCCGAAAACGGTATGGCTACATGAAAAACCCTGAGCCGTTCGCCGAATTCCTCTGGGCCGAGTTCTTCCGTCACCGGATGCTGCTCGATCCCCGGCTCCTCAAGGGCGATATCCGGGAAGAGGATTTTCTGATCGGCGGCTTGCCGGAGGATGCCCGGACCGCCCTGATCGACAAGGCCTGGAACTACACCCGGTCACCAGAGGCCGCCGGCTTGCCGGGATTCCTCGGGGCGCGGTGAGCGTTGGGCTCGGGGGGCCGTCTCCGCATCGGAAGGCGCTTCCCGTTGCTCAACGTATGCCGTTGAACCTTTTCTGAGATTCACGAAGACCAGCTCGGGGAGACTGAACAACACCCCTTTTGCGCCGGCATAAAGGCGATCCGTCCCTGCCGCCGGCATGGTCGCGATGCCGGCCAGGCTTTCGCCTACCCCGACGAGGAGATTGAAGGCCCCGAACAGGGGGCGGAGCAGCGGCGTGTCATTGGTGAAGAAGAGGAACTTCGAGTCGTTGGGGCCGGGACGGTAGATCGTCGAGGTGAGGGTGTTCGATTCACGGAGGAACACCGCGAACGGCGATTCGCGACGGCTCATCTCCGTGAGCTGAAGCGTGCGATAGGAAGGCAATTCGCGGGTGGCGACCACCCCATAGGAGGTAGCCACCTCCCGTGCCGAGACAGACGGGATGAAGGTCAGGCCGCGTGAAGCATCGATGAACCCCCCGAGCCGCTGCTCCGATTCCTGCCCGATTGCAGCCGGGTCCGCGGCTTGCTCGGCGATGGCGCGGTTGATGACGGCGAATATCTCGGTCACGCAGTTGCGGCGGACCAGATCGTACGAGTAGAGGCGGTCGAGGGCCTCGGTATAATCATGTTCGGCCTTCCGTGCTGCGGCCAGTTCCCG
The DNA here is from genome assembly GCA_024281055.1 of Geobacteraceae bacterium. Classification (GTDB taxonomy): domain Bacteria; phylum Desulfobacterota; class Desulfuromonadia; order Geobacterales; family Geobacteraceae; genus JAMXLF01. Next base: position 18,598 of record JAMXLF010000064.1, read on the forward strand.
TGTCAGATACGCCACGTCCGGATTGCCGGGTACCGGTACGGTGAGGCGCGCTTCGCGGGAAGGGAAGGGGGGCGCCGAGTCCTTTCTCAGTGCCCGGCCGGAGACGGTTGCACTGACGACTTCGAGAAGCAGATTGCCTGCCCTTTCGAGGAGAGCGTAATCCGCCTCGCGCATCGTGCCGTGCGCGGAAAGTACTCCGCGTCTCCGGAGAAAGACCTCCTGCCTTTCCCGCGCCATGGCCGGCAGGTACGGACGGAGGGCGGCATCGACACGGGGCGGCATCCGGTCTTCAGGTAGGATATCCAGGAAAACGAAGCGCCCCGATGTAAGCGATGCCTCGATGGCGGCAAGGCGGGCCAGCCCCACGATGAAAGGGAGGCCCCAGTCGGCCCGGGAAGAGGTGACGAGGTCGACCAGATCCCCCTCCAGCTGCTCCGCGAAGGCTTTCAAGGCAAGCGCGTCCGGCGGTTCAAGCCCGAATGCGGCGGCGTCCGATGTCCGGAAGGTTCCCGGCCGGAGGGGCGGCGCGGCCTGCAGCACCTCCAGCGCATACAGGCCGTGGAGGGCATCCTCATAGCGGACTGAAGCAGGGGTGGCAAAGGAGGGGTAGCTTTCGGGGGAAATGGCGATAGCGGAAGGTTCCGCTGCCCGCAGCTCCATCTCCCGGAGCGTGGCGCGGGCCCGGGCGAGGCGCTGCGCCAGGAACTGCTCGCCGTGGGCGCTTTGAATGCGGCTGCGCAGCGAAAGAAGCGCCGGTGACGTGACGGTATGGCGATGCGAGCCGCCATTGGCCATGATGGCGGCCTCTGCCTTCGGAGGGGTGTCGGGAAGAAAATACCCGAGCCCCTTGAGGGGCAATGAAATTTCTTTGGTTTCGCCCGGCCGTGCGGAGGCTTGCCGCAGCAGCAGTTCGAAAAGCGATACGTCGCGGCGCAGGGCCTCGCGATACTCCAGTTGCGCGTCCTGGATCAGGAACCGCCGCATGAAGGCATCCCGCAGCAGGTCGTAGGTATCTTCCGAAACGGCGATCCTGCTTTCCCGGATCGTCCGGTTGCCGAGCATTGCGTAGGTGTGGTCGAACGCAGCCGACGCAAAACGCCGGACACGGAGAATGCCGGGTGTTTCGTGCTGAAAGTGGAAGGTCTCGTCACCGAAGCGGATTGCCGCATGGCCGCCGCTCGAATCCCCTTCGTTGGCCTCGACGGAGAGATAGTCGATAAGGCGCGTTGCCCGGGCCGCCTCGCTCGTCCCGCACCAGAGGGAAAAAGCGGCCAGGCCGCAGACTATCCCCCTTCCCACCCGGCGGTATCCGGATATCCCCCATTTCATCACGCAACCAATCGGTATTTCTCGTAACCTTTCTGGATGTCGGAGGCCTTCACCCCGTCGCCCCCCGAGAAACCGGCCTTGTAGACTTCGAGCTGGCCAGCGGTGACTCTTGCCTTGCCCAGCCCCTCGCCGATGCCCAGATACGTGCCCTGATCGGCCTCCCAGTTCGTGATGCCGTGTTTGGCCGCGAGAGACGCCAGCCCCCTCCGGAACGCCTCGATGTCGCTGGAGGAGCGGACGTAAGCTGCCGTGTAATCCCGGATGTCGCCCTGGTATGCCTCCTTGTCCCCTTCTGATGACTTACTGGACGAATCCGAGCTCCATTTGAAGGGACTCGACACACTATCGGAAAGACTGGATGACATCGACGAGCATCCGGTCATCGAGAAGAGGAGCGTCACTGCTCCCGCAGCAAGCAACGCCCTGCTGCACCAAACCGGCGTAGCGAATTTCGCGGCCATGACCGCTACCTCCTGTAATGAGAGAAATCAGCGAAAGTTTTAATATATGCAAATGCTCGCCAAGGGCAAGGAAAAATTAAAATTGCTGGAGAAATTCACAGGCTCACCCGGGGACGGAATTTCATCCCGAAGGCCGGTATTTCGTCCCGCCCCCTCTAACGCACCTCGCAGGTCTCCCGCTTTTTCGCCTTGTTTCAGCTACTTGCACCGTCACAACCATTAATAACCGGTTGGCACAAATCTGGATAGGCAGGCTAGGGGGAGTATGCTCCGCGCCAAGGAAACAAAGTCCGGGCAACGGCTATGCTGACGTCGAGAAGTACCGGACAGGTTGAGGTGCCCATGTTCAGGTGGCGCAACAGGTTTGTCATACCGGCATCTGTGACGCTCGTGATTCTGGGGCTGTTCGTCACGACCCTGACCGGGTGCGGACACGTCGTCCAGTATCTCGGTTTCTGGGACAGACAGCACAACCTGAAGGAAGAGTTTCACGAGAATCCCCGCGCGGAATTGCTGGGGGAAATCGATCCGGACAACTGCTATTTCCTCGTTGGGCTGATTTCCGTGCCTGTTGAGTATAAAGGGCCTGTCATGCTAGTTGTCGTGAGCGACACGTTCCAGAAGCGGGAGATCGTGGCGGAGACCATCCTGCATGCCCCCGTCCATTATTACCACGCTTACCTGCCGGAAGGCCGGTATGACCTTTACTTCTTCGCCGACCTGGACGGCAACGGCTATTTCGATGCCGACGAAATGATCGGTCGGACATCGGGCTCGCCGATAACGATAAGCAAACCGGGGGGCGATGGCGGCCCGACGGTCTATGGTCCCCCGTTCGTCCTCGATCCCGGCAGGCCTGCGGTGTCGGACCTTGCCGTGAAGGTTCGCGTCAGGGACCGGAGCGATACATATATTCCACTCGAAGACGAATTCTTCGCTCCCAGGTACGGCATGATGGGGCTTTACAATCCCAAGGCCCTGCTGTCCCACACGCAGAGCTACTTTTTCTCCCTGGAGAAATTTGATCCCACGAAAACGATCGTCCTGTTCGTGCACGGTGTAGCGGGGACCCCGCGCGACTTCAAGTATCTCGTCGATGGTCTTGACAAGACCCGTTACCAGCCATGGTTCTATTTCTATCCATCGGGCATGCCGCTGGAAAAGCTGGGATCCCTCCTCGCCAGTTTCCTCAGTCTGCTGGAATCAACCGAGGGATTTCAGATTACCCGGGTTGTCGTCGTTGCCCACAGCATGGGAGGCCTGGTCGCGTTGTCGGCCCTCAACCAGCTGTCCAGGGACGGGATGCCGCCCTATCTTAAAGGATTTGTTTCTTTTGATTCACCATACGGCGGAGTGAAAGAACTGACGAGGGCAGTGGAGAAAGCGCCGGTCGTGGTCCCGTCGTGGCGTGATGTGGCTGCGGGCAGCCCCTTTCTCAATGGGCTTTACCAGGGCCACGCCTGCCAGGAGATCCCGTTCTACCTTTTTTTCGGCTATCAGCACGGCAAAAGCAGCGACGGGATCGTTACGCTGCAAAGCCAGCTGGAGCCGAGGGTTTATTTCGCTGCTTCCAGGAGCTACGGCTTTAACGTGACCCACGTGGGCATACTGAATGACAACGCTGTTCGACAGACCTTCTATCACGTCCTGGCGGGGCTCAACGAATGATGTGCGGCGCAACGGCCAGGATGTGCCGGAAAGGCGGATTCGGGAGGAATCGATCATGGGAAAACACGTTCGCTTGATAGTCATTGCCCTCTTGCTGACCATCGCGGCACCACCGTCTTTGTCGTACGCTGCGAGCAAGGCCGAGATCAATCGTGATGTTGACGCGGCCCTGCAGAAGCTTTACGACAGCACCCCCGAGGCAAAGATGCTCGCCGAGAAGGCGAAGGGGGTTCTCGTCTTTCCGTCCATGGTCAAGGGAGGGTTCATCGTCGGGGCCCAGTACGGCGATGGCGCCCTCCGCAAAGGGGGCAAGACAACAGGGTACTACCGGAGCGTCGCGGCCTCGTATGGCCTGCAGGCAGGTGTTCAGGCGTTCGGCTACGCGCTGTTTTTTATGAACGACAAGGCGCTGGCGTACCTGAAGAAGTCCAAGGGGTGGGAGATCGGTGTCGGCCCGAGCATCGTCGTCGTTGACAAGGGCCTCGCCAAGACGCTCACGACGACGACCGCCAAGGACGACATCTATGCATTCATCTTCGACCAGAAGGGGCTGATGGCGGGGCTTGGCCTGCAGGGGACGAAGGTCACCAGGATCAATCCGAAGTGACGCCCCGAGGTTCAGGGCTGGGGAATCCCAACGGGGCAGGCTGATGATAGCCCGCCCCGTTTTTATTTGCAGAAGTTGACAGGCTGCCGGTGCTGGGAGTATAAAAAAGCATGGCACGCATCCTTCTTCAGGTGATCGACCGAGAACCGGAAGTGGTTATGCGGGCATTAAGGTAAGAGTTAAGTAAGAGGTCCCCGAAATTTCACGTGGGGTGATTGTATCATTAGTGCGGAAGGAGAGGTCGGTATGGGAGTGGCGATTCCTCTTGAAAAGATGAGCCGGAAGGAAAAGATCCAGGCAATGGAGTCCCTCTGGGACGATCTGTGCCGGCATGCCGAAAAAGTGCAATCGCCGGCATGGCATGGCGCAGTGCTTGAGCAACGTGAAGAGAGTCTTCGGGTGGGCGAAGCGCAATTCAGCGAGTGGGATGCAGCCAAGAAACGCATCAGGAAAGAGTGCGAGTGAAGATCAGGATTCTCGACGCTGCCGCGCAAGACCTGATAGACGGCTTCCGCTTTTACGAAATACAGGAAGGTGACATCGGCGAAAGTGATTGACATTTACAAAAATGTATTTACAATTATGTCTATACAAGAGGCAGTTTGGTGCGGATTACGTGGGATGAAAACAAGAATCGGATCAACAAGCAAAAACATAAGGTCAGCTTCGAGGTTGCCGGCCTTGTTTTCGCAGACCCTTTCCATCTCAGCATCATGGAGCGGATCGAAAACGGTGAAGAGCGCTGGCAGACGATGGGGATGGTCGGAAGTGTAGTGGTGTTGCTGGTGGCGCACACCGCTGCCGAACAAGAAGGCGAGGAAATCGTCCGCATCATCTCGGCGCGAAAGGCAACGCGGAAAGAGAGGCAAATATATGAAGACCGCCGCTAAGAAATTGGAAGAAGAGTTGGAGTCACTGGCCAAGATGCCGGATGAGGAGATCGACTTTTCCGATATTCCGGCTGTTACCGACTGGAGCAAAGCTGTGGTCGGGCGTTTTTACCGCCCCGTCAAGGAGACGGTGACCATCCGCCTGGATGCGGATGTGCTTGATTGGCTGAAGCAGGGGGGGAAAGGGTACCAGACCAGAGTGAACAAGATACTCCGGGCGGTCATGGAGCAGCAGAGGAAGAAGGCGGCGTGAAAAAATAAATCTGTCCCCGTTTTTCCGAGGAATCCCATATGGGGCAGGCTGATGACAGCCCGCCCCGTTTTCATTTGCAGAAGTTGACGGTGATCGACCGTGAACCGGAAGCACGTGTTGTCCCCCGAATTTCCGCCATTCGCAGAAGTTGACAGGCCGCCGGTATCGGGAGTATAAGAAAGCATTACTGAAATGTAATAATGGATTTCCGGAGGGACGGATGATTTCGCCGGGGGAAACAAATCGGGATTTTTGAGAGCCGCTTTGGTCAGCGTTGGGTGCTGATCAGGCGGTTTTTTTTATGTTTGAGATTGGGAGTTAAGTAAGGTGTCCCCAGAACTCCCCAAGAACTCCCCAAGGTGTCCCCAGAACTCCCCAGAACTCCTGTCCCTGCGACAGAATATTGATCATGGGTACACAATTGAGGGAGGAGTTGGAAAACAAATCCAGACCTTCAAGAGATAGCTCTAACCAGACGGGTGCAGCCGTAAGACCGGCTAACCCGCTACGACGTTAGAAAAAGAAGATTCAAATAAGGAGGTAAGGGACATGGCTAGATGTACAGCACCAGTAAGGGGCCATCGCTCAGCGAGCGCAGCAGCCAACTGCCCTGCATGCGGTGGGCGCTATGGCCGCTATGGGGGTTACAGCGGCTACGGGTCGTACTCACCCTCGTCTTACTCCCCGTCGCAGAGCAGTGGGGGCGGTCGGAGCAGTGGCGGCGGGTCCGGCCGCAGCGCAAAGCCGCGCTGGTCGCGAGCCGGTTCGTCTGTGTGGTACACGCCTGAAGAAGTGCGGGCACTCACACCAGTCCGCAACAGCGTCGAGAACCTGGCGAAGCAGCCTGACCTTCGGGACGTCTTCCTCTGCCACGCGTGGGACGACCGGCAGGGGGCCGCCAAGGAGCTGCACGATCTGCTTGAGTCACGTGGTGTCTCGGTCTGGTTCAGCGAGAAGGACGTTGGCCTCGGTGTGCCCTTGCTCCGCGCGATCGACAAGGGGTTGGCGAACTCGCGAATCGGGATCGTGCTGGTGACCCCCGCGCTGCTGCGCCGCCTCCCAGCAGAGGGCATCGCCGACAAAGAACTTTCGGCACTCCTCGCGCGTGAGCGGCTCGTTCCCATTGTGCACGAGACAACGTATGAAGCTCTCCGCGAAGTCAGTCCTTTGCTCGGCTCGCGAAGCGGCCTGAGCACTGCAGAAGAGCCAATGGCAGAAGTCGCGGCCAAGCTCGCCGAGCTGGTCGCCCTCTAGCTCTGTTGCCCACACGAGTTTGCCATTCAGATGTTGCTGCTTGGACGCCCTGCCGTTTGTGGGATACTTAGCAACCGTGCTTGTGCCAAGGTCAGTGAGTAGGTGGTCTTCCGTTCTAACAAGGCCATAATCAGGACAATCAGAGCTTGCCTGTTATGGCGGCGTTGGGCGGCATGAGGTGAACATGGCCGATCTGAAGAGATCCCAGATCCGAGTTATTGAGGAAGCAATGGCCTTCCCGAGAGGGTATGGCTACGTGCTAGACTTCTCCGACAGAACGATTCAGGAGTTCTTTGAAGATGAGTTCGGCATTGATATTTTCGCGCCGGAAAACAAAGCTAACGGCAGCTCCAAGCGAAACTGTCTGACCATGCTTCTGCTAAGAGTAGACCAACAAACGGCGTTGCGTGTGCTACGTGCCCTCTGGGAGCGCAGAGAAGGACTTTTAGAGTCCCTTCCAAGCTCGGACGAAGCCGAGACTGCGAAGGCCAAATCCAGGGCCTTCCAGCAGGTGATAAACCAGGTACAGGCCGAGCCGGCCCCGCTTACAACCGCAGGTGTCGAGGCGTTCGTTCGAGACAGGACTCTCGAAGAGCTTGTTGCGGACATTGAGCGATCGCTTGCGGCTAACAAACCTGAAGTTGCCATAGATCATCTACACACATACTGCATGAAGAAGTTTTCGCATCTTCTCGAAGTGCGCGGACAGACCTGTGACAAAGACGAGCCGCTACATTCCAGATTCGGCCGTTACCGAAAATGCTTGGAGGCGGAGCAGAGCCTGCACGAGTTCACGTCCCGGGCACTGAAGTCCTTCATTAGCCTGTTTGAGTGTTTCAATGATCTGAGAAACAACCACTCACTAGCACATGACAATCAGCTGCTTGCCCCTATGGAGGCCCGATTCATTTTCAGCAGTATCAGCGCCATCTTGGTCATGTTGCGCGCACTTGAATCTGCGCGTTACGGGGAGTAGCGCCACCGCGTAGGTCACGCCACGTCGCGTTGTGTTACACAGAGGTCTATAGCTGTTCGAAGGGGATCAAATGGTGGGAGAAATTGATGTTACAGAACAGATCTTGGCGAAGTACGATGAAGTACCGGGTAACGCACTGAGTCGCTCTCCCTCGGAGTCGCCGCTGAATCTCCATCCGCAAGCCGCAGAAATGTTCATCTGGATGGCCCAACACGCGGTGCATCAGATCGGGAGAGGTACGGAAGCTTATTTGGACTACACGGTGCCTGTAACTGGGGAAAGGCGAGGGGACGCTGGTAAGAAGTGCTAACTTAGGCGTGATAAGTAGCTAAATATTGGTCATTGCCCACGGGAGTCGCGGCCATCCACCAGAGGTCGCGGATGAATGAGAAATAAATGGGGTCGTGCTTTGCATTTGGTGATTTGTAGTGGAGTGAGGTTGAAAGACGGGGACGGCTTGCTGGGGAGGGGAGGAATACAGGGACATTCTATTTGTTCCCTAACAGATGGCTAGCCGACTACTCCTTCCACCTGAACCGATTCTGCCCACCAATCCTGATGTTCAGCAGAAGCACCGGCTCCGATGATTCCGGCGGCACCCAGTAGAGAACCAGGAAATCCCGTGCGCCTGCATCCAGCAGGTATTCCCTTACCGTGACCGATTTCCCCCCGACCGTCCGCCTGCGAACCGGCGCGATTTGATCGAAGCCGCCGATATTCTCCAGCATGGCCCGGTAGCTCGCCTCAAGCCGCTCTATGAACCGGACCGCACCCAAGTCCGCATACTCCAGCAGGAATTCATTGAGCCTGCGGGCGAAAAGCGGGGTGGCAACAACCGCTCTCCTCACTTGCCCTGCCTCTTCTGGGAGGCCTTCGCATGCTTCGTCGCATCGGCGAACATCTTGTCGATCTTGTCTGCCGGCACGGTGATGCCGGTAAGCTGATACTCTTCCCAAGCCGCCAATGCCTCTGCCTCAAAAGCCTGATCAGCCTCGGCAGCCTCAAGTGCGGGGGTCCCTACCGATTCGAGGACAGCCGCCATCGGCCGCCCAACCTTACGGGCATATCTCTCAAGACGATCGGCAAACTCGTCGCTCACACGCAGGTTTAGCTGTCGACTCATTTTGCTTCCTCCCAGTTTCAAATGCTAGCATCTGCTAGCATCCCAGTCAAGATAAAAGGGGCGCGGGGGCAGGCCGGGAAAAATGGGGTCGGTCAATGCCCCATGATAACCTTGCCCGGCTCGGTGACCAGCGTCTCCGGGAGCTTGAAGGCCCTCTTGAAGATGTTGTACACGCCGCGGGGTAATGCAGTCATCTGAAGGGTCGAGACCTTTGGATCGTCCCACGGCCCCTTTGCCTCGAAATACACGACCAGCAGGCGTTTCTTTTCACCGGTCAGTATCCAGCCGATGACCGGAATCCGACTTATGAACTTGCCGACGGTCTGCAGCGGCTGTACGCCGACTTTGAGATCGACCTCTTTCCGGACGAGGTCCGATGTCCCCACAGCCGTCATATCTATGGACGGACTGTCGATGGTCAGGTCGTTGGTCGAAGCAATCCCGTCACGCAGGGAAAAATTCACGTCGATGCGGTTGTAGGGCATGCCGGTGCTCACCATGTCCGGAAGCCGGAAATCCAGCAGTTGCGATACGTTGAGGATGGAAAAGATCTTGGAGATGATGCGATATTTGTTGATGACCCCTTTCTCCATGTGCATTCCGACCGACCCCTGAAGGGTCTTTTCCAGCGCAGCCTTGGTGTCGCCCCTGGCTGTCAGTTCCGCCTGCAGCGTCAGGCGCCCGGAAAGCTCCTTCGTCACTCTGAAAACGTTGAAAAATTCTTTCGCGTCGATGGCTTCCATGCGGCAGCTGACCCGGTAGCCGGGCCCGTCCGGAATGCTGACGTCTGCTTCGCCCTCCCCGGTGATAACCCCGCCGAACGCGTCAATCCGGACCGACTGGATTTCGAGCGCATTCCTTGAAATGGTGAGATGCGTGTGAATCGATTTGAAAGGAACCCGGTCTGTCACTCCACCTGCCGGAAGGCGGATCATGCCATTCGACAGCTCGATTTCCGCAAGTCCACGGCCTGTGCTCTTCATCTGTTCCCAATCGGTCCCCCTTACGGCTAGATCTCCTTGGGCGGCCAGCGTCCCGGTGCAATACTCCTGCGTGCCCGCGGCACGCAGAAGCTGTGCTGCGTCCACATGGTCAAGGCTGTAGTGTGCCTGGTACACCGGCCCGCCAGTGGCCGCGAAATCCATCCGCCCGTTGCCGGAAACGGTCCCGCCGAACATGCCGGCTTTGAGATCCCGGACGGTCAGGACGTCTTCCCCCAGTGACAGGTTCGCATCGAGCACGGTATAGGGTATGCGTTTTCCATCTTCCCTCCCGGAGGAAGGTGAAGGGATAAGTTCTCCTCCCTGCAGGTGCAGCCTGGCGGTGCCATGGGCCGTTTTTTCAAGCTCTGCGCGGGTTTTTCCCTGGGCGGCCAGCTCCCCTTCCGCGGTGAGAAGTCCGGTGAGGCGCGGCTTCGCGCCCGCCGCACGCAGGAGATGGTCCGCGTCCAGATGGTCCAGGCTGTAGCGCACCCGGTACAGGGGCCCGCCGTCTGCGGTGAAATCGGCCTCCACGCTGCCGGAAACGGTCCCGCCGAATACGCCGACACGAAGGGCCTGAACAACCAGTCGGTCATTTTCAAGGGATAGTTCCGTGTCGAGCTGCTTGAACGGGATATCCCGGGCGCTCCCCGCTGCCGACGTTACCCGCGCCTTCAGGGTAATGGCACGGGGGTGTTCTTCGGCTCTTCCGGTGCGTTTCAGCCGGGTAAACGGCGCCAGGTCTTCCACGACGAGATGGGGGAAATCGACGCGAAGGGTGATCTTCGGCGCCCCGACATCGAGAACTTCACCCCCCATGGTGAATGTGGAGCGCTTGACCTGCCCCGACAGGGACGCGACCAGCAGGTTCCTGTCCTTCAATGAAACGCTGCCGGAAAGATTTGTCACCTTTGGTACCTGCCCGGGGGCATGGAAACCGAAGTCCTCCGGATGCAGTTCGGGGAAGGAAAAGACCATATCTGCCGCGGGGTTGGAGAGCCCTGTCACGCGCCCCTTGACGGCGAAGGGGGAATGTCCCACCCTGCCGGTCAGCTGCTCCGTTTCCAGTGTAGCTTCCCTCAGGTGGATGGTCCCGGTAATGTCGCTCAACGGTTTGATCTCTTCGAACGGCCGTGCGGAAAATCCCGCAAGGACCACGTCCCCCTTGAGCCTCATGCCATCGGGCTTGGCAAGATTACCTTCCCCGCTGATGCGGGCCTGCAACCTGCCCGACGGGTGAAATTTGTGCAGCCCCGGCACGATGGGGATAAGGGGGTCGATCATGAACTGGTTGGTTGTCGCCGTGAACGACAGGGGTTCCCGGTCGCGGTACCGGTACGTTGCGTCGGCCGTGACGTCGAGGGGTGGGAGATCAAAGCGGAAATCCTCAAGCCGGGCTTCTCCGCTCCCCAGCCGGGCAGTGAACCGGAGTTGGTTTGCGGTGCCGGCCGGTTTGTGCAGCAGCTGCCGGTACCGGTAGTCCGCGCCGGAAAGGTCCCATGACCCGGTGAGCCGGTAATCCGCAGCCTGTCCGGCTCCGGACAGCTGAAGGAGCGACGTGCCGCTGAAGGCCATTGCGGCGCCCTTTTCCTGCCGGAAAAGCCATGCGACTTCGGCCGCTCCCGGGGTAATTGCCATGGTGAAGGGGAACAGGCACGGAGTACCGAGGGGGTAATCGGCGATCTTTCCCTCCAGGGTGAACGGCGAGGCGCCGAAATTTCCCGTCATGCGGCGCAGGAGGAAGTCCTTGCCGCGCATCTCCAGGTAGCCCTTTATGTCGTTGAAGGTGGGAACGTGCGGGCCCAAGGCCACCAGTCCCTTCTCGACACGGCCGCGGATGAGAAGGACGTTGTAGTTGTCGCCGCGCTCCATGTGGAGGATCTGGCTGACCCTGCCGTCGAGCCTCCCCTCATCGAGCCGGTAGACTCCTCCCCGGATGTGCCGCTCGATGAAGTCGGCAGTACCCTTGGGAATAATGCCGTAGGGGATATACTGGTGGAACTCTTCGAGGCGGAAGGAAGTGGTGACGGCCCGGGCCGTGATGCGCGGGTCCTCGGAATGGATGTCGCCGAGGGTACAGCTCCCCGTGACCCGGAGGCCATCGACGGTGAGGTTGAGGGATTTCACCGCGAGGTCCCGTGGGGTGAGCTCCACTTCGCAGGCGAGACGAACATCCCGGGGGGTGAGGACTGAGTGGAAGACCCGGGGGTAGTTGAAGCGGAGGTCCCTGATGTGGAGGTTCCCTTTGGTCGCGAACTCGCCCGGCTTCCCCTTGAAGACCCCTTCGAGGTCCAGGCGCCCGCGCAATCGCTCGCAGGGGAGCCAGCGGCCGTAATAGGGCCAGTAGCGGCCTGCGTCGAGGTTCTTTACCGCCAGCGTTACGTCAAGTTTCGCATCCTTCATGGACTCTTGCTGCGCGGGGATCCGTGCGGTGCCGGAGGCGGATACCGCGGTGTTTCCGTTCTCATCGGTGATCGTGGCGGAAAGCCTGAACGCGGACGTTTCTCCCCTGGCAAGCCCGTTTACGTCCAGGTCCAGGTTCTCCACTGAAGCGGCGAACCCGTGGGGATCGATCGAGCGGTCGGTAAAACGGACCTGGCCATTCTTTATGCGGACTGAATTGAGGTGGATCTTGTACTCGGAAGGCTTTCCCGTGAGTAAGTCATCTATAGTGAAGGTCCCCGCGCGGTCTCTGCTGAGCATGAGGATCGGCCGGTCGACGACAACTTCCCGCAGGCGCACCTCCTTATGGAGCAGGGGAAGCAAGGCGAGCTTGAAGGTAAGCTCGCCGACCTCCAGGAAGGGGACATCCCCCGATTTCTCCATGATGGTGATACCCCGGAAAACGACGGTAGGGACCAGATGCCAGGAGAAGGAGGCGGTTTCATAGGAGACCCGGCGGTTCAGGGCTTTTTCTGCTGTGGACAGGATCCTGGTCCTGTAGGTTTCAAGGTCCACCAGGGGCGGAACGAGGATAACCGCTGTTGCCGCGGCAAAGGCTGCGGCGAGAAGAATGCCCGCGACAACTTTAAGGTACGTTTTGACGGCCATGCGCACATTTCGCTGGAACGGATGGTTAATCCTCAACAACAGCACGTGAGGGTATGATCTCGAATTTTAATGCATAACCGCGTGACTGCTACTTCTTCGTCGAAGCTTCTTGACGGCTCCCGGACATGGCGCGCTTGCACACTTGGGAAAGATGGGCCTCATTGGCTTCAAGGCAGCGTGCGATACGTCCTTCGCCCGGTTCGACGCCCGTGCAGAACAGGGCAATGTCGTCTTCGCATGCCTGATGCACTCCTTTAAGCTGTGCCTGCAGCTTCTCGAGCCGTTGCCTGCATGCGGAGGAGAGTGCCACCGCATCCGTCTTCAGGCAAGCGACTATCCGCCCCCCGCCGGCCGGGACATTGGGGCACAGCGCCGCAATGTCCCTTGCGCAGGGGTTGGCGAGGGCGGTCGCCGTGCATGACAGCGTCAGGCAAAGGGAAACGAGAAACGAATTTACCGGATGCTTCACGCTTCTTCGAGCTTCCATGTGACTCTCCTTTCAGAGCTGGCTTTCGAGCGGCAGGAACGACAGAAACCATACCCCGAAGCGTCGCCATACCCCTGCGTGAGGTTCACTCCCGTAGCTGACGTCCTGTCCGGCTTCCCGCCCGGTCCAGGTGAGGTTGCCATCGTCATCAATGCTGAGGCGGTAGCAGTCCTCCCGCATCGTCTCTTCGATGCGTTCGGCCACCAGGCGTCCCAGCTCCGGATTGTCGAAAAGTATACCGATTTCGGTGTTGATGTCCACCGATCGGGGATCGAGATTGAGCGAACCCACAAAGACCTTCCGCCGGTCCAGCACGAAGACCTTGGCGTGGAGACTCGCCCGGGAGGAGCCGGCAACGCCGCCCGTCTGCTTCTTTCCCGCCGCCCGCTTTCCACGGGGTTCAGTCCCGGCGTTGACCTCGTAAAGTCCGACACCGGCCTGGAGCAGAGGTTTGCGATACTTCGCATAGCCCGCATGCACGGCCGATACGTCGGATGAGGCGAGCGAGTTAGTCAGTATGCTCACCCGCACTCCCCGGTCGCGAAGCGCGCGGAAGAACGAGACGCCTGCCTTCCCCGGTACGAAGTAGGGCGAGACCACGAGGAGTTCCTGTTCGACCTCATCGAAAACGGGCCTGAGCTTCGGGAGCAGCCGGAGCTTCATCTTAGCAGTTGCAGGGTCCGCCTTGGCCGGGCTGTCGTATACGAGCTTGGCCGTGCCCCAGAAAAACGGGAGCTCGCCCCGGGCAAGGTAGTCGGCGACCTTCGACTGTCGGATCTCTTCGGCATAGGCCGAAGCCTGCCGAGATTCGGCAAAGGCCCGCAGTTCGTCATGCCAGCGGAAGATATCGTCGCCTGTGGGATCTGCCCCCCCCAGTGCCGCGATCGGAAAGGCCGCCGGGCTGTTCCAGTAAAGATCGAAGGAGGAAGAGACCTCATCGACCACCGGCCCAACCGCCATCACATCCAGATCGCTGAAATCGAGGTCGGAGCGCGCCTCGAAGTATTCATCGCCGATGTTCCGCCCTCCCAGGATCGTGATCTGGTTGTCGGCGGTGAACGACTTGTTGTGCATCCGCCGGTTGACACGGCCGAAGTCGGCGAGTATGCCGAGCCCACGGGCCGAACGGAGCGCGACCGGGTTGAACAGGCGCACCTCGACGTTGCGGTGCGCAGCGATGGCGAGGAGCGTTTCATCCTTTGCGGCCGTTCCCAGGTCATCCAGCAGCAGCCTGACCCGGACGCCCCGGTCGGCGGCCCGCAGGATGTGATCGAGGAGAAGGCGGCCCGTGGTATCGCCATGCAAGATGTAATACTGTATGTCGAGGCTCCGGTCCGCGGTGTCGGCGAGGGCGAGTCGCGCCAGAAAGGCGTCGAGCCCGCGGCCGAGAGGATGGAGTCCCGATTTGCCGGGATGGCTCTCCGCGAGCGGGGCCACGGAGCGGCCAAGCCGCGTGTCGGCTGTTTCCCTCAGCGCACGGGAATCCACCCGCGGGTAGTCCGTTGGCAGTGTCGCGCATCCCGATGCCAGCAGCACGAGCGCAAGAAGATAACGGATGACCGAATGCAGGGAATCTCTCATCCGCACGGGGCTCCTCCCGCAGGTTGCCCGCCGGTGCTTCCCTCTGCCCGGCGATCCAGACAAATCTACCACCGGCTCAACGCAGCGTCTGCAAGGTGCTGCGTGCGCAGCTTCTCCCTCCATCTCGTCGACGAGAACCAGCTCATCCCCCCTGCATAGTGTTCCCTCCTCCCAAATCTGTGCCAACACCTGGCAGCAAAAGTAGAAAAAAGACAACTTGGCGAAATTAAAGATGATAATTGCATGCTGACGAACCGGGAACGAATCGGGTTCACGGGAACGGGACGGCGCCAGTGTTCATATTCCGGCCCGATTCGGGGAACGCGGCGGCGATCGGTTGCGAAGAGCCCGATTTTGCCCGCAAAGACGGGATACCATCCCGGAGTCGATATTTCGTCTCACGGTTTGTGTGCCCGCTCAAGACGGCGGAAGGTTTGATTAATGATTGCAGTCAGTTAAGGGGTTACGTTTACGCGCTGGTCGATTGGCATACATCTAGAACATACCGCATGACATGCAGGAGTTCCCCGGTGCAACAGCCTCGAACGAAAGGAGCACAGTGACAATGAAGCGGACGCCATTCGTTGTGGTTTTCATGCTGTTCCTCGCAGTGCTGCCGCCGCTCGCTCTCCATGCACAGGAGCCTCCACCGTCGGCCGAAGAGGTGACTCCTGACCCGTGGCCCAAGACTGCCAGCATTGGAGGGGTGACGTACACCCTCTATCAGCCCCAGTTGGACAGCTGGGACGGCTACCTTCTCTCCGCGCACGCCGCAGTCTCGGTGCAGCCGGCGGGGGCTGCGGAGCCCGTCTTCGGCATGCTCGCGTTCACGGCCTATACCCTGGTTGATCGTGTGGGCCGCACCGTCCATCTGCAGGATTTCGCCGTGCAGAAGCTCCTTTTCCCCTCGGCACCGGAATACACCGGCCAGTACCAGGCGGGGTTCCTGGCCATGGCCCCGCCGCAGGGGCGCACCATCGCCCTCGACCGGCTCGAAGCCATGCTTGCCGCCGAGGGCGCGCAGAAGAAGGCGCGGGCGGTACAGGTCAGGAACGATCCCCCGAAGTTCGTTTTCACCCAGGCCCCGGCAATCCTGATACCCATCGACGGCGACCCGGTCTGGCGCCCGGTCCAGGGGACTTCCCTGTCGCGGGTCATCAACAGCCGCGCGCTCGTGCTGACGGACAGCAAGACCGGCTCGTACTACATCCACCTCTTCGACGGGTTCGTGACGGCCACGTCGCCCGCCGGGCCATGGACCGTGGCCAGAAGCGTACCGTCAGCGGCGACGAAAGTCGCCGAACAGCTTGCCCGGCAGAAGATCGTCGATCTCATGGAAGGGCAACCCGACGAGAATACGAAGGAAGTGCCGTCCCTCAAAAAGGGTGCACCCCAGGTCATCGTGACGACGGCTCCCACGGAGCTGATCGTAACCCGGGGCGCGCCGGACTGGGTGCCCATCCAGGGGACGATGCTCCTCTACGCCAGCAACACCACCGGCAACCTCTTCAGGAATCTGAACGACCAGATGACCTATGTACTGGTTACCGGCCGCTGGTTTCGGGCGTCCGACCCTGCCGGGCCGTGGCAGTACGTGGCGGGCAGGGACCTGCCGCCGGACTTCGCCAACATCCCGGATGACAGCCCCAAGGAGAACGTGAAAGCATCGGTGCCGGGGACGCCGCAGGCGCAGGAGGCGGTCATCGCCGCCGAGACCCCCCAGACGGCAACGGTCTACCGCGACAAGGTCACGTTCACGCCGCAGTACAACGGTGCTCCGGAGCTGAAGCCCGTCCCGGACACCCCGCTCATGTACGTGGTCAACTCGCCGTTCCCGGTCATCATGGTGTCGGCAAACTCATGGTACGCCGCCCAGAACGGAGTCTGGTTCACCGCGCAGGCTGCCGGGGGCCCATGGACCGTAGCGACGTCGGTCCCGGCGGTCATTTACTCCATACCGCCGTCGTCACCCATCTACTACGTCACCTATGTCAAGGTCTACGCCGCGACGCCCAAGT
Organism: Geobacteraceae bacterium; assembly: GCA_024281055.1. GTDB lineage: Bacteria > Desulfobacterota > Desulfuromonadia > Geobacterales > Geobacteraceae > JAMXLF01. The sequence goes on from JAMXLF010000064.1 coordinate 35,276, forward strand.
ACGTGGTGGTCAGCTACACGCCGGGCTATATGGGAACGGTCGTCACCAGCGACGGGGTGGTGGTGTACGGGACCGGTTACGTCTACCAGCCCTATATCGCCGCTACGGTCTGGTATCCGCCTCCCGTGACATACGGATACGCCGCGAACGTCACTTTTACCCCCTGGACCGGCTGGGCCGTCGGCTTCGGCATGGGGTGGGCCATGGGAGCCTCATACGCCTGTGCCCCTGCGCCCTACTGGGGGGCGATGCCCTATGCCTACGGGTACCACGGCGCCGCGGCTGCCTGGGGGCCGGGCGGCTGGGCCGCAACCTCCGGCAACGTCTACCAGCACTGGGGGACGACCAGCGCGGTCAGTCGCTCGTCCGCGGGGTACAACGCCTGGACCGGCAATGCCTGGAGCAGCAAGGTGGGGACCTCGTACAACTCCAACACCGGCCGGATTTCGGCGGGCCAGCAGGCGTCGGTCTCCAACGTCTACACCGGCAACTACGCCTCCGGCCAGCGCGGCGCCACCTACAACCCGACCACCGGCACCTCCGCTAGGGGAGGCTCGGCCACCTACGGCAACGCTTACACCGGCGCCCAGGGGAGCGCAAAGTGGGGGCAGGTCACCGGCCCCGGCGGCCAGACCCATGGCGCCGCGGAGGTGAACAACTCCTACTACGCCGACCACAACGGCAATGTCTACAAGTACAACCCCCAGACCCAGTCGGCCCAGAAGTACGAAAACGGCAGCTGGAACAACGTGTCGAAGGAGCAGACGCCCCAGTCGGTCCATTCCCAGCAGGCGGCCAAGAGCGCCGGCGATTCCCGTTCCGCCGGAGCTTCGTGGGGATCGTCAAAATGGGGAGGGGGATTCAGCAGGAGCTCCGGCGCTGCCGGCGGTGAGTCTGCTGCCAGGAGCTCCGGTGGCTTGGGCCATGAAGGTGGCGGCGGCCGCGAAGGCGGTGGCTGGGGCCATGAAGGTGGCGGCCGCGAAGGTGGTGGCGGTCGAAGCTGGGGTGGTGGCAGCTTCGGCGGATCCCACGGTGGCGGGCGGGGTCGCCGCTGAGATCGGGACAGGAAGCTTACACCGGTGCGCTCTTTAATAGCGGAACCACCAGTGAATATATGACATAAGGAGGATTTTCCGTATGCGAAATTTTATTGCCTGTATGCTTGTGATGCTGTTTGTAGTGACGGCAGGGACGGTCTATGCCGGAGAGAGGGAAGGGGCGTTCACGGTTTCCCCCTTCATGGGCGGGTACACGTTCGACGGCGTGGAAAGGCTGGAAACCCGGCCAGTGCTCGGTCTGCGGCTGGGCTACGACTTCACGAAGAACTTCGCCCTTGAGGCGACCTTCAACTACGTCAATACCCACTTTAACTCGATCGTTTCCGATTCCGTCGATGTTTACAACTATCGGCTGGAGGGAATCTATAACTTCATGCCCGAAAGTAAACTGGTTCCCTACCTGGCCATCGGCGGCGGCGGGCAGACGATCAATCTGCCGACGGAAAACATAAGCTTCAGAAAGATCCACAATACCCAGCCCACGGCGAACGCCGGCGCCGGCATCAAGTGGTTCCTCACCGAGGATATAGCCGTCCGTGCCGACTACCACCAGAACTTCGTCTTCAATACCAATGACGTGAACAACAAGAGACAGGATTACCTGGCGAATTACGAGTACACCCTCGGCCTGCAGTTCCTCTTCGGCGGCAGGAAACCGCTTCCCCCGACAAGCAGCCTGTCGGTCATGCCCGGATCGATAACAAAGGGGCAGTCGACAACGCTCAACTGGACGTCGCAGAACGTCACGAGCTGCGATATGGCGCCAGACGTCGGCTCGGTCCAGCAGCAGGGGAGCATGAGCGTTTCGCCGATTGCGGATACCGTGTATACCCTTACCTGCAGCGGTGCGGCCGGCACGACGACCAGTGAGGTGAACGTGGCTGTCAGCGCTCCTCCTTCTCCGCCACCACCGCCTCCGCCAGCGATGCCGACGAGTTCCCTGTCCGCTGTTCCAGCCTCCGTAACTCAGGGGGACGCGGTCACTCTCAGCTGGAGTTCGCAGAACGCCGACAATTGTGACCTGCAGCCGGCCATCGGCCAGGTCAAGCCGCAGGGAAGCATGAGCGTCAAACCGTCGGCGAGTGCCCTCTACACCTTGACCTGCAACGGCCCGGGCGGCTCGACCACCAGTACGGCAAACGTAGCTGTCACGGCACCGCCCCCGTCATGTCCGGTAGTACTCACACCGGAACAGGAAGAAACGGTCAACCTGCTCATCGAGTTCGACTTCAACAAGGCGGTGATAAAGCCCCAATTCTATCCGAACGTCAATGCGCTGGGCGACTTCCTGAAGAAATATCCGTGCGAAGTCACGGTCGAAGGGCACACCGATAACATCGGGAGCGCCAAGTACAACATGAAACTGTCCCAGCGGCGTGCCGATGCCGTGAAGCAGTATCTCGTGGACAAGTTCGGCATCGATCCCTCCATGATCAAGACGGTCGGCTACGGCGAAGCCAGGCCGGTCGACACCAACAAGACTCCGGAAGGGCGGTACCACAACCGCCGGGTCCAGGTACACCACGGTGTCGTCAAGAAGGCAGGAAAGTAGTAGGGTTGGGCTTCTGCAGGCTGCGGGAAGAAAGGGCATGGTCCCCAGAGTATGGCAAATATGCCGGGGACCATGCCCTTATCTTCTTGTTTCATCTATACAGGATAGCAATACTCAGATGGATCACACGGAGTAAGCTCTATGTGTAAGCCTGCAAGCTCCTCACGCATTTGCGTCACCATGGCAAGCGCCGCTAAGATCAACCCGTTTGTGTGGTAATCCGGATTCTCTTCAAAGGCGAGCTTTAAAGATTCTATGGTTAAGTTCGCCATTTCGTTAATTTTGTTGGCTTTTCTCATATTTTCCTCCTGTCTCGTATTCTGATCCTTTAAGCGTGTTATTGGAAGCTTACCAGACCGATGTTGCAGACAAGTGTACGCAATGTAGCAATTTTGATAATTTTGGTGGTTTCATTTGAGTGTGTTAGTGAGACTAACCGGGCAGTCTCTTTCCTCCGCATCCATCGTGTTATCCAATGCGCTCTTTGACGTTATCATCAAGTTCATGAATGCAATTCGCGCTCTTCCGGCTTTCCTCCAGATCCGCAAATGGGTCGTAGCGTTCAACCACAAGATAAGATATAATTAATTTGAAGATCGTAATTCCCATTTCCCGTAGGAAAAGCTACATGCCAAAGCATAATGACCACAAGCAATTTATCCAGACCGGCTCAGAGGCTATTCTTGAAGCTATTGGAGATGCCATATCTATCCAGGACAAGAATCTTAAGATTATCTACCAGAACAAGGCCCATGTCAGCATGATGGGAAATCATCTTGGCGAATATTGCTATACCGCCTACCAAAGCAAGCATGAACCATGTCATGGCTGTCACCTGCTGGAATCTTTCAAGGACGGCAAGGCTCATAGACGGCAGACTAGTGGGGAAATTACAGGGTGTGGGAAAATTCATGTCGAGATCGTCTCTACCCCGCTAAGAGATGCTCAAGGGGAAATAATCGGCGGCATTGAATCGGTCCGGGATGTGACCGAGCGGGTTATGATGGAAGAAAAGCTGACTAAGCAATTAGCCGCTATCGAGACATCCATGGACGGGATAGCCATACTGAACAGCGAAGGAGAGTATGTTTATCTGAATCAGGCCCATGCTGCAGTTTATGGCTATAATGCGCCTGAGGAGTTGATCGGCAGGATGTGGCATTGTCTTTACGACTCCGAAGAATTGGAGCGATTCCAAAAGGAGATCATGCCCCTTTTAATGGAAAAGGGATCCTGGCGGGGGGAGGCGACCGGCATGAGGAATGACGGCACCTTTTTCCCCCAGGAGCTTTCATTGACTGTTACGGAAGATAACGGGATTGTCTGTGTGGTGCGCGATGTTTCCGACAGGAAGGAATCGGAGAGCAGGCTGAAAATACTTAATCTTGACCTGGAAAAGAGGGCCAGGGATCTCATGATTGTCAACCAAGAGTTGGAATCCTTTAGCTACACTGTTTCACACGACCTGCGGAAGCCGCTAACGGTTATAAAAGGGTACTGCAACATGATACAGGAGTTATGCGGACACGACATAAAGAACCAGTGTCGTGAATTTCTGCAGGCAATTTGCGACGGGGCGGACAGCATGAACCGACTCATCGACACCTTGCTCACATTCTCCCGTCTCTCGCGCACTGAAATTAGCAGAAAAACTATCGACCTCAGCACGATTGCTAATACTGTGGCTGCAGAACTGGCTTTGACCGACACCGGACGCCGGGTCACGTTCCGGATCGCCGAATCGATAACTGCCAATGCAGATACGAATCTGCTGCGCGTGGTTCTGGAAAACCTCCTCGGAAACGCTTGGAAATACACCAGCAACACGAAGGAGGCGGTTATTGAATTTGGAGCCATGGAAGCAGAAGGAAGACAGACATATTTTGTCCGGGACAACGGAGTCGGCTTCGACATGACTCAAGCGGATAAACTGTTCACGCCTTTCCAGCGCCTCCACGGAACGGATGCTGAAGGGCACGGCATTGGCCTGGCCACAGTGGAGCGGATCGTCAAGCGCCATGGCGGGAATGTGTGGGCAGAGGGGGAACCGGGGAAAGGAGCAACTTTCTACTTCACTCTCTGATTACTCCGAATCGTGTATTGACGATGACACGAGGAGGATGCTAAAAAAAAAATTTTTAAGCATTTGACAAACCTAATCCTGGCGATAGAATGAACTCAAAAGCAGAACCGCTCTTTGATATTTGCTCTGGGATATGCGTAAGAACGAACTTGAGGAACCTGTCGATACCCACTTTAGTGCAGCCTGGATAAAGACGTGGTGTGCAAGCCCTCTACCGAGAAGGACGCCTTAAACGTTTTGTCGGGACATGCTGAAAAAGGACGGATGCTCGAATAGTCTACGGTATCCTGGAGCAGATATAATTGGCGCTGGTGAGAAAACGCGAAAGCGTATTAGACCATCCGTCAGGCGCGTACCAACCGCTTGAAAAAGGGGAAACCGAAAGGTCAACCCGGATGTTGCGGCCGGAAATCCGAGCGTAACATCCGACACCGACTAGGTAGCTACCGACGGATCGGGATAAAGCATCTCATCCAGCGCCAATTGCTTTTTGATGGGAAAAGATACCATGTGGGATATCAGATAAGAAGGGTTCGGCCAATCAGGCCGGGCCTTTTTTTGCGCAGGGGGCATAATCGAAAACTGGGTATTCGTATTAGATAATGAGGTTATATTGCCGGCTATTTTTTCCTGACGAACTCCACTTGGTAGGTCTGCTTCCGGGCGGCGTGAAAGTAGGTGCCGGTGAAACTGTCGGTCTTCGGGTTGTAGAGCAGGTCATAGGTCGAACCGGAGTGGTTGGTGTCGCGCAACTCGACGAACAGCCTGATAGTTCCGTTGCTGCGAACCCGCAGGTCGGCGTGGGCGATGTTGATGCGGCGGGGATTGAAATAGGACGCCCACACCCTGCCGTCTCCGCTGATATGCCTGAGATCGAGGATATAGCCACCGTCAGGCCGGACCCACCGCCCTTCGAGATGGTGGAAATCCGTCTGCCCTGAGGATGGCTCTGCCTTTGCCGTCTCCGCCATCGGCGGCGTGGTGCCGGCAATGAAGCAAAGGGCAAGCGCCAGCACGGGGATGAGAAAGCGCATTTTCTTGCTGAGGAAGAAGGGGATTCTGGCAGCACTATTGCCGATGTCATTGGTCATGGCTGATACCTCCGGTGCTCGTTATTGGGGGCCGTTAGCCGGACCTGCCGGGTTTCCAAGTTCCGCACAAAGTGGTTTTCTGTTTCTTCAGGGTTCCCGCTCAGGCCTGATTCTCGGGGGCAGCGGTATCGAGCGCCGCGACTTTCCGGGCATAACGGTCGATACCCGGCAGGGCGCTGATGCCGTGGGCGAAAATGCTGAGAAGCACCGTCACCATGACCGCCAGCTTGATGGTCTCTTCGCCGGGCAGTTGGGCCTCCTCCTCCAGGAAGACCAGCCCCAGCACGATGGAGGCCAGACCCCGCGGGCCAAACCATCCCATGAACAGGATAGTGGCACTGCTCAGGCGCGTTCCCGCCAGGGAGGCCGCCACGGGGAGCATCCGCACAACCGTCAGGCTGATGACGGCGTACAGCAGGTGAATCGGGGCAAGCTGCCCGAAATGGCGGGCCACGATGAGGCCGAACAGGAGAAAGACGAAGAAATCGAACAGCTGTCCCCACCCCTCGGCGAATTCGGCGCTGTGGCTGCCGGCCTCCTCGAAGCCCCACTGCACGGCAAGACCGGCAACGTAGGCGGCGATGAACATGCTCCCTCCCACCGGTTCGCAGGCAATGATGCAGAGAATCGGCAGCGACACCACCCCCAGTTGCTGCATCGGCCCTGCCATCCATTCCCGGCGGTGGGCCAGCCCCAGGAGCCATCCTCCTCCAAGACCGATGGCCAGCCCAACCAGGGCCCCCATGCCGAGCTGCTCCACGATATACTTGAGCAGCACCTGGCCGCCTCCTTCCGTCCCTGCGAGGGAGACGGCGATGAAACACATCATGAAGGGGACGGAGAGGCCGTCGTTGAGCCCCGCCTCCACATTGAGTGTCTGGCGGATCCGAAGGGGCACCCGCGGGCTCTGCACGATGACCTGTCCCAGACCGGCATCGGTGGGGGCCAGGATGGCGGCCAGGATCCCCGCTTCCCACAGGGACAGGTCCGGGAAAACCAGGCGGGCGGCAACCGCTCCCAGGAGGATGGTCAGAAGCATCCCGACGCTCAACAGCCGGACCGGCAGATTTTCCTTCCCCTTCAGCGACGCGAGACCGATATGGCTGGCGTCGGTGAACAGGAGCATCACCAGCCCCAGTTCGGCCAGCTTGAGAAGATGTTCCCTCTCCAGGCCCATAAGGTCAATGCCGGGCATGGTCACGACCAGCAGCATCCCCGCGGCGGTAAAGATGATCGGCGCGGTGATCACCGTCTGCTCCAGCCGACGGGATGCCAGGCTGTAAACGAATACCAGCACTATGAATATGACGATTAAGACCATGGCTCACCTGTGGAACGCTACCTGCCGAGATTGGCAAGTGCTTTAAGCAGCGGCGCACTCGATACCTTTATTATGCCCGTGAGCGGGGTGCTCATTTCAAGTATGAGAAAGACAGCCCCTGAAACCGACAACGCGCAGACGAGCAGAACGGCAATGATCGTCGCATTGCCGGGGGCCAGCAGGCCAACGCAGGCAAAGAGCACGGTAAGCCAGAACAGCAGCACGACGAGAAAAACTGGCGGAAGTGCCTGCTGCGTCTGTTCTATGAGGATCCAGCGTGTTTGTGCCATATCGGCGGCCAGCTGCAGCGCTTGCGACTGAAGCTGGCGCTGGGCGTCGCTGTGCGGCGACAGTCCACGCAGTCTGTCCTGAATTCTCTCTATGCTGCTTGTCGCTTCAATGGCTTTCAAGTTGGCTTGTCTTTTCCTGTCTTTGGGCCAGATCATATCAATTGCGTTGACAACGTCTTTGCGCACCTCCTCACGGACCTCCTTCGTTTCCGGCCCGTAGCTGGCCAGGACGCGGTCGAGCATGATGATCTTCGCGCCTTCCTGCGTCAACCCGGCGTTCATCGCATCCAGCGTACCTTTTGCCGAGCTGACCAGCAGGCCGAGCACCAGTGCGGCCAGAGTCGCTATCAACCCTGCTCCCATCTTTACGATTTCCAACGCACTACCATTCAGATGATGATCCGGGAGATGCGAGCGTACGTACGGGCCGAGCAGTGCGCCGCCAGAGATGCACGCAAATGCAATCGCTGCGATTGCAATCGAGCTCATGCTTCACCTCCCGACCCGCATGCCGGACAGGTGCGTGCCGTCACGGGATTCCAGGAAGGCTCTTTTCCCCGGCACCATCGGCTCACCGCAGGAATTCCCTCCCAGCGCTGTCGTAACAGACATCCCCACCGAGGTCGAAGTCGGAAAAACAGCCGTAGCACTTCCCCTTGCAGGCGTAATAGAGCGCATTGCACTGTTGTGCGGCTCCTGCCGGAGAAAACACCATGACGTTGCCGAGGTAGGCTTCGTCATCCTTGTCACCCGTGTAGCAGGAAACGTTGATGTTCTCGTCGGGATGCGCAGGTCGTACAGAGGCGGCCGCCGCAACGAGAACAGCCGCGCCGAGGAATGCCGCCCTGAGCGCTATGCCGCGCTTGCGAGTCATGCTCTTCATGTGGGGTACCTCCCTATCTTCCCAGCTCCTGTCGTATCCGTTCCCTGCGCTCGATTCTTTCCGCCGGGGTTTCTGCAGGTGGCGGCGCAGAGGGCGGGGTGAGCTCAGGGCTCGGGACTGCACCGGCAGGTGGCGGAGCCACAACAGTGGGAGCGACGACAGTGGGAGCGACGACATTAGGAGCCACAACCGCCGGCTTTGGTGCGGCCAGCCCCTTGGCAGCCTGCTCCCTGACAGCTTGCTCTCTTATGGCCTGCTCTCTTATGGCCTGCTCTCTGGCGGCCTGTTCCCGCGCGGCCTGCTCCTTCGCGGCTTGTTCCTTGCTGGCTTGGCCTTTGGTTGCCTGGCTTTTTCCGGTCTGACCCTTGGCAGCCCGTCCTTTAGCTGCTTGGCCCCTGGCGGCCTGACCCTTGCTTGGTGTGGCCTTTCCCCTGGCCGGTTTTTCCGTCTTCTCCCTCGGCTCGGCGGCGAAGGAAAAGGGAACAGCGAACAACAATACCGCCATCAATGCTACTGCCGCTTTTCTCATGTGCTTACCTCCGTACATTATCCCGCGGGCAACGCGCCTGGCCTCACTTCTGAATTTTTCGCCCGTCATTGTCATAGCAGACCTGGAAGCCGTTGGGGTCGGTAAAACATCCCAGGCATGCTCCCTGGCAGTCGTAGTAGAGCGAATTGCATCTCATGCCGGCATTCTGGGGAGACGTTACCGTAAGGCTGCCGATATAATTCCCCGGATCGAGATTTCCTTTGAAGCAGGAGACATTGACCCTCTCCCCCTGGACATCTTCCGGTTTTTCGCCCAGGGCGCAAGCCTGTCCCACGAAGCCGGCCGTGGCAGCGAGGACAAAGAGGATGATGCCCCGGACTCCCATGCAACGGCTACAGGTTGAACCGTTCGTTTTTATGACGTCCTCCCTTCGGTATGCGAAGCCCCTGGCGTCATTGGGCTGATTTTGCCCCGGCTTCGTAGCGGGCCCTGATCGGCCCGAACTTTTCCCTGCACGCCGGGGCGAGCTCGGTGAAATGCGGACTCAGGCACTTGACCAGGCGCCCGCCTCCCGGCTTCACGTCCGGACAAAATTTCGCGATATCCTGACCGCAGGCCTGCTTTGCCTCGTCCACCCGCTTCAGGATGCTTAGGACCTTGTCCAGGCAGACGGTGGAAAGCTCGCGGTCATGCTCCTGCAGGCATTTTATGATGCGTCCCTCGCCCGGTTGCACCTCCTTGCAGAATTTTTCGAGCTCATCCATGCACGGTCGCTGCTCGGCCGGTTCAGCAGGGGAGGCTGCTGCAGGAAACGCGAGCAGCACTGCCAGCGCAAGGGCCGGGACGCACTGCTTGTACGATGGTGGCAGGATCATACTCCCTCCTTTGCTTCGAACGGCGGCGTGTATTTTGATCTCCACGCTGCAAACGATATCAATTTATGTGCCACGGGAAATTCCTTCGCCAACAAAACGCGCAGCCCTTTGGCGACGTGTGTTTACAGAGGTTGCCCGGTGTACGAAAAAAAGCAAGGACAGGATTTGGGACGGGATTTCGTCTTCGGGTCGAGTTATCGACTTGTAATCAACAAATTCTATGATATCTCAATTAGTGAGTTAAATTTCTCCAAGTAATGGAGACGTGATGGCGCAGACAGCGTCGAACAAAAGTCCCGAGAGGAAACTGAGACTCGCGGAGTTCAAGCTGCAGCCCCATGCCGGCCAGCCGGTGTCCGCCGACATTGTCGACCCGGCCAGGGTCCTGCAGTTCGAGGGGCTTATCTCAGATCTTTCGGTCAGATTCATCAACGTACCTGCCAAGGATGTCGGTCGGGAAATCACCGCAGCCCTGGGCCTGGTCCGGGAGATGTTCCAGTTTGACCGTTTCGGCCTGATTACCCTTTCTGCGGACAAGCGAGAGGCGGCTGTCACGTACTCTTCCTGTGGCGAGGGGACAGCCCCGTTCCCGGAAAAAATCGATGTCAGCCTGCTGTTTCCCTGGGCGCTGCAGCATCTGCTGCGCGGGGAGGCAATCTTCTTCTCGTCCCTGGAAAATTTGCCCGAGGAAGCGGCCGTTGACCGGCAAACCTGGCAGGCATTGGGGATCAAGACAAACATTACCCTTCCCATCCAGGTCATGGGCGCCGTTGAGTATCTCATCGTCGCCTCTCGCGTCCATGTCTCGCACAAAGTGGACCCGGCGCTCTTTCCCCGGTTGCGCCTGCTGGGGGAGATTTTTGTCAATGCGCTGGTTCGCGGCAAAGCGGAAGCCGAATGCCTCAAAACGTACGCCGAGATCCAATGCCTGAAAGAGCAGTTGCAGCAGGAAGCAGAGTATCTTCGCTCGGAAATCAGGTGTTTCCAGAATCACGAGGAAATAATCGGCCAGAGCGCGTCCCTTGACAAGGTGCTGAGGCTGGTGGAACAGGTCGCGCCGACCAATTCCATGGTGCTCATCTGCGGCGAAACGGGGTCTGGCAAGGAGCTCATCGCGCGGTCCATCCACGACCACAGCCCGCGCCGGGACAAACCCATGGTGAAGGTGAACTGTGCCTCGCTGCCGGCCTCTCTGGTGGAAAGCGAGCTGTTCGGGCGGGAGAAGGGGGCGTATACCGGGGCCTTGACCCGGCAGGCCGGGCGTTTCGAGGTGGCCGACGGCTCGACCATTTTCCTCGACGAGATTTCGGAAATGTCCCTGGAACTCCAGGCAAAGCTCCTGCGGGTGCTGCAGGAAGGGCAGTTCGAACGGCTCGGCAGCACGAAAACCATCCAGGTCAATGTCCGGGTCATTGCCGCCACCAACCGCAATCTTGGCGACGCGGTCAAGAAGGGTTCTTTCCGGGAAGATCTCTACTACCGGCTGAACGTCGTTCCCATTGTCGTTCCGCCGTTGCGCGAGCGGGCAGAGGACATCCCCCTCCTGGCCTGGGCCTTCGTCAACGAGTTCAACGAAAAGATGGGGAAGAAGATCAACAGGATCGCCAAGTCGGATATGGTCGCGCTGCAGAACTATCACTGGCCGGGAAACGTGCGCGAATTGCGCAATGTCGTCGAGTACGGTGTCATCATCGCTGCCGATAACAGGCTGCATGTTCGCCTGCCCGAATGCAGCGTGGAAGAAACCGGCCGGCCCCTGCTGATGGATGAGGTCGAGCGGCAGCATATCATGGCAATCCTCCAGCGCACCGGCTGGCGTATCAAGGGGGAGAACGGTGCTGCCCGGCTGCTGGGAATGAACCCCTCCACCCTCTATTCACGGATGCAGAAATTGGGGATAGCCGTTCGTAATGGTCAGGACGAGATATCGCCCTGAAGACGAAATCCCGCCCTTTCCGGAAACATCACACACCGAAAGTCATCCCGCCTTCATTTTATAACTCCTCTTATTTACACGATTTTTTGAGCAAGTCATGCACGGCCCGCCATTGGCATGAATCTGGGATTAGGTATGCCCATGATGCTGGCCATGATGAAAATAGTGCCTTCTCCCGGCAAGCGACAGGAAACCCTCGACATTCTCCTTTCTGTCAAGGGGCCTGCCCTGGCGACCCCGGGGTGCCGTGCCTGTTCGATTTTCGAGGAACAGGGCGACGAGCAGACCATCGCCTACATCGAGCTGTGGCAGTCACCGGCGGAAATGTATCGCCACATACGCTCTTCGCTCTATTCCAGGATCCTCGAAGCGATGGAGCTCTCCACCAGTAAGCCTGAAATCTGTTTTCACACGGTTTTGAGGACGGAGGGCATGGAATTGATCGAAAGCTTGCGGAGCACGTCCACCATGTGATCAGGAGCGTGTAACGCCCCTAAGTCGTAACGCCTTGGCACAACAATTCATAGGAAAGGGAGGAGCATCATGAAAAAGATGACAACAGCAGGGATGTTCGTAATGCTCGTCGCGGCCGCGTTTCAGTTCGGCGGCTGCGCGACGGGAAGCTACCAGGCGCGCAGCGTCGATATCAAGAATTCACCCCTGGTCAACCCGGATATCCTGACGAAAGGGACCGATGACCAGGCCCTCTACCGTTATGTAAGCCCGAGAGCCGACTTCAAGAAGTACGACAAGATCATGATCGACCCAGTCCTGGTTTTGAAGGACGGGGAACTTGACAAGGACGAACTGGCAGACTACCAGAAGCTCGCCAACAACGCCTATGTCTACCTGACCAGGGAACTGGAGAAGAATTACAAGGTCGTCGCGACACCCGAACCGGGCACATTGAGGCTCCAGACGGCCATCATCGATGCCGATCCCACGAAACCGGTCCGCAACACACTCTCGACTCTCATGCCCATCGGCATAGGCATCTCCATCGTCAAATATGCCGCCACCGGCAAGCAGTCCGGGGTGGGTGAAATAACCGCGGAAATGAAACTGTCCGATGCCGATACCGGGGAACTTCTTGCCGCTGCGCTCGACCGGCGGGTCGGCGGTAAGGAACTTTCAGAGATGTGGAGCAAATGGCGCAATGCCGACGACGCCCTGCAGTACTGGGCGAAGAGGGTGAGCTATGCCCTGTGCGAGGCGCGTGGCGGCATGAACTGCGTGAAGCCCTGATAGGCCTCTGGCCGAGAATTCCTCTAAAACAATGCCGCCGACTGAATGTCGGCGGCATTTCACAAAGGAGGCACTCTATGAAACAATTCGCGGTAATCTTCTGCGCCGCAGCTATCCTCACCTTGCCGGTGTTCGCCGGGGCAGAGGAGGGGCAGCAGGCCCCGGCCCCGCAGAAAAAGAAGGGACGGGTCGTCGCCGAAACCATGGTGGCGGAACACGCCGTCGTCAAGGCGGTAAACATGGACAAGCGCACCCTCACCCTCACCATGCCGGACGGCACGGAGCGCACCTTCGTCATCGACAAGAGGGTCAAGAGGCTTGGCGAGGTAAAGCCCGGGGATGTGGTGACGGCCCGCTATCGAGAAGCGGTGTCGGTGAAGCTCAACAAGACCAAAGTCCCCGAGGGGGTAAAGGTCGAGGGAACGGTCGCGCGCGACGAGAAGTCGGTGAAACCGGCGGGCTATGCCCACATGCAGGTAACGACGACGGCCACCATAGAAAAGATCTTCGATGACGGCAAGATGGTGACCCTCCGGATGCCGGACGGCACTACCACCGACGTCAAGGTGCGCGACAAGACAAATCTGGAGAAGATCAAGAAGGGTGAGGTGAAAGTGGGGGACCAGATCGAGATAACCTATACCCAGGCACTGGCCATTTCGGTCGAAAAGGTTGCGGAGGAGAAATAAAGGAGCACGTATGAGACCAACGTCGTTCTGGATGCGCGCGATGAGCCTGTTCGTCGCCATCCTGCTGGCGCTGCCCATGCACGTCGTGGGCCAGGAGGGCGGTAACGGCTCGCAGCAAAATAAGCTGCCGAAGGAAGAAATAGCGCAACTGGTGGCGCCGATCGCACTGTACCCTGACGAACTGGTCGCGCAGATCCTGATGGCCTCGACCTATCCCCTGGAGATCGTCCAGGCCGACCGGTGGGTGAACCAGCACAAGGATCTCAAGGGGGACGCCCTGACAAAGGCCCTGGAAAAGGAGAACTGGGACCCGAGCGTCAAGTCGCTGGTGAACTTCCCCTCGGTGCTTTCGGCCATGAGCCAGAAGCTCGACCTGACGACAAAGCTGGGCGATGCGTTCCTCGCCCAGCAGAAGGACGTGCTGGACACCATCCAGGAGTTGCGGAGGAAAGCATATGACGCAGGGAACCTGAAGACCACCAAGGAGCAGACGGTGGTGGTCGAGAAGGAAACGGTCGTCATCCAGCCCGCCAATCCCCAGGTCGTCTATGTCCCCACTTACAGTCCGACGGTGGTATACGGTGCATGGCCCTATCCCGCCTATCCTCCCTACTACTATTATCCGCCGCCACCTCCCTACTACCCGGCATTAACCCTGGCTGCGGGCATTGCCATCGGCGCGGCCTGGGGCTACGCCTGGGGTAACTGCAACTGGAATGGGGGTCACGTGAATTACAACGTGAACCAGAACATCAACGTCAACAACAGCATCAACCGCGAAAAGTACAAGGGGGATTTCGAGCGACGCCAACCGAAGGGGGAGAGAGGCCAAGGGGGGGATAGAAACAGCTGGAGACATGACCCGAGCCACCGCAGAGGAGTAGGTTATAAGGACAAGGCGACCGCCAAGCAATTCGGTCAGTCGCCGGCACGCTCGACCGAGGGAAGGCGCGAAGCACGCGGTTTCGGGGAAGGGCGCGGAGGTGGCGGTGGTGCCCGCCCGACGGCCGGGACCATGGAGCGGGGCGGCAGGGCCGGTGGCGGTCCAAGTGCTGCGACAAGGCCCAGTACCGGTGGTGGTCCGAGTGCTGCGACACGGCCCAGTACAACCGGTGCCGGCGCCAGGGGAGGCCGTGACAGTGCCTTCGGCGGCGGGTACGGCAGCGGCAGCGCGGAACGCAGTGCGAGCCAGCGTGGCAGCACCAGCCGTTCCAGCAGCGGCTTCGGCGGTGCGCGATCCGGCGGAGGATTCGGTGGCGCACGGGGCGGTGGAGGCTTCCGCGGTGGCGGCGGGCGCAGGTAGCTGTGTAGTGGAAGGTTGAAGGCGAGTTTCAGCCGTAGCCAAAGATGGGGGAACACCATGACGGTCTTGACTTACTGCAAGGGTAATCTTTCACGCTGCCTGCGCATCCTGCCGGCCGTGCTGTTGATCCTGGCCCTGGGAGCGCCTGCCCTGGCCGCATCTGCCGGGAGCAAGCAGAAGTCCTTCGCTTCGCCGGAGGATGCGGTGCAAGGTCTCATCGCTGCCTTGAAGGATAACGATGACAAAAAACTGGCCGCCATCCTCGGTCCCGGTTCCAAGTCCCTTATCTCGTCGGGCGACAAGGTGGCGGACAAGAACGGCAGGGCCGAGTTCGTCAGGCTCTATGAAGAGAAAAACCGGATTGAGCTTGAGAAGCCGGACAAGGCAGTGCTCATCGTCGGCAGCCAGGATTATCCGGCGCCGATACCTGTCGTGAAGCGTGGCAAGGCATGGGTGTTCGACACTAAAGCTGGGAAAGAAGAGTTGCTCAACCGGCGGATCGGTCGGAACGAACTGGAGGCGATCGACGTTGCCCATGCGTATGTGGATGCTCAACGCGAATACGCTTCCGAGAATCGGGGCGGCCGCGAAGCGCTGGAATTCACACAGAAATTTCTCAGCGCCCCGGAGAAACAGGACGGACTCTACTGGCCGGCGAAAGAAGGGGAAGAAGAGAGCCCTTTCGGCCCGCTCGTCGCGCGGGCGGCCAGTGAGGGATACAGACACGGGAAAAACAGCCAGTCCACTCCATTCCATGGCTATTACTTCCGGATACTGAAGGCGCAGGGGAAGCACGCCGATGGCGGCGCCTTCAATTACGTGGTTAACGGCCACATGATCCTCGGCTTCGCCCTCGTAGCTTACCCGGCACAGTACGGGGCATCCGGCATCATGACCTTCATCGTGAACCAGGATGGCGTCGTTTACCAGAAGAACCTCGGCAAGGACACCGCCACGGTCGCGGCGGCGATGAAGCTCTACGACCCCGACAAGAGCTGGCGGAAAGTAGAGTAGTCTGGTGTCAGGAGAGGTTGCCATGGCGGAAAAAATCGAAATCAGGTGGCTGGAGAAGCCCGAGAAGCATGACTATCCGGCGGCCGGCTCGTACTTGTCCCTGCTGTACAGGAAGCGTCAGGTTGCATCCCTTCTGGGCAAGCTGAAGCGCGCCCCGATGGTCCGGTTCAAGGCAAAGGACGTTTTCAGGGCTTCCGGGCTTTCTCTGCTCGGGGTCAGCAATTCCCACGTGGAAAAGGATCGCCGGAAGATTCTCGCGGGCGAGGAGCTTTCTCCGATCATCCTGGTGAGAGACGACCTCGGCAGAAGGGTCATCATCGCAGACGGCTATCACCGGATGTGCGCGGTGTATTCGTTTGACGAGGATGCGGAGATTCCGTGCAAGATAGTCTAGTTTCTGAAACTGGTCCAGCCGCTTTACGCCGGCTGCCCGCAGGTGCGATTGTGCACGCCGGAGAAACGGATGCGTTTATTCCCAGGCGACGATCTGAAACGTTTCACTGACTTCTGGTGGGGGGATCGCGGGCTCTCTTCGCTTCTCCTGCTCCTTTTCCTGATGTTTTTCTTCGCCCCATTCATCCGGTCCGACCTGGTTGATATCCTCATCTCAATCTTCCTTGCCCTGTTGCTGGTTTCCGGAATCGCCAACATGAGGGGCAGAAGGATCTTCCGCGCCTGCGCCGTGCTCGTGGCAGGAACCGCGATGATCTTCAGCATCTTGCTGCAGTTCATCCCCGCTCCGGCCGTGATCAGCTTGTCGCGTCTCTCCGCGATCGCCTATTTCTTCTTTCTGATCGACGTTGTCCTGAGGCAGGTTTTTCGGTCCGGCCCGGTAACCGCCCACCGTATCCGGGGGGCGGTCGCGGTCTACCTCCTCATCGGCATCACGTGGTCGTTCATCTACCAGTTGATCGCTCAGTTCTTGCCCGGAGCGTTTTCCTTCCCGCAATCCATGACGGCGAAGCCGGGAGAGGAGGGGTACCAGGCGTCGCTGACCTATTTCAGCTACGTCACCATGACGACCCTCGGTTATGGCGACATCGTTCCGGTGCATCCGGTGGCCCGGATGTTCGTCATTGTCGAGGCGCTCATCGGCCAGCTCTACCCGGCCACGCTCCTGGCACGGCTCGTCTCCCTGGAAATCGTGAGCCGCCAGGAACGGGACAACGCAAATCCATAGGGCAGGGAGGAAGTCGTGGCCAAAGCGGCTGTAAAGCAGGACAGCTTGCGGTTTTCCCTGCTCCAGGGGCTTCTCCCCATCGACCGCTCCCGGGTGCCGGCCGACATCATAGCCGGCATCACGCTGGCGGCCCTCGCCATCCCCGAAGTAATGGGCTACACGAAGATATCGGGCACTCCGGTGATCACCGGCCTCTACACCATCCTCATTCCGATGATTCTCTACGGGCTCTTCGGGTCGTCACGGCACCTCGTGGTCGGCGCCGATTCCGCAACCGCGGCCATTCTCGCCTCCAGCATCGCTTCGATTGCGGCGCCGCGCTCTGACCAATGGCTTGCCCTGGCAGGGCTGCTCGCGATCATGGCCGCGGGGTTCCTCTTCCTGGCCCGGATCGCCCGGCTCGGGTTTCTGGCCGATTTCCTGTCGCGTACCGTCCTTATCGGATTCCTCTCCGGGGTGGGCATCCAGGTCGCGGTCGGTGAGATATCCGGGATGCTGGGGCTGCCGGGTGGGGGGCACGGCACGATAAATAAAGTCATCGCAGCGGCACGGCAGATCGGGCAGACAAACGGTATAGCCCTGGCGATATCGGCGGCCGTGCTCGTCATCATCGTCGGCTCAAGACTGATCTCGAAGAAGATCCCGGGTGCTTTGATCGCGGTTGTCGGCGCCATTGTCGCCAGTTGGGCTCTCAACCTGGAAAGCTTCGGGATCCGCATACTCGGCGCGGTCCCGAGCGGCCTCCCGAAAATAGCTTTTCCCGAAGGGGTCTGGAACTGGGAACTGATCCAGCAACTGCTTCCCACTGCCTTTGCCATGTTCGTGGTCATCCTGGCCCAGAGCGCCGCCACCTCGCGTGCCTATGCCGCCCGTTACGACGAGAGCTTCAGCGAGAACGTGGACCTGGTCGGGCTGGGACTGGCCAACATCGGCGCCGGCCTGTCCGGTACCTTTGTCGTGAACGGCAGCCCGACCAAGACCCAGATGGTCGACAGCGCGGGAGGTCACAGCCAGTTCGCCCAGCTCACCACCAGCGCCATTGTCCTCATGGTGCTCCTTTTCCTCACCGGCCCGCTGGCCTACATGCCGGAGGCCGTCCTTTCGACGGTGGTCTTCCTGATCGGCGTGGAGTTGATCGATGGCGAGGGGATGAAGAGAATCTACCGCGAGAGGCCCTATGAATTCTGGGTGGCAATGATCACGGCCGCAGCGGTGGTTTTCGTGGGGGTCGAGCAGAGCATCCTGCTGGCCATTGTCCTGTCGCTGGTTGTCCATACCCGGCACGGCTACCTGATGAGCAACATGCTTCTCGTTCCCGATGATGCCCGCGGCTGGCGGCAGCAGAAGGTCGGCAACCCGGCACAGGCCGCCCCCGGGCTCATGATCTACCGGTTCATGCACAGTATGTACTATGCCAACACGCAGGTGCTTAACAGGGAGGTCCTTGCTCTCGTCACGGGAGCGCAGCCCCCCTTGTCATGGCTGTGCATCGATATGGCCGCGGTTGACGATGTGGATTTCTCGGCGGCCGAAGCACTCCGCGCCCTTCACGGCATCATCGAGAAGCAGGGGATCAGGCTCGTGTTCTGCGAAGTGGTTGATAACGTGAACGGGGAATTCGTGCGGTCCGGGCTTATCGACCTGTTCGGCGAAGACGCCTTCTATCCCACACCCGTTGCAGTCCTGGGCGCCTACGGCCGTAAAGGGGAGGGATGAACTAATCTGACAACTCGACATTCCCCCCTCCTTCCTCCCCCCTCCGGGGGGAGAACTCATTGCCCTCCCCTAGCGGGGGAGGGTTGGGTGGGGGCAGATGGCTAAGGATGTTGCGGAGTTCGGAGGGGCCAGATGCACTACCGCGATAAGTTCATCGTCGAGCCGGGGAGCAAGGTCAAGCTCGACAGGATAGATGCCGCCTACAAGGACAAGCACGAGGACCAATCGTTCGCCCAGGCGGAGATCGAGACGAATACACAGAAGCTCCGTGAGCTGCAATACCTGATGTACGCCGAGGACAAGCGCTCGCTCCTCGTCATTCTGCAGGCCATGGATGCAGGCGGCAAGGACGGCACCATCAACCACGTCCTCGGCAACATGAATCCCCAGGGAGCCAGGGTTTACGGGTTCAAGGTTCCAACTGTCGAAGAGGCTGCCCACGACTTCCTCTGGCGCATCCACCAGGCCGTGCCGCGCAGGGGGCAGGTGGCGATCTTCAACCGTTCGCACTACGAGGATGTACTGATCAGCCGCGTCCACAACCTAGTTCCGAAGGAGGTATGGTCGAAGCGCTTCGACCTCATCAACGACTTCGAGAAGAACCTCGTCGACAACGGCACGCACATCCTCAAGTTCTACCTGCACATCAGCGCGGAAGAGCAGCTCCGCCGTTTCAAGCAGCGCCTGGACGACCCGGCGCGTCATTGGAAGATCAGCGAGTCGGACTACAAGGAACGCGAGTACTGGAATGATTACACGAAGGCTTTCGAGGATGCGATCAGCAAATGCAGCACGAAGCATGCTCCCTGGTTCATCATTCCGGCCAACCACAAGTGGTTCCGCAA
>JAMXLF010000065.1 GCA_024281055.1 Geobacteraceae bacterium
CCTTACGCCTTACGCCTTACGCCTTACGCCTTACGCCTTACGCCTTACGCCTTACGCCTTACGCCTTACGCCTTACGCCTTACGCCTTACGCCTCACGTTTTACACCGCCAGCAGTTCCCTCTCCAGCAATTGCTCCACCAACAGCTCCGCCGTCCCCACCGGGTCGCACATCCCATCGCCGATGATCTCACCCTTGACCCGCTCCGGGGAGAATATCCGGCTCACCCAGGTGGGGGAGCCCTTGAGACCGATGCTGTTGACGTCGAGCCGCAGGACGTCGTTGTTCCAGACTGTAACCTGCGCCCTTTCCGCGGCAAGCCGCATCGGGACGTTGGGGTAGCGGGGCCGGTTGATCTCCCGCACGACGGTGATCAGGGCCGGCAGGCGCGCCTCGACGATCTCGTAGCGCCCTTCCAGCTTGCGCCGCACACGGATCCTGTGCCCGAGGAAATCCAGGTGCTCGATCCGGTCGACCAGGGTAAGCTGCGAATATCCGAGCCGCACGGCGATGCCAGGCCCCACCTGGGCGGTGTCACCGTCGATGGTCTGCTTGCCGCAGATCACGAGTCCCACCTCTTCGTCGGCAGCGAGCCTTCTGATGGCGGAAGCGAGGACGTTGCTCGTCGACAGGGTATCGGCACCTCCGAAGACCCGGTCCGATAGGAGCACCGCCTCGTCAACCCCAAGGGCAAGGGCTTTCCTGAGCGCCGTCTCGGCATTGGGCGGCCCCATGGAGAGCGCCACGGACCTGAGGCCGTAGCGGTCCTTGAGCCGCAGGCTCTCTTCCAGGGCATGGGTGTCGTAGGGATTGATGATGAACGGGATCCCTTCCCGCACCAGGGTGTTGGTCACCGGGTCGATCTGGACCTGGGTCGTGTCGGGCACTTGTTTTATGCACGCGATGACGAGCATCTAGGCTCCCACCCCGCCGGCCGCTTCGAAGCGTTCCTTGGCCAGGAGGAATGCCCTCCTCATGAGCTCGGACGCTTTCATGTTCGTCGCCTGGAGGAGTTTCTCGAAACTCTCCATTTCGTCGTCGTTGATCCTGACGGAGATTATGTTGGGCTTGGTGTAGGCGTACAGTCTCTTGCGCATTTTCTTCCTCCCGTTGGTTTTCTAAAAGCTTGATTGTCCACGAAAGACACGAAACACACGAAAACAAATCAAATCAAAATGATCCTTGGGTAGGCTTGGTTCTGAACATATCAGCCGCCGATCTGCGACATTGCAACAGGGGTGTCATCGTCCGCCAACTGGTGCCGGCCCGGTTTTCCAACGATGACCCGGCGCAGGGTTTCTCTGAGTTCACCCTGGTCTGAGGAATGCAGGCTCTGTTTGAGATCGATCCCGGACCCACTGAAGAGGCACCCCCGGGCGAAGCCGGCGGCGGTCACCCGGATGCGGTTGCAGCTCCCGCAGAAATGGCCCGAGATCGGGGTGATGATGCCGATGGACCCGGCCGCGCCGCTGATCCGGTAATTCCTGGACGGTCCCGCCATATCGGCGCCCACGAGGGGCAACAGGGGATACCGGCGACCGATCCGCTCAAGGATCTCCGCCCCGGTGACACACCGGGAACTCCACCCCTCTTCCCTTATGGTCGGCATGTATTCGATGAAACGGACCGCATAACCTTTATGGAGCGTGAGCGCGGCAAAATCGAGCACCTCGTCGTCGTTTATCCCCCGCATGACCACCATGTTGATCTTTACCGGGGGGAACCCCGCTGCCTCCGCGGCAGCAATGCCGTCGAGCACCTTGCGGAGGTCGCCGCCGCGCGTGATGCTGGAGAAGGTTTCCGGTTTGAGGGAATCGAGGCTGATGTTGAGCCGCCGCACCCCGGCCCGCCGGAGGGCAACGACCATCTCGCCGAGGAGCAGGCCGTTGGTGGTGAGGACCAGTTCCCTGAGGCCGGCAATTCCTGCCAGACGCCAGATGAAGCCGACGAGACCTTTCCGGACGAGCGGTTCGCCGCCGGTGATCCGGATCTTTTCGATCCCCAGGGCGACCGATTCCCGTGCCACGCGGAACAGATCCTCGTAGCTCAGCATGTCTCCGTGGGCCAGCTTGGGGACCCCGTCCGGAGGCATGCAGTAACTGCAGCGCAGATTGCAGCGGTCCGTAACGGAAAGCCTGAGGTAATTTATGCGGCGGCCGTAAGTATCGATCAGCTCCATGTCCATCTCTCGCGGGAAAAACCGTTCAATGAACAGCTTCCTTCAGCCATGGCAATTTCGATACCAATTTCCCCACCCGGGTGGCTAACCGCAGTTCGCAAACTTCGAGCGAGAGGGCTTAAGCGCCGAACAGGCGGGAAACACGAAATTCGTGGAATGATGCCGTGAATGGTTGAAGCATTACGGCTGGCTCCACCGGAACCGGAAGGTGCCGTTCCATAGTGTTACGTTCGCTCCACTTTGGAACAAGGTACTGTTACATTCTAGAACCCAATTTATCAAACAAACGTCCGACCTGTGCGGTTCCATGCAGGGTGACACCGCGTAACGACCTATAAACAAAGGGTCGGCAGGAAATCGAACCATGCACACAACATTTGGTACAGGGATTGCGGTAGGAGCATAGAAAGGCGTTCTAGAAAATTGTATGCACCGTCGTGCAGACACCGCCTACCACACAATCCAGGTGGCGACACCACAACACAAAGGAGGAAGTACCATGGCATTAGCAGATCAGACGTTCGGCTTCTACATTCCCACCGTTTCCCTGATGGGGGTCGGGTGCTCGAAGGAAACGGGCGCCCAGGCCAAGGCACTCGGCGCGACCAAGCTCCTCATCGTCACCGACGCCGGCCTTTCCAAGATGGGAGTTGCCGACAAGATAAAGGCCCAGCTGGAAGAAGCCGGTCTCCAGGCGGTCATCTTCGACGGCGCCGAGCCGAACCCGACCGACAAGAATGTCCATGACGGGGTGAAGGTCTACCAGGACAGCAAATGCGATGGCATTGTCTCCCTCGGCGGCGGCAGCTCCCACGACTGCGCCAAGGGCGTCGGTCTCGTTATCGGCAACGGCGGCACCATCCGCGACTTCGAAGGGGTCAACAAGTCCACCAAGCCGATGCCCCCGTTCCTCGCCATCAACACCACCGCCGGCACCGCAAGCGAGATGACCCGCTTCTGCATCATCACCAACACCGACACCCATGTGAAGATGGCCATCGTCGACTGGCGCTGCACCCCGAACATCGCCATCAACGACCCGGTCCTCATGGTCGGCAAGCCCGCGCCCCTCACCGCCGCTACCGGCATGGACGCCCTCACCCACGCGGTCGAGGCGTACGTCTCCACCATCGCCACCCCGATCACCGACGCCTGCGCCATCCAGGCCATCAAGCTGATCGCCGAGTACCTCCAGCCCGCCGTCGCCAACGGCGATAACCTGGAAGCCCGCGACAAGATGGCCTACGCCGAGTACCTGGCCGGCATGGCCTTCAACAACGCAAGCCTCGGCTACGTCCATTCCATGGCCCACCAGCTGGGCGGCTTCTACAACCTCCCCCACGGCGTCTGCAACGCGATCCTCCTGCCGGCGGTCTGCGAGTTCAACGCCATCGCCTGCCCGAAACGGTTCGCCGACATCGCCGTGGCCCTGGGCGAAGACATCTCCGGACTTGCCCCGATCGACGCCGCCCAGAAAGGGATCGACGCCATCCGCAAGCTCTCCAAATCCATCGGCATCCCGGCCGGCCTGAAGGAACTGAACGTCAAGGAAGAGGACCTGAAGATCATGGCCGAGAACGCCAAGAAGGACGCCTGCCAGCTGACCAACCCCCGCAAGGCTTCCCTTGAGCAGGTGATCGGCATCTTCAAGGTAGCGATGTAACACAGCGGCTGGAAACTTCGATGATCCTACCCCCTCCCTTGATGGGAGGGGGCGAGGGGGAGGGTGAAACAAGACTCTCCCCTCTCCCCACCCCTCTCCCACAAGGGGAGAGGGAGACAAGTCGGCAACTATCTCCGAGCCTTCCGGCCTAACGGGACAGACCCCATGGCGGCAGGCCAACGGGTTTCGCGGGAAACGGCGGAGCCTCCCTTTCGGAAAGGAGTCCCCTCCGCGCAGCGGACAAAAAAATCATGATTGGGAGCAGATAAGAAATGGATAAGATTTTTCGCGTAAACATGTCGGACCTGAGCACGAAGATCGAGGCTGTCCCCTCCGCCTGGGCCGGGCTCGGCGGCCGCGGACTCACCTCGACCATCGTCGCCGCAGAAGTCCCCCCCACCTGCCATCCCCTCGGGGAAAACAACAAGCTGGTCTTCGCGCCGGGGCTTCTGACCGGGACTCCCGCCGCCAACTCCGGCCGACTCTCCGCCGGCGCCAAGAGTCCGCTGACCGGCGGCATCAAGGAATCGAACGCCGGCGGCACCGCTGCCCAGATGCTGGCCCGCCTCGGCATCAAAGCGCTGATCATCGAAGGGCTCCCCAAGGGGGACGCCTGGTACAGCCTCCATGTCACCAAGGACGGCGTCACCGTGCAGGAGGAGACAGAACTCCTCGGCAAGGGTAACTTCGCCGTGATCGAGGCCCTCGAAGCCCGGCTCGGCAAGAAGACCGGCATCCTCACCATCGGCCAGGCCGGCGAGCTGAAGATGACTGCCGCCAACATCTCCGTCAAGGACCCCGACAGCAAGATCCGCAGCCACGGCCGCGGCGGCCTCGGCGCCGTGATGGGGTCGAAGCGGATCAAGTTCATCACCATCGACGACCAGGGCGCCCCGGGGGTGAAGGTCGCCGAACCCGAGAAGTTCAAGACGGCGGCCCGCACCTTCGCTAAGGCACTCCTCGACCACCCGGTGAGCGGCGAGGGTCTCCCCACCTTCGGCACCAACGTCCTGGTGAACATCCTCAACGAGGCCGGCGGACTGCCGACCCGCAACTTCACCTACGGCCAGTTCGAGGCGCACGAAAAGATCAGCGGCGAGACCATGCACGATACCATCGTCGAGCGCGGTGGCAAGCCGAAACACGGCTGCCATGCCGGTTGCATCATCCAGTGCTCCCAGGTCTACCCCGACAAGGAGGGGAAATACGTGACCTCCGGCTTCGAGTACGAGACGATCTGGGGGATCGGGGCCGACTGCTGCGTCGACAACCTGGACGATATCGCGGTTGCCGACAACCTCATGGACGACATCGGCATCGATTCCATCGAGACCGCCGTCATGTTCGGCGTGGCCATGGAAGCCGGCATTCTTCCATGGGGTGACGGCAAGGGAATCATCCGTCTGTTGAAGGATGAAATCGCCCAAGGCACCCCGCTCGGCCGCATCCTCGGCGGCGGCGCCGGCTCGGTGGGCAGGGCCTTCGGCGTCACCCGGGTACCGGTGGTGAAAAACCAGGGGATTCCCGCCTACGACCCCCGCTCGGTCAAGGGGATCGGCATCACCTACGCCACCTCCACCATGGGGGCCGACCACACCTCCGGCTACACCATCGCCACCAACATCCTCAATGTCGGCGGCCATGTTGACCCGCTGAAGAAGGAGGGCCAGGTCGAGCTCTCCCGCAACCTGCAGATCGCCACGGCCGCCGTCGACTCTACCGGGATGTGCATCTTCGTCGCCTTCCCCGCCCTGGACATCCCCGAGTGCCTCCCGGCCCTCATCGACATGATCAACGCCCGGTTCGGCATCAACCTCACCGGCGACGACGTGACCGAGCTCGGCAAGTACATCCTGAAGACCGAGCGGCAGTTCAACATCGCGGCGGGCATTACCAATGCCCATGACCGCCTTCCCGAATTCTTCACAACCGAGCCGGTGCCGCCCCACAACGCGGTGTGGGATTTCACCGACGAGGAGATCGACGAGTTCTGGAACTTCTAGCAAACACTTCCCTGAATCCCCCTCCCCGCGTGGGAGGGGGCAGGGGGAGGGGGGAGTCGGCGTTTTCACCCCCACCCTAACCCTCCCCCATCAAGGGGGAGGGAATTGGAGAGTGGAGCACCCATGCAGATTACCGTCAAGCTGTTCGCCACGTTCCGCGCCGGACGCTTTGCCGTCGAGCCGCGGACCTACCCGCCCGGGACCCCTATCGTGGAGGTCATCCGGGAACTTGATATCCCGGAAGCCCAGATCGGCATGATCATGCTCAACAACCGCCATGCGGAACCCGAACAGGAGCTGCACGAGGGGGACAACCTCTCTCTCTTTCCTTTGGTGGGTGGAGGATAACATGGAACGCCTGCACCTCTTTTTGAAGGAGCGCGCCGATAACGATCTCCTCTCCTGGACCGCCCAGTTCGCCGCGGCGGAGCATTTCGGGATCTCTTTCGCGCACGTCGAGGAAGCGACCCTCGAACTGGGTCTCCTTCCCGCCCGCTACCAGCGCAACCGCCAGGCCATCTCCGTTGTCCAGCAGTTGAGGCTGTTCAGCAGCACCGTGGCAGTCATCGGCTGCGGCGGCCTGGGAGGGTATGCCATCGAAGAGCTGGCCCGGCTCGGGGTGGGAACCATCGTCGCCATCGACCCGGACGTGTTCGAGGAGCACAACCTGAACCGCCAGATCCTCTCGACCCCCGCGACCCTGGGCCGTCCGAAAGTGCAGGCCGCGGCGGCGCGGGTCGCCGAGATCAACCCCGCTGTTACCCTGGTGCCGATCCAGATCGCTTACGCCCCGAAAAACGGGAACGATATCCTCCATGGCGCCCAGGTCGTGGTGGATGCCCTCGATTCCATTCCGACCCGGCTTGCCCTGGCCGAGACCTGCGCCGGGCTGGACGTCCCCCTGGTACACGGGGCCATCGGCGGCTGGTACGGCCAGGTCGCCACCCAGTTCCCCGGAGACGACACCATCCGGATGCTGTACAGCCGCTGGGTGGAAGGGAAAGGGGTGGAGCAACAGCTGGGCAACCCGGCTTTTACCCCGGCGCTGGTCGCCAGCATCGAGACGGCGGAGGTGTGCAAGATCCTTCTCGGTGAGGGAGAACCCCTGCGCCACCGCAAGCTGTCCATCAACCTGCTGGATATGGAATTTGCCGAGGTGCGGTTCGAGCCCCTGCAGGAGGCTGTCGGCATGTAGGTCGGCGGCGCAGTTGCCGATTGTGGCATAATGCAACAACGCAACGGCCGAGTGTCCCGTTTCTCCCCAAAACATGCGAAATAATCCCATTGACGAATATCCCCTAGAACAGCGCCAGACGCGACTTTTAACCGGAAACAGTTTTTTGCACGATTATTGCTTTACTCGCGAGAGCTGCTAAACTAATATGACGGAACATCTCCGAGTCGTGGCGCCTAACGGGTGGAATCACCCCATGGCGGCCGGCCAATGGGTGCTGCTGGAAACAGCTGCGCCTCCCTTTTGGAAAGGAGAACCTCGATTGGCGGAGTCTGTCCGGCATCAAGGGCCTTTCCATGTGGAAAGGCCCTTTTTTGTTGCCCTTTACCCGGTAGTGCGTGGAAAGTTACAAGCAGGACAGGGGCTCTTCACGGATCTTAGTATGAACATTTTGTTGCAGACGGAGTTTTCATGCGGGTAGTGCTTTGTATCGATGACACCGACAACCTGGAGAGCCGGGGAACCGGGACGCTCGCCTCGCAGCTGGCCCGGGAGCTGGAGGAAAACGCCTGGGGAACGAGCCGGTTCATCACCCGCCACCAACTGCTGGTGCATCCGGACATCCCTTACACCTCCCACAACAGCGCCATGTGCTTTGTCGCTGAGATCGAAGAGGGCTCGCTGGAGCCGCTCATCAGACATGCCGCCGCGTTCCTCGCACGGGAGAGCGCAGAGGGATCCGATCCCGGCCTGTGCGTCGTGGATGCCGACCAGCTGGGCGATCCCGCACCACTTATTGCCTTCGGGCAAAAGGCCAAACAGTCTGTTGTTGCCATGGACGAGGCGTACGGGCTGGCGAAGTCGCTGGGAATCCACCTCTCCGAGCACGGCGGCAGCGGGCAGGGGGTGATCGGTGCCCTTGCCGGGGCCGGCCTGCGTCTCTCCGGCAATGACGGCCGCCTGAAAGGGCACATGGCGATCGATACGGACAACGGCCGAGCCACGGTCGGGAAGATCTGTGCCCATGCCGACGTGGACGAGGTGCGCAGCCTCGACGGCCGCCACCCGGAAGGGGATGAACTGGTGCTGCTGGGGGAGAAGGTAAAGACCGTCCTTCTGGACGGCAAATCGGTCCTCCTCGTGGTGCCGGCCGATGGCGCGGCCGACGGCGTGGCATGGCAGACCTGCTCCAAACAGCAGCTGCGGAACTATTGAGGAGCTGTCATGTGGTGCATCGACCGGAATGGAAGACGGGAGTTTCCCGGGGGAAAAGAGGACTGGCCGGGGGCAGCCCGGACGGCAGTATGCTGCGCCGCGTTTTACCCCGACGTGGAAGAAGAGCAGATCGCCGACGAGGCCGTCTCCTGCTATAACTGCCGTTACCGGCGCTGGACCGCCGCCTCGTTCACCTGCAGCGCCTGAACGGCAACCGGCCCATTGACCCTGTAATGACGTGACCGCGTGATCGCATCCATGACCGACCATGTCCTGAACATAAACGCCCTTGCCTACACCTATCCCGGTGCGTCCCGTCCGTCCCTGGCGGAGGTTTCGTGCAGTGTGCGGGCGGGCGAGTGCCTCTGCGTGACCGGCAATTCCGGCTGCGGCAAGACGACGCTCCTCCATGCCGTCAAGGGACTGCTGCACGGCGGCAGGCAGGAGGGAACCGTCGATGTCGCCGTTCCCGACGACGGGTGGTCCACCCTGGTCGGCATCGTCTTCCAGAGTGCGGAATCCCAGATCCTCTGCACGACCGTGGCCGAGGAGGTGGCCTTCGGTCCGGAGAACCTCTGCGTCCCGCCGGCCGAGATCGCCCTGCGCATCCGCAGGTCCCTGCGCAGCGTGGGGCTTGGCGATTGCGAGGAGCGCAATGTCGAGCGATTTTCCGCCGGCCAGAAACAGCGCCTGGCGATCGCCTCGGTACTGTCCATGAACCCGGCGGTCCTCCTCCTCGACGAGCCCACCTCGCAGCTGGACAGTGCGGGGAAGCGCCGGCTGTGCGACATCCTCGCCGGACTCAAGCGCCACGGGTACACGATCGTCATGGCGGAGCACGATCCCCGTCCCTTCATGACCATCATCGATCGCTACCTGACCATGGCGGAGGGACGGATCACAGCCGATTCCGCGACACTCCCCGAGCATATCGTCACCGCCTTCCGCCACGCCCCGATGGTGCGGAGTGGCGTAGATCCGGAAAAGCAGACAACCATCGCCGTCGACGGACTGAGCCTCACCTACCCGGAAACCGGCACGGCATTGAAGGACGTGAACCTCCGGGTGCACCGGGGCGAGCGGGTACTTCTCTACGGCAGAAACGGCGCGGGGAAATCGAGCCTGCTCCGCTGCCTGGCCGGCCTGGAAACTCCCGATGCGGGGACGATCGAGCTGGCCGGAGTCGGCACCCCGCGCCCGGACAGGATGCCGGGGAAGGTCGGTTTCCTCTTCCAGAACCCGGCACGGCAGCTGTTCGCCGAGAGCGTCCACGACGAAGTGGCGTTCACTCTTCGTCGGCTGGGGTTCGACCGCCGAGAGGCCGACCACACCGTGGCGGAGGCGCTCGAGCTCTGCGGCATCGCCCATCTCGCCCAGCGGGCGCCGCTCACGCTCTCCTTCGGAGAACAGCACCGCGTGGCGCTCGCGGCAGTGGTGGCGCCGCGCCCCGGGGTGCTCCTCCTGGACGAACCTTTTGCCGGACTCGACATACCGCAGCGGCTGACACTGCTCGCCATCCTCGCGGAAATGCCGGCGAGATACGGCACCACGGTACTGATCGCATCCCACGACAGGCTGCCCGACGAGGGATGGGCCGATCGCACACTGCTGCTCAACGGGGGAACCCTTGGCACCATCAGCGCCTAAAACCCCTGGACGCAAGTTGCTCCGCACGAGCGACTACGCCTGCCAGTATATGACCCACGACTCACCGGTGCATCGCCTCGGTGTCGGCTGGAAGATTGCCATCAGCACCGTCCTGAGCGCACTGGCCGTGGGTGCACGCACACCCGGCGAGCTCCTGGCGCTCGTGCTCGTGACCCTCGCCTACTATTTCGCCGCCCGGCTCACCCCGTTCGACCTGTGGCGCGACACCCGCTTCTTCGTGTTCCAGGCGCTTCTCGTCACCGGCCTTTACTGTCTTATCCACGGCGTTGCGGGTGGACTCTGGCCGGGAATCAGGACATCCGTGCAGATCATCCTTTTCTACATACCCGGCGCGGTGCTCATCCGTACCACGCGCACCGGGGACATGATGCGGGGATTGCGGAAGGTCGTCCCCTACCGGCTCTCCTTCCTGGTGTTCGTCAGCATCAGGTTCGTGCCGTTTTTTCTCAGGGAACTGGATGAAATCATGGCGGCACAGCGCCTGCGCGGGGCCCGCCTCCTCCCCCGCCAGCTCATGAACCCGCGCAACTGGGGAGACCTGTTCCACTGTCTCCTTCTCCCCCTCATGGTCCGGGCACTCAAGACCGCCACGGATGTCTCCCTGTCGGCCGAGGCCCGCGAGTTCGGCACGCGGAAGGAGCGCACCTTCTTCGACGGCTCCCGCCACGCCGAAACGGCGAGCGAGGCGCTGAACAGTCAGCAACCGCCGTCTCCCGTGGTGTTGCAACCCTGTTGCCACGGGAGCGCCGCGAAAAAGAAGGGAATCTCATGACGCACGCCAACGAACGGGTCTTTCTCTGGCGCCGTTTCACCTTGCGGGAGGGGCTACTCCTCGGTTTCTGCGCCACCTTCATCATCCTGACCCGGGCCGGACTGCGCCTCCATCTTCATCTTCCCGGCCACGTCATGTTCTTTACCATGTTCTTCTATGTCCTGGCGCGGGGGTGCGTGCCGAAAATCGGCGCGACCACCCTGGTGGGGCTGATCGTCAGCCTGGCCAGCATCCTCCTCGGCATGGGGACGAAGGGGCCGATGGTGTTCGTCAAGTTCGTCCTCCCGGCTGTACTGGTAGACCTGGCCGGCATCATCTACCCCGCCTTCGTCACCGGCATGCTGGCCTGTGCAATCGTAGGTGCCGTTGCCTCCGCCGTCCGCTCCGTTTCCGACATCGGGCTGGAATGGCTCTCGGGCATGGAAGAGGAGATCATCCTGCGGAAGACCGTCATCTCGGCGCTCATGTTCGCCCTGTACGGAGGGCTCGGCTCCCTGGCCGTGCCGTCCATCGTCCGCAGGCTCCGGAAAAACGGCCTGATCGACCAGGGCACGGGTGAGGAGCGGTGACCACCGGAGGAGGCATACCGCGTTTCACGCTCCTCCTCATGGCATCGCTGCTGCTCCACCTTGCCTTAGTCATTACGATCATCGGCTTTTTCCGACCGGAAACCGCCGAACAACAGGCACCCAGGATGGTCGTGGACTACCTGGGCCCCCGGGAACGAGCGGCGGAACAACCGGAGAGACCGGAGCCGCGGCCCGCCCCGCCGGCAAAACCGAAGCCCGAGGCTTCAGGGACGGCAAGGCACCTGGTCCCGGAAAAGCCCCGGCGCGGCATGCCGGCAAAGCCAAAATCGGGCACACCGCCGGGGGGCGCTTCGGAGTCACAGCGCGCCCCGGAAGCCAGGCAGTCGCCTCCCCCGGGACCCGGCTCGCCGGAACGAAGTATGGGCCAGCCAGGCCCACCCATTCCCGCTTCCCCAGGGACCTCCGGAACAATGGTGATCATCCCCGGATCGGGTGGCGGCGGAACCGGTGGCACGGCCTCACAGGGTGGCGGAGCCGGCGGTGGCGGTTTCGCCACGGGCACGGGCCGCGGTGGTGGTGGCGGGGGCGGAGGCACGCGAGGTGCCCGGGGAAGCGGCACCCTGACGACGGGTTCGGAACTGCGGCGCAGCGCTTACGAAGCCCTGCTGAAACGCCTCATCGAGTCCCACAAGGAATACCCCCTCGCTGCCCGCAGGTCGAGACAGGAGGGGAAATGCTTGCGGCGTTTCATCCTGGAGCGCAGCGGCGCGCTCAAGCGGGTTGAAGCGCTGTCGTCATGCGGCAACGTATTCCTGGATGAGGCGGCAACGCGCGCCATCACGTCGGTCGGCACGTTCCCCCCCCTGCCGGACGACTACAAGGGGACCGAGGCTACGTTCATCATCCCCATCACCTTTGCACTGGAGCGGGAGTGATGTGTGCTTTAGACGTCTGATTCGTGTTCTTGTTCAACCAATGGGAGGATGCATGAAGACAACGACAAAAGTACGCTGGGTCTTTTTGGCAATGATCGGCATGGTGGGCGGCTTGCCGTTCGGCACGAACGGGTGGGCGGCCCTCTATTCGGGGTACGTGGGGAACCGGACCGACGGGACCGGCACCGTCATCGACACGGCCGGCGGCATGTCGGCAACGGGGAACTCCTGGGCCGTGACAGGGAACAGCACGGCCAACAAGGGGGTCCGGCTCGACTGGTCCGTCGACCCATCGGGCGGGAACTGGGTGTATACCTACACGTTCACCATGGCCTCGGGGGCGCAGAAGGACATCAAGAATTTCGACCTCCAGGTGGCGGGCGCATTCGGCGCGAGCGATCTCGTCTCCACGGCGGTCACCCCCGCGACCGGCGTAACCGGCCCCACGCCGGGCTCCACCCTCCCCGCCAGCATCAGCGAGAATTCGGCTACCATTGCCACGCCCACCGTGCTGACCATCGCGAAGGGATATCAGTGGAGTTTCGCCGGCACCCAGGACTATACGTTCACCATGACCGTCACCACCACGAGTGCCCCGGTCTGGGGCGACTTCATCGTCTCCTCGGGCGCCACCACCTCCACCGATTACCTGACCGCGTACAACTCGGATTTCGGCGCCGTGAAAGGGGCGTTTCCCACCACCGGGGGGGTGTACAACGGCCACGTGGCCGTGCCCGGCACTGCCACTCCCCATGTCATAAGCGGAGGCGTCCCGTATGTCACACTGCAGAACGCCTTCGACAACGCGACGGACACGATGCTCGCCCTGGCCATCACCTTCACCGAGACACCGGTCTTCAACCGTCCGGGAGTCTCGCTCCCGCTGCTCGGCGGTTATGACGCCGCCTACACGACTGCAAGCGGCTGGACGACCATCGGCGGCAGTCTCACGATCGCTAATGGTACGCTCACCCTAGGTAACGTGGAGATTCAATGAAACGGAGAAAACATTCACCATAACGTTCTCTCTCCGGAAAGAGAGTGACCACAGCGAAATGCAATCACGCATCTGATAAAGGAGGAAGACATGAACCAGAGGAAACGTACGAAGTTCTGGCTGCCGGTCGTCGGTCTGGTGTTCCTGATGCTCGCCCTTGCAGGGTGTGGAGGAGGAGACGGCACCGTTCCCATCCTGCTGCTGCCACCCGCCCAACCGACCGGCGTCACCGCAACGGCGGGGACTGCCCAGGCAACCGTGAGCTGGACCGCGGTAGGCGGCGCCACGTCCTATAACGTGTATTACAGCGCAACCGCTGGAGTGACCAAGGCCAACGCCACGAATTCGATCACCAACGTGACCGGCACCACGACCCCGATCCCGAATCTGGCCAACGGCACACCGTACTATTTCATCGTCACCGCCGTGAATGGAATCGGCGAAGGCGTGCCGTCGAGCGAGGTGTCCGCCACCCCCCTCGCCAAGCCGTCCGGCATCCAGGTAACGGCGGGTGACGGACAGGTGACCGTCAGCTGGACAGCGGCAGCCGGTGCCACATCCTACAACATCTATTACAGTATGACTGCCGGGCAGGAAACCACGGCCAGCGGCGTCAAGCGCACCAACCAGACAAGCCCGCAGCTGATAACCTCCTTGAACAACGGGACGACGTACTACTTCGTCGTCACCGCCGTGAACACCACCGGCGAAAGCAGCGTGTCGAGCGAAAAATCCGCCACCCCCAGTGTCGCGCCGCAACCGCCGGCAAGTCCGACCGGGGTCAAGGTGTCATCGCCGGCAGTGGGCCAGATGAACGTCACCTGGACCGCGGTCCCCGGCGCCACCTCCTACAACGTCTACTTCCTGCAGGCGACCTCGCAGCCGACGAACGCCGCTGTCCTGGCCACGACCCCCGTGAACACCACCACGGCGTCACTTACCGTGCCAAGCCTTACCAGTGGCGCAACCTACTACGTCCTGGTAACCGCGTTGAACGGTGCCCTCGAAAGCGGGACACAGACAACGGCCAAACCGATAACCATCCTCTGATCGACGGCACTCCCCCGGCAGTGCCGGGGGAGTGCCCCGATTCAACCTTTTGTTATCAGGGTGAGACACCATGATCCAAAAACGACAGCTCTGCGCCCTTTTCATGGTTCTCTTCGGCCTGTTCCCCCCCCAGCAGGGTGCAGCTGCGGCCGAGGAGGAAGAACCTTCCGACACCTACACCCTCGGCGAGGTCGTCGTCTCCGGGAAGCACGACGGGGTACAGGCCACCCAGACGGTGTACACCGTGACCGCCGAGGATATCCGGAACAAGGACGCCCGGACCCTGGACCAGGCCATTTCCCTGCTTCCCGGCGTCAACATCCGGATAGGCCCGGAGGGGACCCCGCGCATCGATATCCGGGGCTTTCGCACCCGGCACGTCATTCTCCTGCTGGACGGTGTCCCGATCAACTCCGCCTTCGACCAGCAGTTCGACCCGACCATCATCCCCACGGAAAACATCGCGGAGATCAAGCTGACCGCAGGGTCCAGCTCGATCCTCTACGGCCAGGGGGGGCTTGGCGGCGTCATCAACATCATCACGAAAAAAGGGATTACCGGCATACACGGGACCCTCTCGGCCGAGACGGGCGATCACGAGCCCTACCTGGCCAGGGGGAGCATCTCGGGAGGGAAGGACAAGGTCGACTATTTCCTCAGCGGTAGCTCATCCAAGGTCAACAGCTTCCCCCTTTCGAGGGATTACACCCCCACGACGGAGCAGAGCGGCGGGTACCGGAAGAACAGCGACCGGGAGAGGAACAACCTCTTCGGCAATTTCGGCTTCACCCCCACCAAGGACCTGCTGCTCGGCTTGTCGTTCAGCTACACGGACGGAAACTTCGGCAAGCCGTCCAGCGTGATCAACGATCCGTTCGACCCCTTTGCCTCGCCGCCGAAGTACGAGCGGATCGACGACTTCAAGGGTTTCTCGATCCAGGCCGCGGGCGATTACGCGGTGACCGACAGGCTGAGCCTCAGGGGCTGGGCCTTCATGAACAGGCTCGACCAGCACGACAACCAGTACGACAACGGCTTTTTCAACTCCTTCAACCTGGTGGCGGGCTCTTTCCGGGAACTGGTCACCACCTCCATCAACGGGGTATCGCTCCAGCCGAAGTACGACCTGGGGAGAGCCGGCGTGGTCACCCTCGCCCTGGCCGGCGAGTGGGACAACTGGGAGAACAACGGCCAGCAGACCACTGCCCCGAATACGTTCGCCCCCCTGAACACGGACAAGAACCTCGCCATCTATTCGGCCGGCATCGAATACGAGGTGTCCCCCCTGCAGGGACTGGGGCTCGTGGCCGGTTACGGCCACTACTGGCAGGTCAGGAACGAGGCGGACGATAACGACTACGCCCTGCTCCTGGGCGCCCGCTATGACCTCTTCACAGGCACCCGGCTGAAGGCCTCCTTCAAGCGAAACATCCGTTTTCCCGCCCTGGGCGACCTGTACGACCTGCCCCAGGGAAACCCGAACCTGCAGGCCGAGCGCTCCAATACCTACGAGGGGGGGGTGGACCAGCAACTCCCCCTGAACAGCAAGGTGAGCCTCACCGGTTTTCACACCATCGCTAAGAACCTTATCCAGAACGACCAGGCGACCGCCAGAAACCAGAATCTCGCCGAGGTCCGCTTCACCGGGTTCGAGGTGGCAGCCGCGACGCAATGCGTGAAAGGGCTCCTGCTCCGCGCCGCTTATACCTATCTCAATTCCGAAGACAAATCCCGCGTCGGGCGGGACCAGCTCCAGTACTCTCCGAGGGACAAGGTGACCTTCGAAGGGAAGTATGACACCGACTTCGGCCTCACCCCCTACGTATCCCTCCTGTATGTGGGAAACCAGTATTTTTACACGAAGAACAACGTCACCCCCGTGCTGAAGGCGAAACTCAACGACTACGTGCTGGTCAACGTCAAGCTGAGCCAGCGGTTCATGAATGACAAGCTGACCTTCTACGTTGGGGCGGACAACCTCTTCGACCAGAACTACGAAACGAGCTACGGGTTCCCACAGGCAGGCCGTTTCGTCTACGGCGGGGTGGAGCTCCGCCTGTGAGGCGCAGGGCCACGCGAATCCGGACATTCGCTGAAAAATATCGGGGGGTAATCCCATGAACCATAACTGGCGGCACATTTCTCGCTTCGCGGCGATCGCGATGCTCTGTCTGATCTTTTCTGCCTGCGGCGACAACACGGCGTGGCGGTACAACCCCGGTCCGCCGGGCACCCCTTCCGGGCTCGCCGTCGCGGCCGGCAACGGCCAGGTGGCGCTCAGCTGGTCGGCGGCCGCCAATGCCGCCAGCTACAACGTCTACTACGCCACCTCGTCCGGCGTCAGCAAAAGCACCGCCACGAAAGGCCCAACCGTCACGGGCACATCCACTTTCGTGACCGGGCTGACCAACGGCGTCACCTATTACTTCGCCGTTGCCGCGATAAATTCCAACAGCGAAGGCCCCCTGTCCAACGAGGTCTCCGCCACCCCCACCATGCCCAACCCGTTCCGGCAGGCGGATCTGCAGGGGACCTGGTACTTCAACATCCTGGTGAACGGGGCCGACGCCGCATGGATGCGCGGGACCGCCACCATCGATGGCACGGGGACTGTCGCCGTCTCCTCGTTCCTCGACAGCACGGGCAACACCATAGCACCGGCAAACCTCTTCACAACGATGACCATCCTCCCGGACGGTACGGTCTCCCAGTCGGGTGCCACGGATTTCCACGGCACCCTGTCGAACAACCAGTACCGCGACTTGCTGGTGGGGACTGCCTCATCCGGCGGAACCTCCCCCATGATCGTCATCCTCCAGAAACGGGTACCGGGCGTTACCTACAGCAACAGCGACATCAAGGGAACGGGGCAAACGGTGGCCGGGCCCCTTCCCTTCGTCTATCACCAGTTGTCGAGCGGCGCGAACCGGGAGTGGGAATATGCCGCCGGTCAGATCGGCCAGGACCAGGCGGCCAAGTATGTCTCCATCAACGCCCCGACGGCGCGCCAGTTGCCGGGTGGCGGGAACAAGGTGGTCACGCTTTCCATAACTTCCGACGGCATCGTCAAGGAAACCCCGGTTGCCGGAGCGCTCCCCCAGCCGACCGCCCTCATCACCTGGGGGGTAATGTCCGCGGACAAGATGACGATCGTCGGCACGGCCACGGACACAAGCGGCGCCTTCATCCTCAGGATGATCCAGTTCATTCATCCGCCGTCCATCCCCCTGACCTCCTCGATCTACACCATGGTCAACCTGGCTGGGCCGTACGGCTTCCACGACCTGGTCAATGGAACGCCCCCCCTCTGGGCCCATGGCAGCCTTGAAATAGACCCCTCGGGCGCGGCAACCTATGCCAGTTACCTTGACAGCAGCGGCAGCACCACGTTCCCGGGCGCGTTCAACCTTGCCCTGAACCAGCAGGGTTCCTTGACGATATCCGGCAACACGTCGTACAATGGCCAGATGTCCTACTTCAGCGACCTGTTCGTCGCAACCAGCACCGATACCCCCGGGGTCTACCGCCTTGACATCGCCCTGAAAAGGTGACCGGGCCCTATACTTAAAAACGACTTTTATGTGAAAGGTGAATTTCATGCGTAAAACAATGACCATTCTCGCACTGCTGGTGATGTTCTCCGGCATGGCAACAGCGGCATTCTCCGCCGGGCAGCCCGGAACGACCGACACGGTCTTCAACAGGAGGTTTATCCACAAACTGAAGCCGATGATGCCGTATGATCAGCTGGTAAAGATGCTCGGAACAGAGGGCGTAAAGGTGGGAGAAGACAGGAAGTCGACACCGCCGAAAACGATGTACCGCTGGAATGGGGACAGGAAATCGACTCTTGATGTCACGATAGCCGCAGGCAAGATTGTCGAGGCAGTCGTAACCGCACCCAAAAAACATAGATTCTCTCTGGGGAAAAACGGAGAATTGGTTGAATTGGGAGACAAGTGACCGCAACACGAAGAAAAGAGGAGGAAGACATAATGGTGATAGTTTCACACGGTCCCATCGATCCGGCCACGACGTACGGCCACATCGCAAAGGAGTTCTCCGGATCGGTCGTTTTCCACTATGCAGTGGTCAAGGAACAGGGAGGCAACGGCGGCGTGACATCCGGCATCGAATACCGGGCAGCCGGGGACGTCGAAGCCGAGCTGGAGGATATTGCCGCGGAGCTCAGGGAGAAATGGAAACTCGAAGACGTGCTCCTCATACGGAGAGTCGGGCGCCTCGGAATTGGTGATATAATTTCCCTGGTGGCTGCGAGCTCCCCCAACAGCGAGGACGCGTTCGCCTCCTGCCGGCACGGCATCGCCCGGATGAAGAAGATGGCAACGATCAAGAAAACGGAAACATTTTCATGACCTTCGGCAGGGAAAACAACAGGTTCATTCGTGCGTTTTTCCTGGTAATAACGCTGCTCCTCGCCCTTTCGACAGCAGCCGGCGCGGAAGAACGCCTGCGGATGTCCACCACCTCCTCCACCCAGGACTCCGGACTCCTCAAAGTACTCCTTCCCCCCTTCGAGAAGAAGTACCACTGCAAGGTAGACGTGATCGCCGTCGGCACCGGCCAGGCTCTCAAGATCGCCGAGCAGGGGGACGTGGATGTCGTGCTGGCACATGCCCGCAAGCTGGAGGACAAGTTCGTCGCCGCCGGCTATGGCGTAAACCGCCGCGACGTCATGTACAACGACTTCGTCATCATCGGCCCCGCCAGCGATCCCGCCGGGATCAGCCATGCGAAAACGGCCGTCGAGGCGCTGCGGATGATCGCCCGGAAACAGGCGTCCTTCGTCTCCCGCGGCGACGAATCGGGGACCCACCAGAAGGAGAAGGAGATCTGGCAGGCCGCGGGAATAAAGCCTGCCGGTAAATGGTACGACTCGGCCGGCCAGGGCATGGGGGCGGTGATCATAATGGCCACCGAAAAAGGGGCCTATACCCTTGCGGACCGGGGAACCTACAACGCCTTCAGACATGGCAAGACCGACCTGAAGATCCTCTTCCAGGGGGAGAAGGGGCTCTTCAACCCCTACGGCGTGATCGCGGTCAACCCGAAGAAGTATCCCCACGTGAAGTACGAACTGGCCATGAAGTTCATCGATTACATAACCGGCCCGGAGGGACAGGGGATCATCGCCGGCTACAGGGCTTACGGCGACCCGGTCTTCTTCCTCTTCAAGAAGAAGTAGGACCATGGGGTTCCTTGGAGAATCGCTCGCCGCCGCCATCTCCCTCATCCTTTCCCTGGACGGGGAGGTCTTCAATGCGGTTGCGACTTCCATCAAGGTGGCTCTCTGGGCCACGCTGCTCGCGTCGATTGCGGGGGTTCCGGCGGGGATCGCCATTGCCGTCGGCACGTTCCGGGGACGGCGGCTGGCGATCATGCTCCTCAACACCCTCATGGCGTTGCCGACAGTGGTCGTGGGGCTTATCTTCTACGGCATCCTCAGCCACCAGGGCCCCCTCGGCAGGTTCGGGCTCCTCTTCACCCCGACGGCGATGATCATCGGCGGGACCGTACTGGCGATCCCGATCGTCGCCAACTATACGCTCAGCGCGGTCGCCGGCGCCGACCCCCGCATCCTGACGACCGCCATGACCTTGGGAGCCGGCCCTCTGCAGGGGCTCTCCCGACTGATCCTGGAAGAGCGGTTCGGCATCATCGCCGCAATCGTCGCCGGTTTCGGGCGCGTGATCGCCGAGGTGGGGGTCGCGATGATGCTGGGGGGGAACATCCAGGGCTACACGCGGACCATGACCACCGCCATCGCCCTGGAGACGGAAAAAGGGGAATTCGCCCTGGGGCTCGCCCTCGGCATGATCCTGATGGCAGTGGCGCTGGTCGTCAATCTTTTTCTCGGCATCCTGCAGCAGAAGTGAGAGGCCCATGGCACCCCTGTACCAGCTCAACTCGATCAGGAAACGCTACGGAGACCGGGAGGCCCTCGTCATCGACCGGCTCACCGTGCACGAGGGGCGCTGCAGCACCCTGACGGGTCCGAACGGCTCCGGGAAGAGTACCCTGCTCCAGATCCTGGCCTTCCTCATCCCCCCAACGTCGGGTGAATTGTTCTTCTGCGGGGAGCCGGTCGCGTGGCAAAACAGCCTCTTGCTCAGGTTGCGCCACGAGGTGACGCTTCTCCACCAGGATCCCTACCTGTTCACCACGAGCGTCAGGGCCAACATTGCCTTTGGCCTCAAAGCACGGGGGATTTCCGGGGCGGAGCAGCACCGACGGGTGGACGAAGCTCTGGAGGCGGTGCAGCTCTCCGGCTTCCAGAAGCGCAAAGCGCGCGAGCTTTCCGGGGGGGAGGCCCAGCGTGTTGCCATGGCCAGGGCGCTGGCACTGAGGCCGAAGGTGCTCCTCCTCGACGAGCCGCTGGCCAACGTGGACCGGAAGAGTGCCGAGTTACTCGAAGAGCTCATCGTTTCACTCCCGGCGCGGGGAACCAGCGTGATCATTGTCACCCACGACTCCGAACAGTCGCAACGGTTCGGCAGCGACCGGATCCATCTGGTTGCGGGGAGACTGGCTGTACCGTCACATAGTGTCAGATGACACTATTGGTTTCTGATTCGGAAAGCGGGGATTTTTTGTCCTGGCAAGGAAATCAAGGGATTGCGCGGAGGCGTACATCAGTACGCCGCACAAGCAAATCCCGCAGATTGACACCGCCAGGGCGGAAAAGGACCGCTTCCGGCCAGAAACTATTCGGCGATAACGATCGCGCCCTTCCCCGCCTTCTTCACCGCCTCGTTCGCCTCGGCCTGCTCCATGTGCCTTCCCACCCTGATCCGGTACCAGACCCCCTTATCCGGAACGTTGGATTCGACGATGTAGGCATCCAGCCCCCGCGCCGCCACCTTGGCCCGCGTCGTTTCGGCTTCGTTGCGGTCCTTGTACGAGGCTACCTGGACACAGAATTTGCCTTTGCCGGGGGCTGTTTTTTTCGCCGCCGC
>JAMXLF010000066.1 GCA_024281055.1 Geobacteraceae bacterium
AGTACCGGTTGGCCGGCTCAAGATTCCTGATGATGATCTTGCTGCAGCTAGTGTAGTGGCCTCCGGGATTGTACCAGGCCTCCTCCGAGACCACCTCCCCTTTGCAGAGATTGATCAGATAGGGCCCGCCGCTCCGGACATGGTTCCCCTCGATGACGATGGCTCCGGAAACACCTTTTAAATGTTTCACCGTCAAATGAATCTCGACCGTTTGCGGTGCAGGCCCCTTGCGGGTGCTCTTTTGGTGACTGTCCTTGGGCGGCAAGCTGAGGGTGTGCAGGATGCTGGGGTCCTTCTTCTCCATCGCCAGTATCCTTATGAAGCTGACGGTCGCATCCATATCTATCTCGGAGAGATCCCGTGCGGCTTGGCGCTTATCTTTGAGCAGACTGTCTCCCCGGTCGGCGCCGACCCCAAACTCCTTCATATTAGTCACATGCTGGCGGAACTTCGCGCCATTGGGGACGCACCCCGGCCTCTGGGCATTGAACTCCTCGTTGGAGTCCAATGCGTAGGCAAAACCGTCAAGAATCCCGTAGTACTCGGGGAAACTCTGCCTGCGGAAGATCGTCTCGACCGCGTAGTACTCGTCTATTGTCATAGGCTACCCCCTTATAGATTTCCCTGTGTTGAGGACAGGCTCTCGTTCTCCGGCACCCCTCATCGTGCCCCCCTGGCGCTTGCCTTATGGAAAGAAGGGAATCGTGCCACTCGAACTCGAGCCCCGCAGAAGGATTGGACAGATCCAATAATAGTCCCCGGTTTCTGATTTTCAAGGGCAAATGTTTACCTCTTTTCCGGGGTGGTGAAATCGGCCGCAGCCAACATGACAACACGATTCACTTTGAGTTGCAGGAACGGTTCGGGTATGCTGGTGATCAATCGCAATTTGCCGGAGTCCGTCATGTGTGGAAGATTCGCCTCATTCGATTTGCCTCTCGAACTCCTCTCCGAGCTCTTCGGCATTACATCCTCTCCTCACCTTCCCGCCCG
Source organism: Geobacteraceae bacterium (assembly GCA_024281055.1). Taxonomy (GTDB): domain Bacteria; phylum Desulfobacterota; class Desulfuromonadia; order Geobacterales; family Geobacteraceae; genus JAMXLF01. The sequence continues at coordinate 994 of JAMXLF010000066.1, forward strand.
CTACAACATCGCGCCGACCCAGATGGTCCCGGTGATCCGCCAGCTCCCAGACGGTCAGAACCGCCTCGATCTCCTGCGCTGGGGACTTATACCCAGTTGGGCAAAGGAGCCCTCCATCGGCAGTAAGCTAATCAACGCCCGGTCGGAGACGATCACCGAGAAGCCGGCGTTTCGCCAGGCGATCAAGTACCGTCGGTGTCTGGTGTTGGCGTCTGGGTTCTATGAGTGGAAGAAGGAAGGGAAAGCAAAACAACCATGGTACATCCGGTTGCAGGAGGGAGCGCCCATGGTCTTTGCAGGGATCTGGGAGAGCTGGAGGTCGCCGGAGGGCGAGGTGATCGAGTCGTGCAGCATACTCACCACAAGCGCCAATCGTCTGGTAGCGCCTCTTCATGACCGGATGCCGGTCATCCTATCCCCCGACGAGTTCAACGGCTGGCTAGACCGGCAGGTTACCAGTCCAGCAAGTCTGGCGCATCTGTTCCATGCTTATCCTGCCGACCTCATGCAGATCTTCCCAGTGTCGCCGCTCGTGAACAACGTGAAGAACGATTCGGCGGATCTGGTGATATCCGTCCACCTGCCATCCCCTGATGTAGGAAGCCAGGCAACAGTCGGAGGAAATACAGGCGATGGCAAAGAATCTACATTGGAATTTTGATTCCTTAAGATTGCCCTTGCCGATGTACACAAATCACCTGCCAGCTACAACAGTTGACAGTCCGCAGTATAGCACTTACGCGCCACAAGCCCTGCCGGACGCACCAAAAGAAAAAGCCCCTGATTTTTCAGGAGCTTTCATTCATTTCCGGCCCTTGCTGGACCTATAATTGGTGGAGGTGACGTGAATCGAATTGAACGCCAACTCAGCTAAAATACTTATTTATCACAATAGCAATCCCATGTTTATACCCCCATTTATACCCCCATTTTTAGCCGTTCCTTCGGGGCGGCGGCAAACTTTCCGGAATGGGCCAAGGAGACCCTCATTAGGACAGAGAACCTCGACCATTAATCATGCCGCATGTTGCACGTGAAGACTTTCCCACCCGATACAGGCAAGCTTGATGTAGACGGGAATTGGCTTGTGTCCTCCGTGATAGTACACGATGGTTCGGCGGGTAATGCCGAGAGCATTGGCCGCAGCCCCCAGAGAAAGGCCGTTCCGTTCCATCCAGGCGTTGAACTCGGCCACAGGGTAGGCAAGGCCGGCTTGCTCCTTTCCCAACCGGTAGAGGGTATCAGCGTCGATCCCGATTTCGCCGTCGGCCCACTCTATCCCGTGCCCCCATTCTTCGACCGCGGCGGTCGCGAAGAAGGTCGGCTCCTTAAGCCTTTCATACCCCGGGGATTCTAGGTATTCGGCTACCTCAATCCTGGTCTGTTTGCCGGAGCGCCAGACTATTGTGATCTGCGACGGAGACTCGGTGGTAACGGATTTGATCGTTTGTTGAATCATAACGTTATCCTCGGTTCAGTTTTTGCCACTCTCTCCATATCCGCTCCTTGTTTTCCCTGGCCCAAGCGCGGGCTTCAGCAAGGATGTCCGCAGGAGGGGTTCCTACAATGACCGCGAGGGTTTCGATGGTTATCGACGCCCTCCCCTCCGGCCAGCGCAGATGAAAATGTGGGATGCCGTGCTCCCGGCCGAAGACTTCGATCTTCCAATTTCGGTTGTGATGAAGGCGGGTCATACGTTCAAAGCATAGAGAATAATATTCCCCATGTCAAATGGGAAGTTGGCCCTACTCCTTCATGGTGGTTACACGCGAGGAATGGACGGGCGAGTTACAACGCGCTCAACGTCGCGGTCACCCGCGCCCGTTTCGGCTCCCAGGTCTTCAGTCCTCAGCTGCCGCGAATTTCCCTGCTTTTCTCCATGCAGCTGCAGATGAAATCCGCAAGTGGCGCAATCTCACCCCGAGCGCTGGCAGCATCGAGAGCCGTCAGGTACTCCCCACGCCGTTCAACCGGAATGACGGTCCAGCGAAATCCTCCGGAGGCGAGCATGGCATTCATCAGAAACCTGCCGAGCCTTCCATTGCCGTCCAGGTAGGGGTGGATGTAGACGAACAGGAAATGACCGAGCACCGCCCGGACCGCAGCGCTCTCCTCTGCCTGCAGCAGGTTGCAGAGTTCCGGCATCATGTCGCGCACGGCCTCTTTGGCAGGCGGAACATGGCTGGCGTTTTTGATGAAAACCTGATGGTTTCGGTACCCGGCAAGGTCCGCCGGCCTGAGGATGCCCGCAGCCACGCAGGGCTCCCACATGCTCTGAAACCACGCGCTGTGATCGGTTCGAAAGGCCTCGCCGGGGTTGGTTCCGGAGAAGATCCTGAGGATGGTTTCCTTGACCTTGTTGTGCGCCAGCCAGTACCCT
>JAMXLF010000067.1 GCA_024281055.1 Geobacteraceae bacterium
TGCACCATCCACGAAGGGCGGGCCGCGATCAAACGGAGCGAGGGGAAGCTGGTCAACCTGGAACGCATGGTAACGGCCCAGCCGTTGACCGGGGCAATCGGCATCGGCCATACCCGATGGGCCACCCACGGTCGTCCTTCCGAGAGCAACGCCCATCCCCATCAGGCCGGTTCGGTGATCGTGGTGCACAACGGCATCATCGAGAATTACCTGGCGCTGAAGGAGCAGCTCAAGGCTGCCGGTCACAGCTTCAAGAGCGAAACCGACACCGAGGTCATTTCCCACCTGATCGAGGAGCGGCTGGGCGAGACCGGCGATTTCGAGCGGGCGGTACGCCAGGCTCTGCAGGAACTCCGGGGGGCCTTTGCGGTCTGCATCCTCTGCGAACGGGAGCCGGAGACGATGATCGCCGCCAAGCAGGGCTCGCCCATGGTGGTGGGGCTTGCCGAGGGGGAGTATTTCGTCGCCTCGGACATTCCCGCCATCCTCGCCCATACCCGGTCGATGGTGTTCATGGAAGACGGGGAAATGGTGGTCTTCCGCAACGGCGGGGCGGCCTTTTCCTCCATCGACGGGAAACCGCTCACGAAGACGCCGCGGCACATCGATTGGTCGCCGCTCATGGCGGAGAAGGGCGGCTACAAGCACTTCATGCTGAAGGAGATCTTCGAGCAGCCCCGGGCGGTGCGGGACACGGTTGCCGGACGGCTGGTCGAAGAGGAGGGGACGGTCTATCTCGAGGACCTGAAACTGGGCGATAAGGAACTGGCGGCCATCAACCGGATTTACATCGTGGCGTGCGGCACCTCATGGCATGCGGCGCTGGTGGGGAAGTTCTTCATCGAGGAGCACTGCCGCATCCCGGTCGAGGTGGATATTGCCTCGGAGTTCCGCTACCGCAAGCCGGTTGTCGACGAGACGACCCTGATGATCCTCATCTCCCAGTCCGGGGAGACCGCCGATACTTTGGCGGCGCTGCGCGAGGGGAAGGCTCGGGGGGCGAAAAATATTGCCATCTGCAACGTGGTCGATTCCTCCATCGCCCGGGAGGCGAACGGTGTGATTTACACCCATGCCGGCCCGGAGATCGGGGTGGCCTCCACCAAGGCGTTCGTTACCCAGCTCACGGCCCTCTACCTCTTTGCTATCAGGCTGGGCCGGACCATCGGGACCATCGACCGGGCCAGGGGGCAGGAGATGCTCGCGGCGCTGGTGCGCATCCCGGCACTCCTCGAAGAAACCCTGAAGCTCAACCCCCAGGTGGAGAAGATTGCCCGGCGCTACATGAACGCACGGGATTTCCTCTACCTCGGGCGCGGCATCAATTATCCCATCGCCCTCGAAGGCGCGCTGAAACTGAAGGAAATCTCCTACATCCACGCCGAGGGATACCCGGCCGGCGAGATGAAGCACGGCCCCATCGCCCTCATCGACGAGAACATGCCGGTCGTTGTCCTCGCCCCCAGGAACGGTAACTACGAGAAGGTGGTCTCCAACATGGAGGAGGTCATTGCCCGCAACGGTCGGGTGATTGCTGTCTGTTCCACGGGAGATGAGGAGATCGGCGGGAAGGCCGAGGTCGCCATCGAGGTTCCGCTGGACAGCGACGACCTCGCCCCTCTTCTCCTTTCGGTGCCGCTTCAGCTCCTTGCCTACCACGTGGCGGTCCTCAAGGGAACCGACGTCGACCAGCCGCGCAACCTGGCCAAGAGCGTTACGGTGGAGTAAAGCGGTGCTGCTTGCGCCCCGCCTGTCCCGCCTATCCGTCTAGAAGGGCGCGGATCGCCTTCAGGAGGTTGTCTGGCAGGATTGGTTTGGCGATGACCGTCACATCACATCCCATGGCGGTCCGGTCCTGAAGGATGTCGTAGGAATAGCCGCTCATGAAACAGATCTTTGCCGCTGGGTTCAGCCGCCGTATCTCGTCGTAGGCCTCCTTACCATTCTTCTTCGGCATGACCGCGTCGAGGATGACGAGAGCGATTTGCTCCCTGTGTTCGCGGTACTGTTCTACCGCCTCGTCCCCGTCCATGGCTGCTAACACCCGATACCCCTCCGTTTCGAGAATCAACTTGGTGATTTCCATGACCTGCTGGTCGTCTTCGGCGAGGAGTATCGTCTCGCTTCCACCTGCGGGGCCACAAGTGCGGGTCTCTTCCGGCAGTTTTCCGGCAGGTGCCACTGCCGGGAGGTAGACGGTGAAGGATGTGCCCCGTCCCTCCTCGCTCTGACAACGGATGAAACCGTTGTGCTGGGCGACGATTCCGTGGACGATTGCCAGACCAAGCCCAGTCCCCTTCCCCACCTCCTTGGTCGTGAAGAACGGCTCGAAGATCTTCGCCCGGGTCTCTTCGTCCATGCCGCTGCCGGTATCACTTACCGTGAAGCAGACGTGGAGGCCGGTATTGCCGTAGCCGCAGGCCTCGATGAATGGCCGGCCGATCTCCTCGAAATCGGTGGCGATGGTGAGCCTCCCGCCGCACGGCATTGCGTCACGGGCGTTGGCCGCCAGGTTTATGAGGACCTGCTGCAGCTGGTTTGCGTCGACAACGGCCACCGGCTCCCCCGGGCTTAACTCCAGGGTCAGCTCGATGTCCTCGCCGATGATCCGGGCAAGGAGCGCATGCACGCTTTTTACAACGTCGTTGATGTCCGTGGGGGCCAGCTCCAGGGTCTGTTTGCGGCTGTAAGCGAGAAGCCCCCGGGTCAGGCCGGCGGCCCGGGCCGCCGAAGCCAGTATCCCGTTCACATAATCGCGGGGCTTGTCTCCCTCCAACGTCTTCTCTAGAAGACTCGCAAAGCTGGTAATAACTTGGAGCACGTTATTGAAGTCATGGGCGACTCCACCGGCCAGCAGCCCTATGGCCTCCATCTTCTGCGCCTGGAACAGCTGCCCTTTGAGTTTCTCCCTTTCCTCCTCTGCCATCCTTCGTTCGGTGATGTCGCGTAATGTGGAGATGATGCCGATAATCTCACCGTTTGAATTCCGCAGCGGCGCATAAGAGTCAGCAAACCAGCCCGAGCGGCCAGTCCGCGGGAAATGGTACGTAATGTCGGCAGGGGGGGACGCTTGCCCGACCAGAGCCTTTTCAAGCCGGTCCACAACCCCAGATTCGACCAGACACGGAAAGAGTTCCCAAGGATGCCCCCCCAGCACCTCGTCCGCCGGCAGGCCGCTTAGCTCTGTCATGAACGGATTCCACAGCTGGTAACGCAGGTCCCTGCCATGGACGATGACCCCTTCTCCGATGCAGTCGATTATCTGCTGGTTGAACAGGCTCGACTCGCGCAGCGCCTCGTCGCTCCTCAGCTTCGCCAGGGCAATTGCGACGTAGGACACGAGGTTTTCCATCAGGGCAATTTTTTCTGCGGTGAAACGCCCCTTCCGCTTGTCATTGAACTGGATCAGGCCAAATGTTGTATCTTGCGTGCGCAGCGGGATCAGGGCCACCGACTCGTATCCCTCGCCGTTGCAGCGGTTACGCGTTCGCGCCAGGCGCTCCGCTTCCGTCGTGCTCGCCAGCAGTTCCGTCGTGCAATTCGACCAGAAACTGCCGTGCGCGGTGAAAAACGGCCTGGTCGGATCGAAACGGCCGCAGAGGATGTTGCCGCACATGCAGTCGAGAGCCGGATGGCCCGTGCCGTCGCGCACCATTTCCCCTGCCGGGTCCGTCGCGCAGACACTGTTTTCAGCCAGCACGAAGTCATCGGGAAAGCCGCGCGTCTCGTAGTAGGGAAAGTCGGCCCCTTCGCGCAGCCGCATTCCCACCGCTTCGCAACCGGTGGACTGCTGAAAAAAGCACAGAAGCTCCCGCATCAATTCCCGTGAGCTCCCCGCCCTGTTGCAGATATCCAGTAGCTCAATCGTGGCTTCCCGCGCCTCTTCCGCCCGCTTGCGCTGGTTGATCACATCGAAGACGGCGACAAAGCTCCCCATTTCCGGGCTGTACACGGAGATAGAAAACCACTCATCCAGAGGCTCTACATATGTTTCAAACCTCTCCGGCTCACCGGTCGAAGCCACCCTGCCGTAAATTTCAAACAGCTGCGGATTGGACTGCTGGACGCCCGGGATGACCTCGCTGGCCCGTTTTCCGACAACATCCCGCAATCCCGTCAATTGTTCAAATTGCTCGTTGACGTTGAGGTAGATGAAATCCTGCGGCCGATCGTCTTCATACAGCATCCGGCAGTAGGCCAATCCTTCCAGCATGTTCTTGAACAACGAGCGATAGCGTGCTTCGCTTTCCCGGAGCGCCTCCTCGGCGTTCTTGAGCTCGGTGATGTCCCAGTTCGTGCCGAGCATGCGCACCGCCCGGCCCGAGGCGTCACGCTGTACCAAGCCCGTGGCTTTGATGTGGCGGACGGTCCGGTCCGGCCACATCACTCGAAAATCGGTGTCGAATTCCTTCTCGCCATGCAGGGCCATCTGGACTTCTTCGTCCGCCCGGGGCAGGTCCTTCGGATGGACGCTCGCCTGCCAGGCCTCGTAAGCGCCGATTTCGGGCATGATGCCGTACAGACGGTACATGGTGTCGTCCCACGAAAGCCTGTTGTTATCGACGTCTAGGTCCCAGATGCCGACGTTTGCCGTACGGGTGGCCAGCAGGAGCCGGTCGGAAATTCGCCGGAGATACTCCTCCGCCCGTTTGCGTGCGGTGATGTCGTGGCAGAATGCCATGAAATGTGCATCCGTGATCATGGTGGCATGCAGGGAAACCCAAATCAGGTTGCCGTCGCGCTTCCTCAACCGGTATTCGCCTTCGATATCTCTCCCAACGGTCAGAGCGGCGAAATCCCGGAGCACCGCTCTATGCTCCTCCTCCGGAGTGATGTCAAAGATCTGCACTCCTGCCAGTGTGGCGGCGTCATAACCCAACATCTTCAGGGCCGCTGGATTGAAATCCACACAACGGCCGTGCCGGTCGGCCACGAACAAGGCCAGCGGGGTCTGTTCGACGTAAGTACGGAACCGGCCCTCGTTTTCACGAAGCTCATCTTCTGTCCGCATCCGTTGTCCCTTTTCCCATGAGGCTGTCTCATGTTCTGCGCAGTTCCGACGTAGGACGACTTTCAACAGAGGTTACTTTATGGATTCAATATCCTGGTATACACTTTCCGCACCGCTTCAGTCGTGGCCTCGTAATCGGCCATGAGGACATCGCCCGGGTTCTTCAGCTTCGGATCGTAGCCGATACGGCGCGCCAGCTTGTTCAGGTACTTCTGCGGCCCGCCGAGGTCGTTCATGGAGTAGTCGTGGATGATGCGGAGCCGGTTTTCGAGGCGGCGGAGGAATTTGTACCCCGCGAGGAGCGCTTCGAAATCTTCCGCCGGCAGAAGGCCGCAGGAACGCATCGCCTTGAGGGCCGTCAAGGTGCTCGTGCTGCGAATGTCCGGGGAATCCTTCCCATGCCTGAGCTGGAGATACTGGACCACGAACTCCACGTCCACCATCCCTCCCCGGCCGGTCTTGATGTTGTAGCTTCCTGCGCTCTCTTTCGCGATCTCCACCTCCATCCGCATCCGCAGACGATGGATCTCGCTGCGCACCGTCTCGTCGGCGCCGGTGCCGTAAACCGCGTGCCTGATGATCTCCGCGATGTTCGCCGTGAGCGGCTCGTCGCCCACTACCACCCGCGCCTTGGTCAATGCCTGGCGTTCCCAGATCTGTGCTTCTTTCCGGTGGTACTCCTTGAAGGAATCGAGGGAGGTGACGAGCGGCCCGGCATTGCCGGACGGGCGAAGCCGCGTGTCGATCTTGTAGACGTACCCTTCCCGGGTGGCGGTGGTGAGGATGGAGATGATTTTCTGCCCGAGCTTGGCGAAATACTCGTGGTTGGTGATCTGCTTTTCACCGTCGGTCATCCCCTGGCGGTCGTAGATGTAGATTATGTCCAGGTCCGAGTGGTAGTTGAGCTCCCGTCCCCCCATCTTACCCAGGCCGACGACGGCGAAGCTCGCCTCCCGTGTCGTTCCCTCCACGTCCCGCCAAGTGGGCCGGCCGAAGCGGGCAAGCTCCTGCCGTGCCATGCGATTGGCGGCGGCGAGACAGACATCCGCCAGGTCCGAGAGCTGGATGGCTGCCTCGGTCTGCCCCAGCTTGCCATAGATGTCGTTCATGCCGATCCGGAGGAACTCCTCGTGGCGGAAGCGGCGGAGCACGTCGAGCCGTTCCTCGAAATCGGCCGCCTGGGCGATGAGGGTGGCGAGCTCTTCCTCCATGACGTCCCGCGCCTTGAGGAACGACGAGTAGGAGCGGGAGACCATGCTGTCGAGGAGTTCCGGGTGGCTGATGAAAATCTTGGAGAGAAATTCCGACGTGCCGAACAGGGAGACGACGAGCTTGAGGATTTCCCGGTTCTCGGCGAGGAGGGCGTAGAAGGTTGAGCGTGAGCCGACGGCGCTCAAGAACCGGTCGAGGTTGGTGAGCGCCATGTCGGGGGCGGGCGAGGCGAAAATCTCCTGCAGCAGGAGCGGGGCGATCTTCTCCAGCAGGCGCCGGGCCCGCTCGGTGAGGTGAGCCCGCGGGGGACCGTCGCGCAGGAGCAGGAGGTTGTCGTAGGCGATGTCCACATTCTCGAACCGTCGCTCAGCCAACATGTCCTTGACAAGGTCGGGGTCGGCCTTGGGGTCGAAGAAGAGATAGACTTCCGGCCGGACCTCCTCGCGCAGCTTTTCATCGCGGGAGAGAAACAGCCCGCCGTAGATCGCGGAGACTTTTCTGCGATGGGTCTCCAGGATGCCGCTAAAACGCTCCAGGCCATTGGCCCGCAGGTAGCCGCACCGCCGGGCCAGCGCCCTCAATTCCTCCTCTTTTCGCGGCAAGGAGTGGGTCTGACGTTCCTGAACCACCTGGATCCGGTGCTCGACGGTGCGGAGAAAGCGGTAGGCCTCGCAGAGTGCGGTGCAGTCCTCCTCCCCGATGAGCCGGGCGTCGCGCAGGGTCGCCAGTGCCTCCAGGGAATTCCTCCGCCGCAGCGCGGGATTCTTACCGGCGTAGACGAGCTGCAGGGCCTGGATGAAGAACTCGATCTCCCGGATCCCCCCACGGCCGAGCTTGATGTTGTACTCCCCCTCCCGCTCCCTGGCCAGCGAGGCGTCGATCTTCATCTTCATGGCCATCATGTCTTCCACCAGGTTGTAGTCCAGGTACTTGCGGTAGATGAACGGCTGGATGAGGCGTAAAAGCTGTTCTCCAACCTCCATGGAGCCGGCCACGGGCCGGGCCTTGAGCATGGCCGCCCGTTCCCACGACTGTCCCCAGTATTCGTAGTAGGTCTCGGCGGAGCGGAGCGAAACCGCCATGTCGCCGTTTTTCCCCTCGGGGCGCAGCCCAAGGTCGACCCGGAAGACGAACCCGTCATCGGTGACCTGGGCGATGGCCCGGGTGATCATCTCCGCCTGCTTCACGAAAAAGGCGTGGAGAGTGGCCTTTCCCCTGATCCCTCCCTGGCCGTCAGGGATCCCGGCGGTTTCTCCCCGGTCGGAGGAGTAGAAGTAGATGACGTCGATGTCGGAGGAGAAGTTGAGTTCCCGGCCGCCGAATTTTCCCATCCCCATGACAACCAGGTCCGCCTCCCGCAGTCCCTGGGGGGTCTCCATGAGGGGAATGCCATGTTCGGCCACAAGAGTGCGGCGGGTCACCTCGTGGGCAACCTGGAGGGTGGCGGCGGCAAGGGCGGAGAGCTCTGCGGTCACCTCCTCGAGGGGGGCGAGACCGGTCAGGTCGCGGGTGGCGATGCGGAGGATCTCGGCGTACTTGAATCGGCGCAGGACCGGCAGAAGTGCGGAGTAGTCGAGGTCCGGGGGAAGCTGTGCCCTGAGGGCGGTCAAGGCCTCCGCCTCGTTCCGCCGCACTTCGATTTCTTTGGCAGTGAAGAGACGACGGAAGTATGCCGGGTCGCGGCAGATGATGTTCACGAGAAACGGCGAGGCCCCGCAAACGGTGAGGAGTTGGGTGAGCCGCCCCTTGCGGGCACAGACGGCGCGCAGTTCTTCCGGGGGAATGACAGTGCTGATGCGCTCAAGGTTGTTCAGGGCCATGTCCGGCATGGCGCTGGCAAGGGCCGCGAGGGCGATGGTGCGGACGCACTCGGGGGGGAGGCTGTAGGCGAGGAGACGCAGGTTGGTGGCGGACCGGGCGCCGTAAGCGAAACCCCGGGATTCCAGGAACGTTACCAGTTGGCGGTCGCCGTCCGATTCGGGATCGGCGGCGAGTGCCGCCTGGAGCCCCTCGTGGAATTCCGCGGCACGGTTCATTGTCCCACCAGCGCCCGCAGTCCCTTCTCGAAATCTCCTCGTACCACTCCTTTTTCCGTGATGATGCCGGCGATGTACTTGGCCGGAGTAACGTCGAAGGCGGGGTTGCGGACCTTGATCCCCTCCGGGGCCACGGGATAGCCCTGGAGATGGGTCACCTCATGGGCATGGCGCTCCTCGATGGGGATTTCGTCGCCGTTTTTCAGGGAAAGGTCGAGGGTGGAGACCGGGGCGGCCACATAGAAGGGGACGCGGTTTTCGCGGGCAAGGACCGCGACGCTGTAGGTACCGATCTTGTTGGCCGTATCGCCGTTGGCGGCGATACGGTCGGCTCCCACCACCACGCAGTCGATCTCGCCCCGCTTCATGAAGAAGCCGGCCATGTTGTCGGCGATGAGGGTCACCGGGATCCCCTCTTTCAACAGCTCCCAGGCGGTGAGCCGTGCACCTTGGAGCCAGGGGCGGGTCTCGTCGGCAAAGACCTGGATCTTTTTCCCCGCTTCGTGGGCCGCGCGGATGACCCCCAGAGCGGTGCCGTAACCGGCCGTGGCGAGGCCCCCCGCGTTGCAGTGGGTGAGGACGGTAGCCCCCTCCCGGATGAGGGCTGCGCCGTTTCTGCCGATGGCGCGACAGATCTGCAGGTCCTCCTGTTCGATGCTGATAGCCTCGGCCTTCAGGATCTGGCGGATGGAGTTGAGGTCCTTGTCCTTGTGTGCCTCGGCGGTCCGCTTCATCCGCTGGATGGCCCAGAAGAGGTTGACGGCGGTCGGTCGGGTCCGCGCCAGCACGTCGCAGACGTTATCCAGCTGCCGGAAGAATGACTCGTGGGTGTCGGCGATGATGTCCCGGGCACCGAGGGCGACCCCCATGGCGGCAGCCACTCCGATGGCGGGAGCTCCCCGGATGACCATCCCCTTGATCGCCTCGGCCACGCTCCGGAAGTCGTCGTACTCGTTGTAGACCTCTTCGCCCGGCAGGCGGGTCTGGTCGATCATCACCACCTTGTTGTCGCGCCATTCGATCGTGCGGAAAGACATCGTGTTTCTCCGTTAAGGTTCAAGGTTCAAGGTTCAAGGTTCAAGGTTTACAACATTGAACGTCGAACATTGAACGTTGAACGGCTCTTAGCCTTTGAGTTTTTTGAGCAGGAGTTCGTTCACCAGCGCCGGGTTCGCTTTCCCTTTGCTTGCCCGCATCACCTGTCCGACGAAGAAGCCAAAGACCTTTTCTTTGCCGCCGCGGAACTCCTCCACCTGGCCCTGGTTGGCCGCCATCACCTCGTCGATAATCCGCTCGATCTCTCCGGTGTCGGAGACCTGGACAAGACCCTTGTCCGCGACGATCTTTGCCGGTTCCTGGCCGGTCTGCCACATCTCGTCGAACACCGTCTTGGCGATCTTGCCGGAGATGGTCCCCGCGTCGATCAGCTTCAGTAGCTCAGCCAGGCGCTGGGGCGTCACCGGGCAGGCGGTGATGGCGAGGCCGCTGTCGTTGAGCCCGCGGGTCACCTCCCCCATCACCCAGTTGGCCAGCGGCTTCGCCTGGGGGTAGAGAGCGAGGCATGCCTCGAAGTACTCGGCCAGCTCGCGGCTGGCGGTGAGCACCTCGGCGTCGTAGGCCGGCAGCTCCAGTTCCTCCTGGTAGCGCTTCCGCTTGAGGTCGGGGAGTTCGGGAAGGGAGAGCTCCACCTCCTCCACCCAGTCGGGAGAGATGACCAGCGGCACCAGGTCGGGGTCGGGGAAGTAGCGGTAGTCGTGGGCTTCCTCCTTGCCGCGCATGGAGCGGGTCATCCCCGAATTGGGATCGAACAGGCGGGTCTCCTGGACGACCTTTCCCCCCTCCTCGATGAGGTCGATCTGGCGCTCGATCTCGTACTCGATCGCCTGCTTCACGAAGCGAAAGGAGTTGACGTTCTTGATCTCGGCCCGGGTGCCGAAGGTCGTCGACCCCACCGGCATCACCGAAACATTGGCGTCGCAGCGGAAGCTTCCCTCTTCCATGTTCCCGTCGCAGATGCCGAGGTAGACCACGATCTGGTGGAGCTTCCGGAGGTAGGCCACGGCCTCGTCGGCGCTGCGCAGGTCGGGCTCGGAGACCACTTCCAGAAGGGGCGTGCAGGCCCGGTTGAGGTCGACCCCGGAGCCTGAGCCGAGTCCCGGAACGTCGCCGTGGACGAGCTTGCCGGCGTCCTCCTCCATGTGGATCCGCGTGATGCCGATCCGCTTCGTCCCCCACTCTCCCTCGATGTCCAGGTGCCCCGCCGTGCAGATGGGGAGCTCGTACTGGCTGATCTGGTACCCCTTGGGGAGGTCGGGGTAAAAATAATTCTTCCGGGCGAAGACGCTCTTTTCGGCGATCGTGCAGTTTGTGGCGAGCCCGGCGCGGATGGCGAACTCCACCACCTTGCGGTTCAGGACCGGGAGCGCGCCGGGGAGCCCCAGGCAGACCGGACAGGTCTGGGAGTTGGGGGAGGCGCCGAACTTCGTCGAGCAGCCGCAGAAGATCTTGGTGTTGGTGAGGAGCTGGACGTGGACTTCGAGGCCGATGACGGGCTGAAATTTCATGGATGATTCTCCGGGTATCGGTTTACGTGGGGGCGACCGGCCGGTCGCCCCTACAACCCATTTATAACTGCGCTTTTTGCTTGTGCCACTCCGTCGCCTGCTCGAAGGCGTAGGCGGCGCGCAGGATCGCCTCCTCGCCGAAGGGGCGGCCGACCAGCTGCAGGCCGATGGGAAGGCCGTCTCCGCTCATTCCCGCCGGCACCGAGATGCCGCAGGTCCCCGCCAGGTTCACGGGGATCGTGAAGATGTCGGAGAGATACATCTGGAGCGGGTCGTTCACCTTCTCGCCGATCCGGAAGGCCGGGGTGGGGGCGACCGGGGTGAGGATCACGTCCACCGTGGCGAAGGCCTGGAGAAAGTCGTGCATGATGAGGGTGCGGACCCTCTGGGCCTTCAGGTAGTAGGCATCGTAATAGCCGGAGGAGAGGGCGTAGGTGCCGAGCATGATGCGCCGCTTCACCTCCGCCCCGAACCCCTCGGCGCGGCTCCTGGCGAACATGTCGATGAGCCCGGCGGCCTCCTTGGCCCGGTGGCCGAAGCGGACCCCGTCGTAGCGGGCGAGGTTCGAGCTCGCCTCGGCGGTGGCGATCAGGTAGTAGGTGGCCACGGCATAGTCGGTGTGGGGGAGGGATATCTCGACGAACTCAGCGCCGAGCCGCTTGTACGTGTCGATGGCCGCATCCAGCGTCTTCTTCACGTCCGGGTCGAGCCCGGCGATGAAGTATTCCTTCGGAAGGCCAATCTTCAGCCCCGTGACCTCCGGGCCGAGGGACGCGGTGTAGTCGGGGACCGGCCGGTCGATGCTCGTGGAATCCAGGGGGTCGTAACCCGCCACCGCGCCGAGCATGATGGCACAGTCGGCCACATCTCGGGTCATGGGACCCACCTGGTCCAGCGACGAGGCGTAGGCGATCACCCCGTAGCGGGAGACCCGGCCGTAGGTCGGCTTCAGCCCCACGCAGCCGCAGTGGGAGGCGGGCTGGCGGATGGAGCCGCCGGTGTCGGTGCCGAGGGTCGCCGTCGCTTCCCGGGCGGCGATGGCCGCGGCAGAGCCGCCGGAGGAGCCGCCGGGGATGCACTCCAGGTTCCAGGGGTTGCGGGTCGGGCCGAAGGCGCTCGACTCGCACGAGGAGCCCATGGCGAACTCGTCCTGGTTGAGCTTTCCCACAAGAACCGCTCCCCGCTCCTTCAGCTTCACCCAGCTCGTGGCGTCGTAGGGAGGGATGAACGTGTCGAGGATGCGCGAGGCGCAGGTGGTGCGCACCCCTTGGGTGAGGAAGATGTCCTTGAGGGCCACCGGGATGCCGGTGAGGATGGTCGTCTCGCCGGCCGCGATCCGCCGGTCAGCCTCTTCCGCGGCCTTCAGCGCCTCATCGGCAGTCACGGTGATGAAGGCATTCACCCGCGGATCCACCGACTCGATGCGATCGAGGAACGCCCGCGTCGCCTCCACCGAGGAGACCTCCCGCTTCTTCAGCTTCTCGTGCAGCTCGTGTATGGTCAGTTCATATAATTCCATGGATGATTTCCTTGCAGGGGCAAACTTGTGTGTTTCCCTTTTTGCGATCACTAGGATCGAGGTTTTGCCCACCTGGCGCGAGATGGTCGGAAGACCGCGCCCGCCACGTGAAAATTATTCGATCACCTTCGGCACCCGGAAGAACCCGTCCACCCGGTCCGGGGCGTTGGCCATGGCGTTGTCGGTGCCGATGGACGGCCGCTCTTCGTCGGCGCGGAAGGCGTTTTCCACCGGCACCGCATGGGAGGTGGGGGTGATCCCCGTGGTGTCCAGCTCGTTGAGCTTGTCCACGTAGGCGAGAATGGCGTCCATCTGGCCGGTGAAGATTTCCGCCTCCTCGGCGGAGAGTTCCAGGCGGGCGAGCCGCGCAACGTGCTCCACTTCTGCTCGGGTTATTTTCATGGTCTGCTCCAGGAAGAAATCTCAACGGAAAACGCATTTTTTTACCACGAATGGGGGGAAAACACAACCGGTTCAAGGTTCAACGTTCAAGGTTCAAGGTTGATCAACTTTGAACGTTGAACGTTGAACATTGAACGGATTTTTCAAACCCGTTCCAACCCGGCGAACCTGAGGAGAAGCTTCTTCGGGCCGACCGAGTTGAACCAGACGATCACCTTCTGCTCGTTGCCGCTCCCCTCGATCTTCCGGATGGTTCCAACCCCGAACTTGCCGTGACGGACCCGCATGCCGATCCGGACCTCACCCGCTTCCTCCGGCTCCGGAACCACCCGCACCTCGTTGGCGGGAGCAATCTCTGCCTGCAGGTCAAAGACCGCTGCCAGACTGTGGCGAGACGGCATTTCCTCTGACAGCGATTTTCCTGGTCCCCGATACCCGGTCCCCGGTTCCCAGTCCTTTAGGCCCTCTTGGGTCCGTGGTCCGAATCCCGGAAGTTCCTCTTCGACGTCGAGGAGCTCTCCGGGGATGTCGGCGAGGAAACGGGATGGCGTGTTGTACTGGTCCTGGCCGAAGAGCCTCCGCCGGCGGGCGTTGGAAAGGAAGAGTCGCTCCCGTGCCCGGGTCATCCCCACGTAGCAGAGGCGGCGCTCCTCCTCCATCTGCTCCGGGTCGTCGAGGGACCGGACGTGGGGGAAGACCCTCTCCTCCATGCCGATCATGAAGACGAGGGGAAATTCGAGCCCCTTGGCGGCGTGGAGGGTCATGAGCGTCGCCGCCTCGCGCCCCTGGTCGTTTCGCTCCAGGTCGGCGATGAGGGCCACCTGCTCGAGGAAGGCTGCCAGGCTCTTTTCCTCGCTCGTCCGCTCGAACTCTTCCATGGCGACCACCAGTTCCTGGAGGTTGGCGAGGCGGTCCTGGGCCTCCTCGCTCCGCTCCTCCTGGAGCCGCGCGGCATACCCGGTCTCCTGGATGATCCGCGCGGTGAGTTCCGCCAGGGGAACGGTCTCGGCCAGGATCCGGAAGCGCTCCATAAGCTCCACGAAGCCGGCGACCTTCCCCCGGGGTCCGCTGGCAAGAAGCCCGCCGGTTGCCGCGTCCCGAAGTGCCGCGTAGAATGGGACCTCCCCGCGGACGGCAAGCTCCGAGATCTTGTCCACCGTGGCGTGGCCGATCCCCCGGGGGGGGACGTTGATGATCCGCTTCACCGCCACCTCGTCGGCGGGGTTGGCGAGGGCCTTCAGGTAGGCGAGGACGTCCTTGATCTCCAGCCGTTCGTAGAAGCGCATCCCTCCCACCATCCGGTAGGGGATGGCGTCGGCCACCATGGCGTCCTCCACCACGCGGGACTGGGCGTTTGTCCGGTAGAAGACTGCCACGTCGGCGAGGTTTCCCCCTTTGCGCACGTACCGCTCCACCTCCCGGCAGACGAAGCGCGCCTCCTCCCGCTCGTCGGCGAGCCGGCGGTAAACGATCCTTTCCCCCGGGGGGTTGTCCGTCCAGAGGGTCTTCTTCTTGCGCCCCCGGTTCTTCTCCACCACGCTGCCGGCTGCGGCGAGGATGGTCCGGGTGGAGCGGTAGTTCTGCTCCAGCTTCACCACCGTTACCCCGGGGAAGTCCTTCTCAAAGTCGAGGATGTTGCGGATGTCGGCGCCGCGCCAGCGGTAGATGGACTGGTCGTCGTCCCCCACGACGCAGAGGTTTTTCCGCTCTCCCGCCAGAAGCCGCACGAGCCGGTACTGGATCGGGTTGGTGTCCTGGTACTCGTCCACGAGGATCCAGTGCCAGCGCTCGCGGTAGCGTTCGAGCACCTCGGGGAGCTCTTCGAAGAGGCGCACGGCGAGCATGACGAGGTCGCCGAAGTCGAGGGCGTTGCACTTGCGCAGCCGTTCCTGGTAGGCGGCGTAGACGCGGGCGAGCTTCTCCCTGAAGAAGTCGCCCGGCGGCACATCCTCCGGTGCGAGCCCGCCGTTCTTGCAGTCGTCGATGGCCGCGGCGAAGGACTTGGCGGGGAAGCGCTTCTCGTCGAGATTCAGCTCGGCGACGATCTCCTTGAGGAGCCGCTCAGAATCCTTGTCGTCGTAAATGGCGAAGCTGGCATCGTAGCCCAGGTGGTGGATCTCACGCCGCAGGATGCGGGCGCAGGCGGAATGGAAGGTGGTGATGAGGGGGGCCTCGCCGGGACCGACGAGCCGCTCCACCCGCTCGCGCATCTCGCCGGCCGCCTTGTTGGTGAAGGTGACCGCCAGGATCTGCCAGGGGGGGACCCCCCGCTCCCTGATGAGGTAGGCGATGCGGTGGACGATCACCCGGGTCTTCCCCGACCCGGCGCCGGCCAGGATGAGGAGCGGCCCCTCGCCGTGGAGGACCGCCTCTTTTTGCGGGGGGTTGAGGTTGTGGAGGAGTTTCATGGTTGCATCCAATATCCAGGCCGGCCTTCAGGTCGATATGACACGGCCGCAAGCGGTCAAGTCCAATTTTTTATATTCGCATACCTTGCACAAAATTTCAAATTTTCCTCTTCCCCACCGCATGTCTCGCTTGGACACCGAGTTCGCCCATCCCTGCGAATGCGGCTGATGTGTGTTAGAATTTAGGACGAAGCCCGAGTTTAGGTAGAGACGACGCTGAGCTGCGTCAGGACCGAGATCCGACGGCGGTAATCGAACTTTTCATGATGAACGGCGCTCACGGCAAGAGCAGCCGGCACGGGGAATCAAAATGAAAAAGCTCCTTCCAAAACTGCTTATCATGTTTTTCTGTATCGGCTGCGCCGGTATTTCTTCCCCAACCTTAATGAGGCATTCCTGTCCCTTTCGTCTCAATTGACTGACGGAAAGCACAAAAAGGCTTCGCGGGTTTCCCGCGAAGCCTTTTTTCCCGGTGCCAGGGACGGAATCGAACCGTCGACACGAGGATTTTCAGTCCTGTAATTTATTACTTCTACATGGTTTCACAATCCTTCCAAATGTAAACCCTTCCCCTTTCCCTCCGAGAGAGGGGAAGGGTGATGCATCGGTCTTGGCAAGAGCGGCGCAGATGGCACACTCGTCGAGAGGGGGATAATTTCGTTTTTAAATTATCGTTTAAATTTCCTTGCCAGTTTCACCTAGCTATGCAATAAGTCAGTGCGTCGCAGTACATCACCATACGGGTCAGCGGCAGCGAACTCTCTGACTTCGGCAGTTCGTATGAACATTGTTTTTATCACAACCTGTACCGCCCCATGGGGAGGGAGCGAGGAGCTTTGGGGAGGCACGGCGGAAATCCTTGTGTCTCAGGGGCATCGCGTCTCGGCATTCCTTACGGTATTGGATTGCGGACACCCGCAGATCGTTCGCTTGCGGGAGGCAGGCGTCGAGGTACGTTTCCTCGCATCGGACTGGCTCCGCTACGCCGATCGCTTCTTTTCCAGGTGCTCATCCATCTTTGTCAGACCCATCGATCTCGTCCTGTCCGCAAGATTGAAGGCACAGTTCCCGGAGTTCGTGGTGGTTTCGCAGGGGGGGAACTTCGATGGGGTGAGGTACGGGGAGATCTGCCGACGCAACGGAATCCCTTACGTCATGCTTTCGCAAAAGGCTTCCGACGCCGGTTGGCCGAACGATTCGGTCCGGCCGCTGATGAAGAGCGCCTACCTCGGAGCGGTCCGCAGTTTCTTCGTTTCTCTCCACAACCTTAACCTTACGGAGCTTCAGATGGGGGCGCGCCTTCCCAATGCGGAGGTGGTCAGCAACCCTTGTGCGATTGCCGGGGCGACGATGCTTCCCTGGCCTGATTCGGCGGAGGAAATTTTCAACCTAGCATGCGTGGCCCGGCTGATGGTGAAGGATAAGGGACAGGACATCCTGCTCCAGGTGCTGAGCCGTCCCAAATGGAGAGAACGCAATATCAGGGTATCTTTTTATGGAGACGGCATCAATCGGGAAGGGCTGATCGAGATGGGGAGGATGCTGGGGCTTGACCAGCAGGTAGCATTTCGGGGATTCGCCGTAGATGCCGGTGAGATATGGAAGGCGCACCATGCGCTGGTGCTTCCGTCGCGATGCGAAGGACTTCCTCTGAGCGCGATCGAGGCGATGACATGCGGAAGGCCGTCGATTGTTACCGCAGCAGGCGGCACAGCGGACATTGTCGAGGACAATGTGACGGGATTTGTGGCACGAGGAGCCGATACCGATGCCCTGGACGAAGCTATGGAAAGGGGATGGAGCCGTCGAGAGGAATGGCAAGCAATGGGGCGAGCGGCGGCCAGGCGGATAAGGGTGCTTCTTCCCGCCGACCCTCATGCAGTTTTCGTGGAAAAAATATTGGGCGCCTGCGGTAAGGATTATCCGAGAGAACTCTGACCCGCAACAACCGGGTCAAGGGCGAGAGGGCTTATGCACGGGAATGTCACCCAGCCCGGCTGCTCCCTCATCCCCCTGCAAGCCAATCCATGAGCCGTCCCTAGCGGCTGTGCCTGCACCGTCTTTGCGAAAGCCAAAAATGAGAATATTAAAATACAATAACGGAACGATCAGGTACTCCTCACGCTCACGGTTATCGCAGCCCGGGCTGCTGGCTACACAGTTGCTGCGCGATCTCCGCGCCTCGCGGGAGATCGGCTGGCTTTTCCTGGTCAGGAACCTGCGCGTGCAGTACCGGCGATCGCTCCTGGGCTACCTCTGGGCCGTGCTCCCGCCGCTGGCTTCCATGCTGAGCTGGGTCTATCTGAACATGATCGGAGTTCTGAAAGTGGGAGCCGTCGGAGTCCCCTATCCGATCTACGTCCTCTCCGGAACCGTGCTGTGGCAGGCATTTCTCGATGCGCTCAACACGCCACTTAACCAGCTCTCGGCCAACCGCTCGCTGCTGATCAAGGTCAATTTTCCCCGGGAGGCGCTCGTGCTGGCCGGAATGGGCGAGGTGCTCTTCAACTTCTGCATCCGTCTGGTCCTTTTGCTCGCGGCTTTCGTCTGGGCCGGCGTTTCCATCCCCCAGACCATCGTGCTGGTGCCGCTGGGGGTGCTGGCCCTGCTCCTGCTCGGGCTTTCCATAGGTCTTCTGCTGGTTCCCATAGGGCTCCTTTACGAAGACGTCCAACGCGCCATCGGCATCTTCGCCACTGCCTGGTTCCTGCTGACTCCCATTGTCTACCACCAGTCCGTCCCGTGGCTTCCGGGGCTGCTGGCGCTCAATCCCTTGACCCCGCTGCTGGTCACCACCCGGGATTGGCTCACCACGGGGGTTCTGGCTCCCTCCCCCGGTGCGGGGTGGGTGGTCCTGGTTTCGATGGCGGTGCTCGCGGGAGGATGGGGATTGTTCAGCCTGGCCTTCAGCCATATCGTCCCGCGGTTGGGTGCCCGATGACTCAGACTGCCGGCCAGGGAAAGTTCGGATCCGAGATAGACGCCGCCGCGATCGATGAGGCGGTAGGGCGGGCGCTCGATTATCTCAGGCGCGCTCAACTCCCGCACGGGCAGTTCAGGTCGTATCACTCGTTCGATGCGACGATGACAAAGGACTGCTACGACGATCCCACCGTCTTCGTGACCGCCACGATCCTCTATTCCCTCTTTTTCGCGGGGCTCGACCGCAATGATACCATGGTGCGGAAGGGGCTCGATTGGCTCGTGTTGGAGCGGGAGCAGCCGGGGGTATGGCGTTATTGCCCGCTTTCGCAGACTGGGCCATCCAGGATTCCTCCGGATACGGACGACACCTCCCTTATCGGCTTCGTGCTGGAGATGTACGGCGTCGATCCCTGCGTCGACAGGAAGCTGCTGCTCGCCAACCGGGAGAGAAACGGGCTTTTCAACTGCTGGTTGCTGCTGCGAGGGCGCAGGTACTACAACCCGGTCTGGTGGATGAGGGCAATGCGCCACCCCCTCAAGTTCCTCCCGATCGCCTATCGCTCGTTTTGGCGCAGCACCGAATGCATTCCCAACGATATCGGCGCAGGCATGAACGCCAACGTGCTCCTGTACCTCGGGGAGGGCCGGGAGACGAAGCCGGTCGTGGAATATCTCCTGGAGGTGGTGAACCTTGGGCGCGAGGAAATCTGCGACCCCTACTACGTCAGGCCCTCCATCATCCACTATCTCCTCTCGCGGGCCTTTTTTCACCGGGGAGGAGGACTCGCGGCGGCGCGGGAACCCGTTGTGGCAAGGGTCGCGCAGGGCTGGAGCGAGGGGTTTGACGATCCCCTGGGTACGGCAGCCTGGATCTCCACCCTCTGCAACTTCGGGTGTCTTCACGCTCTTCTCCCCGAGGCCGTGACACACCTGATCGGGACGCAGGTGTGCGACGGCTCATGGCCGCGGAGCCCGATCTACGTGGCAGGGCCCAGGCGCGCGATCCACTTTGGATCGGAGGAACTGACCACCGCGCTTTGCGTGGAGGCGTTGTGTCGCTACCGGCAGGTGGCCCCGGGGGAGAAAGTTTTGTGAGTAAAGCCGACAGATGAAAGCGCGCATCCGTTCCCTAAAACAACTCGCCCGGACCGAGCACTGGTGGGCACAGAAGGCCTCGCCGATGCTGGCGGTGGCGTATCTCGAGATCTTCCTTCATCATGCTCCGCCCGCGGCTGCTTTCCCGTACCTCGCGGGGCTCCTGTTTTTCATCATTTGCCTGGGGGCCTTCGGGAACTTCATAAATGACATCTTTGACATCGATCTCGACCGCCGCGCCGGCAAGTGGAACGCGATGGCTCAATGTTCTCCCTGGCAGCGGCTGGCGTTTTGCCTGGTAACGGCAGCCGTGGGAGGGATGCCGTGGGGCTTCCTTCCCCTGACACTGACCGCCAAGCTGCTTCTAGTGGTCTTCTACTTGGCGCAGCCCCTGTACGCCATACCTCCCGTGCGCCTGAAGGAACGGGGTTTCTGGGCAGTAATCACCGACAGTGTTTATACCCGCGTCGTGCCGGTCTGGTTCGTTGCGGAGACGGCGGGACGACTGGTGCCCTGGCGGCATCCGGCCGACCTCCCGCTAACGGTGGCGGTGACCGCGCTCGCCTTCTTCAACGGCCTGCGGGAGATCATCCATCACCAGATCCAGGATGCACCCGGCGACCGCCGGGGGGGAGCCACCACCTTCGTGACCTGCCACGGAGAGGATAGCGCCAGGCGCCTCGTGAAGAGGTATATCTTTCCAGCCGAGCTCGTTTGCGTGAGCGCGACCCTCGCTGTGATCTTCACCTTCGCCCCGGGCATCGCCTGCTTCTTCTTCCTCTTCGCCGGTATCCTGGGACTTTCCTGGCTGCTCGGCGTCTGGAACATCTCGTTCCGCGACCCTGTCCCTTTTCTCTGGGACGAATACGTGCCGCTTCGGGAGGGATACAAGGTCTGGCCTGCCCTGGCCTTTGCCGCGGAACTGGCGCTGCAAAGGCCGCTTTACCTTTCCTTGTTGGTCGTGCATGTCGTCCTCTTCTACCGAAAGACGCGGGAGGAAGCCTGCGACGCCCTTGATATTTTCGGGTGGAGTGCGGAGGATTTGGCCTCCCGGTTGGCCGCAGGCAATGCCGATCCCGAAATGAAAGAGGAGAGGGACGCGGGGAACGTTGCATTCGTCCTGCCCGACGGGATGTCGCTGGGAGGGGTGACTTCCTGGTCCATTGCCATGGCCGATGCGCTGTCGACCATCGGCTGCCGGACCCACCTGGTCGAACACGTGAATGAACGGGTCTCTCCGCAATATGAAGTACCTTCCGGAGTCTCTGTTCTGCAGCAGAGGGGGGTGCATCCCCATCATGCCACCAATGTCGAGGTAGCGGGATACGAAAGGTTGTACCGGAAGCTGCTTCCCGGCGTGCTGATCCCCAATTATTACTGTGGGACGTATGCAGCCTCTGCACTGCTGGCCCGGCGCCACGCCACCAGGATGCGGGTCATTGCCTTTGCCCACACGGACGAGGAGGACTATTACCGTCTGTTGAGCTACTACGAACCGCTCATTCATCTCTTCGTTGCGGTGAGCGGGCAGGTGGCCGGCAAACTGGCGGAGAGGATACCAACCCGTAGAAGCGATATCGTCACCCGTCCCTACGGGGTGAAAACCAGCGCGGGGTTCCGCCGCGATTATTCGAAAGGGGACGCACCGCTCCGTATTGTCTACTCGGGCCGGCTGGTCGAGAAGCAGAAAAGGGTTTCCGACCTGGCACGCGTCGCCACCAGTCTGTCGGTTCGGAGAGTGGATTTTCGCCTCGATATCGTAGGCGAAGGGAGGGACGAGGACGCACTGCTGCGCGCCATCCAGGCGCTGGAGCCGGAGGTCCGCGGTCGCATCGCTTTCCGGGGGATGGTCTCCCCGGCGCGGATGCTGGAGATCTGGAGGGAGGCGGACGTCTGTCTGCTCGTCTCGGAGTATGAAGGGTTTTCCATCTCCATGATCGAGGCCATGGCCGCCGGTTGCGTGCCGGTGGTTACCAAGGTGAGCGGGGCTGAGGGATTCATCCGGTCCGGCGAGAACGGCTATCTCGCCGAGGTCGGGGACGTCGAAGGGCTCGCCGAGGCGATCGCGAAGCTCGCCGCGGATCGCGACGCCTTGGAGCGGATGGGAGGCAAGGCGCACGAAAGCGTGGACGTCGAATTTTCCCTGGAGAGATATACGCAGTGGTTTTCCGAGGTCGTGGAGCGGGTCTGGAGCGAACCGGATCGCCCTTGGCCGCGGAGGAAGGCGTTGATGCCCCCCTACCACAGGCCGCGCGCCTCGATCCTGAGGTTCCGGATCGGGAACATCTGGAGACGGGTGAAAAAACTGCTGGCCGTATCGGGCCGAGAGGCGGGAGTTGCCGATGCGCGGTGACAATGGCGCCGTCATGATCGAAGCAAACGGAGTCTCCAAGAAATTCTGCAAGAACTTCAGGCGCGCCCTCTGGTACGGTGTGAAAGACGTCGCCAATGAGTTGGCCGTATGGCGGGATTCCAAGTCGTCTCTGCGCCCGGGAGAGTTCTGGGCCGTGCAGGATATCTCCTTCCGGTTGCAGCGCGGGGAAGCATTGGGAATCCTCGGGCATAACGGCGCCGGCAAAAGCACGCTGCTCAAGATGTTGCACGGCTTGATCAAACCGGACGACGGCGAGATAGAGGTACATGGCCGAGTGGGGGCGATGATCGAATTGGGAGCCGGCTTCAGCCCGCTGCTCAGCGGGCGGGAAAACATCTACCTGATGTCGGCCGTGCTGGGCCTGACCAGGAAGAAGACCGAGCAGGTGATCAGGCCGATCATCGAGTTCTCGGGACTGCAGGATTCCATCGACGCTCCAGTACAAACCTACAGCTCGGGGATGTGGGCGCGTCTCGCCTATTCGGTCGCAGCCCATCTCCAGCCGGACATCCTGCTGGTGGACGAGGTGCTGGCTGTGGGAGATCTTGACTTCCAGCGCAAGTGCCTCCAGCACATGCAGCAGTATGTGAAAAGCGGCGGGTCGCTCCTGCTGGTTTCTCACAACCTTTACCAGCTGCAATTCACCTGCCCGCGCACCTTGCTTCTGGACGAGGGACGAATAGTCTTTGCCGGCGACACCGTCTCGGCGGTCAATCGCTATATAGAACTGAGAGGCGGTCCCTCCCGAACCGCATTGCCAGGGGCGTCTGCACCGGAAAAGGGCGGACAACGTCCGGCAACGGTGATCGAGAGGATCGAAATTAAAGGGGCCGATGGAGAGCTGATAACCGGAAGCCCCGCACGGGTCGAAATCCAACTGCGTTCCGAAGAAGAGGTCGGCGCGGTCAATTGGGGATGGACGGTGTGGTCCGCCGATCTCGAAGTCTGCATAATGTTCGCCTTCACCGACGACGCCTCCCGTTGGCTGGGGAAGGGAGCGGCCACCTTTGCCGGTACGCTGCCGGAATTGCAGCTCAATGCCGGTTGTTACGCGCTTCGCGCCGCCGTCACCGACGTCAACGGCGCCGTTGTTGCCTGGTACGGCTGGGATATCCCTCCTCTCTTTTTCACGGTCCGCTCATCCGTCACTCGCCTGAACAACATCAACAGCATGCTGGGCGCCATCATCACACCGCGTGTGCACTGGGAAGCGCAGTAAAACCTGGTCCCTCTCCCCGGGGAGACGGAACGTTCCTGCCATTCGAGGTTCCTGGAGATTTCATAAACGACAAAAGGCCCCCGGTCGGCATCGGGAGCCTTTTCATTTGTTGCAATGGTTCTTGTTAGTTAGTGGTGCCCAGGGACGGAATCGAACCGCCGACACGAGGATTTTCAGTCCTCTGCTCTACCGACTGAGCTACCTGGGCAAAGAAGAACTCATTTTATAAAACTATTTGCGGTAGGTGTCAACAACTTTGTTGCGCCAGCCCGCACATGGGTTGTCTATGCCCGGGAGATGAAGCGGCCGTCCCGGGTGTCGACCTTGACCTTGTTGCCCGACTCCAGATAGGGTGGAACCTTTATTTTCAGGCCCGTTTCCAGGATGGCATCCTTTGTCTCCGCAGTGGCGGTGGCATTCTTGATGACCGGGGCCGTTTCCGTGATGGTAAGTTCCACGGTCATGGGGAGGTCGACGTTCACCATCCGCTCCTGGAAGATCCCCAGTTGCACCTCGGTCCCTTCGAGGAGGTAGGGGGAGAGCGCTGAGAACGCATCGGCGTCGAGCTCGAACTGCTCGTACGTCTCCAGGTCCATGAAGACGCCGCGGTCGCCGTCGGCATAGAGGAACTGCCCCTTGTGCCGCTCGAAGTCCGCCTCCTCCAGCTTGTCCCCGGAGCGAAAGGTCTTGTCGAGGACCTGGCCGGTGAGGAGGTTGCGGTAGCGGGTCTTGACCATGGTGTTCGCCCCCCGGGCCGAGGGGGACTGGAAAGTGACATCGATGATGAGGCACGGTGCGCCGTCGACCTGGATGACGAGGCCGCGCTTGAAGTCGGACGTGGTGATCATGGGAGTCTCCTTTGGGAAAATTCTTCCAAATTTACCAGAAAAACGTGCTAAATTCAACCGACAGGTGTGCAAGTTCCCGGAGGGTGACCATGAAGATAGATACCGACTACATCAAGCTCGACAGCTTCCTCAAGGCGGTGAACCTCGTCGGCTCCGGCGGCGAGGCGAAGACCCTGATCGCCGAGGGGATGGTTCTGGTGAACGGCGCGCAGGAGATGAGGCGCGGCCGTAAGCTCCGCCCGGGTGACCGGGTGGAAGCAGCCGGACAGAGCTTCGTGGTCGAATGAACGAGCAGATGGAGGATAACCATGGCTGACGATACTATCACCGGCCTCGACCGCGCGCTGGCACGCGTTTGCGAGATGTGCCCCGTCTGCCGGCGGGCCCGGCACAGGCAGGCGGGTGCTGCCTTCCAATTGGTTCGGCGCATCGAGGTGGATATCTGCCCCTTCTGTCGGGCCTATGCAAAGATCCATGGACGCAAGGCCCACGAACCTCTTCGCGCGCAAGGCGACTGATCGGCCTTCCTCCGCTGGTCCCGGCAGATTACGCAATTCCCCGTTGCATCACTCCCGGCAGTCGCTATACTTTCCGGTACGAAACAGGTGCCGAATCTTTCGGGCAAAGTGGAGGTGGCCATGACGATGCGGCTTATCGCGGGGGGACTCTTCTTCCTGGCGGTCGCTGTCGGAGCCGGGAACGCGGCGGAGCAGAAGAAGCCTGGGCAGATCAGGGTATACTCTGTTGCTAAAAAGGGGTACATCATGACGGAGCGGGTAATCAAGAGCGACGAGGAGTGGCACAGGCTGCTGACCCCTGAGCAGTTTAAGGTGGCGCGCAAGGGGGGGACGGAGCGGCCGTTCGCCAATGCTTACTGGAACAACCACGAGAAAGGGCTCTACCACTGCGTCTGCTGCGACCTCGACCTCTTTAGCTCCGCTGCCAAGTTCGACTCGGGCACCGGCTGGCCGAGTTTCTGGCAACCAGTGGCCCCGGAAAACATCACCACCCGCGAGGACCGGTCGTTCTTCTCGGTCCGCACCGAAGTGCGCTGTGCCCGATGCGATGCCCATCTGGGGCACGTCTTCACCGACGGTCCGCCCCCCACCGGGCTGCGCTATTGCATGAACTCGGCGGCCCTGAAGTTCGCCAGGCAGGAATAATCCGGGTTATCTGTAAATTTTAGTGTCGCAAAAAATTTTTATTATCGCTATAATGCCATGGTGACTACCCTGGCATTTACCCTCATCCTCATCTCCGGCATCCTCCATGCCCTGTGGAACCTGCTCGTCAAACAGAGCCGCCACAAGACTGTCTTCATCTGGTGGATGTTCGCGACGTCGCTGGCACTGTTTACCGCCGTGCTCCCCTTTCTTCCGGGAAGCTTCCCTTCTCTGGACCGGAACATACTCTTCCTCGGTGGCGGCGGTGCCGTCTGTTTCGTCCTCTACCACCTGTTGACCGGCCGCGCCTATCGGGCGGGAGACCTGTCGCTTACCTACCCCCTTTGTCAAACGGCGATTGTCTATGTGCCGGTCTGGGGGATCTGGCTTCTTGGGGAGCGCCTGAGCGGGATCGGCTGTTGTGGTATTCTGCTCGTGGCGGCTGGGGTCTACGTAATTCAATTGCAGCAGATTACCATCGGGGAACTCTTGCGGCCGTTTCGCAGCCTCGGCGAGCCCTCGGTCCAGGCGGCCCTCGCCGCAGGCTTCACGTACTCCCTCGGAGCGGTGTTCGACAAGAGCGGCGTCCGGCACTACTCCTCCCTCTACTTCACCTACCTCCTCGTCGTGTTCATGCTGGCGCTCATGACCCTGAACATCGTGCGGCCCCGCTACCGCTCTCAGTTCCTTGCCGAGTGGCGGGAGAACCGGGCACTCATCCTCGCCAGCGGTCCGGTCGTAATGGGCTCGTTCCTCTCGTTCCGCTTCGGCCTCAGTCTCGCGCCGATGAGTTATGCCGTGCCGGTGCGGCAGGTGAGCGTGCTCGTCGGCGTACTCATCGGCGTCTTTTTCCTCGGCGAGACCTGCGGGCGCATCCGCTCGGTCGCGGCCCTCCTCATCCTTGGCGGGGTCTTTCTCATCCGGTTGGGCTAGCTTCCCCCTTGTTCCCTTAAAAAGTTACTCGGAAAATTCCCGCGTGATCGTCTCGCTCCGCAGGAACCAGAGCAGGGCGAGGAATGGGGCACTCCAGAGGACTGCCATCAGCAGAGAACTCACGAGTCCGATGGCGCAGTAGGAGATAGACGGTGAGCTTGAGGAGATTCGTATCCAGGAGATGAATTCGGCAGTCTCGTAGACGGCGCACAGGACAACGCCGGCCCAGGCCGCCTTTTCCATGTCCTTCCGGGCACGGTCCCGAAGCAGCAGGAACTGGGAGGTTGCCGCGAGGAAAACGCTGCTGAAGAGGGTAACCAGCCAGGGGAGGAAGCCGAGACGGAAAAACACCTCGGTTTTCGAGAGCGGTTCAAGACGACCTTCTGAAAGTGCTGCCTGCCAGTCGTTGCCATAGTATGACGCCAAACCGTAAAGACCATAGCAGAGGAGAGCACCGCCGAGGGCAGTGCATGTCCAGCCCGCATAGCGGATCGGCGCCGGGGCAGAACTTTTTCCCGATTCTGCGTCCGGTGCCTGGGGGAGGTCGGGATTGCGGAGAGAACGCAGGAGCAGTTCCTCGTCGTGCCGGGCCTGCTGCTGCGCGTTCTCCTGTTCCTGCTTTTTGCGGAGTTTTGCCTGGTACTCACTGCCCACCAGCCCGCACTGCGGACAGACCGCGAACATCTCCGTCCCGAAGGTCGAATATCGGCAGACCGGGCAGACGTTCATCATGTCGGGCGACCAGGCGGCAACAGCGGGTTTGTCGACGTGAAAGCTGTTCTTGCAGCGCGGACAGCTGACGAGTCGTCCTTCGGGCGGCATTTCCAGTTCGTTGACATTGCCGGTCAGATGGCAACCGGGGCATTCGATGCGCATGTGCGAGCGGCCTCCTCTCTCGGGGTGTGCGCGGCCACTATAGCAGGAAAACCGGCAAAGATAAACTAAGTCGGCATCGAGCCGTGGCTGGCTGGTCCGGAAAAAGGCTTGACTCGGAGGTGGGCGTTACCCGTAGTACTCGAAGAGTATTTCGCAGAGACGAACATCGGGTGGGGGGAGTTGGGCGTCGAACCTGGAGCAGCAATCGTTGCAGGAAAATTTGCCGGCCATGGTGGTTTCCGGGGTCGGGGTTATCTTCAGGCGAGTGGAGTGTCTCTGGACGAATTCTGCCGGTGGCAATGCTGCCGGCCGGTATTTGACAAGGGCGACGTTATGCCGGTGGCAGTGGGGACAGCGGACCATGGTCGCATAGTCCTCGTAAACAGCGTCGATGCGGTAGCCGTAATTATTCCTGATCCGGTCCAGTTTTTCCCGGTACGGCTGGTCGTGGCTCGAGCCCGGGTGGCAGGCGATATACTGTTTGACCTCACGCCTGGTGATAAGGACTTCCTTGACCAATTTGAGGTAATCCCCGTCCCGCGCACCGGCCCGAAGCCGGTTGTCCAACCGCTCGAAATGGTTGAGGAGCTCTTCCAGGACAGACATGAAATCACCTCCTCGCTCCTTTCCGGGAGCGTGTTGTTTAAGGTTGGTAAATATTTATTAAGTTTACCCTAAAACGCATGCGGGTGCCATAAAAATGTGCACAATTGCAGCTTTTTTTCTGCCGTCGCAACGGTATTTATTTAAAGGCCAGTTGTTGAATAAAATTTAAGCAGCCTCGTCCCGCGCGCGTATCCCAATTTCTGCATCTTCCGACCCAATACCCCCGTTTTTATTGTATGGGAAACTTCCCTTTCGAAGTGAAACCGCCTGTTGACTGGCAACATGGCGGCGATTCTCCGCCGAATTGAAAGCCGCCGCAAGACTGGTATACTCGGACAGGGGCAACTCCCCAGAACGATGACCGGCTGTGGTCCGGAGAAAGGAAGTGCCCATGAAAGCGATCAAGGTCCATGAATTCGGCGCGCCCGAGGTGATGCGCCTGGAGGAAGTCCCCGAGCCGGTGCCGGGGGAGGGGGAGGTGGTGGTGCGGATCCATGCTGCCGGCGTGAATCCTGTGGATACCTACATTCGGGCCGGGTACTATCGTCCCGATCTTCCGCTTCCCTACACTCCCGGCAGTGACGGTGCGGGGGTGATCGAGGCGGCAGGGCCCGGTGTCAAGCACCGACGGGTGGGGGAGCGGGTATACGTGGCCGGAACCCTTTCGGGTACCTATGCCGAAAAGGCGCTCTGCCGCGAGTTCCAGACCTGGCCGCTGCCGGAGCGGAATGCCTTTGCCCAGGGAGCGGCCCTCGGAGTGCCGTACGGCGCCGCTTACCGAGCCCTTTTCCAGCGGGCCCGCGTCACGGCCGGTGAGACGGTGCTCGTGCACGGGGCCAGCGGCGGCGTGGGCATTGCCGCCGTGCAGCTGGCCCGGGCTTTCGGGCTCAGGGTGATCGGCACTGCCGGCTCCGCGCAGGGGCTGGAGCTGGTGCTGGCCCAGGGTGCTCATCACGCCCTCAACCACCATGAAGCCGGTTACCTGGAGAAGCTCGAAGGGCTCACCTGCGGGGCCGGGGTGGATCTCATTCTCGAGATGCTCGCCAACGTCAACCTGGGGAAGGACCTGGAGGTGCTCGCTCCAGGCGGTCGGGTGGTGGTGGTCGGCAGCCGGGGAAAGGTGGAGATCAACCCGCGGGACGCCATGATGCGCGAGGCGTCCATCCTGGGAATGACCATGTTCAAGGCTACGGAGCGCGAACTGGCCGGGATGCACGCGGCGTTTGCCGCCGGGCTGGAGAACGGCGCCCTGCGCCCGGTGGTGAGCCGGGAGCTGCCTCTGGCTGAAGCGGTGGCTGCCCACCATGCCGTCATCGAGGCGAGTACCTTCGGAAAGATCGTCCTCGTTCCGTAACGGCCTGCCGGAACGGGAAAACGCGCCATCAGAACCAGCCGCCACCCATGTGGCGACGCGGCTTTCGTGTCTGCTCGGCGAGATGGTGCGCCAGGCGTGGGTGGGCTTCGCCGGGGAAGGGAAACCACTCTGAGGGAGGCATCTCTTCCGCGATCTGGAGAAGCCGCCGGACCCGTTCGTCAGTCCGCGGGTGGGTCCGGAGAAGGGACGGTTCGCCGCCGCGATGTCGGGGGATCCTCTGTTTGCCCAGAAGCCGCTCCTGGTACTTTTCCAGTTTCCCGAGGGCGGCGGCAAGGCCGGCAGGGTCCCCGGTGAGCCGTGCCGCATGGAGGTCGGCATCGAACTCCCGGGTGCGGGAGAGCGCCAGCTGCATGAGGGCGCTGACCGCTGGAGCGAACGTCAGGAGTATGACCGGTATCCAGGGAAGGGCGCGGTTGCCGAGGAAATAGAGCGGCAGGTTGATGAGCACGAGCACCTGGCCGAAGAGGGAGAGGGTGCCGGTTATCCGGCTCACCACGTCGGCGAAGCTCATGACCCAGGTGTCGTTGTTGCGGATATGGCTGATCTCGTGACCGACCACGCCGACCAGCTCGCGCAGCGTAAAGAGCCGCAGCAGGCCGTCGGTGACGGCGATGGCACCCTCCCTGCCAAACCCCACGGAGAAGATGAGCGCCATCCGGCTCGGGATATAGTACAGCCGGGGCATGGCCCTCAAGCCGGCCCGCTTCGACAACTCGGCAGCGAGGGTGAAGAGTTCGGGTGCCTCGGCGGCCGAGAGTTCCCTGGTGCGATAGAGCTTGAGGACCATGCGCGGGAGGACGCGGATGCTCACGAAAAGAGGGATTATCCCGAGGAGCACCGCCCAGAGCATGCCGATCTCCCCCGCAAAAAGCCAGCCGAGGAGGAGAAGAAGGCCGAACAGCCCCACGAGGAGAACGAGGGTATGGAGAAGGTTGTTCATGCCATGACTCAGCATCCGGATCGACGGCATCGTTGCGTTCCTCCCGTGGTCGATTCCAGCCGGCCCGCTCTGCCTCCAGATTCCCGGACTTCGCGGGTTCTGTCGTTAAGTGTACCCGGTGGAGGACCACGTCGCCATAACGGAAAAAATTTTTCTTAGATCTACGGGAGGCAAACCATGGAATTTGCTTTGAACGAGACGCAGGAAAAGATCCGGGACCTGGCCCGGCGCTTCACCGAGGAGGAGATCATTCCCACGGCCAGGGAAAACGATGCCCAGGAACGTTTCCCGCGGGAGACGTTCCGCAAGCTGGCGGCACTGGGGTTTCTCGGCGGGACAATCCCCCGGGAATATGGAGGTGCAGGGTTCGACTGGATCAGCGATGCCCTGATCTTCGAAGAGATCGGCCGCGGCTGCTCCTCGGTGCGGACGACCATGTCGGTACAGGTCTCCCTGGTGGAGCAGGTGATCTTCACCTGGGGTGACGAGGCGCAGCGACAGCGCTATCTGCCGCGCCTCTGCCGCGGTGAGATCCTCGGCTGCTTCGCCCTGACCGAGTCGGGGGCGGGAAGCGACGCGGCCGGGATCAGGACCCTGGCACGGCGGGAAGGGGGAGGCTGGGTGCTGAACGGTACCAAAACATGGATCAGCAACGGCGGGGTGGCGGATATCGCAATCGTTTTCGCCCGAACCGACCCCGGTCCCGGCGAGGGGGCGCCGGCAGCATTTCTCGTCGAGACCGGTGCGCCCGGGTTCAACGCCACCGAGATCAAGGGGAAGCTCGGCCTCCGGGCATCGAACACCGCCGGGATCGTCCTCAAGGAGTGCTGCGTTCCCGGCGTGGCGCTCCTCGGGGAGGTGGGTGCCGGGCTGAGGATCGCCCTCGGCGCCCTCGACAACGGCAGGTACGGCGTGGCCGCCGGCTGCGTCGGGATCATCCGCGGCTGTCTCGAAGCGTCAACCGCCCATGCCCGGAAGCGGCACCAGTTCGGAAGGCCGATCGCCTCCTTTCAGCTGGTGCAGGAGATGATCGCCCGGATGGCGGTGGACCTCGATGCGGCACGGCTTCTCGTATTCCGGGCGGGGGAGCTTAAGAACCGGGGGGTGAGGAACACCCTGGAGACCTCGATCGCCAAGTACTTCGCCAGCGAGGCGGCGGTGAGGGCGGCCACCGATGCCATCCAGGTGCATGGCGCCAGCGGCTACTCCAATGCCTACCCGGTGGAGCGCTACCTGCGGGATGCCAAGGTGGCCACCATCTACGAGGGGACCTCCCAGATCCAGAAACTCATCATCGGTGAGCAGATCCTCGGGGTGCGGGCGTTCGCCTGAAAGCCGCTTGACCTTGAGCCCCGCCGGCTTTGCCGGGGGGGCTGGAGTTCGACTAGGGCGGGAAGTGTGCCTGCTAAAACATCGCCTGAAAACCGGTAGTGAGAAACCAGCCGGTTGCCAGCTGCAGACCGTTCAGGTTTTGATAAACGGGAAGGCCACCTTCCACGCCGAAACTGAAGGGTCCCTTCGCGAAACTCACACCAACCAGGGCATCGAGCCGCTGACCGCCATAGTTGTTGGGATCGGCATCGGGAGTTGACGCTCCGATCATCGGGTTGGGGTTGAGGAGGATCTGAATCTCGGGGTCCCGGCCGTTGATGTGTCCGGTGTTGCTGAAGGCCAGCCGTGCCCAGGTGGCAGCGGGGCCTAAGGCGCGCTGGAGCCATGTGGTCGCCTTGATGGTGTCGCCGAGACTGTAGCCGGAATCGTTTTTCCCGATGTGGTTAGTATAGCTGACCTGGGCACCCCAGTTCCAGAGGGCGTCACTGCTGAGGTCCGAGTAGGTCAGTGCGGGTTTCAGGTCGAAGGTGCCCGAGCCGAGCTGCATGTCGTACGGGGCGCGATAGGTCCTCCCCATCGTCCCGAACTCCTGCTTGATATCGCCGGTCGGGATGCTGAGCCCGAGACTTGCGACCAGGTAGTCGGTGATCTTGTAGATCGCTCTTACCTCGGTGTCCCCGATGCCGTTCGTATTCATGGGTGGCTCTATGGTATTCCCTTTGCCCATCCCCATGTTCATCAGCATCTCCATTTCATTGGCCACATAGGTCGCCATCCCCATCAGAGTCAGCCGGTCGGTCACCCCGTACATCGCCATCACCATGTGCATGTCCATGGTCATGCTGGTGGGCGTCATCATAAACCCGTATTTCGTGCCCATCATGGGGATTACCTGGTCCACGGAGACGTTCTTCGTGCCATCCTGCAACCCCCGCATGTCCATGTGCATGAACTTGTAATTGACCATCCACATGCCGGCCGGGTGGGTGTGGTAGATATCCTCGCCGAAAGCGGGGTTGAACTGCATCTGGGCACCCGGGCCCATGTGGCTGCTCATGTCGTGCCCCGTGTGCCCCTGATGCGTCTGTTCCGTTTCCGTCTCCTCCACAAACTCCTTATTGGCCGCCTCCATCGCCTGGTCGAAACGGGTCACCTCTCCGCCGTTCTCCTTCACGAAGTTCCGGGCATCCTCCTCCCTGGCGAAGGCCCACTTCGGCAACGCGGTCATCACACCCTGTTTCGTGCCGCCCATGACCCAGGTGGCACTCCTGGCGTCGATCAATTCCTTGGTCTGGTAATCGGCGACCTTGAGCGACACGACCTGCATGCCCTTGTGCTGCTTCATATTCTCGGCTGCGCAATTGAGGCTGCAGACCCCCACGGTGGTGCCGTCGGCATAGCTGATCAGCATGCGGCTGTGGGCAAACATGGTCCGGTCCATCCCGCACTGCTGACATTCTTTCGGCCTCTCCACCGCCTCGGTTGCGCCGGCGACCGTGCAGGCAAACAGCAGGCAGAATACTACTAACGTGAGTATTTTCATCTGCGTCTCCTTTGTGTGCCAGGATATCACCCTTTTCATGCTTCAAACGCCCGGCCGTCCCGCATCTCGACGATTCTCTCCCCCAGGCGGGCGAGGCCGGGATTGTGGGTAACCATGACAATGGTGAGTCCCCTGCTCCTGTTGAGCTCCTGCAGGACTTCGCCGATCTCCTCCGTCCTTTTCGTGTCGAGATTTCCCGTCGGCTCGTCGGCGAGAAGGATTTCGGGGCGGTTGACGAGTGCCCGGGCGATGGCCACCCGCTGCATCTCCCCCCCCGATATCTGCCGCGGCAGATGGTTCCTGCGTTGTTCCAGGCCGAGCATGCCGATGAGCCTGTCGACCTCTTCTTCGGTTTCCGGCTTGCGGTAGAATGCCAGGGGAAGGGCCACATTCTCCCGTACCGTGAGGGTCGGGATGAGGTAGAAGTTCTGAAATATATAGCCGAAGAGCTCACGACGGACCCGGGTGAGGTCCTTTTCGGAAAGGATGTGCCCGCTGCCGAAAATGCTCCTCCCGGCCAGGTGGAGCTCCCCCGACGTGGGGTTGTCGAGGCAGCCGAGGAGGTTCACCAGCGTGGTCTTCCCGGACCCCGAGGGGCCAACGAAGGAGACGAACTCCCCCCGGCCGATGGTGAGAGACACGCCGTCCACAGCCCGGATCTCCTCGCTCCCCATCCGGTAGACCCGTGTCAGCTCCCGCGCCTCCAGTGAAATTCCGTTGCCGCTCATCGTCCGTCACTCCGGATCGACTCGAGAGGCCGTACCCGCCCCGCCTTCCACGCGGGATAGATGCCGCTTGCGAGCCCCACCGTCACTATGACCGTCAACGTCAGCAGCGCGAGCCGCAGGTCGATCGCCACGAGCCCGCCACCCGGGGCGTAGGGCAGTATTCTCCGCATCAGGATGTCCGTCATCCGGGCAAGGACGAAGGCGAGACCGATTCCGGCGACGCCGCCGCAGCCGCAGAAGATGAGGGTTTCGGTCCAGACGAGGCGGAAGATGTCGCCCGGCATGGCACCCATGGTCTTGAGGATGCCGATTTCCTGCTGCTGTTCCAGGACCGACATGAGGATGGTGTTCACGACGCCGACCATGGCGATGAGGATGGCGATGACGGCAACGGAGAAGACCATCACCCTGGCCGTCGAGATGAGCTTCATGATCGTCTGCTTGACCTGGGTGAAGCTGACCACCTGCACGTCCGGAAGCTTATACAATTCGGCTTCCAGCTTCGCGCTGTCCGCGTCCTTTTTCAGCTTGATCCCGATGGTGGTGATCTTGTCGGTTGCCGCGATCTTCTGCAGTGTCTTGAGGGGAACAAAGATCGTGCCGTCGTCCTGGGTCCCGGTCCGTTCCAGAATCCCCACCACCTTGAGCGTGACGTTCTTTTCGGGAACGATGATCATGTCCCCCACTTCCCGCTGCTCCAGTTCGGCCGCCTCGTATCCCATGACCGCTTCGGCCGCCGTTTCATCCCGGAACCAGCCCCCCTGGCGGAACCGGAAGAAGGGCTTCATGCCGGGGAACGTGGCGGGATCGACGCCGTAATAGCCTGCGATACCCCCGCCGTCCCCTTTGTTGGGGTCGAAAAACGCCTGCATGAGGATGGGGGTGATCTTGTCGACTTCGGGTTCCTTCGCGATGGAGTCCACCATCGTCTGGTCGATGTAGCGCAGTCCCGTCCCCCCCTGGAGCATCATGGTGGCGGCCTCGTAGGGGCATCCCTTTGCCATGACCATGAGTTGATACCCCATGTTCTCGATATCGTGGTTCAGGGAGCGTTCATAGCCCCGGTTGAAGCCGAGGAGGCTCACGAGCACCCACGACGAGAGCATGATGCCGACCAGCGTAAGGAGCGTACGCATCTTTTTCCGCAGAAGATTCCTGTAGGCAACCTGGAACTTGGTGATCATGGGATTATCTTTCCGCCGAGTAGAAGAACTCGTCCATAAGAACGAGGTTTTTCTTCACCGCCCGGAGCAGGCCGAAAAAATCGGTCGCTGCTTCAGGGGCCGGGTTGGCGATCGCGGCTACCTTGCCGGAACCCTTGCCGCTGACCGTGTCGTAGCGCTCGAAATCCTTGAGGCTCAGTCCCACAAACTGTTTGCCGAATCTGGGGGAGGTGAATTTTTTTGCCCACGGTCCGGCCATCCGCTGGATGTAGAACGCCTTGATCGTTCCATCCATATCCAGGGAGACAAAGACCTCGAGTACGCCGAATTGTCCCTTCTGGTTCACGCCGTGGACGTAGCCGACTTTCTTCTTCCCCTTGTAAACCTCGTAGAGCGTATACGGAACGTTGAGCGGGGCATAGAGGGTTGGTACCCCCCCGAGGCGCGCTTCGACCTTCCGCAGCAGGGGGTCTCCTCCCCGCTGGGCAAAGGAGAAGTAGACCGTCTTGAAGCTGGTGGATTCCGGGAAGAGCCTTGGCACGTCGCTGGAGGGATTGTTCAGTTCGCAATTGACGGCGGCCAGCGTCGGGGCGGCCAAGGCAAGCAGGAACAGGAAAACCGCGCAACAGATTAATCCCCCCGCAAGTGTTCGTTGTCTTTTTGCGGCTGATGTCGCCGAATCTTCCATGCTGCCCCAAATTTTACTTTCGGGGCCGGTCACGGTGTCACCCAGCCAATCTTTTTCAGGAGCCCGGTTTTGCCGAGTTGAACGATATAGCACCCTTTTGATGCATAGCGCTGGCCGGTACCGAAACTGAGCCGTCCATACAACGGAACATCCTGATCCATGATCGTCCCGATCACGTCGAGCAGGTTGTCGCGGTAATAATCGCCCCTCATGTTCAGTAACGCCATGTTCAGGACCACGGTGAGAATGTATGACTGCTGCGATATCCTCGTCGTGGCCACGGCATTGGCTTCCGCGTTGAAATTGGTCGTTCCCAACCATGGCGTATTCTTGTCCTGGGGCGGCGCGGGCATCGCATAGGGATACGTAATGTAGGTGTAGTCCCGAGCCTGTTCATTCAAGGAGAACATGCTCTTGCCCAGATAGCTCGACGAAGCCAGGACCATCGCCGGTCTGTTCTTTTTCGCAGCCAGCATCTCCAGTGTCTTGAGGGACTCCGGGCCATCCCACAGCACAATGGCGGCCGGTTTGTCCTTGGTCAGTTCCTGCAGGCGCTCTGCGGCCAATGTTTCCCCGGCTTTCAGGGTGATCGTCACCGGCGCGGTTTGCCCAAGGTCATGCCAGGTTTCCTGGAATCCCCTGGCAAGCGTCTGTCCCTCCCGCGAATCACGGACGATCTGAACGATGGGCTTGTCTCTTGCCTCGTCGTTATCATTGAGGAAGCGGGCGGCGGTCTCTCCCTCCTGGTAGTACCCTTTCGACAGGTACAGGGTGTACCAGTCGGTCTGGGAAATGACCGGGAAGTCGGTAAAGGGGAAAATGTCCGGGATGTGATTCTCCTCGCAGAACTGGTGGACCGGCTGCCATTCTCCGGTCGTCATCCCTCCCAGGAGGGCGAACACCGGCTCTTTGCGATTATACTCCTCCAGCTGGCTGCGCCAGGTTTCAGGAGGGCCTTTCAATACCCAGAGGGACAGCTCCAGTTTCCTTTTGGCCACCCCCATCGGAGTGAATAATGTTTCTGCCATGGCGCGGGACCTGGCCCCCAGGACACCCGCCTCATGATCGGGAAAGTAGGTGGCATTCCTGACCTTGACATAATTTTCCAGGGGGGCCAGCATCGCAATCCGCTCTTCGGGGCTCACGTCATCCGTGATGACTGTGGCAAAGCGGATGGTCGTCTCCGTTACCCCGGGCGGAAATTCGGCAGAAAGCGATTTCAGGTACGAAATGAGAACCTTCATGTCGTCGTCTGCGAGGAGATACCGCGGCATGGCATCGTTCAGTATGCGCCCGGTGGGATCAGCGCCGCGCCGGATCGCTTCGGCCAGCGAAGCATCGGTATACGGCGGGCGGTTGGGAGGCCTCGGGTAATACCTCAGGTTGTCTTGCACAATCTGGCGGGGCACAAACGGCCTGCCTCCGAAGGTGGGAGACGAGTAGGCGCGGAATGGCTTGAAGAGTTTGGCTCCGGTTATCGGAGGGATGATGGTGACTTCAGCAACCGAGCCGAGTCCGCTTCGCAGATGACAGCTGACGCAGGCAAAGGTAGAACCGGGGACAGTAAGACCTCCTTTGAGAGTGGCTCGCAGCGGTTCTCCCGAAGGCAGGATCCCCTCGCGATAGATCCGTTCTCCCTGGCGAAGCGTCTCCGGCGACGCGGTCGATGGTGCGGACGATGCCGCACGTGAGCCTGACGATACGACTAAGAGCAAGAGGGTTGCAAAGAATAGCAGTGCCCCTGCTCTTTGTCGGAGGCAGCAATTCCTTATCGGATTGATCATGTGAGCACCATTCCAAGTGTAGTTCCCGTGAGAAATAGGGACGAAGAAGGCATTTTAACTACAGATCGAAGAGGTAGGCACCACGGAACACCGTTTTTCCGTTCTTGACGAAAATGAACCTGATTTCCCAGTCCCCCGGCATCACGAGCCGCACGGGAAGGAGATAGACCCCCTTTGCCGACAGGGAAAAATCCTTATTGCCGCTGCTGTGGGCTCCCCGCATGGACGGCATGTCCGCGTCCCCCCTGACGGCGAACGAGGTGTCATGTTTCCCGTCGCGGGTGAATATTTCCACCCTCATGATGGCCATGCCGAGCTTCGGTGGCTTTTCGAAGCCGTAGGTGAAGTAGTGGTCGGTGTCGAGGGGTACTTGCTTTCCGGGTTTCGGAAGTTGCTGGTAAACGTCCTGAGCGTGTGCGGAGGAAGCGGTCAGGGGAGCAGCAGCTCCCAGAATGAAGACGAATACGGTCCCGAGCACAAACGTCCGCGTGATGATCGTTATCCTTGAGAGCAAAATTCCCTCCTCTTTCGCAGCAATATTGCCTTTATGTTAAGGCAAGTAAACCACAGGTTTTGTTAAAGTCAACTTACTGGCCAGTCGGACGAATTGACTGAATGTGTGGAAAGCAAAAGGGGTGGGTGACGGGGCACGAAAAAGGCCTGCACGGCGCAGGCCTTCCGGTGGGTGTACGTTTGATGGGTGGTCAATTATTCGAGACAGTCGCGGTTTCGAACATGCCGCTTCCCCGCACCTTCTCCGCGATCTTCCGGAAGTGGAAGCCATAGATGGCATAGGTGATGGCGAGGGGGAACAGCCGCGGTTTCCTGCAGAGGGACCAGAAGAAGAGTTTCCAGAACTGGAACCTCTCCCGGCCGAGCACCCCCAGGACCAGGATCGACTTGACGAGAGCCCCCAGGTACCCCGGCTGGATGCGGAACTTCCCCCGCGGCAGCGGCCGGTATTCCTGGAGGAGCCTGATCACCCGCTGGTAGTAGTGCCGGGGGGAATAGATGGTGTCGAGGATGGTCCGGTAACCGCTGATGAGGGCTTCGGGCTGCATGCGCGGAACGAAGTTGAGGGCGATGGCGGTATTGTTGCCGGAGGCGTCCCCCAGAAGCCTTCCCTCGCGGTGCAGACGCTGGTAGAGCCTGGTGCCGCGCAGAGCGGTGAGCATCCCGACCATGGCGGTGACGATGCCGCTCTCCTGGATGAAGCGGATCTGCCGCTCGAAGATCGCGGGCTGGTCACTGTCAAAGCCGACGATGAACCCCCCGTGCACCTGGAGGCCGGCACGCTGAATGCTGCGCACACTGGCCAAGAGATCGCGGTTGCGGTTCTGGATCTTGCCGCTCTCGGCGAGCCCTTCCTCCTGGGGGGTCTCGATGCCGATGAAGACCTCCTCGAAGCCGGCCCGGACCATGAGCTCCATGAGCCGGCCATCGTCGGCCAGGTCGATGGATGCCTCGGTGTAGAAGTAAAACGGCTCCTTTTTTTCCTCCATCCATGCGGTCATGGCGGGGAGGACTTCCCGCTTCAGCTTCCCCCGGTCGCCGATGAAGTTGTCGTCCACGAAGAAGACCGCTCCGCGCCATCCCCGTACGTAGAGGCTCTCCAGCTCCGTCACCAGCTGCTCCAGGGTCTTGGTACGCGGCTTGCGGCCGAACAGCCCCGTGATGTCGCAGAACTCGCAGTCGAAAGGGCACCCCCGGGAATACTGGATGTTCATGGCAGCGTAGTTCCTGACATCTACCAGTTCCCAGAGCGGCAGGGGAGTATCCCGCAGGTCGGCCCGCCGCGTGTCGGCGTACAGGCGTCGCGGGGCTCCTTTTTCCAGGTCTGCCAGGAAGGGTGGGAGGGTAAGCTCCGCCTCGCCCAGTACCAGGTGGTCCACCTCGGGGAAATCCTCGTGACAGGTGGTGAAAAGGGGGCCGCCGGCCACGGTCTTCACCCCCATCTGCCGGCAGCGGACGATCACTTCCCGGGCAGATTCCTGCTGGATGGTCATGGCGCTGATGAAGACATAGTCGGCCCACGCCAGGTCCCGGTCGGAGAGGGTATGGACGTTCATGTCGATAAGCCGCTTCTCCCATTCTCCGGGGAGCATGGCGGCCACGGTCAGGAGTCCCAGCGGGGGGAAGCTGGCCTTGCGGCCGATGAATTTCAGGGCGTGCCGGAAACCCCAGAAGGTGTCCGGATAACGGGGGTAGACGAGCAGGATGTTCATGGTGCCTCCTGTTCCGGGTGGTGGGGGAGCGCATCTATGGACCGGCAAATCTTTTGCCAGGTTCAACTATAGCCGTTTCGGGAAGGGTTGAATGTAAATGTACTGTAAAAGGAGGGACGCTTGGGGAATTCAGCGCTCCGACATCATCCTGTCGAGTCGAGGCAGTTCGCCGGCCAGGAGGGGACGCGGGGTGAGATGCTCCGGGAGGCGCAGGAGACTGACTCCCGGCGGCATCGCCAGTTCTCCATAGAGGAGGTTGCTTCTTCCCCGGTAGGTCCGGGAGAGGTGCGTTGGGAGAACGAAGCGGGGCCGAAGCTTTGCCGCCAAGGCGCTGAGGTCGGGGGTCGCCAGGTGATGGGAGACCCGGGCCTTCTCCAGTTCCCAAGCCAGGAAGGAGCATTCGCTGACCAGGAGGGTGACCCCCTCCAGAAGGGTAGTGACCTTTAGCTGGTTTTCCGCGGTGAATCCTATATCGCCGATGTAGCCGATGCTCGCGGGTGGGGCGTCACGCCGGATGCTCTCGTAGAGAGCAGTGATATCAGTGGCTGGAATCGCTACGACATCCTCCCCGCGACGGCAGAGGACCAGTAAGGGGCCGTCGTTTCCTCTGCCATGGAGGCGCTTCTGCAGTTCCCGCAGCCATTCGCCCGGGACCAGCCCGGCCCGCGCGATCTTTTCCTCGTCGACGAGGAATGTGGCGCGTTCGGTGATCCGGAAGATGAGCGCCGGAATCCGGTGATCGCAGAGCTCGGCCTCCACCTGGAGACAGTCGTTGCGGTAGATGACCCGGTCCGCGCGGTGATGCTCCCCCTCCGGGCGGCAGGGAAAGCCCGCCGGGCCGGAGAAGCGGGCGGTCGTGATCCGGTCGTCGGCCACCTCGTGGACGCGGAAGGTGCACCAGGAGGGCTCGGTCAGGTTCCAGTCGTAGCCGGCAAACTTGCCGGCCATCTTCCGGATGATCCCCGGTGGGCCGAAGATCTCGGCGGTCCGCGGCGAGACGTGGTTGTGGCGGATGAACGTGTCGATCCCCATGAAATGGTCCATGTGGGCATGGGTGATGAAGAGGGCGTCCACCCGCTTCAGGACGCGCTTGGCAAGGTGGTGGAGCTGGCCGCAGTCGAAGAGGCAGCACCTGCCGAGGGGCTTGACGTGGAGGAGCAGGAGCGGGTCGTCCAGGAGCCCGGCGCAGAAGACCGGCTCGATATGGCGAAAGAGGAGGCGTGGGCTCATGGTGGTAATGATATCACAGCCTGGCCGGCATGATACAGAAAAGGCCTGCGGATGCAGGCCTTTCCAAATTACTCTGAAATCAATGCAACGTCAGATTCAAGATGATAACGAGGCAGCGAGGAGGAGGCTCCGGAAGCGTATTGTAAGTACGCTGAGGAAGCCGACGACGACGCAACGAAGTTAGCGCTTGAATATGGCGTTGCTACGGACAGCCGCAGCGGGTGGCCCGGGACACCTCATACCCCTTGTGGAGGAGCTGCGCCACTTCCTTGGCGTGGTAGGTGAGGATGAGGTCGGCGCCCGCCCGCTTGAAGGAGAGCATGGTTTCCATGGTCACCCGCTCCTCGTCGATCCACCCCATCTGCGCTG
The DNA here is from genome assembly GCA_024281055.1 of Geobacteraceae bacterium. GTDB lineage: Bacteria > Desulfobacterota > Desulfuromonadia > Geobacterales > Geobacteraceae > JAMXLF01. Next base: position 40,569 of record JAMXLF010000067.1, read on the forward strand.
CGGCCTTGATCATGCTGTACTCGCCGGAGACGTTGTAGACCGCCACCGGCAGGTTGAATTCGTTGCGCATCTCGCGGACGATGTCCAAGTAGGGAAGCCCCGGCTTGACCACGAGGATGTCCGCCCCCTCTTCCACGTCCATCGCCGCCTCGCGCACCGCTTCCAGCCGGTTCGCCGGGTCCATCTGGTAGGAGCGGCGGTCGCCGAACTGCGCGGTCGATTCGGCCGCCTCGCGGAAGGGACCGTAGTAGCCGGAGGCGTACTTGACGGCATAGCTCATGATGGGGATGTCGTGGAAGCCGTTCTCGTCCAGGGTATCGCGGATGGCGG
>JAMXLF010000068.1 GCA_024281055.1 Geobacteraceae bacterium
TCACCTACAACTTCCTCAAGGAGGTGCCGGGGCTCATGGTCAACCGGACCAACGGCGCCTTCTACATGGCGGTCGCCTTCAGGGACGGCCTCCTCAACAACCGGCAGTCCCTCCCCATCGACAACCGTGAGGTGCGGGAGCTCGTGGAAGGGCTCGTGAACGCCCCGGGCGTCTCCCCGGACAAGCGCTTCGTCTACTACATCCTCGCCCACACCGGCATCTGCATCGTTCCTCTCTCCTCCTTCTCCACCCCGCTCCAGGGATTCCGGGTGACGCTGCTGGAGAAGGATGAAAAGGAATGCGAACGAATCTACCAGACCCTCGCGGCGAAGATCGGCGAGTATCTCAAGTCGTAGGCTTTTCGGCTACTCCCTGTTACTGCAGCAAACAAAAACCCCCTCGTTTCGAGGGGGTTTTCTGTTTTTACAAAGGGTAGCAGTTAGTCGTCAACTGTAGGTTGATTTGTCGAAGGCCAGAATCGGGAAGAAGATGAAGCCGAAGAAACAGAGCCCCACCCCGAACAACTGGCTCTTGCCGAAGCGCCCGGCCAGGGCAAGGTTCATGAGCACGGAAAAAATGATGTTCACCACCGGTACGAAGAGGAGAAGGAACCACCACCATGGCTTGCCGGATATTTTTACGAGGACGAACAGGTTGTAGATGGGGATGAGGCACTTCCACCCCGCTTCTCCCGCCTTTTCAAACACCTTCCAGAAGGAGACGATGCAGATGAGGAGGAGCAGGAGAAACGGCACGAGTACGCTCGTTCCCATCATGGCCCCCAGCGCGGCTGCGGCCGGCTTTGGCGCTTCCTGCCGCAGAGGAATGGGTTTTCGTGCGGGCAGCGGCGGCACCGGCGCAGCATTCGGCGCCGGAACGGCAGGGTTCGGCGCACCGGCTGCAGGGGCTGGCTGGCTGCCCGGCTTCGGCCCCGTCGGTTGTGCCGGGTTACCCGCGGCAGGCTTGGCTGGCGGTGCGGGTGAAGTCGCCTGTGCTGACGGTGCGGGTGGCTTGACAACGGCCGCTGCGACGGGGGCCTTTGCATTCGGAGCACCGGCAGGTTTGGGCGCCGGAGCTGGCTTGCCGGGCTGAGCAGGCGGGGCGGGAGCTGCCGGCTTTGCCACGGGAGGTGCCTGTTTGGCGGCTGGTCCGGGCTGGCCGGGTGCCTTGGGGGGGACGCCACTCTCGGCCGACTTTGCCGCGGGCTGGGCGAGCGCCTTACGCTTGGTCTTGACATGCTTCTTGGCTTTCTTCACGGCCTTCGCCGGGAAGGTCCGCTTCATATCCACTTCGTCGCGGCTCAGATCGACAACGACGTCCCGATTCACCTGGACGACGACTTTTCCGTTCACCTGTCTGAACGACTGGCAATCAATGATACCGCCGTCCTTGAGATAGACCTGCTTCGCAGCTGCCGGACCGCTAAGCGCCAGCCCGAGCAACACCACCGCAAGTACGCTACCGACAACCCTCCCCATACGCTCCTCCTTCAAGACAGTCTGGCTACGAGCACTCCGTTATACGGGCAACCCCTGACAAATCGCGCTATCGAGCAGCGCGAACGCTCCGCCGTTCCTTGTAGTGCCTTATCTACGACATTGAGCAGTACTGGCCGCCTTTTCCGGAACATACCATAAAACTCGGCTAATAAACATCGAAAAATCCGTTTCCTGCTGCTCCGGCGACCCTTGTGTCGCGCTGGCTGGCTCTTTGTACATCCGACGCACCTGCGGTATACTTATAAAATACGCCGTAAGATGGCTGTAGAACCCAACATCAAGGAGAGAGTTATGCCATTGACGGACAAGCGGGTCGTGATCATCGGCGGAAGTTCCGGCATGGGGCTGGCAACTGCCCAGGCCGCGGCAGAGGCCGGGGCGTACGTGCTGATTGCCGGTCGCTCGAAGGAGAAGCTGCACAGGGCCATGGAGGAGATAAACGGAGACGTGGACGGACACACCCTCGACGTGACGAGGGAGGACGAGATACGGGACTTTTTCGCCGGCATCGGCACCCTCGACCACCTCGTAACCACCACGGCCAGCGGCGTCACCGGGCCGTTCCTCGAACTGGAGAGCGCAGCGGTTCGCGGAGTGTTCGAGAGCAAATTCTGGGGCCAGTATTTCGCCGCCCGCTACGGGGCGCCGCGTATCCAGCCCGGGGGCTCCATCACCATGTTCGCCGGGGTGGCGAGTGAAAAACCCCTACCGGGACTCGTCGCCTATGCCGCGGTCAACGGGGCGGTCGAGGGACTCTGCCGCACTCTGGCGCTGGAGCTGGCCCCCATCCGGGTGAACGTCGTCTCGCCCGGCATCGTCATGACCCCGGCCTATGCTGCAATGCCGGAGGAGGAGCGTCACGCCCTGTTCGCGTCCCTGGCGGGCAAGCTCCCGGTTCGTCGGGTGGGGCAGCCCGTTGACGTCGCCCAGACGGTCCTCTACCTGCTGCGGAACGGCTATACCACCGGGACGGTAATAAGCGTGGACGGCGGGCATCGCCTGATATAGCTGCCTGTTACGGACGGAACTTCGTGGGACCCGGCTTTTTGCTTTTTCATTTCTATTTCATGTACCCCGTGTGATATACAGTGTAGCTGTGGATTGTGATTTCATGGACATACGGGCGGGGCAATGGCGGAGAAACGTGATCTGAAGCGGCATCGCAAAAGGTTGTCAGTGCGGTTCGGGGTCGGAAATACGGACCGGCTGGCCTTTACCGAGGATATCTCAACGCAGGGGCTGTTCATCAAGACCGCCAACGTGTGTCCGCCGGGAACCCGTATCCGGATTGACCTGGCCCTGCCGGATGAGCGTACAGTGCAGATGGAGGCCCAGGTCAGGTGGGCAAAGAAGGTGCCGCCGCAGATGATGCGTATGGTTCAGAAAAGCGGGATGGGGGTGAGAATCATCCGGTTCCTCGCCGGTGAAGACCTCTATGCGGCGCTCTGCGAAGAGCTCCACAGCCGCTGAGCTGCCCCGCATTCTTCCCCTGACAAGCTCTCAGTCGTCGGCCACGATCTTCACTGCCACCCTGCGGGGCCGCGGTCCGTCGAACTCGCAGAAATAGACCGCCTGCCAGGTGCCGAGAATCAGCCGGCAGTTCTCCACCATCAGGGTAAGCGACGTGCCGACGAGGGACGACTTGATGTGGGCGTCCGAATTTCCTTCCCGGTGGGTGAAATAGGGGTCGATGGGAACCAGCTTGGCGAGGAAGGTGCTGATGTCGCGCTGCACGGCCGCGTCGGCACCCTCATTGACGGTTATGCCGGCGGTGGTGTGGAGAACGAAGAGATGGCAGACCCCGCTCTTGATGCCTGCACTGCGCACCATCTCCCTGACCTCGGTGCTAATGTCGATGAATTCCGTTCTGGCGCGACTCTTGACTTCGATGTACCTGACCATAACCCTTTCTCCTAGCGCCGCATTCCCATCTTTTCCAGGACGATGCCGAGATATTTGTTCGTCGGGTTTTCCCGCTTGAGGAAGGGGATAGGGGGTGGTTTTCTGGAGCCGAGCATTTCCAGTTCGGCGATGATTTCGCGGTTACCCTCGTAGCGCAGCCCCATCCGCAGGAAACGGATCGCATCCTGCTTCTGTCCCGCCAGGAGATAGACCCTGGCCAGGTTGAGAAAATGGACCGAATTCTTCGGTTCTTTTTTGATGGCCTCGTTGCACAGCGCAAGCGCCAGCTTGAACTCCCGCTTCTCCTTCGCCAGACAGTAGGCCAGGTTGGAGCAGTAGGTCGGCCGGCGCTCAATGGCGACGAGTTTGCGGAACAGCGTCAGGCCGGTGCGGGTGTTACCCCAGATGAGTGCCTCCGTACCCATGGCGAACAACTTTTCTTCCTCGCTATCGGGCATGCGGACCTCCTCGGAGAAAAGCGGAGTGGCCGAACGGAGCCGGTATCCGTGACCGGATCGATTCGATCGTACTTATTGTAGAGGAAAATACATGAAAAATAAACCCCGGCCGCCAACAATTCCCGCGGAAAAACAGGCCACCGTCCGCCGGGAAATCATCGCACTCCTCCTCGAAGAGACCCTTTCCGCCCGGGAGATCTCCGCCCGGGTGCACATTCCGGAAAAAGATGTCGTCGACCACCTGGAGCATATCCGGGCCGCGGCCCACGACCACGGGGAGAAACTCCGGGTGGTCCCGGCCGCCTGCAGGAAGTGCGGATTCGAGTTCCACAAGCGGGAACGGCTGACGCGCCCCGGGCGCTGCCCGGTCTGCCACGGTGAGCAGATCCTGGAGCCGCGCTATTTCATGGAGTGACCTGCGGACCAACCATCCTTTTCAGCTCCTCCGTCATCCGTTCCCGGTGGGTACCGCTCCAGTAGAGCCTGCCGCAGGCGGGGCACCCCTGGAACGGCTCCTGGGTCGCCAACACGTACGGTGGGACCCGCCCGGCTGCCTCCTCCCTGGGGACATCCACGAGGAGGGCATTGCATTCCAGACAGCGGCTGAGGAAATGCGCGAACGGATCGATGGCGAAAGCCGCCATCACCTGCCGCACCTGGTCGCGGTAATCGTCTCCCCCGACAAAGAAGTGATTCTCCCGCGCCCGCCGACGCCTGACGAGGAGGGTATCCCGGGTGAGAATGAGGCGGCCGTTCCGCTCCGCCCGGGCCACGAGTTCCCTGTCGTCGATGGCGGGGAAGTACTCCACGTCGCACCCCATGACCCGGAGCCAGCGGGCGAGCTTTCCCAGCATCGCGTCGGCGATGAAGCGCTGTTCCATCGCTAGTGTTCCGTGCGGCTGGCTGACACTAGAGCACCAGCTCGGGGGTAAAGCCGCGGCGCATGGTGTTCTCCGTCACCACCCGCGGTTCCACGAACTGGAGAAGATAGTCGGGGCCACCCGCCTTGGAGCCGACCCCGGACAACTTGAAGCCGCCGAAGGGCTGACGGCCGACGATGGCGCCGGTGATGCCGCGGTTGATATAGAGGTTGCCGACCCGGAACTCGGTCCTGACCCGGTTAATGGTTGCCGGGCTGCGGGAAAAGAGACCGCCGGTGAGGGCGTAATCCGAGTCGTTGGCAATGGCAAGGGCCTCGTCCAGGTCCCGGGCACGTATAACTGCCAGCACCGGGCCGAAGATCTCCTCCCGCAGGAGCCGCGAACCCGCCGGGAGATCGACCAGGACCGTGGGCGGAACGTAGTTGCCCCCCGCCGGCGCCTCTCCCTGCACAGCCACCCGACCTTCCTTCCTTCCCGCCTCGATCTCCGCGAGGATCCGTTCCCGGGCGTGTGCATCGATCACCGCCCCCATGAAGCTGGCCGGGTCCTCCGGCAGACCGACGGCGATGCTTTTCACCACCTCCACGAGACGGACAACGAACCGGTCGTAGCAGTCCGCCAGGACGATGGCCCGCGAGCAGGCCGAGCATTTCTGCCCCTGGTAGCCGAACGCCGACTGAACGACCCCGGGGACGGCCAGGTCAAGGTCGGCGTCGGCATCGACGATGATCGCATTCTTTCCCCCCATCTCGGCGATGACCCGTTTCACCATCCGCTGCCCGGGACGGGTCCGGCCGGCACGCTCGATGATGCCGAGCCCCACCTCCCGCGAGCCGGTGAAGGCGACGAAGGCCACCTTCCGATGTTCTACGAGAAAGCTGCCCGCCACATCGCCCCGGCCGGGAATGAAGTTGAGGACCCCGTCCGGCACCCCCGCCTCCCGCAGCAGCGAAAAGAGCTGCCAGCCGTTCACGGCGGAAAGGCTCGACGGCTTGTAGAGGACCGCGTTGCCGGTGACGAGCGCGGCCGCCACCATCCCGGTGGAGATGGCGAGGGGAAAGTTCCACGGAGCGATGACCACCCCCACCCCACGCGGCTGGTAGAAATAATGGTTCGCCTCGCCGGGGGCATCCCCCATTTTCCGCGGCCGGCCGAGTCGCACCGCCTCCCGGCCGTAGTACTCCAGGTAGTCGATCGCTTCGGTCACATCGGCATCGGCCTCCGCCCAGCTTTTCCCGGTCTCGAAAACCTCCCAGGCCGAGAGTTCCAGCCGGCGGCGACGGGCAATGGCAGCTGCCCGGAACAGGCAGGCGGCGCGCTCCTCCGCGCCCTTTTTCGCCCAGTCCTGCTGGGCCGCCCGGGCAACAGCCACGGCTTTATCTGCGAGTTCCCGGCTGCAGCCGGCGATACTCCCCACCACCTCCTCCGGCACCGCCGGGTTGCGGGAGACGATTTCGTCCCCCCCCTCGTGCTCGGTGTCGCCGATCACCACCGGGTAGCGGCGGCCGAAGTCGCTGCGCACCCGCGCCAGCGCAGCCCGGAATGCATCCCGTACCTCCCTGACGGAAAAGTCGAGGGGGGGCTCGTTGCGGAACGGGCCGCCCTCTGCCGAAGACGGGGCAGGCTGTTCGCCGGGCCAGGCTGCCGGTGCGGTCAGAAGACTCTCGCGGGAGACCCGGTCGACGAAAGTCTTGCGGAGAAACCCCTCGTTGGAGGTATTCTCCAGGAGCCGCCGGACAAGGTACGCCATCCCCGGCAGGAGCTCGCCGATGGGGGCATACTCGCGCACCGCATAGCCCATGTCGCCGAGCGCCTCCTTGATCGGCTCCGCCATCCCGTAGAGCATCTGGAACTCGAGCTCCTCCCGCGGCACCCCGCGCTCCTCGGCAGCGACCATCACGAAGGCAATGGTACGGACGTTATGGGTGCCGAACGCAGCGGTGAGGCAGTCGTTGCTGGCGAGCATCAGCTCCGCGCACCGCTCGAAATTCCAGTCGGTGTGGCCCTTCGTGCTGAACACCGGCAACGGCCATCCCTTCTGGCCGGCGACGACATTTTCGTATTCCCAGTAGGCCCCTTTCACCAGGCGCACCGTGACCTGTCTCCCCCTCGTCCGGGCCCAGGCGATGAGGCGTTCCAGGTCGGCGGGGGTTTCCTTGAGATAGGCCTGCAGGGCGATCCCCGCATCGTCCCAGCGGCTGAACTCCGGCTCGTCGAGGAGTTCCGTGAAAACGTCGAGGGTGATGTTTTTCAGGCTGTACATCTCCATGTCGAGATTGACGAAGCCCCCCGCTTCCTTGACCTTCCGGAAGACAGGACGGAGCCGCTCCTTCACCCGGGCCACGCTGTCTTCGTAGTTGATCGGACCGATCCGGGAATAGAGCGAGCTCACCTTCACCGACAGGTTGAGGCGCGGAAAACGGCGCTCCCGCTCCGGGGCACGGTCCCTCCAGCTTGCCATTTCACGGGCGAGCAGTCCGGTGAGGGCAAGATAGCGGTCGAGATAGCCTGCCGCCTCGGTTTCGGAAAGGGCCGCTTCACCCAAAATATCCACCGTGAACGAGCGCCCCCCATCCCAGATGCGCCGAAGCCCCCTGAGGGCCTTTTCCGGCGTCTCGCCGGCAATGAAGTTGCGGGCGACGCTGCCGATGTTCTTCCGCAGGAGGAGGGCGGTGACTCCGGCGGCCGGCCCGGTGGCGGCGGTGACCAGGAGTTTCAGCGCCTCGGGAAGCCCCTTTTCATCGGCGAAATATTCGTGCAGGTGCTTCGCAATCCGCTCCGGACCCACGAGGGAGGGAAAGACGTCGACGAACCGGAAGAGCTGCATCTTGAGGCGCGGGTTATCCGTGACCGCCTCGAGCATCCGGCCTGCCCACCACTTCCTGTCGAACAGGGCAGGGGGCGCCTTCTCCATGCGCCGGAAGATATCCATCCCCCGCGCTGCGACTTTCTCCTGCATCGTATCCCTTGCCATGGCCCGCCTCGCTTTTCGCGGATGACCAGACTCCATTTTCTGTTACTATTAACAGTATAAACGGGCAGAGCGTACCCTTCAACCCGCGCGTCGCGATTTTGCGGCGTTTGTCATCCACATCCGGGAGGGGAGCGTTGCGGAATGAGGTACAGACGCGGCAAACACTCGTAAAGGAGCGCCCCATGGAGGAGAATCCGGTAGAACGCCGCACGTTTCACTACAGCGCGGCGATCCGGGTCAATTACGAGGTCGCCGGCCACGGTGCGACCCCTGTCGTCTTTCTCCACGGGTTTGCGGCATCCCTGATCACCTGGCACGACATCCGCGGGCTATTCCCTCCCGAGCGCTTTCGCCTCTACCTCCTCGATCTCAAGGGGTTCGGCTTTTCCACCAGGCCCCGCGACGGCCGCTACGCACCGGAAGACCAAGCCGCCGTCGTGACCGCCTTCCTGGAAGCGGAGGGGTTGCGCCACGTCGTACTCATCGGCCACTCCCTCGGCGGCGGCATCGCCCTTCTCGCCTATTTCCAGAGCCAGGCAGTGCAGCCCGACCTGGTCGACCGCCTCGTCCTCATCGCCAGTGCCGCCTATCCCCAGCGCCTGCCCTTCATCATGTGCCTGCTCAGGTACCGATGCCTCGGCTGGTGCATCCTCCACCTCCTGCCGCTCCGCTTCATGGTCGTCTATACCCTGGAGCATATCATGGCCAACCGCTGGGCGATCACCCCGGCGCGGATCGAGCGGTATCTGGGGTGCTTCAACCCCACCGGCATCGCCTACGTTTTCATCGAAACCTGCCGCCGGCTCATCCCGGAAAAATATGCGAACCTGGCAGCCGCAATACGAGGGATCGCCATCCCCACCCTCATCGTCTGGGGAAAACAGGACCGGATCATATCGCCCCGCCTTGGCAAGTGCCTCCACGACAACATCCGCGGTTCCCGGTTGGTGGTGATCGATGACTGCGGGCATATCCCCCACGAGGAGCGGCCGCAGGAAACCTGGGCCGCCATCGAGAAATTTCTGGAAAGGCAGGGACCAGGAACCAGGGATCCGGGACCAGGAACCAGGGATCCGGGACCAGTTTAAACCTTATTCATTCCCAATTCCGGCCTCAGTATCCCGTCGTGTCAAATCCCGTTCTCTCAGGTTCGCGAATCTTGGCCTTACCTGTCCCCGATCCCTGGTCCCCGGTCCCGAAACACCGCCTTGAAAAAAACGCCGATTTATGCTCTAATCACTCTGGTGGAATCGGATGTGTTCATAGCCCTCGGCGCCAACGAGGGGGACCGGGAACTGAGCCTCCTCCGGGGGGTAGCGGAGCTCGGCAAGCTTCCCGAAACGCGCATCACCGCCCTCTCCGGTTTTTACGACACCGAGCCTGTCGGGCCGGTTGCCCAAGGGAACTTTCTCAACGCGGTGGCACGCCTGGAAACCTCCCTCACCCCCAACCGGCTCCTCGAAGAGCTGCAGCGGATCGAGACGGTGGTGTTCCGCCGTCGCCGGGACATTTCGGGCGGACCTCGGCCGATGGACTTGGACATCCTCTTCTACGGCCCACTCGTGCTGCGTGAGACCGACCTGACCATCCCCCACCCGCGGCTCCACGAGCGCCGGTTCGTCCTGGTGCCGCTGGCCGAGATCGCCTCCGGCTTCATCCATCCCCTGCTGCACCGGAGCGTGGCCGAGCTCCTTGAGGGGCTCGGGACGGGCGAGCGGGTGACCCCGATTTAACGGGAGTTTTGCATGATCAGACTGCTCGTATGGATCCTCCTCGGTTACGTGGTCTACCTGATGTTCAAGGGACGCGCGGGAAAGAAGGATCTGCCCAAAGAGACACCGGTCGGGGAGGAGACGCACCGCGACCCGGTCTGCGGGGTCTACGTGGCAAAGGACGACGCCGTGGTCGGCCGCCTGGAGGGAGAACGGCTCTACTTCTGCTCCATGGCGTGCCTGGAGAAGTACCGCGAGCAGATCGAAAACAAAAGCTAACAAGCGGCTCATCATAAATGGAGGAAATATGAAATTTTTTATTGACACCGCGGACGTGAAAGAGATCCGTGAAGCCCACGAACTGGGGGTGGTTGACGGCGTGACGACCAACCCGTCCCTCATCGCCAAGTCGGGACGCAATTTCCGGGAGGTGATCGAGGAGATCACCAAGATCGTCGACGGCCCCATCTCCGCCGAGGTGGTCTCCCTCGATCATGCCGGCATGATCCGGGAGGCGGAGCTTCTCGCCGAGATCCACAAGAACATCGTCGTCAAGGTACCCATGACCCCGGAAGGGCTCAAGGCGACCAAGACCCTCCACGGCATGGGGATCAAGACCAACGTCACCCTCATCTTCACCCCCCTCCAGGCGCTCCTGGCGGCCAAGGCCGGGGCAACCTACGTCTCCCCCTTCGTCGGGCGCCTCGACGACATCTCCCAGGACGGGATGGGGATCATCGAGGAGATCCGCACCATTTTCGACAACTACGGCTACACCGCGGAGATTATCGTCGCCAGTATCCGCAACCCGGTGCATGTCCTGAACTCCGCCCTGATCGGCGCGGACGTGGCCACCATCCCCTTCGGGGTGATCATGCAGCTGGCCAAGCATCCGTTGACGGATGCGGGGATCAAGAAGTTTCTGGAAGACTGGGAGAAAGTTCCCAAGTAGGGAACGAATGGGGGAACGCGCCTTTGCCGCAATCTCGGCGTTGCCTTCGTCGCACGACGCTCGACGTAGCCCCTCTCCCGGAGGGGGAGGGAATACCGTTCACCCTCTCCCTCCGGGAGAGGGTGGCCGAAGGCCGGGTGAGGGCTTCGCGCCGTGCTCCTCAGGCGCCTTGACCTTGCGGCAAAATCGCGTTCCGGCAGTAACAAGCCGGGAAAGCTTTTTTCTGTGCCGGCTAAACGGCAAAGACATAAAAACCCCGGCAGCATTGAGCTGCCGGGGTTTTTGCTGCACCCTTGGCAGCCCTCCGCTTCACCATCTTCCCTGAGCGTGGTATGATATTTTTACATGGATGACCAACACCTGACCCACAACCCGGAAGCCCCTGCCTCAGAACCTGGAGAGACGGAAAGCTGCATTTTCCGCGAGACGCCCCCCGCAGAGCCTGGTGTAGTGGAACACTCACTCGTCCGTGGCTTGGCACGCAACCTCGGTAGCGGCGTAAAGCTTGCCCTCTTTCGCCTCGTGTCTCCTGCCGCTTTCGCCCACGCCCCGGCAGACCTTGCCCTCCTCGCCACTGCTGACCTCGGGCTCAACCTGGTGCTCTCCTTTCTCCTCGTGGGAGCGGCAGGGAGTTTCGGCACCAGCGCCGTCACCGCCTTCTTCTTCCACCTACCCCTCATGCTTCTCTGCGGACTCCTGGCGGGAAGGCTCCTTCGTCGCCCCGGGCTCATCACCCTCCTCCCGACGGCGCTCATCAGTCTCAGTATCCCCCTGGAGCTTATCCACGGGGTGCTCGAGGGAATGGCAAACCTCCCGCGGCTGCAATGGCTGGGTGACTGGCTCGAAGCTACCCACTACTACCGCTTCTTCGGGTGGTGGCTGGCGGGTGCGGCACTCTTTCTCCTGCGCCTCGCTCCCGCCCGGCTCCCGCGCCGGTTTGCCGCTCTCGGGCTCTTCGCGCTGATCGTCGCTCTCCCCCTCTGGTACTTTCCCCGGGGTGACCTCTGGGTAGGGGAGGGGACGCGGGGCGGAGAGGAACTCCACCTGACCGAGGAGGTCCTTGACGCCCAGCCGCGGCTCATGGACGAGCAGCTCGCGCGCCTTTTGCCGGGACAGCCGAGGATACCCCACCTCTACTTCGTCGGGTTCGCCGGGGACGGAAGCCAGGACGTGTTCATGCGGGAAGTAACGAGCGTGGCCAGGCTCTTCGCACAGCGGTTCGGCACGACCGGACGGACGGTCACCCTCGTGAACAGTCCCCAGACCGCCACCACCCAGCCGTTCGCCACGGCGACCAACCTTGCGCGGGCACTCGGCCGGATCGGCCGGGTGATGAACCGGGACGAGGACGTCCTCTTCCTCTACCTCACCTCCCACGGCTCGCCGGACCATGAACTGGCCGTGGATAACGGGGCGCTCGAACTCGACGAGATCACGCCGGAGACGCTCCGGCACATGCTGGAGAAGTCAGGGATCAAGTGGAAGGTCATCGTCGTGTCGGCCTGCTACGCCGGGGGCTTCATCCCGCCGCTGCAGGACGACCACACCCTCATCGTGACCGCGGCCGATGCCACCCACGAGTCGTTCGGCTGCGAAAACGGCAAGGACTTCACCTGGTTCGGCAAGGCTTACTGCGACGAGGCGCTCCGCACGACCTACTCCTTCGTCACCGCTTTCGAGCGGGCGCGGGAAACGATCGGCAAGCGGGAGAAAGAGGAAGGGGAGACGCCGTCCAATCCGCAGATCTGGGTGGGGGAGGCGATACGGAGGCACCTGCCGGTTCTGGAGAAGCAGCTGGCGGCAGGGAGTGCACAAGCGCGGGCAGCACGCTAGGAAGTGTCCGATGCGGTATCACTGATTGCGGGTCAGTCCAGGTATTTTACCTTCATCTCGAATGGTTCTTTCTGAGGTCCGCTACCACTCTCCCTGGTAGCGTGTCCCACGGGAACGACCGCCATGAATTCTCCCGCAGGCTCTCCAAGGAATGCCAGTACCTCGTCCTTCATCAGGAACATTATACCAAGCCAGACGGACGCCAGCCCCAGGGATGTTGCCGCCAGCAGCAGATTCTGAACCGCCGCCGCAGAGCTCTGAATCTCCATCGTCCTGAAGAAGTCGCGGGCCATCTCTTTTTCTACCTTAAAGAGTTCCGTACCGTGATCGATCAGTTCTCCGCTGTTTGCAACGGCGATAACGACCGGCGCACTGACGATGCTCCGTGCCGCCATACGCAGGAGCGCCTGCGCGGGCCTGGAGAAACGGGAAGCGCCTTCAGCGACCAGCTCGGCAAGCCCAAGTTTCTTTTGGCCCTTGAGAACGATAAACCGCCATGACTGCTGATTGTGGGCGGAAGGGGCCTCGTTTGCCGCTTGCAGAAGTATGTTGATCTGCTCATCGGATATCTCCTCTTTTGCAAAGAACCTGATGCTCCGCCGTTCCTTTATGGTTTTCAGTGTCTCATTCACCGAAAAGATCGATTCGTCGGGTTGCATGCTCACCTCAATTCTTGTAGGTTCATTCCTTTAAATTTAACGTTTCGCAATTGCCACGATCATCAAGCTAATCAATATAACCCAAATAATCAGGGTGATTACGAACTTTATAGATGTTCGCTTTTGTTTGGAATTCACTGTTTACGCCCAGAGAAATCAAATAATGCAAGACCCCAAGTTCCTCACGTGGGAGAGCTAACCGGCGCGGAGTTTTTTCCCGCGACCGGTTGAGCGAGTAGTTAGGCAAGTTTCCCATGTTTCGTGGATAGCTTCACGTACCACATCCGTCAGTCTCAGCCCTTGCGCAAACTGTCGCAAAGCATCATTCATCAGCGTTTGGTAGTTACCGCCAATAATTTCGGCCCGGGCCTTGAACGTTGCCAGTACGTCGTTGTCAACACGCATGGTTATGCGGGATTTGCCGCCGGCTTCGGTCTGAAGTTTTGCCAAAACAGGCGTCTCGCTGACCGGTTTTGCGTCTGTAAAATCAAGGTCTTTGTATTTGTCGTACATTTTGTCAGAACTGGCTTTCATAGTGCCTCCGTTGTGGCTCGTTGGCCTTCCAGGCCGAAATCAGCCGTATCGTTTCCTCTCTGTAAGTGTAGACTACGATTAAAATTCGATTCTTGCCACCCATGCCCAGAGTGATAAAACGTTGCTCGTTATCCGAGCCGCTGTCCTCGCGGGTCAGGGCATAAGGATCAAGTAAAACATGCTGGGCTTCCTCAAAGGTCACGCCATCATGATTTTTCAGATTTGCAGCTGCCTTTTTGGAATCCCAGATAATTTTCACGATTTTATTGTATGCACAAAAGTATGCACTGTCAAGGGTGGCGAAACTTAGACGGGCCTTAAAAGGGACATTCACTGGGCGGGAAAGGGGACGGGCTGCTTTTCTAGCTTGATTTTGGACTGTTTAACCCTTCAAAAAGTAGCCTGTCCCCTTTTCTCTACATCTATTTTGTGGTTTTAAGCCAATAATCAAACTGCTTGAAAGGCTTTTCGTTAGCAACATCAATTGTTTCTCTTATTCTAGATGCTGGTTCAGCTATTGCATACAGCATCTCTGAATTAGATGCAGTGATAATACCAACTAAGTTAGATGCCGTGTCTATAATCGGACCACCACTGTTACCCCCGAAAATTCTAGAATCAACTAAAAATGTCTTTTCTTCAGCAAACTTACTTTTTAAAACACATCCATCAGGATCATTGCACGGATTAGTTACTTTTAGGAACTTTTCACCGGTCGTCATTGCAATGATTCCATTGCGTGCCATGGGTCTTTGCTCTGTTAATTGAAAACCTACGTCACCAGGAAAGCCCAGAATAATTATTTGTTCTGGCGGAGAAGGATCTATATTCTTCAACTGGCTCTTAGTGAAGTCGGAAGGGTCATAGTTAAAGGCAACCAAACTATATGGCGATGCATCAGAAAATGCTCCAATTTTCATTGCTGCGACATCAACAGGCCAGGTTTCTTTATCTCCTCCATTTGGATGAAATGTCCAATTATCTTTTGGTAAGTTAAGGATGAATATTTCATTTTTTTTAGTTTCCTTGTTATATACCATTACTCTAGCGTGCAAATCAAAGTTTTGCTCTGCTACATGTCTAGCTGTTACCACGAACGCTTTTCTTCCAAGATGTACAATAAAAGCTGTCCCAATAGGGGCGTTAGATTTGTAGTTAATGGATGATATACTTGTAGATTCAGGGGTGGAAGAGGAATAGAAGCCATTTTCAAGCCTAAGAACGTTATTACAAGCTTGTTGGTAAAATGATCGCTCATCGACAGCAATTGCAAGAGATGTCATTGCCAGTAATGTAATGCACAAACCCCAAAAGAATAATTTTTTCATAGTTAATCTCCTTTACTTATTTGCACTGGCGACTTTCCGCAAAGGGAAAGGAAAAGAAAGATAAGGGGGTAAAATCATCGATGTTGACAAATCCCCTACTTTCGCCCGCCGCGACAAGCACAAAACCGCCCGACGGCTGTACCGTCCGCGGCGGCTTTGGGATGTATCAAGGCTCTCAAACCGGCTTACCCCTTCGTGAAAAGGAATTAACCGAACTTACTGCGCCTTGCCTCAGATGTCAAGGGAAGAAACCTCACACGGCCACCTCGATCTGCTGAAGGCCGACGAAGGTGGGGAGGTCGTCGAGCTCGTCTTTGTACTCTTCGAGGCAGATCTCCAGGACTTCCTTGAGGTTTGCGTTGAGCTCGTCCAGGCTCGCCGCCTGGGTGTGCGCGCCCGGAATGCCGGGCACAATGCCGATGTAGAAGCTTGTTTCGGGGTCCCATTCAACATAGGCGGTAAATGTTCTCATGGGAACCCTCGCACAAGAAAGCCTCTATGGCTTTTCTACGTAAAGGAACTTTCTCTCAGCAGTCGTCTGCCATGGACTACCGCAACAATCATCAGCTGACTGGAGACTGAATCGTAACGGTAAATGATGCGGTAGGGGTCGACGATGAGTTCACGGTAGGGTAGATGGACAAACTCGGGCAAGGTTCGTCCGGATTCTGGAAAGTCGGACAATCGCTCGACGGACGCGACGATTTTCTCAACTTGGTGCCTGGCGTATAACGGGGAATCTGCGGCAATATAGTCGTAAATATCTTCGATGTCGGCAAGCGACTTCTCGCTCCAGATCACTGCTGCCATTTGCGGGAAAGCCTCTTGACCGCCTCGTCATGGGCAACCGTGCGCCCCTGCTGAATGTCCGCTTCTCCAGTCTCGATCTTTTCGAGCAGATAGAGTCGGTACATGACCTCTTCGGTATCCACTTGCTCCGGGAGGTCCTTGAAAACGGATTCCAGTTTTGTTTTCGCGATGTTCATACTATCTCGCCTCCATGTGCGATCATGCCATCAGTATATCAGAGTGCCCTATGACGTTCAAAACAAACATCAATGTCAGGCCTGCGCGCTCTTCCGCCGGTGCCGCCGCACATAGACCGTGATGAGAACTGCGCTGAAGATGACGACGCCGATGAGGGCCTGGTGGGAGTAGCGCATGATGAGCGCTTCTTCCTTGCCGATGATGTAGCCGATGGCGGTGAGGACCGTGCACCAGATACCGGCACCCAGCAGTGTGTAGAGGGCGAACTTCCAGTGGTGCATCCCGGCAAGCCCCGCGGGGAGCGAGATGAGGTGGCGCACCACCGGGAGGAGCCGGCCGATGAAGGTGGAAATCTCGCCGTGGCTCTTGAAGAAGCGCTCGACCTTGGCGAACTTCTCCTCGGTGATCCAGACGTACTTGCCGTATTTAAGCAGTAGCGGCCGCCCCAGGTAGTGGGCGGCGAAGTAGTTGGCGTAGGCACCGACGAGGCTTCCGGCCGTGCCGCAGGCGAGGGCGACGAAGAAGTTCATCTCCCCCTGGTGGGCGAGATAGCCGGCCGGCGGCATCACCAGCTCGCTCGGAATCGGGATGACCGAGCTCTCCATGGCCATCAGGGCGAAGATGCCCGGATAGCCCATAGCGCCGATGGTGGTGACCAGCCAGGTAATCGCTTCATGCATAGCTCTTTTTCCCCCTTCAAATACTCCCGGCATTGTAGCCCTATCGTCCGGAAAAGGCCAGAAAAAGCGTTGCACCTTCCTCCCCCTTCCATTATGATGAGCGAAGGCACAGCAGATTTTATGGCTGAAAAGACGAAATAACAGGATCAAATGGCTACGTTCGGGGTTGCGAAAGTTTCATGAATTTCCTCGACAGAATAAATAGCGAAGTACTGGTCGGCGACGGCGCCATTGGCACCATGCTCTATGCCAAGGGGGTGAGCCTCGAGGCGAACTTCGAGCACCTCAACCTCATCCGGCCGGAGCTGGTGCAGGAGCTGCACAGGGAGTACGTGGCCGCCGGCGCCCGGGTGATCGAGACCAACACCTTCGGCGCCAACCTGACGAAACTCGGCGCCATCGGCCTCGCCAGGCGGGTGCGCGAGATCAACCTTCAGGGTGCGCGGCTCGCCGGCCGCGCAGCCGCGGGACACGATGTCTTCGTGGCGGGATCGGTGGGCCCCCTGGCACGGATCAAGGGGGAGGAGCGCGAGCTTTCCGCCGCGGAAACCCTGGAGATCTTCCGCGAGCAGTGCCTGGCCCTCGCCGAAGGGGGGGTGGACCTCTTCCTCCTGGAGACGTTCTCCGACCTGGAACAGCTGAAGATGGCCCTGCAAGCGGCCCGGGAAACGGGACTTCCGGCCATTGCCTCCATGGCCTACCTTGAGGGGGGAAGGACCGCCGGCGGGATAGAAGTGGAGCGGGCCGCCCGGGAACTGGAAGCGGCCGGCGCCGTCTTAGTCGGGGCCAACTGCGGGGCAGGTCCCCTGGAGATCCTCCGCACCCTGGAGCGGATGGCCCGGGTGACGGCACTGCCGCTGGCCGCCTACGCCAACAGCGGTTTTCCCGAATTCGTGGACGGCCGCTTCATCTACCGCACCACCCCCGACTACTTCGCCGCCATGGCCCTGGACATGGTCGCTGCCGGCGCCTCCCTCATCGGCGGCTGCTGCGGCACCACGCCGGAGCATATCCGCCGGCTGGCCGAGCGACTCCAGGGGATGAAGCCCGCCCCCCGGCCGACGCCGGCCCGGGTGACGGTCACCCACGAACAGGCATCTCCTGCTGCTCCGGCTGCCGGGTTCCTCGCCCGCTGGGGACGTGAGAAGGTCGTCACCGTGGAGCTCGACCCGCCGCGGGGGCTCGACTGTGCCAAGGTTCTGGCCGGGAGCCGTGCCCTCAAGGAGGCCGGAGCGGACGCCATTAACCTGGCGGAAAACCCGCTTGCCCGGGTGCGCATGGGGAATATCGCCCTGGCGAGCCTGATCCAGCGGGAGGCGGGAATCGAGGTGATTGTCCACATCACCTGCCGCGACCGCAACCTCCTCGGCCTCCAGTCGGACCTCATGGGGGCATCACTTCTCGGCATCCGCTCCATTCTCGCCGTGACCGGCGACCCGGCCAGGCTGGGCGAGCAGGCGGACGCCTCGTCCGTGTACGACGTGAATTCCTTCGGCCTCCTCAAGCTCCTCTCGGGGCTGAACGGCGGGGCGAATGCCCTGGGGAATCCTATAGGTCAAGGAACCGGGTTCACCTTGGGGTGCGCCTTCAACCCCAATTCCCCGCGCATGGCGGTCCAGGTGGAGCGGCTCGCGAAAAAGATCGCCAACGGCGCCCGCTTTGCCCAGACCCAGCCCATCTACGACACGGCCCGACTCGACGAGATGCTGGCGCTGACCGCCCCCCTCGGGATCCCGGTCCTCCCGGGGATCCTGCCGCTGGTGAGCGAACGCAACTGCGAATACCTCCACAACGAGGTGCCGGGAATCGTCATCCCCGACGAGATCCGGGAGCGGATGCGGGGGAAGGAGAAAGAGGCGGGGATGCGGGAAGGGCTCGCCATCGCCAGGGAATTCATCACCCGGGTGAAGGAGCGGGTCGGCGGTTTCTATCTCATCCCTCCCTTCGGGAGGTACGAGATCGCCGTTGAACTGGTACGATTCATCAAGGGGTAATCCCCGGGAAAGGAAAAACCATGCGCATCGAACGTTTTATCCTGGCAAGCCTTGTCCTTTTGTCGCTCAGCGCGTGCACCTACTGGCGAAACATGAATGCCAAGCAGGATTTCGTGGATAGCTCAAAGGAATACAACAAGATGGTCCGCTGGGAAAACCCCGAACAGGCCGGCCTTGCCTATGCGGACAAGTCGATCTGTGACCAGTTCCTCGTCAGGGCGAAGACGGCGAAAGATGTCAAGATCGTCGATTACCGGGTCAAGAGCCTGGATTACCAGGATGGGCGCAATGAGGCCACGGCGAAGGTGGAAATCGATTACTACATTCCTCCTTCGATCACGGTCAAGACCCTGGAGGACATCCAGAAATGGTCGTACATCGAAGAAGACGGCAAACGCTTCTGGCGGCTCAAGAGCCTCTTTCCTGAATTCAAATAGGAAACCGGAACGGCTCTTTCGCGTGGATGAGGTTGGCCCCGACCAGCAGGGCCCGGTCGGCGAGGATGGCCGCGGGATCCCCCGCTGCAGTTACCCGATGGTCTTCCCCCATGACCAGGATCCGCGTCGCGATCCGCTCCGCCAGGTGGAGGTTATGGGTGGCGGTAACGAGGGTCTTGCCGCTCTGTGCCAGGGTGAGTGCCAGCTCTCCGAACCAGTGGCAGGTCCGCGGATCCAGCGTGGCGGTGGGCTCGTCGAAGAGAAGTACGTCGGGATTCATTGAGAGGACCGAGGCGATGGCCACCTTCTTCTTTTCCCCCCCCGACAGGAAGAGGGGCGAACGATCCCGCAGAGCGCCGATCCCGAGAAGTCCGAGCACGTCTCCGGCCCGGGCGGCTGCCTCGCCGGGAGAGAGGCCGAGCTGCAGCGGCCCGAAGGCGACCTCCTCAAGAACGGTGGAACAGAAGAGCTGGATGTCGGGATTCTGGAACACCAGCCCGACCCGGCTCCGGAACCGCCTGCGAAAGTCGTCGGTTTCCAGGATCGCCTCGGACAGGCGGGTGCCGAAGGCCTTGACCTCGCCGGCGTCCGGGAAAAGCAGTCCGTCGAGGAGCTTAAGAAGCGTCGACTTGCCGCAACCGTTCGCCCCGAGGACCACGAGGGATTCACCCGCGCGGACCGCCAGGTCGATCCCGGCCAGGGCCGGGATGGCGCCGTGGTAGGAATAGTGCACCCCGGCGAGTTCGAAGAGAGGGCAGGGCGCGGCACCGCCATCTCCATTTGCTCCAACTCCCCTGGTTCGATCCTGCTCCACCATCCCCTCCCGATATTCCCTTCTTCATCCCCGGCGTACGCCCGGCAACCGGTCACACGAACCGGTCAACAGCCATCATCCCACCGCAGACCGCCAGCATCGCAGCCAGGAAGGAAACGTCTCGCCCCGTCACCCGCTGCGGATCCAGCGTCCTGATCTCGCCGTCGAACCCCCTTGCCAGCATGGCGGCGTGGATTTCCTGGCTCAGGCACCACGATTTCCGGAAGAGAAATCCCATCCGTGACGCCACCCACTGCCGCTCCTTGCCGCTGGAAAGGTAGCGGACCGTCCGGCTCAGGCGCGCCTCGTGCATTTCGGCAGCAGTCCCGACGAGGAGGGCAAGGTAGCGGTAGGTCATGGCCAGGGTAAGGATGAAAAGCTGCGGCACCCGGGCGAGCCGGAGCGCGCCCAAGAGCCTGTCCCAGCGCGTGGTCAGGGTGAGGAGCCCGGCAAGGGAGACGGAGGCAGCTACCCGGCCGACGAGGAGCGCGGCGGACAGGAGTCCCTGGCGGGTGACCGTCAGCTCGGCGGGGATACGGTAGGGACCGATTTCGCGGACTTTACCCAGGTGCGTCACAACAAAAAGCGGCTCACCGGGAGTGATCACGTTGCACATGGCTGGAAGGGCGATCACCCCCGCAAAAAGCGGGACAAAAAGCCAGACTCTTCGGGTGATCAGACGACCGCCAACCCGGGAGAGGGCAGCCAGGAAGAGGGTGAAGCCGTAGATGCCCCACACGACAAGGGGTGAGCGGGCGAAACTGGTGGTAATGATGAGCGCCAGAATGGCCGCCAGCTTGCAACGCGGCTCGACAACCTGCAACAGCCCGTGCCGGTCGGCCAGGGAATCGTTGAGAAATGCCGATTCGGTAAACGCGGCGGTCGCGGCGATGGTTTTCTCCAGGAAGGTGACTCTGCCGACGTCGCCCCGCATGGTCGGAGCCGGAGCGGGATTACTCTTTCCCAGCCAGGACGGGATCATGTCACTTCCCTGACGCCGGGAATTTTTCCCACATCCGGATACAGGCGATGATTGCCGCGATCCCGAGCACGGCACAGATGCCGTAGAAAAGGGCGGCTTCGGTGAGGCTTTTTCCCCCGCCGGCGAGGGCGTAATCTGCAAGGGGCGCCCGCCAGACAGAGGCAAGCCGCCCCATCCCTTCGGGGACAAAGCCGATGCGCGCCGCCAGCTCGGCGGGGTGCCACTCGCCCCATGCTCCGCCGGCGCGGCAGAGCAGCGGCAGTGCCAGCCCGAGGGGCGAGAGGAGCGCGAGAATCCCCACTCCCCACCAGAGACGGCGGGAGCCCCGGCACCCCGCACCCGTTCCGTCGGGGATGGCGAGGAGGGCTGGCTCGCTTCGTTGCAGGTACTTTATGATGAGGGCCGTGGCTATCCCCTCCACCAGGCCGAACACGAGGAGATGGGGGACGGCCATGGCCGGCACGGCAAGGGCCGCGGTATACGGGGCGTAGAGAGGACGGCCGTCGGGCCCGGAGGCGATGATGGGTTGAAGGCCGAACAGCAGGGCGGTATAGAGGGCGGCCGCGTTCAGTGCCAGGTAGCCGGCGGCAAACCCGGCAACTGCCCGGCGTGCCGAGGTAACCTGCGCCTTGCCGGCGATGAAGCGGTAGGCGTACGAACCAACGAACGGCATGATCACGGCCATGGTGAAACAGTTGGCGCCGAGAGCGGTGATCCCGCCGTCGCCGAAGAGGAATGCCTGAATGACCAGGGCCAGGGAGACGGCCACGCAGGCGGCCCATGGCCCGAGGAGGATGGCGACGAGCGCCCCCCCCGTGGCATGGCCGCTGGTCCCGCCGGGAACCGGAATATTGAACATCATGACCACGAAGGAAAAGGCGGCACCCAGGGCGAGCAGCGGCACATGGCGGGTGCGGAGAGAGCGCTGCGTCCTGCGGGCCGCGACCGCCCACACCGGCACCATGGCGACCCAGAGGGGGAGGTAGGTCTGGGGGGAAAGGTATCCGTCAGGAATGTGCACGCGTCTCCTCCTCTCTGTTCCGCTCCGCAGTCAACGGCCGTAGACCAGGCAGCCAGCTGCTGGAACAATCGTACACCAGAATCTGCAATTGAGCAATGCGATATGCATACGAATTTGAAATTTGTAACACCCGATGTATTGAATGCGGTAGCTTCTTCTTAGCCGTTTAGCGGTAGATCATTAATTTTTGAAATGATTTTAAACAGTTAATCAATGCTTAGGCTGCAGGAAATCCTTGCAAGAAATTATTTTTACCGCTACATTCATCACCATGGTACGGGAAGCGAATACTCAAGGGAGATTGTTGCTGCCGGCGATCCTGACGATTGCCCTCCTGTTCGCCGCGCTCGGTGTGCGGGGGCTGGATATTTCCCGTCCCCTCGCTCCCAAGCCGCGCCCCCGTGCCGTCATCGAGAGCCAGATAAAAGTCGTCGAGGAGCAGCTCGCCAAGACGTTTCAGACTGCCGATCTCTGCTCGCCGCCCACCATCGAGCCACCCTCCGGCTCCCACCGCCTCTACTCTCAACAATCTACCGCTACCCATTCCACCGCCACGGTTGCCGCCACCCCTTCCCGGGCCCCGCCCCTGCTTTAGCCTTACATCTACCACTGACAACATAAAAACTTCCTCCACAGACGCTGTCGCTGGCTTCAGAGACAGTGCTCCCGTCACGCGTATAGCCGTAGCCCGGCTCCCTGCACGCCGGGAGACACCATCTCGCGGAGTCGGGATGTCCCTGCCGGTACAACACTTATAAGGCCCCCGTCCGTCAAGGGCAAAAATAGGCCCTGACGATTTTGAATCGTTTTTTAAATGAATCGGATCAGTAGTTTCCCTGTTCTGACTTCATTTCTAAACAATCAGAGTCAGGAA
>JAMXLF010000069.1 GCA_024281055.1 Geobacteraceae bacterium
GGGCGTTCTTCTGGAGCATGTAGTCGACCCCGCCATAGATGGCCTGAATGGTGAAGCCGGCGTGCTTCCCGAGGAGCTGGGCGTCCTTCTCGATCTGCACCACGAGCTCGCGGGTGGGGGCGAGGATCAAGGCGCGGGGGTGTTTCTCCTTGCCGGTCGTCCCCTTTTCCAGGAGCTTGGTGAAGAGGGTGATGAGGAAGGCGGCGGTCTTGCCGGTGCCGGTCTGGGCCTGGCCGGCCACGTCGCGCCCGGCAAGGGCGAGGGGGAGACTCTTCTCCTGGATCGGCGTGCAGTCGGTGAATCCGGCCTCGTCGATCCCCCGCTGGACCGGCTCCGGGAGGTGTAATTCGCTGAATTTCATGGGTCCTTCTTTCTTTTTTTAGATATTTCAATTAGATAGCTATAGCATAGTGTGGGGGAAATGGCAACGGGGAGAATCAAACCGATGGAGGGGCGCTGCTTGCAGCGCCCCGATTGGGCGGAGCATGCGCCGCCCCTACCGTAACGCACTATTGATGCACAAAGAATTAGGGTGTATTATACCACAATGAAGCGCAAGGCCCGGATTTTCTCAAGGACGTGGAACGATACGGGTAACATGGAGGCGACAATGTGGAAGGCGGCGGGGACGTTGGTAAGTTGTGTTAACTTACGTAGTCTAACATATTGAAAAGTAAAAGTCGCAAAGTGTTGCGACCATTACGCCGCATTCCTGGGAGAGGCAGCGGGGACGTTGTTTATTTGTCAATTAAAGGTGCGGTAACCGCTTAAATTCACAAGTGTGGTAAAGCGTGTTGCCATCAACAACAAAGCCCGCGCGAAGCGGGCTTTTCTCATGCCTGTTGTTTTACCACAGCCCCATCTGCCCGCCTCACCGCATCACCCTCCCCACCTCCGCCGCCAAATCTCCGATGCCGTCCAGAGGCAACATGGTGATCTTCTCGTGAGCGGGGTAACGGGTCGCACCCGGATAGATCACCCAGAGATGGCGCAGATCGAGATCTGCCAGGGCGCTGTGCATCGACTTGGTCACTTTGGGGGCCTCGTTGAATTTGCACTCCACGCCGAACCGCTGCCCCCCGGAGAAGAAGAGAAGGTCGAGCTCCGCGCCGCTTTGGGTTGCCCAGAAATACGCCTCGCTGGATTGCAGGACGCACAATACCAACATTGAATATTCGGAGTGTAAATTCGAAATTTCAATGATGATTGTTGTCCATCCCTGTCGTCACATGAAGGCGTGGGGGGGGGGGGATCAGTTTCCGCTCAAAAGCCCGTTCTATGCGGGCTTTTGGTTTGATTCGCAAGGCTTTAGCGGTAAATATCCTTGCGGTGCCCTATTTTCAGGACAAGAACGATGAGAACGTCATCCTCGACCGAATAAATCACCCGGTAATCGCCGGACCTGATCCGGTACAACCCTTCTTCCCCGGCAAGCTTCTTCGCATCCTTAGGGTAAGGGGCTTCGGAAAGGCGGTCGATCCTTCCCCTGAGACGTTCCTGATCCTTGCGTGGCAGTTCCCGGAACTGACGCTCCGCCTGGCGGGAGAATTCGATCCGGTATGCCATCTACAGCCCCAAGTCTGCTTTGAGCTTGTCCCATGAAATGGTCCCCTTCTTCTTGACATCCTTGAGTGCGGCGCGGGCATCTTCCAGGTCCAGCTGATCCTCCAGACGTTCCAGAAGCTCCAGGTCCTCGATCGGTACGACTGCCGCCAGTTCCTTGCCGCGCCGGGTGAGAACGATCCGCTCCTTGCCGAAAGAGGCGCGGTTTATGATGTCGGAGAACTCGTTTCGTGCTTCCGCTGCCGATACCTTGGCCATGTCGTGATACCTCCAAATGTACTGATTGTATAAATAGTACAAATGGTACGGAGTGGTGTCAATGTTTTTCCAGAGGGGGGTGAGATTTTGAGCGCGGCAACAAATTTATGCTTGAAAAATGAAAGATAGTCTTTCAAAATTCAAGCATGGTTTTGCGCACCCCTCCATCCCGACACTACGCCGTTCGCCTCGCGCTCCTCGTTCTCGCCGTCGCGATCTGCTCAAGCTTGTCCGGCTGCGCGACTTCCATCACCCGCGCCGACCTCCTCAAAAAGCTCCAGGAGAAGCCGGCCCCCCTGGTCGTCGACGTCCGTTCCCAGGGGGAATACGACAGGGACCACATACCCGGCGCGGTGCACATCCCGTTCTATTCAATCGGCTCGGGACTCAAGGAGCTCGGCCGCGCCAGGCACGACGAGATCGTCCTCTACTGCGAACACGGTCCGCGGGCCGGCCTGGCGGGCATGACCCTGTACCTCTCCGGTTACGACCGGGTCTATTCCCTCGAAGGGCACATGAAGGGGTGGCGGGAGAGCGGCCTTCCCGTCGAGCCGGCGTCCCGCTGAGCCGTGGGAGTCTGTCTGTCATCCCCTTCGCACTCGCCCGTAAAATGCCCCTTTCCCCGCGCCCCTTCCTGTGCTATCTTACGCCAACGACACCGCACGGGAGCGCCATGACCCAATCGTTCATTCACATAGATTCCTCCAATTACCTCAAGGCCGAGACCCTGCCCATGCCGGCCGACTGGGAAGCCGTATTCGGCAACGGCCAGCCCCTCGCCCTGGAGATCGGCTGCGGGATCGGCGACTTCATTGTTCAGACCGCCTCGGAGCAGCCGGGGCGGAACTTCATCGCCCTCGATTTCTACAACAAGGGGTGCTGGAAGACCTGCCGCCGCGTGGACCGCGCAGAACTCACGAACGTGCGGGTCCTGCGGGTGGAGGCGCGCCAGTTCATCGCCGAGCGGATCCCGAAGGGGTCCCTCGCCGCGGTCTACATCAACTGCCCCGACCCCTGGCCGAAGAAGAAGCACCGCAAGCGTCGCCTGGTGAACCGGCAGTTCATGGAGTTCATCCGCGACTACCTGGCCCCGGGGGCCGACTTCTACTTCGCCACCGACTTCGACGACTACGGCATCGATGTGGCGGGGCTCCTGGCGGGTCTGGAGGGGTTCGAGAACCGGCTTGCCCCCGACCTCTACCGCCACGAGCTCGCCGGCTACCACCTCTCCAAGTACATGCGGAAGTTCATGGCGGAGGGGAAGAAAATCTACTTCGTCCACTACCGGAAAGGGTGAAACGCCGCTTTTTGACCCAATGAGCTAGGACGCCCTCTCCCTATCCCTCCCCCAGAGGGGGAGGGGATACAGTTCACCCTCTCCCTCCGGGAGAGGGTGGCCAAAGGCCGGGTGAGGGCCTCCCCGGCTCAGCTCGACAGCCTTGCCCGGACAAAAAATCGACGTTTCATAGTTTGCAAAAGGAAAAAATGGAACAATCGTTTCCCTATCTTACAGCCGAGCTCCCCGGCATCGGCGGGGTGATCAAGGAGGAGCCGGAGGATTTCCACGTCGCCGAGATCTCGCTCTACCTGCCGGAAGGCGCCGGCGAGCACCTGTATGTGGAGATCGAGAAGCGTGGGATCACCACCCTGGAGGCGGTGCGCAGGCTCTCCCGGGAGCTCCAGGTTTCCGAGCGCGACATCGGCTACGCGGGAATGAAGGACGCCCGGGGGGTGACGCGCCAGACCGTCTCCATCCCGCGGGTGGCGCCGGAGCGGGTCCTCGCCCTGGAGCTGCCGGGGGTGAGGGTCCTTTCGGCCATGCGGCACCGCAACAAGCTGAAGCTGGGGCACCTCGCCGGGAACCGCTTCCGGATCAGGGTGCGGGAGGCTGCAGCGGATGCCGCGGCGCGGGCCGAAGCGGTCCTGGCCGTGCTCGGGGCGCGGGGAATGCCGAACTTTTTCGGCGTGCAGCGCTATGGTGCCCAAGGGAACTCCCACCTGATCGGCCGGGCGCTCCTGGCGGGGGATTACCGGGGGGCGGTGGATGCCCTTGTGGGGGACCCCGCGGCGGTGCGCGACGAGCGCTGGCGGGCCGCCATCGAGGCCTACCGCCGGGGTGACCTTGCGGCGAGCATCGCGGCCTTCCCCGGCCATTGCCGGACGGAGCGGGAGGTCCTGCAGCGGCTCGCGAAACATCCGGACGGCTGGGAGCGTGCCTTCCGGGCGGTCCACCCCCGGCTGCAGAAGCTCTATCTCTCCGCCTGCCAGTCCGAGCTCTTCGACCGGGTCGTGGCGGCGCGGCTCGCCACCATCGACCGGGTGGAGGCGGGGGACCTGGCCTGGAAGCACGACAACGGTGCCTGCTTCCTCGTGGAGGATGAGGCCGCCGAGGCACCCCGGGCGGCCCGCTTCGAGATTTCCCCCACCGGCCCCCTGTTCGGCGCCCGGATGAAGCTGCCGGCGGGCCGGCAACTGGCGCTGGAGGAATCGGTCCTCGCCGGGGCGGGGCTTACCCTCGCCAGCTTCGACCTGCCGGGGAGCCGGTGGCTGGAAGGTGAGCGCAGGCCCCTGCGGGTCCCCGTGGGCGAGGTCAGGGTGACCGCCGATCCCCAGGGGCTAGTCATCGAATTCGGCCTGCCGCGCGGAGCCTATGCCACGTCGGTCCTGCGGGAGGTCATGAAGACGGATTTCCTTGGCTAGCGGTGGTTTTGCTGGTAAACTTTGCTGCAACCGGCCGCGGTGCCTGCGATGGCGCGGGGAAATTACAGCCGGTCCAGGAGGCAAGCTATGCGGGAAAAACCCGAGCAGTACGATGTCAACCTGTTCAGGCCGAAGAAGGGGTACATGGGGGGGGAGGTGGCCATCATCGTCGCCGTCCTCGTCGGCTGGGGGGTCCTCACCTTCGGCTTCCAGCTCCTCGTCTGGCTCATGGGCGAGCCTCCCCACGGCGCGAGCATCCTCACCCGGCTCTCCTTCTTCAACCTTCCCCTCCACTACTGGTTCACCGGCCAGTTCCTCCCCCTCTGGTTCATCATCCTCTGCATCGTCTTCAATGTGTACATCGACCGGTTGACGGAATACCACAGCCGCAGGAGGGACCGGACCTATGAATGACCCCTCGGCCAATGTCTGGCCCCTGATCATCGTGGCGGGTGTCATCACCTCCTTCATCCTGGTGGGCCTCTACGGCAAGACCCGGGAAAGCACGGAATACGGCTTCGGCGGCCGCTACATCGGCCGGATCGGGGGAGGGGCGGCGATCGCCAGCAACTGGATGAGCGCCGCCAGCTTCCTGGGGATGGCCGGGCTCCTCTATCTCAAGGGGTACTTCGCCCTGGCCTACGTCATCGGCTGGACCGGGGGGTATGTCCTCCTCCTCGTCCTCATGGCGGGGCAGATCCGCCGTTTCGGCAAATACACCGCCCCCGACTTCGTCGGCGCCCGCTACGACTCGCCGACGGCGCGGCTCATCTCGGCCGCCATCTCCGTTGCCATCTCGGTCATCTACTGCATCGCCCAGTTCAAGGGGATCGGCATGGTCTTCGCCTGGCTGTTCGGGACGGGCTACGAGGAGGGAGTGCTGATCGGCGCCCTCGCGGTCGTTTCCTACGTGGTGGTCTGCGGCATGCTGGGGGTGACGCGCAACCAGCAGATGCAGTACTTCGTCATCATCGTCTCGTTCATCCTTCCCCTCATGGTCCTGGCGGGGAAGCTCGGTTATTTCTGGGTGCTCCCCCAGTTCGGTTACGGGGCCGCCATGGAGGACCTGGCCCGCGAGTTCAACGTCCGCTTCGCCGATCCCTTCGCCGCCGGCTCCCTGTTCCAGTGGGTCGCCCTCTGCTTTACCCTGATGGTCGGCACCGCCGGCCTCCCCCATGTCCTTTCCCGCTTCTACATCGTCCCCAACGTCCGGGACGCCCGCTGGAGCGTGGTCTGGGGGCTCTTCTTCATTGCCCTCATCTACTGGTCCGCCCCGGCCTACGCGGTCTTCGGCCGGCTCCTCGACGCCCGCGGCGGCACCCCCTTCGACCCGGCCGCGGCCGGCAAGATGGCGGACATCGTGGTCCTCAAGACCGCGGTCATGGGAGGGTTGCCGGGCTGGCTGGTGGGAGTTCTGGCCGCCGGGGCGATGAGCGCCGCCTTTTCCACGGTGACCGGCCTCCTCATGACCGGTGCGGCTTCCCTCTCCCACGACATCTACTACCGGCTCGTGAATCCCGGGGCGAGCGAGGCGAGGAAGATGGCGATCGCCAAGGGGGCCATCCTCGTCCTGGCCGCCATCGTCGTTCTCTTCGCCCTGCACCCTCCCGGCCTGATCGCCGAAATCACGGCGGTCGCCTTCGCCCTGGCCGGCAACACCATTTTTCCGGTCTTTCTCCTGGGAATCTGGTGGGGGAGGACCAACCGGCAGGGCGCCATCGCCGGGATGCTGACGGGGATCGTGATTACCTTTGCCGCCCCCCTCTTCGGCGGTTTCGTCCCGGTCGTCGCGACCCTTCTGCCACAGACGTCGTCGGCCCTGTGCGGTGCCCCGCTGGTGACCGCGATCATCGTCATCGTATCCCTCGTTACCCCTCCCCCCCCTGCCGAGATACGCCGCTTTCTGGCCGAAGAGGTGCACGGGCACCTCGGCTGAACAGTCAATCGAGGAGGTGAGTCCATATGGCTATTTTCCCCGGGGTAAAGGGAGGCGACATCCTTGCCTGGCGCGGTGTTGCCGAGCTCGTGAGCAGTCTGCAGGGCACGATCGCGCAGCGGATGACGTCGCTCCTTCCCGGTGAGGAGATGGAGCTGCTGCGTCGGGTGGAGGGGCGGTTCAGCGAGGCGCTCGCCACGGAGGAGCGGTTCGCGGCGGAATTCGCCCGGCTGGCCATGGAGCTGAAGCAGGCCGAATACGAGGACGAACTCCCCGGCCTCCATGTCCGGTTCACCCGACTGGTCGCCGATTATTTCCAGGAGCGCGGGTCGGTGCTGGCCCTCCATGCCCTCTGCTCCGCGTTCAGGGATGAACTGATCCGCAAGGCACTCCATTTTGCCGAGCAGGCGATGGAACCGGACCCTTACGGCGCTTTTCCCGACTCCTACTGCTGGCTGGTCGGGGGGGCTGCCGGACGGGGAGAACAGTCGTTGCGGGCCGATGCCGACTACTTCCTCGTCTATCGGGACGTCGGGGAGGGGACCGCGCGCCAGTTCGAGCAATTCAGCTATCGGGTCATGGCGGCCCTCGAACGTTGTGGCCTCATGAGCGTGGGACAACGGGCGGTACCGGTGAAGAGGCTGTGGCGCGGCTCCGTCGAAGAGTGGCACACATGGCAGGAAAAAGAGCTGCGCCGGGAGGTGGAGCCGCGACTCTCTGTTCTGTGCCGGCTCGCCGACCTGCGTCCCCTCCATGGCGGCGGGGTGCTGTGCACCGAACTTGCGGAACTGATCGGGGAAAAACTGCGGCAGGAGGCGAGTTCCGCATCGTTTCACCAGGTGGTCAAGGCCGCGGTGGGGATGCCTGTGGCCCTCGGCATGTTCGGGGGATTCAGGGTAGAGAGGAGCGGCGCCCACAAAGGGTGCTTCGACCTGGAACAGCTGGCCCTCGCACCCCTCGCTATGAATGTGCGCGCCCTCTCCATCGCCGGTGGGCTGAAAGCTACCGGTACCGTCGGCCGGATCAAGCGGCTTCTTGAGGAGGGGCGTCTCGACGTTGCCCTGGCGGAGCGGCTTCTCATGGCCTTTCACGAGTTTTGCCGGCACCTGGTCCGTCTGGAAACGGCTGCCGGCAGGGGGAATGGCGACATGTACCTCAATCCCGACGACCTGGCGGAATCAGACCGGCAGAAGCTGAAGGACGGCATGGAGGCGGTAGTGAACCTGCAGAAGATCAACTATCAGTCGTTTCTGGGATCCCTCTAGGAGCGGTATGCGGATTTCCGTCTCCACAGGAACGCTCTTCATCTTCCCGCTCCGGAAGATATTCCAGATCGCCGGCGAGGTCGGCTTCGACGGGCTCGAGCTGATCATCAACCAGGATTTCCAGAAGGTCAACTCGCGCAAGGTCATCAAAGAGCTTGCGGAGATCATGCCGATCCTCTCCATCCACGCGCCATTCATGCCGCTCGATGGCTGGGGAAGCCCGATCGATTCCCTGAAGCGGTGCGTGGAACTGGCGACCGACTGCGGCGTGCCGCTGGTCAATTTTCATCCCCCCTCCTGGCTGGGGGGGGAGATCGGGTTCTGGCGCTGGATGTACCGGGTTATCGACTTCCAGAAGGAGGTGGGCGCGGAAGGAGTGGCGGTGACCCTGGAAAACATGCCCTGGGTCGGCAGGTACAAGATCAATCCCCACATCCTCTCGGGCACCGAGAAAATGCTGGAGTTCATCCGGGAGCGAAACCTGTACCTGACCTTCGACTGTACCCATATGGGGTCGGGAAAGGCCAATTTCATCAACGACTTCTATCTGTTCTACAACAGCGGCCGGATCAGGAACATCCATTTTTCCGATTACGGTCATGGCCGCGAGCACCTTCTCCCCGGCCACGGCATCCTCCCGCTCACCCGCTTTCTCAATCACCTGCGCAGCACCGACTACAACGAGACTCTCACCCTCGAGCTCTCGCCCCACGAGTTTCCCCGGGATGAACGGATCATCGTGGAGAGTCTCAGGGAGATCCTGCGGTACCTGCGGCGGGAGACCGCCAAGGCTACCCCCTGACGATGTAGACCGAACACTTGGCCTGCTTCGCCACCTTGTTGGAAACGCTCCCGAGGACCCTGCGCTGCAGGAACCCCTTCCCCGTGCTGCCGATTACAATCACGTCGATCTCCTCACGTTCCGCAAAACCGATGAGCTCGTCCGCCGGGTCGCCGTAGGCGACCTCTATCTCCAGCGGAATGCCGTATTCCGCGGCGTTTTTCTCGATGACGAAGAAGATGCGCTGCCGCAGTTCCTCCCATTTCTCCGTTTCTGTGACGGGAGGGGCGGGGACAAAATCGGTGAAGGTGGAGCGGGGGACGTTGGGGAGGACGAGCATGGCGTAAATCTTGCTCTTGAACTGGCTGGGGTTTCCCGCCGCCAGGCGCACCGCCTCTTCGGCAGCCTTGTCGGAGAGGGGCGAGCCGTCGATGGCCACGAGTATTTTTTTCCGCAGGTTGAGCATGGAAGAAACCTCCGCGAGATCTTAACCGGCCCGGGGATGGCCGACTTGTCGAGCAAACCGGGACATGGACGATTATACGCCGGTTTAAGCCGGCCCGGGAGAGTAAAATTACGCCATATTTCTCACTTGACAATTATAAAACATTATTCTATATTTTAAACAATTCTTTTTTCTTTTTTTAGTTTAGCGAGTTCGGCGATACTATCTTGAAATTAGCTTTCAGTAAATGATATCGTTTCGGCAGCAATAAAACAACTGGTAATTCACCTGCGGAGGGTTATGCTTACAGGGCAGGGAAGTGGCTGAAAACGCCGTAGTCAATAATGTGCTTGACATATCGATCCAAAAGGTTTATCTCAACCGATTGGAATTCAACGAACGGGAATAAAACAATGGCCAAAAAAGAAAAGTCAGAGTATCTCATCCAGGCAGTTTCCCATGCTCTCGACCTTCTGGAGCAGTTTCACGGCGATGTCGACGAGCTTGGCGTGACCGAGCTTTCCAAGCGGTTGAAACTGCACAAGAACAATGTTTTCAGGCTGCTCGCCACCCTGGAGTCGCGTGGATACATCGAGCAGAACCGGGTGACGGAAAACTACCGCCTGGGGCTCAAGACCCTGGAGCTCGGTCAGACCTTCATCAAGCAGATGGGGCTGCTGCGTCAGTCGCGACCGGTGCTCGAAGCGCTCGTCAGGGAGTGCAACGAGACCACCTACGTGGCGATCCTCAAGGAGTTCCACATCGTCTACCTGGACGTGGTGGAAACCGACCTGACCGTGCGGGTCGTCCCGCGGGTCGGGGCACGGCTCCCCGCCTACTGCACCGCTGCCGGCAAGATCCAGATCGCCTACATGACCGATGAGGAGCTGGAAAACTACCTCCCCACCAAGGAATTGAAGCGTTTCACCCCGAACACCATTACCGACCGGGACGAGCTGAAGAAGCACTTGCAGCAGGTGGCGGACATGGGGTATGCCATCGACAACGAAGAGCTCGATGTCGGCGTCCGCTGCGTCGGTGCTCCCATCCGGGACTATACGCGGCGCATCATCGGCGCGGTAAGCATTTCCGGCCCTTCCATGCGCTTTACGGACGAGCGGATGGATAAGGAGCTGATTCCCCTGGTGAAGAAGGCGGGGGAGGAGATCTCCACGAAGCTCGGCTTCCACAAATAAAGGAACGTGGCTTTTGGGCTATCTCGGCGTTGGCCTGCGGGCCTCCTTGTGCGGCGTAGCGCTGCTACGCCTCCGCGTCGCCCCTTGGCCGCCTTGACCTAGCCGCAAAATCCGCGTTCCTTGTTGCGTCGATAAGTTGAATCGAAAAAAACCGCCCGTTCTGCCGGGCGGATTTTTTTGTACCCAATCCCTAGACCCCGGTCCCCGGTCCCTGGTCCCCGATCCCGAGTTTCCGCATTTCCTGCTCCCAGGCCTGCCGCACCTGTCGTTCCGTCTCCTCGGGGGTTCCCCGGTTATCGATCACCACCGCGCCGTACGTTTTCTTCTCGTCCATGGGCATCTGTGCGGCGAGCCGCTGCAGGGCCTCGTCGCGGCCGATGTTGTCGCGGTGCGTGAGCCGCTCCAGTTGGGTTTCCCGGTCGGCGTAGACCACCCAGATCTCGTCGACCCGGGAACTGGCCCCCGCTTCGATGAGGAGGGCCGCCATGTAGAAGACGACCGGTGTCCCTGTCTGCCGCAGTTCGGCGAGCCTTTCATCGGCTCGTGCGCGGATGGCCGGGTGGGTGATGCTTTCGAGGCGGCGGCGGGCCTCCGGGTCGGCGAAGACGATGCGACCCAAGGCCTTCCGGTCGATGGTCCGGTCGGGGTTGAGGATGGACGCGCCGAACCGGGCAACGATCGCCGCGTAGGCGGGCATGCCGGGTGCGACCACCTCCCGGGCCAGCTGGTCGGCATCGATCACCGCTGCTCCCAATTCCTCCAGGACCCCGGCGACCGTACTCTTGCCCGACGCGATCCCGCCGGTCAACCCGATGACTTTCATTGTCGTCTCCAACCTGCCAAGATCTAAGAAAAGTATTTGTTCCACGAAAGACACGAAATACACCAACGATAAACCTGGAAAAAGCGTTTCACGCAACGAACGCGACGCCAAAAGCTAGGTTATCCAAGTTCAAAGTATTCACCGAACTGGTTCGGTTGAATTTGAATTCGTAAACGATTTGAATTTCGTTGCGCCGTTGCGTCGTCGCGTGAGTAACTTGTTTTGATTTTTCGTGAATTTCGTGCTTTTCGTGGACATGCCTTAGGGTTCGTCCAGCGCCAGCTTGCCATCCCGGAGGAGGGTTTCGCGCGTGCCGTCGGCCGCGACCGCCGTGAGCGTCGGCCGGTAGAAGACGTAATCCTCGTGGAAGGGCGTCTGCACCGCACCGCCGAAACCGGAGTTGTCCCCGAGGGCGATGTGGATCGTGCCGAGGATCTTCTCCGCCTCGAGGATGTTGTCGGGGCGGGAGGCCCGGTCGTTGGTGCCGATACCCAGTTCGGCGATGTTGCGGTTCTTGTCGCTCTCCGCGAACTTTGCCTCGAGCTTGAGCCGGTGCGGCTCCTCTCCGGCGACGGCCGTCACCCTCCCCCCCTTGACCGTGAGGGTGAGCGGGGTGGCGAGCTTGCGGGTCGGGGCGTATTCGAGCACCATCACCCCCTCGCTGGTCCCCTCCAGCGGGGCCAGGTAGACCTCGCCGGCCGGCAGGTTGCCGAAGCTTCCCGGCGCGGTGAGGAGCCCGTCGTCTCCCTCCGCGGTCCGGCCCTTCTTGCCGAAGCGCATGTGCGTGCCGTTGGGGGTTTCGACGACGATCTCCTCCGCCCGGTTCACTGCTGCTGCGAGTCTGCTGGTCCGCTCTGCCAGGGCCTGCCAGTCGACCCGCATGGAGGTGAAGAACATCCCTGGGTCGAAGTTCGGAAGACTGGCGAAACGGCCGCCGGCCACGTTCGTGAGGGCGCGGAAGCGGGTATGGCTCGTGGAGTTGTTGGCCAGGGCGATGACCACCTTCGCCACCTGGTCCCGGTGGGCGCGGACGATCTCCTCTGCCCGGGACAGCTCGGCCTCGCTTGCCTCCTTGGCAAGAAGCGGCGCGAAGATGTCCGCCCGTTGCAACTCGTTGACGACGGTGTCGCCGAGCACCACACGCCAGAGCTCTTCCGGCGGCTCGGCGCCCGGTGCAGCGGTTGCCGGATACGAGACGAAGGTGGCGTTGCCGAAGGCTTCCTTCGCAAAGCGGGCTGCCGCCTCGGCCACCACGTGGAGGCTCAGGCGCCGCTCCCTGTCGGCCGGGGCCGGCTCCTCGCCGGGGCGAATGGTGTCACTGAACACCACGACCCGTTCCCCCGGTTGTATTCCCATGTTCACGGTAAAGAGGGAAGTGAATGCGTCGGTGAAATTTTCTTCCACGGTGGGCTCCTTCCTCCTGCCACGGCCTTGGGGCAGGGTAACGCACGATGCGGCTTCCGAGTTCACTGTATAGCAGAGGCGGGCGTTTCTGGCAAGCACCAGGCGTCATTATTTAGTTTCTGTCAGGAAACGGTGCTTTTTGACTCGGCATTCGTCTCGCCCTAAAGGGCAGCCTTCGTTGTCCAATTCGCGGTGCGAATTGTCGCCCTGGCGGTGTCAATCTGCGGGCTTGCTTGTGCGGCGCACCGGTGTACGCCTCCGCGCAATCCCTTGATTTCCTTGCCAGGACAAAAAATCCCCAATTTCAGAATCAGAAACCAATAGTTTCTCATCCGGAGTTTCCGGATGGAAACTATTTATTTTTTCCCTTGATTTATCGAAGAAAACTGTGGTAATACTTGCATACTGTATACAATTATTCCCGCCTGATTTATCCAGTAATAGCAGGCAGTTATCCGAAAATTTTCCAGTTTCACGCGGAGGCTTACGTGGCACAGGTGGTTTTTTCCAGCTGGGGTAGAGATATCATCGACAACCGCGCCGGGGGCGAGGCGAAGGAGGCGAGCTTCCGGCTGCCGACCACCTTCGACGGGGAACGCTCCATGGCCGCTTTCATGGGGTGGGACGGCATCATCCTCTACAGCAAGGATGTGGACGTACCGGTCATGGCCGCCGAGTACATGAAGCGGGTGCAGACCCAGTATGTCTGCGGCAAGTGCACCCCCGGCAAGAAGGGGACCCGGGTCCTCATGGATGCCCTGGCCCGGATTGTTTCCGGCGAGGGGAAGGAAGCCGACCTCGCCACCATCGAGGACGTTGCCGAGCTGCTGAAGAACTGCAAGTGCACCCTCTGCCCAAGCTCGTCCGTCCCGGTGCGGGATGCGGTGCAGCACTTCCGCGCCGATTTCCTCGCCTACATCGCCGGCAACCGCCAGCCCTCCGGCGCGTTCCGCTTCATCGACAAGTACACCGCCCCTTGCCAGGACAAGTGTCCGGCCCACATCGACATCCCCGCCTACATCGAGGCGATCAAGGAGTACCGGTTCGAGGAGTCCCTCGCCGTGGTCCGCGACAATATGCCGCTGCCGTCTGTCTGCGGCCGCGTCTGCCCCCATCCCTGCGAGACTGCCTGCCGGCGCAAGAACGTCGACGAGCCGATCAGCATCATGGTCCTCAAGCGCTCCGCCTCGGACTACGAATGGCAGCACGAGCATCACCCCCCCATGCAGCCGAAGCCCCGCAAGAGCAAGACCGTCGCGGTGGTCGGCGCCGGGCCGGCCGGTGTGGCTGCAGCCTACTACCTGGCCCTGGAAGGTTACCCGGTCACCATCTACGAGGCGCTCCCGGAAGGGTACGGCGGCGGGATGATCGCCGTCGGCATCCCCCCCTACCGCCAGCCGCGTCACCTCCTGCAGCGCGACATCGACATCGTCGCCTCCATGGGAGTGGAGATCATCTACAACACCCGCGTCGGCAAGGACATCTCCCTGCCCGAGCTGAAGCAGAAGTACGACGCCGTCTTTCTCGCCCCCGGCGCCCACCGCTCCAAGCCGATGGGGGTGGAAGGCGAAGACAAGGGGTACAAGGGGTTCCTCAAGGGAGGGATCGACTTCCTCCGCGAAGCCTATATGGGGAGGCCCACCGGCATGGGGAAAAAGGTCTGCGTCGTCGGCGGGGGCAATACCGCCATCGACTGCGTCCGCGTGGCCCTGCGGGAAGGGGCCGATGAATCGACCCTCCTCTATCGCCGCTCGCGCAAGGAGATGCCGGCCGACGTCTGGGAAGTGGACGGGGCCGACGAGGAAGGGGTCAAGTTCGAGTTCCAGGTCCTCCCGACTCGGATCATCGTCGATGCGAATGATCAGATAACCGGCGTCGAGAGTGTCCGGATGGCCCTCGGCGAGCCCGACGCCTCGGGACGGCGCCGCCCGGAACCGATTCCCGGCAGCGAGTTCGTGGTCGAATGCGACACGGTCATCCCGGCCATCGGCCAGGATGCGGATCTCTCCTTCATCCCGGCTGACCTAGGGATCGACATCACCAAGTGGAACACGGTGGTCACCAAGTACGTGCCGCTTAAGGACGCGGCGGGCAAAGACCTGAAAGACGGCATGGGTAACCCCCTCGCCCGGACCCTGATCACAGACCTTGACGGGGTCTTCGCCGGCGGCGACGCCGAGATCGGGCCGCTCACGGTCGTTGCCTGCGTGGGCAACGCCCACCGGGCCGCCAAGGTGATCGGCCGCTGGCTCGAGGAAGGGAAAGCCTACCTCGCCGAAGACGAGCTGATCGAGGACATCCTCACCTACCTGCCGGTCTACGACAAGAACGAGCAGGTCCCCTGGCTCGACTCGGCCGCCCGTGAGCATCAGGGCGAGGTCCACGGCAAGGAGCGGGCGAGCTACAAGAACTACCAGGAGGTGGAGCTCGGCTTCACCAACAGCCAGGCGGTGCGGGAAGCGCAGAGGTGCTTGCGCTGCTACAGGGTCGCCATGATCGCCTTATAACGACAAATCACAAATCACAAATACCAAATTACAAACAATCATGTGTGGAACGATTTTTTCCTTTTTGGCTTTTTGAATTTGTTTGAGATTTGGAATTTGAACATTGGAATTTAAAGCGGAGCGCTAAGTATGGTCAGTCTGACAATTGACGGCAAGAACGTAACGGTACCCGCGGGGACCACCATTCTCGATGCTGCAGCCCAGCTCGGCATCACCATCCCGACACTCTGCTGGCTGCAGAAGGTCTCCCCCACCGGGGCCTGCCGAGTCTGTGCCGTGGAGGTGGAGGGGGTCGACCGGAACATGACCGCCTGCAATACTCCGGTCAAGGAGGGTATCAAGGTCACCACCCAGTCGGAAGCGCTGACCGCGGCCCGCAAGAAGATCATGGAGCTGATGCTGGTGAACCATCCCCTCGACTGTCCGGTCTGCGACGCCGGTGGCGAGTGCGGTCTTCAGGACGCCTGCTATGAGCTGGACGCCGTCAGGCAGGACTACTCGGCCGTCCTCGAACGGCGGCCGATCCGCTACGACTGGTCACTTCTCGAGAGCGACCCGAACCGCTGCATCCTTTGCGAGAAGTGCGTCAAGGTTGACCATGAAATCGTCGGCGCCGACGCCATCGCCGTGGTGAACCGCGGCGAAGCGACCATCATCGACACCGTCGACGGCAAACCCCTTAACTGCGAATTCTGCGGCAACTGCATCGAGGCCTGCCCGACCGGTACCCTCATCAGCAAGCCGTTCAAGTTCCGGGGGCGGCCCTGGACCTTTACCGTTACCAAGAGCGTCTGTGGCTTCTGCTCCACGGGGTGCCAGATCGAGTACCACTCCCGCAACAACCGGGTGGAGCGGGTGACGAGTTCAGACACTACCTACAACAACGGCAATCTCTGCATCAACGGCAGGTTCGGCTACGCCTACCTGAATACCCCCGACCGCCTCACCGTCCCGCTGGTGAAGGAGGGGGGAGCCCAGGTCAGCGCCGACTGGAACCGGGCCATGACAGGTGCCGTCGCGAAGCTCAAGGAGATCGTCGCAGGCGCTGGTCCCCAGGCGGTTGC
This sequence comes from Geobacteraceae bacterium, assembly GCA_024281055.1. Classification (GTDB taxonomy): domain Bacteria; phylum Desulfobacterota; class Desulfuromonadia; order Geobacterales; family Geobacteraceae; genus JAMXLF01. The sequence goes on from JAMXLF010000069.1 coordinate 15,943, forward strand.
CGGGATCGGCTCGCCGCGGGTCACCAACGAGGAGAGCTACCTCTTCCAGAAACTCCTCCGTGACGCCATCGGCACCGGCAACATCGACTCCGAGGCGCGTCTCGGCTATGCCCAGGCACAGGCGGTCCTGCAGGGCATCTTCGGCTGCACCGGCGCCAGCGCCACCATCGACCGGATCGACCGGGCCCAGGCGATCCTCGTCATCGGCTGCGACCTGAACGCCGAATCGACGGGGGTCGAGTACCGGGTGATCAAGGCGGCCACCAAGAACGATGCCAGGCTGGTGTTGGCCAACATGCGCAACGTGAAGCTCAAGAAGTACGCCAACGCCCATCTCTCGTACCGTCCGGGTGCGGAGCTCGCCCTGATCACCGGCCTCATGAAGGCGATCCTGGACGAGGGGCTCGAGAACAAGGAATTCATCGCTGCCGCTACCTCCGGGTTCGCCGCGCTGCAGGGCGCCCTTGCCTCCCAGCAGCTGGCGTCCCTGGCCGAGGCCGCCGGCGTGAGCGAGGCGAGCCTGCGCGAAGCGGCCCGCTATCTGGGGAAAAAGAAAGATGTGGCCGTCATCTTCGGTGCCGATGTGATCCGGGGGGGGGGTGTAGAGACCGTCAAGGCCGTCGCCAACCTGGCCCTCCTCCTGGGCGCACCGATGGCGGAAAACGGCGGCATCTTCCCCATCGAGCAGAAGAACAACATCCAGGGGATGCTGGACATGGGGGTCGCTCCCGACCATCTTCCGGGGTACCGTCCGGCGGCCGCTCCCGGCAAGGACCTGTGGCAGATTGTCGCCGGCATCGAGCAGGGCACCGTCAAGGCCCTCTATCTCCTCGGCTGCGACCCGCTCGCCACCTTCCCGGAGAGCGACCGGATCCGCAAGGCCCTCGCCAGGCTCGATCTCCTCATCGTTCAGGACATCGCCACCAGCGAGCTCACCGGGCTCGCCCACGTGGTCTTCCCCGGCGCTGCCGCGGCCGAGAAGAGCGGCTCGTTCACCACGCCCGACAACCGCGTCCAGTGCCTCAGCCGGGCCGTGACCCCTCCGGGCGACGCCCGCGAGGACTGGGACATCATCGGCGAGCTCATCAGCCGCCTTACCGGTGCGCCGCACGCCCGTTCGGTGGCCGAGGTGACTGTCGAAATGCAGGAGGCGAGCGGCATCTACGGCGGTAGCTGCACCCTCGTCGACGGCCGGTGCAGCGGCCTCACGAAGGCAATGCCCGCGGCGCCCGCAACATACGCCTTCAGTGCTGCGACGGTGCCGGCTGCTCCCGCCGTTGAGCCGTTCACGCTCATCGTCGGACCGATCGGCTTCCATAACGGCAGCATGTCGACCCGCTCGGCGAACAACCTGACCGTTTCTCCCGCGGGGTTCGTGGAAGTAGCGTCTGCCGACGCGGCCCGCCTCGGCATCGTCGACGGCGGCTCGGTGCGCGTCACCGCCGCCAACGTCAGCATCACCGGCCCGGCGAAGGTTTCCTCCCGCATCCAGGCCGGGACCATCTTTGCTCCGGTCCATTTCCGTGACCTCAAGGCCAGCTCACTGCTGCCGGCGAATGCAACCTCTGTCGGCGTAAAGGTGGAGAAGGCGTAGCGCGTCTTTCCCGCATCGTACGAAAAAGGCCCCTCCATGGTTAATGGCGGGGCCTTTTTTTTGACCGAGCACCGGCTCACGTCGCTCGATGTAAACAAAGTTTACAAGTGTAAACTTTGTTTACACTTCCTCTAAACTCTCGTCCACCAAGCCTCTGCAGGTTATCGTTCCTCGAAGTGTAAACTTTGTTTACATTTTTAAAAATCCATCCACAGCTTTGCAGTATGTAATCATTGAATATTCTTAGCAACATCTCCATGGCATGGTTTGTGTACCGGTAGCGGCATAAATTTTCGGCACTATTCCGGGAGGGGTTGGTGGAAGAGGCGCAAATTCTGATTGTTGAGAATGAAAGTATCATTGCCGAGTTCATAGGTGTGGTGCTCACCCGTCACGGGTACCGGATAGCCGGTGTCGTTGCGTCGGCAGAGGAGGCTGTGGCGACTACCCTTAGGCTGAGGCCCGATCTCATGCTCATGGACATCATGATCAATGGCCCCCACGACGGCATCATCGCCGCTGAGCGGATCATGGAACGGACCGATATCCCGATCATCTACCTGACCGCCTATGGCAGCGGCGCCGTCAGGGCCAGGGCGGAAGAGACAAAGGCGAGCGCGTATCTGGTCAAGCCGTTCAAGAGCACGACGCTGATCACCGCAATCGAAACGGCACTGAGGGGGCGCGGCCATGATATCGCCCTTGCCGGGCGCGACCATGCACCAAGGAGAGAAGTATGACTGTCAGGCATGCGCAGGGTAAGGTAATGTTCGCGGTTGTGGGTATCGTCTGTATGGCGTCGGTCGCCCGCGCCGACTATTACAAGTACACGGACAGGAGCGGGGCCGTTTGCATCACTAACGACCCGAAAAACGTCCCTTCCCGCTACCGCGCCAGCATGAAAGTGATCCGTGAAGAAACGCTGGAAAAGAAGGATCCGGGAGCCCGGAAAGCTGTGCCGCCGGAGCAGTCGCAGGTGCCGCAACCTGAGAGTGCCGCCCCCGGGGCCGCGCGGCCCGAGGCGTCTCCGGCTGAGCCTGCATCCACTGTCGGCAGGCTTGCAGCGCACTATCCATGGAGCAAGCCCCTTCTCTTCGTTGCCGGGATCGGGGTGCTGTTTCTGGTCGTCGCCAAGCTCGCGAGCCTCCTGCCGTCGCCGCAGCTGGCCAGGCTGATCTACCTTGTCTTCTTCCTCGGGGTCTTCGTCACCGGCTACAAGCTTTATGCCGATTACATGGTGAACAGTTACCTGACCATCAAGACGAAAGTCATCGGCATGTTCATCAAGGCAAACGACCGGCAAGTGCCGGAGCCGGGGGGTAAACCTCCTGTGGCGCAAAACGACGAACTCAACAAACTGATGAAGCAGTGACAGGAGGCTGGTGATGAGCGAGGTCAGGATTCTCGGCAAACGTGAGATCGGTGCGGCGATCCGTCAGCGCCGGAGGGAGCTGGCGTTATCCCAGGAAGGGCTCGCCGTGCGGCTCAATGTCTCCTATCAGCAGGTTCAGCGCTACGAAAGCGGCAGGACCGGCATCACGGTCGAGAGCCTCCAGCTCGTCGCCCAGGCACTGGCCGTATCGATAGATTATTTCTTCAGGTGCGATTCAATCCTCCACGAATGAGATACAGGAACGTTGCTATCTGCGGAATCCGGCGAAACGAACAATCTCTAAGGCCGTACCGTTACCGACTCGCGAAAGGAGAAATGCATCATGGCGTTGCACACCTCATCGACGAAGCTTCCCGTTCCGCCCGCACCGGCTTCCCGCAAGCCTGTCTACGGCTGGCTCCCGGATATTCCCGACCACCGGGACCTTCCGTACGGCGCTGTCCGGAAGGTCCCGAAGACCCTTCCCGCCAAGGTCGATCTCCGTCCCCTCTGCTCACCGGTGGAGGACCAGGGAGAGCTGGGAAGCTGCACCGCCAACGCCCTGGCCGGGGCGCTGGAGTTCCTGATGAAAAAGGACAGGGTGACGTTCGCCGACGTGAGCCGGCTCTTCATCTATTACAACGAGCGGGTGATCGAGCGCACGGTAAAGACCGACGCCGGCGCCATGCTCCGCGATGGCATCAAGACCCTGGCCAAACAGGGGGCCTGCGCGGAGAAGAGCTGGCCTTACGACATCGTCAGGTTCGCGGTGAAGCCGACCAGGAAGTGCTACGCCGAAGCCCTCGACTACCAGATCCTCTCCTACGCCCGCATCTCAACCGTCGACGAGATGCGCGCCTGTCTGGCCGAGGGTTTTCCCTTTGTGTTCGGCTTTGCCGTCTACGAGGGGTTCGAGTCGCAGAGGGTGACCAGAACCGGGGTGGTGGAGATGCCCGGGGCGGGGGAGCGGATGCTCGGTGGCCACGCGGTCCTGGCGGTGGGGTACGACGACGCGGCGAAGCGCTTCATCGTGCGCAATTCGTGGGGGCCGAGGTGGGGTCAGAAGGGGTACTTCACCATGATCTGGCGGACCGGAATCTCTCCGACGACTTCTGGACCATTCGGCGGGGGGAGGGGATGTAGGCGATTAAGGTAAAATAATCATATTTGCCTTGACATATTCCAATTAATTTGAAATTAAACATATGTTCTAATTAAATATGATGTGGAAGAGGCCGCATGTTTTCCGTGCCTTGCAAGAACTCCCCAGGAAGCCGCCCGTGTCAGCAGAAATTGCCGATGGGGCGGCTTTACTTGTATCCATAGTTCATTATCACCGTTTGTGTCGAGGAGGGACCATGACGAAGAAAAGAATCCTGCTGATCGACGACAGCGAAGTGGCGCTGGCCGTGGCCAGTGAGGCCCTGGCGAAGAACGGGTACGAAGTCCTCACCGCGACGAACGGTCTGGAAGCCAACCCCTACCTCTTCCAGAAGCAGCAGCCGGACCTCATCATCATCGACGTCATGATCCCGCTCCTCAACGGCAACCGGACGGCAAAGCTGATCAAGGAAAATGAAAACACCCGGCAGATCCCGATCCTCCTGCTCTCGTCCAAGCCGGAGGATGAGCTCCGGCGCCTGGTGGTCGAATCGGGGGCAGACGGGTTCGTCCAGAAACCGTTCGACAGCCGGCTGCTGATGGAAAAGGTCGAGGAGACGCTGCGCCTGAGTTCACGCGGTTTGCCGAGGGTGTAGGGGCGACCGGCCGGTCGCCCACGGGGCCGGTCACCCAAACGGGGATGGTTGCTTGCGCACCGGGTATACCCATGGAAAAGAAACGCCGATCAATCCGTTTGCGCGATTACGATTATTCGCGGGCCGGGATGTACTTCGTAACCATATGTGTTCATGAACGTGAATGCCTTCTGGGCAAGGTGGTTGGAGACGATGCGATCCGGGAAAGGGCGACCGGCCGGTCGCCCCTACGGTTGAATGATTTTGGCAGGATCGTTGAGGAGGAGTGGGTGCGGTCCGCTGAAATCCGAGCAGAAATCGAATTGGACGCATTTGTCGTCATGCCGAACCATGTTCATGGCATTGTATGTATCCGTGATGTGCGTGGTGATTGTGCCGCTGGCATCGGGGTGGCCGAGGAGCTGGCGAACAACATTGGGGCGGCCGGCCGGTTGCCCCCACACCGGGGCGGGTCGATGAAGAGGTCCTTGGGGGCGTTGATCGCGGGATTCAAGGTCGCGGCTGCCAAACGGATCAACGTGTTGAGGGGGACACCCGGCAGGCCTGTCTGGCAGCGCAATTATTACGAACGGATCGTGAGAAACGAGGCGGAATTGGCCGCCTTTCGCCAATACATATCCGATAATCCGCTGGAATGGGATCTCGATGCGGATAACCTGACGTAGGGGCGACCGGCCGGTCGCCCACCTCACCCGGTCACCCGCCTCACCTGGAGGAAGACAATGAAGAATCGCGCAGTCGTCTGTGCCCTGTTTGCCGTGCTGGTGTGCGTCCCCTTCACCCCGGCCTGGGCGGCTTCCGGCAAACCGATGGAGCCTGCGCCCCGGTTCGAGAAACTCCCGGGTTACCTGCTCCCCGAGGCGGCCCCCGACAGCATGGAGCTTCTTCCACCGCCTCCCGTCCCGGGCTCGCCGGCCCTGGCGACGGACGAGGAGGTGAGCCGGAAGGGCCTCACCCTGCGCGGAACGCCACGCTGGGAGCTGGCAAAAAAGGATGCCGACCTGGATTTCCCCGCGGCCGCCGGAACCTTCTCCTGCGCTCTGAATGCGCCGATCACGGAACGGGACACGCCGCACCTCTACCTGCTTCTCCGCAAGACCCTTACCGATGCCAGCAATGCCACCAGGAGGGCCAAGGACTATTACCGCCGCACCCGGCCGTTCGTCGCGAACAAGGCGCCCACCTGCACGCCTGACGACGCGCCATTCCTGGCGACCAACGGCTCGTATCCGTCGGGGCATTCCGCCATCGGCTGGACCTGGGCGCTCATCCTGAGCGAGCTCGCCCCCGAGCGGGCCGACGCGATCCTCGCGCGTGGTGTGGCGTTCGGCGAGAGCCGCGTGGTGTGCAACGTCCACTGGGAGAGCGACGTGGCCGGAGGACGGGTCATGGGAGTGGCGACGGTTGGCCGGCTCCATGCCGACCCGGTGTTCCGGGCAGAGCTGGAGGCTGCCAGGGCGGAGCTCGCGGCCGTGCGCGCGAAAGGGCTCAAGCCGGTGCGCGATTGCGCAGCGGAGGCGGCGGCGATGGGGAAATGATGAGTTTGGGAGTTTAGGAGTTCGGGAGTTTGAGAGTTTAGGAGTTTAGGAGTTAGGGAGTTAGGGAGTTGAGAGTTTTTGAAAGTTAGCTCCGGAACTCCAAAACTCCCGAACTCTAAAACTGAGAGTTGGAAATGTGATGGGGAAGATAGAGCAGTTCGAGGATATCCAGGCTTGGCAGAAGGCTCGGGAGTTGGTGAGCAAAATATATTCGGCGAGTAATTCCGGTTTCTTTGCCAGGGATTTTGGCCTGCGCGACCAGATACGACGGGCAGCGGTGTCGATCATGCTCAATATCGCCGAAGGCTTTGCCAGGAAAACAAACCGTGAATTCTGCCAATTCCTGACCATTGCCCACGGTTCCACGGCAGAGGTGCAAGCTGCGCTCTATGTCGCGCTTGACCAAAGCTACATAACAAGGGAGCAGTTTGATCTACTTTATGGAGCTGCGGAAGAAACGTCGAGGATGGTAAAAGGATTTTCCAAGTATTTGTGTCAGAGTTCGGGAGCTTAAAAGTTGGGGAGTTGGGGAGTTACGGAGTTGTGGAGTTATTCACTCCGTAACTCTATAACTCCGAAACTCCGAAACTCTGAAACTCCATAACTCTATAACTCCAAAACTCTGTAACTCCGAAACTCCATAACTCGAAGGACCTTATGGCTGACCAGGAAGAGATCATCTACATTCACGGGATTACGCCGGCACCTGTGCCGGGCGGGCACAAGCAGGATTACGACGGGTTTCATTCTTTGCTGAAGGATGCGATGGCAGACCGTGGCAAGTCGCCGCCAGCTCACCGCATCGACCTGGAGTGGGGGTATCCCGGGCCGGACATCACCACCAACGACCGGCTGCTGGCGCCGGTTGAGCGGTATCTCTACCAGAAAGAGGATGAGATCGCCGACAAGCACTGGGATGCCACCATCAACCCCCTGCGCATGGTCTACAACGTCATTCGGAAGAACTTCCTGCTCGGCTTCTGCGACATGTTCTACTACATTTCCGAGGACGGCAAGGCGGAGGTGCGGCGAAACGTGCTGCGCACCATCCTGCGGAGCCTGCCGCCGCTTCCCGACAGCAACCATTTCGAGTTCACGATCATCTCCCACAGCGCCGGCACGGTCATCATGCACGACCTGCTCTACATCATCTTTGGTGGTCCGTCGCAGGACCACCTTGATGATCCGGCTGATCAGGCGCTCTTGGCCAGGGTCAAGGCTTACGCCGCCCAGGAGCGGTTGTTCGTCAGGCTGTTCGTTACCATGGGCTCGCCCATCACCCCCATGATGGTCCGCAGCAATTCGCTCCTGGCGAAAATCGACAACAACGGCGCCAAGAACGGCACCATCGACCTCGAAGGCATCGGCATCCGCGCCCATCCCACGGTCACCAGCAAATGGCTCAACTTCTGGGACAAGGACGATGTTATTGCCTATCCGGTGGAGTTTCTCTACCGGAATCCCGAAGGGCTACTGGAGGATGTGTACGTGGATATCGGCGATAGCTTCCCGGATGTGCACAGTGCCTATTGGGGGGCGGAGGAGGTGGTGGGGGTGGTGGTGGAGAGATATTAGATGCCCGCGGGGGTCGCGGCACGGCAGCGTGTGGTTGCATTAGCCTGCAGTAGATCGGATTTAAGAAGGGTGAGTTTAAAAAGTGATTTTTCAAGACTTGACCCCGTCGCTCTTCGGTGGAGTTTCTCTACCGGAATCCCGAAGGGCTGCTGGAGGATGTGTACGTGGATATCGGGGATAGCTTCCCGGATGTGCACAGCGCCTATTGGGGGGCGGAGAAGGTGGTGGGGGTGGTGGCGGAGAGGTTTTAGGGATTTGTTGGATGATAGTAGAAATGTGGAATGTGCGTCGGGGCTGATCTGTCTTTCTGCTGGAGCGGAAGAAATAAGCCTGGCTGAGGGTATGTCAACATCGAAGATTTGACCTTATATCGCGGTTACGTCAGCATGTAAATTTATGTGAATAATGGGAGTTGTGCAGGGATTCAACAGTAACGCGTTGGGCAAGTATAGACAAGCTGGCGAGCCTTGAAGGACCCACATTAAATTTTAAGGAGGAGTTATGAATTTTTTTCGGTCTGTAGCATGCTTGTTAGTTGTCCTATGGGTCGCACCTGGATATGCTGAAGAAGTAATTAAGGATCAGGTTGTTAAGTTGGGCCAAGAATCAAGTTTATTTGCATCAACGCAATACGATAAATACATTACCCGAGGAAATTTTTGCTCTTTAATACTTGATGATTTTCTTTTCTCAGAGACTCAGCCAGGTAGGTTCATTGTAGATCTCACTGTTACCATGAATTCAGCATCTGGCAAGCCATTGCTGATGCGCGTTTTGTTAGATGATCTCATTGAAGTTAAAAGCAATAATGAAGTTACTACGCATAAGCTCTCAAATACCGTAATTGCTAGACAGCTATCGCTGGTTGATGTTAGCGATATCGACATATCTGCTCGTCTTATACCTATTGCAAATGACAAACTACCTGATTTTTCGCCAGTGATAGCACCATTGCTTGGCAAGGCTTTTTATGGAATAGATATTCAATATATTGGAAAAGCGTTGGATGAATTTATTAAATTAGCAAGAAAAGGAGATGATAAAGATAGTTTACTATTCAAAGCAAATATTCCTGTTTCTCAAAATATAATTGAAGCTACAAAGTTAGACAACAAAGACGGCGGTAGACCTCCTTTGTATAATAATAGAAAATACGCAATTGTCAACGATGCATCTAAATCTGTCTCTGACGATTCGCTTTCTAGCAAAGCAAGAGATTTATTAAACGGTATATGGATTTATGCTACAGGCAAGACGTTAACTTCAAGACCAAAAGCTGATTATAAAAGCTTTATTTCACTTCGCTTTTCAAAAGATGAAAATCAAGTCCTACCAGATACTATTATTGCGCAATTAAAAGAGTTATCATTTGCTTCGCAAAAAGCATTAACAGATGACACTTTCAGACAGATGGAAATTAAAGCAATGGATGCTGACAAAGCCATTGATGCACTTTTACGAGCAAAGCAAATTGATCCAAGAGCTGAATTTCACCTTAGGAACTACGTTGAATTAATGCGCATCTGGGGTGCCTATAGGAGGGCTGGAACAGGCGGAGATAAACTTCTTAAAGAAAATAACAACTGGCAAGTTAGCTTTAGAGATTGGTTTAACCAGCAAAGAAATATGGGTAAATTGTATTTTACTCAATCATTTAGTGTTGAAGACCTATATTCAGAAAATAAGATCGCCAAAATATTCGTACCATATTCTCTGTCTGATGAAATGACAGTTGAATCAGTGTACAGACAAATTACACTACATCAATCTCTTAAAAATTTAGGAGAGGCTGGATGTTCTTTGAAAAATGATGGAGCTTAGGAAACAGGTGTCGCGTCTAAACATCAACACATTTCACTTTTTGTCAATGTTTAGACGCGACACCAAAGGCGCGCCCGACACCAAAGGCGCGCCAGCACCAACAGAAAAGTCAACAGATCAATAAAGAAGCGATGATAATACATTCATCTAGGCATTCCCTCGGGCTTTGCCGGCGGAATTGGGGACAGGCACAGGGACAGGCACCTAATTCAGAGATGGCATTTGCAGTGCCGAGAATCGCCAAGATATGAGCAGACAACTATTCAAAAGAGCGGAACATGAAAGAGATATTAGTGCCCGTCCCTTTATATTCCCGGAACCGTACGCACGGTGGTGTGGGAGGACTGCGGGGGGAACCCCGCCTTCTACACGATTATACAAATCAAATTAAGACCCCAATGGAGAGAGCATGTCCACTTTTTTCAAGTCTCACACTAATGAAATCAAAACTTTTACGAAGGTTCTTGAAAAATATTTAGACGATCCCAAGTACTCTGAGTTCCTGACAGGCCCATATAAGAAAAAAGCAAAATTGATAAGTGCATACCTGAGTGAACTTGTTGAAAAAAAGTTAGGCGACAAAGCTCAAATAGCGATCAACAACCTAAGCGGTCAGGTTGAGGCTATTATCAAAACAACGGCAGAAAGAACCAAAGAAAATTTAGAGACTGATTTAGACACGCTGATGAACTTTTTAGGTCAAGTAGCACAGGAGCTTCTATTGCGCGAAGAGAGAGGCACAGGCAAGGCTGCGATAGAAATCCTCAACTATTTCTTTTATTCAGAGGATAGAACAGACGAAGAAAAATATATGGGGATATTTTTTACAGCTAAATTGCCACTGTTGATTTATGCCGAAGTAATGAACGATAAAAAGCTTGGTGTTGCTGCAAAGCTAGCAGAGGTAGAAACAAAAGTAGACGGCATGACTACACAGCTTGCTAGTCTAGAGCAGTCAAAGGTAGAGGTTGGCAATTTAGCTGACGAATTAGCCAAGCAAAAGGTGACATTTAATTTTCTAGGGCTTTCTGCTGCATTCAAGCAATTCTACAAAAGTAAAAATACTTCAATGTGGCAATCACTTGCCCTAATGGTTGTAATTGGACTTGCCCTTTTTGTAATACCCGCTTTTTCGCTATCTAGAGTAGCAAGATTCAACGAGAATCAGAGTCAATATAAGCGGTTATATGAACAGATTGTTGCTATTAAAAAGTTATCAGGTAAGCAGAATAGGGATAAATCTGAAATCATAAAAGATGTAGTTCCTAACCTTGAGTCAATCCTAAAGCAGATGGAAGCAAACAACATAAGACAATATGTAATGTTTGCAATCCCATTGATAGCAGTAGAGTTGTTACTGCTATATTATTTCAGAATTGCCTTGCACTCCTATACCAACTCAAGATCGCAAATAATGCAGCTGCAACTGAGAAACGCTGTATGTCAATTCATCGAAGACTACGTTAACTTTAAGAAAAATAATAAAGAAGTAGAAGGTGGCTTTGATAAATTTGAAGCTCTCGTCTTTAGCGGATTGGCACCTAGTGATGATAAAGTGCCAAGCACATTTGATGGCTTAGAGCAACTCAGTAAACTAATAAAAGACGCGAGAGGCTAAGGCAAAAGTATAACACTTATAAGGCCCCCGTCCGTCAAGGGCAAAAATAGGCCCTGACGATTTTGAATCGTTTTTTAAATGAATCGGATCAGTAGTTTCCCTGTTCTGACTTCATTTCTAAACAATCAGAGTCAGGAA